>NZ_JAQGKQ010000093.1 GCF_028290025.1 Cypionkella sp. | reverse complement strand
TGATCCGGGGCCTCACCTGTTGCGCAACCCACGAGGCCCCAGATCAAGCCCGGGGCGGCCTAGGCTATAACCCCCGCGCAACAAAGGGCCGCGCCGGACCTCGGGAGGACGCGCCAACAGTCATTCTGCACACTTAATCCCCCAGCCCCTCCCCCAGAATTTCAACTGGCACCGCCTCAATCGCGCCCTCCCAGCGGGAGGTCAGGCGCGGCCCGGCGGGCTCCGCCCTTGATTCCGGGTAAAGAGGTGCGGTGGAGGTGACGTATGGTTTGGGTTAGGTGCAGATATAGTGTGGCGCAGTTAAAGGACAAAGCCAGTCTTCGCGGCGGTCAATCGAATAGAACTATAAGTCCTGTGCCATAGCAATGCTCACAAACGGGCATTTAAGACCCTTTCGGCTTTATTTAGCCAAGCGAAGCATCCTTCGAGTAAGGTCGCAGGCGCCCAAAGGAGCGCCTGCGAGAGTGTCGCGCACGCTTAGCGTTTTTCCGTTGGAGTAGTAAAAAGGAGATAAACGCGCCCAAGAACAATAATAACCAGCCACCCTGTGAGAGTTTTGACGGGTTAAGGATCGGTAATCCGTTGTCGTTCAAGGCGAACGCTCCGGTTAGGATCGACAAGATAAGCAGGGCTAAGCCAAGGCCAACACATATTTTGACATAGATACTTTGCACTATATGAAACTCCTGTAATATTAAAACAATTTGGAAACCATTCGTTAACGCCAAATTCAATGATCACCAAGGAGTTAATGCAGACTGACCGCAATTAGCGTTCCAAGGTGGCAGTACGGGTTCCCCTCCCAAATTCTCCAGATCCCCTCGATTCGCAAACATAGTTAACGCCCACCACCACCTCAAAAACCAAACCAATCATATGGCCGCTTTCCATACCGAAAATGGCCGCTTTCTGGCTCATTAACCTTTCGTAAAATCACCCATAACAAAGCGATCATAACCCCTTAGCGATCACCGCCCCGTCAACTCCGCCGAAATCCGCACCGGCCCCGCCACGCCCTTTAACTTGGCGCGGTAGATCACCACCCCCTCAGCAACCCGCATCACATAAGTCCGGGTCTCAGAAAACGGGATCATCTCGACCCAATCCACCACATCAACACTGTCCTTCCGAGGATCGCCAAACTGCGTGATCCACTTGCGCGGACGCCCCGGCCCCGCGTTATAGCCCGAGGCCACCAGCGCCACCGATGGCCCAAATTCTTCAATCATATGGCTAAGATAGATCGACCCCATCCGCACGTTAAACGGCGGATCGCTGATCAAACGCCCCGCGCTAGAGGTCTCGCCCAGCCCCTTCGCCACATGCTCCGCCGTAGCGGGCATCACCTGCATCAACCCCCGCGCGCCCGCCTTACTTTGTGCGGCCGGATCAAACTCACTCTCCCGCCGCGAAATCGACAACGCCAACGCCCGACTGACCGCCAGCCCATCCGGCACCATCGCGGGCATCGGATAATACGCCCTCGGCAAAATCACCCCCCGCTCCGCCGCCTGCTTGGCCACTAGCAAAGCGATATGCGGCTCATCCATCCGCAGCGCCAAATCTGCGAGTTGTTCCAAGCCCTTAGCGTCCAGCCCCTCAGCCACTTGCAGGAAAAACCGCTTCGCCGTGGTGCGATCACCAGCCTCAACCAACGCCATCCCCGCCGCCAAAACCGAACTGCCCGCAAACCCCGAAGTCCGCCACCCCGGCGTAGGCTCCCCCACATTTACCAGCGCCGGATCAAGCGGCAGCCCAATCTTCTCGCTCGCCAGCATCCCATAATAAGCCGTCTGATACCGCGCCGCCCGCGCATAAGCCGCCGCCGCCCCGGCCTTATCACCCTTAGCCGCCAGCGCCCGGCCCATCCAATATTCCGCCCGCGCCACCGAGATCGGCGTCGCCACCGCTTCCTTCAAGTGCTTGAAATGCTTGATTGCCGCCTCAGGATCATCCAGCTTCCGCAAAGCGATGAACCCCGCCAGAAACTCCAGATCGACATATTCCGTGCCCTTGGTCAGATGGTGATTTGCCGCCACCCGCAGCGCCAACTTAGGCTCACCCTGCCGCAACAGCACCCGCGCCAAATCCGCCCGCCGCTTCGCCCAAGCCTGCGGATCGCCCAATCCCGCCGCCGTCTTGCTGCGCTCCACTATCAGCGTCGCCGCATCGTCATAGCGATCCGCCCGCATCCGGTAATTGTAGCGATCATAAGCCAGCCCCGGATCGCCCAGCACATCCTTCGGCACCGCATCAACCAAAGCCACCGCCAGCGGACTATCCGCCCGCAACGCTAACCGCGCCCGCGCCAAAGCCTGCCAATTCTGCGAGACCCGAGGGATCATCCGCTCGGCCTCAGACTTACGGCCGCCCTCCCACAGGATGCGATCTAACCGCACCTCATGCGCAACCTCTAGCGCCGGGCCAGCCAAATCAAGCATCGCGGTTTCTTCCGCGACGTCGAATTTCAAATCAACCCAAGCCTGAAACGCCGTCGCTTCGGCATCGCTCGACCGCCCCAAAGCCAGCAAAGCCCGCACCAAAGCCACCGCTCCGGCACCAGTCTTAGGGGCGTGCTTACCGAAATAAGCCACCACCCGCGCCGGATCGGTGGAGCGTGCCGCCGCCGCCTCACCCTTCTCGCGCAGCAAAGCCAACCCCGGCCAATCCGGCCTGCGCGCCAAAAATCCCTCGTAATCCCCCAAGCGGCCCTGCCCATCCCGCAGCCATTGCCACAAGATCACATCGCCCCGCACCGCCCCCGCGCCCTGCGCCGCGGTCAGCGCGACAGGCCAATCATTGCGCTGCGCCGCCTTCAGCGCAGCCGAAAACTCCGCGCCCTGATCAGCGCGCGCCATTGTGGAGGCCAGTAAAGAAACGCCGAGTATGATCGCATGTGCGACCTTGATTATGCTGCTCATGCCCGGATTTTGCCCCAACCCCCGCATTCTCACAACCCAAAACCCCGTTACCCTAGCAATTCGCCGCCTATACTTGGCAAAACGCCGATCCCCGGTTAGGTAGGCAACGCTTACACAGCGGCGATTCCACATCGCCCTTCAGAGGAGACGCGCACCATGATCAAAGGGTCAATTCCCGCACTGGTTACGCCGTTCAAGAACGGTGAACTTGATCTGGTGACGCTGAAGAAGCTGGTCGAGTGGCACATTGCCGAAGGTTCCGCGGGCCTCGTTCCAGTCGGCACCACCGGCGAAAGCCCGACGCTTTCCCACGAGGAGCACCAGAAAGTCATCGAAGTCGTGGTGCAAACTGTCGCTGGCCGCGTGCCGGTGATTGCTGGTGCTGGGTCGAACAACACCTCGGAAGGCATTTCGCTGATCCGCTTTGCCGAGAAAGTCGGCGCCGATGCCGCCCTTGTGGTGACGCCCTATTACAACCGCCCGACCCAAGCCGGCCTGATCGCACACTTCACTGCGCTGCATGATGCGTGCCAACTGCCGATCATCATCTACAATATCCCCGGCCGCTCGGTCGTCGATATGTCGCCCGATACGATGGGCGAACTGGCGAAACTGCCGCGTATCATTGGGGTGAAAGATGCCACCGGCAAGATTGAGCGTGTCTCAATGCAGCGCGCCACTTGCGGCACTGACTTCATCCAACTGTCGGGTGAAGACGCCACCGCTTTGGGCTTCAACGCCCATGGCGGAATTGGATGTATAAGTGTCACCGCCAATGTAGCCCCGCGTCTGTGTGCCGAGTTCCAAGCGGCCACCTTGGCGGGCGATTACGCCAAGGCACTGCAATTCCAAGATAAACTTATGCCGCTACACGAGGCGATCTTCCTTGAGCCCGGTCTGGTTGGCGCGAAATACGGCCTGTCGCTGCTCGGTCTATGCGCCGAGGAAGTGCGCCTGCCGCTGGTTGGCCTCACCGATCCGACGAAAGCCCGCATCAAATCCGCCATGCAGCACGCCGGGCTGATTTAAACCACTAAAGGCTTTCGCATTGGCCAAAATATCCCCGCCGGAGGCTCCTTAGGCCGCGCCAGAAACCTCCGGCCGGGATTTTTCAGCCAAGGTGAATAGAAAGACCCGTCAGTAATGACCCCCAACCTGCGCGGCAGCCTGTTCATGACCGTCTCAATGGCAGGTTTCGCGGTCGAGGATGCTTTCCTGAAAGCCGCCAGCCGATCCATTCCAGTTGGCGAAGCCATACTAATCATGGGCCTGATCGGCATCGGCGTGTTCTCCAGCCTCGCGATCCGTGCGGGCCACCCGCCAATTCCGGCTGCGATGTTCACCCGCACCATGGCGCTGCGCTCGGGGTTTGAGATCACCGGGCGGCTGTTCTACGCCTTGGCGATTGCACTGACGCCGCTTTCCATCGCCTCCGCAATCCTGCAAGCCACGCCTTTGGTGGTGGTGTTGGGCGCTGCGGTAATCTTTGGCGAGAAGGTTGACCTAAAGCGTTGGCTGTTGATCCTGCTCGGTTTTATCGGCGTTCTGATTATCCTACGCCCCGGAGTTTCCGGCTTTTCCGCGCTGTCGCTGCTGGCCCTGATCGCGATGATTGGCTTTGCTGGCCGCGATCTTGCCACAAGGGCCGCACCCCCGGCTCTGTCGAATGCTCAGTTAGGCGTCACTGGCTTTATAATGCTGGCGCTGTCTGGCCTGATTATCACACTTGTCACCGGACGCACCGCGATGCCCGATCTGCACACGATGGGCGTGCTGATCTGCGGTGCCGTTTTCGGCATTGCCGGCTATGCCGCACTTACCGCCGCGATGCGCAGTGGCGAAATCGGAGTGGTCACACCGTTCCGCTACACCCGCCTGCTGTTCGCGATGATCCTCGGCGTCGCGGTGTTTGGCGAGCGTCCAGATGCCCCGACCCTGTTCGGCTCGGCCATCATCGTCGCTTGCGGCGTGATCATCCTGAGCCAGAACCGTCGCCGCCGCTGATTTCAGCGCCGCGTTACTGGACTCTGCCCCAGCGAACCCCTATTTCCAGCGCATAATGGTAGAAAAATCCGACCCAAACTCCAAACTGATCGCCGAAAATCGGCGTGCTCGCTTCGATTTCGCCATCGAGTGGGATCTTGAGGCCGGCATTATGCTGCACGGCTCGGAAGTGAAGTCGCTGCGCAAAGGTGGCTCGAATATCGCCGAAAGCTACGCCAATGTTGAAGGCTCCGAGCTGTGGCTGATCAACGGCTACATCGCGCCTTATATGCAAGCCGTGATGTTCCCGCATGAGGAGCGTCGGCGTCGTAAGCTGTTGGTTTCCAAAAAGGAACTGTCGCGGCTGTGGAATGCAGTCGGGCGTGAAGGCATGACCATCGTGCCGCTGAAAATGTATTTCAACGAACGCGGCATGGTGAAGATTAAACTGGGTGTGGCCAAGGGCAAAAAGCAGGCCGACAAGCGCGCCACCAGCGCCAAGCGCGACTGGGATATCCAGAAGTCGCGCATTATGAAGCAGGGTATGAAGGGCAACTACTGACCGCCTGCTTCCCCCGAGAGCGGCTAGTTTCCCGCATATTTCCCCCTATCCGGTATCCTGCCTTGGGTTCAGACAAGCCCGCGAGGTGTCACGCCAAAACGGCGGGCCTATGTAGGGAACGAGTATCATGGATATGAATCTGATCATCCAACTGATCGCTGGCGCTTTGGGCGGTAACGCGGCTGGGGCTTTGTTGAAAAACCTCAACCTCGGCACGCTGGGCAATTCGATTGTCGGCATTCTAGGCGGCGGTCTGGGCGGTCAAATTCTGGCAGCACCCGGTGGCGCAGGCGCGACTGTCGCCAGCACCGGCAGCACTGATATTGGCTCGATCATCGGCTCGATCGCTTCGGGCGGCGTTGGTGGCGGTGTGCTGATGGCGATCATTGGCGCGATCAAGACCGCATTGGCGAAACGCTAATATTATTGCGCGGGCACGCATCGCCTTGCCCGCGCTCTCTTGTTTGCGGCGGCTCATCGGTTTAATTGCAACGGCATCCCTTGCCCGTAATGCCCGAGAGGAGCCGACGATGACCCCCTCTGCTGCCGATGATCCAAAAACGCTGGTCAGCACCAGCTGGCTTGCCGCGCATATCAAAGATCCCGACCTGCGGCTGATTGATGCCAGTTGGTATCTGCCCGACGCGGGCCGCAACGCGCGTGCCGAATACCTTGCCGCCCATATCCCCGGCGCGCGGTTTTTCGACATTGACGAGCTCACCGACCACCGCTCCAGCCTGCCCCACATGGCACCGCCGCCCGAGAAATTCATCTCGCGCCTGCGTGCTATGGGCATTGGCGATGGGCACCAGGTGGTGATCTACGACGGCTCTGGTCTGTTTTCGGCCGCCCGGGTGTGGTGGACGTTCCGGTTGATGGGCAAGACCGACGTGGCCGTGCTTGACGGCGGTTTGCCGAAATGGCGCGCCGAGGGCCGTGAGATTGAGGATATGGCGCCGATCGTGCGTGACCGCCACATGACCGTCAGCCGCCAGAATAACCTCGTGAAAGATGTCACCCAAGTCGCCCATGCCGCCAAACTGGGTGAGGCCGAGATCATCGACGCCCGCTCTGCCCCCCGCTTCCAAGGCGAAGTGGCCGAGCCACGTCCCGGCCTGCGTTCCGGCCACATTCCCGGCGCGAAAAACGTGCCCTACAGCACGCTTCTGAACGCCGATGGCACGATGAAAACGCCCGCCGATCTGCGGAGCGTGTTCGAGGCCGCAGGCGTAAACCTCGCAAAACCGGCGATCACTTCTTGCGGTTCAGGCGTGACGGCGGCGATCCTGAGCCTTGCCTTGGAACGTATCGGCCACCGCAACCATGCGCTTTATGACGGCTCTTGGGCCGAATGGGGCATGTATGACGATCTCGCGGTCGAAAAAGGCCCGCAGGCGTAGGACTGCAATCTGAAGGATAACTTGCTAATGTTAGAGACCCTGAACCCACAGCCGCAGGACAAAATACTGCAACTCATTCAGATGCACAAGGATGATCCTCGGAGTGACAAAATCGACCTCGGTGTCGGCGTCTACAAGGATGCCACTGGCCTGACCCCGGTGATGCGCGCGGTGAAAGCGGCTGAGAAAAAGCTGTGGGAGGTTGAAAAAACCAAGACCTACACCGGGCTTGCGGGCGATCCTGCTTACAATGCCGCGATGGTTAAGATGATCTTGGGCGATGGCTACGCTGACCGCGCCGCTTCGGTGGCTACTCCGGGCGGCACCGGGGCAATCCGTCAGGCGCTGGAGCTGATCAAGCTCGCCTCGCCAACCGCGACCGTCTGGCTGTCGAACCCAACTTGGCCGAACCATCCGTCAATCATCAAATACCTCGGCATGAAAATGGCCGAATACCGCTATTTCGATGCTGAAACCCGTGGCATCGACTTTGCTGGATTGCTCGAAGACTTGGCCCGCGTGCAAGCAGGCGACGCGGTGCTGCTGCATGGCTGTTGCCACAACCCAACCGGCGCGAACCTAACCGCCGATCAGTGGGCGCAGGTCGCGAAACTGCTGCTGGCGAAGGGTGCAATTCCATTTGTTGACCTTGCTTATCAAGGCTTCGGCGACGGGCTGGAAGAGGACGCGGCCGCCACGCGGATGATCGCCAACGCCTTCCCAGAAGTGCTGATCGCCGCGTCCTGCAGCAAAAACTTCGGCATCTACCGTGAGCGCACTGGCATCCTGATCGCTCTTGGTGATCCTGCCCGCCGCGCCGTCACCCAAGGCAACCTGAACTTCCTCAACCGCCAAAACTACAGCTTCCCGCCCGATCATGGCGCGCGGCTGGTGACGATGATCTTGGAAGATGATGACCTATGTGCCGACTGGAAGGCGGAGCTTGAGGAAGTCCGCCTAAACATGCTGACCCTTCGTCAAAGCCTCGCTGATGAGTTGCGCCGCGCCACCAATTCGGATCGGTTCGACTTTGTCGCCACCCATCGCGGCATGTTCTCGCGGCTCGGTCTGACCGAAGCGCAGGTCAATTCCCTGCGCGAGCACAATGGCATTTACATGGTCGGTGACAGCCGGATCAACATCGCCGGGCTGAATGCTAAAACAGTGCCGATCCTCGCCGCAGCCATCGCGAAACTCACCGCGTAAACGGAAATCTCAAAACTTCCGCACGCAATCTACTTAGAAAATCGGCCCGCCAAATAGAAAAACGGCCCGCAGGGGGAGGATCCTGCGGGCCGTTCTCTTTTCAACCTTCGGCGGGGAGGAACCGCCGAAGGTTGCCGTTATCAGCCGTGATAAGCAGCTTCACCATGCGACGCCAGATCAAGACCCTGACGCTCGGTGTCAGCATCCACACGCAGGCCGATGGTCATATCCACCAGTTTGTAGATGATGAACGAAATCACACCGGACCAAACCAAAGTGATCGCGACAGCTTCGATCTGAATCCAAGTCTGCGCTGCAATCGAATAGTCGTCGCCTTTGACGCCGCCCAGCGAACCTGCCGAGAACACACCCGTCAGGATCGCACCGATGATACCACCAACGCCGTGGATACCAAACACATCAAGGCTATCGTCATACTGCAGCTTGTTTTTCACCACGGTGACGAAGAAGTAGCAGCCGAACACCGCAATCACGCCCAGAGCAATCGCGCCCATCGGACCAATCGTGCCACAAGCCGGGGTAATCGCAACCAGACCGGTCACCATACCCGAAGCCGCACCCAGCATTGACGCTTTGCCGCGTTGAATGCCTTCCAACAGCGACCAAGCCAGCGTAGCCGCAGCGGTAGCCAAGAAGGTGTTGATCATTGCCAAGGTAGCGCCGCCGTTGGCTTCCAAGTTAGAGCCTACGTTGAAGCCAAACCAACCAACCCAAAGCATCGAAGCGCCGATCATGGTCATCACCATCGAATGTGGTGCCATGTTTTCTTTGCCGTAACCGACCCGTTTGCCGATCACCAAGCAACCAACCAAAGCAGCAATACCAGCGTTGATGTGCACAACCGTGCCGCCAGCAAAGTCAATCGCACCCATGACGTAAATCAGGCCGGACACGTCCCAAACCATGTGGGCAATCGGGAAGTAAACGAAGGTGACCCAAAGCGCGCAGAATGCCAGAACAGCGGTGAACTTCACGCGTTCCGCGAAAGCACCGATGATCAGGCCGGGAGTGATTGCCGCAAAGGTCATCTGGAAGGCGATGAACAGATATTCCGGGATGACATAGCCAGCCGAGAACGTGGCCGCCATCGTGTCAGGCTTGATGCCTGCCAAGAACAGCTTGGCCGTGCCACCCCAGTAAGGCGAGGTGCCGCCGCCGAAGGTTACCGAATAGCCGTAGATCACCCAGATCACCATGACGAGGCAGGCGATCAACGTGGTCTGCATCAGCACCGACAGCATGTTCTTGCTGCGCACCAAGCCGCCGTAGAACAGCGCGAGGCCGGGGATTGTCATAAACAACACCAGCACGGTCGAGGTCATCATCCACGCCACGTCACCCTTGTCCATCACCGGGGCAGCCGCTTCAACAACCGCCTCCACGACAGGGGCGGTAGCATCCGTGGCTGTTTGCGCCAAAGCGGGCAAAGCCGCCATGATCGCTGCCGCAGAAAGTCCTAATTTTTTCAGCATGTTATGTCCCCTCTCACAGCGCATCGTCATCGACGTCGCCGGTGCGCACCCGCAAGGCGCTCTCCACATTCAACACGAAAATCTTGCCGTCACCGATCTTGCCGGTGCGGGCGGTCTTGGTGATCGCCTCGACAACAGTATCGGCCAGCGCATCGGTCACCACGATCTCCAGCCGCATTTTCGGCACGAAGTTCACCGCATATTCTGCACCGCGGTAGATTTCGGTATGGCCCGACTGCATGCCGAAACCCTTGATTTCTGTCACCATCATACCCTGCACACCGATCGCGGTCAGCGCTTCGCGGACCTCGTCCAGCTTGTAGGGCTTAATGGCGGCTATGATCATTTTCACGGTGCACCCCTATGTTTCCCAAGGCCGTTCGCGACCCTCATTGCCGATCAGGCGGCGTTCGCAGGTACAGCACAAGTTTTCGACGGCGTAAAAATTGGGCGCAGCGGGCATTTGCACAAATTTTAATCTCTTGCGTCATTCATCGCCATAATTTTAAGCGGCAAGGAACCGCGAATCGGCAGCGCCATCACTTCGCATTCCAAGCTGAACCGGGTAGAGTGGGTAAAACCGCTTAAAAGGGCACAAACAGGCATGGCGACTTCGGGCAGAGGCGGCAAATCACTGGTGGCAGACCGCCGCTATATCGCGCAAAAAGTAGCAGGCACCACCGGCGGGCGCGGCACACCACCGCCAAAGAAACCAGCAGCGCGCAAAGCCGCCCCGCGCCGTCAGGGCAACATCCTGACGCGGTTTGTGACGGGCATCTGGCGGATCATCTGGGGCACGTTCTGGCGCGTAGGCGCTGTCTGCATCATGGTGCTGGCTGGCATCGTATTTTACTTCTATCAGCAACTCCCCCCAGTCGCCGATCTGCTCGACGGTCGCGCCAAAGGCTCGGTCACTCTGCTTGATCGCAACGACACCGTATTCGCGTGGCGGGGTGAGACTTTTGGCGGCCAGATCACCGCCGACACCGTCTCGCCCTACCTCCTGCACGCGGTTGTCGCGACCGAGGATAAGCGGTTCTACCAACACTTCGGCGTCAGCCCGCGCGGCATTGCCTCTGCCATCAGCATCAACTTAGCCGCTGGTCGTGGTCCGCTGGAAGGCAACGGCGGGTCTACCATCACCCAACAAGTCGCGAAACTGCTATGCCTCGGCGTGCCTTACAACGCGAGCCAATGGAAATCCGAAACCGCTTACGAGGCCGATTGTCGGTCAGGTGGAGTCACCCGCAAGCTGAAGGAAATCCCCTACTCCATTGCGATGGAAGCGAAATATACCAAAGAAGAAATCCTGACGATCTATTTCAACCGCGCTTATCTCGGTGCAGGTGCGCGTGGCTTTGAAGCCGCCGCCCAGCGTTATTTCGGCATTTCCGCCAATCAGGTTAACCCGGCCCAAGCCGCCATGCTCGCGGGCCTGCTGAAAGCGCCGTCGAAATACGCGCCCACCAACAACCTGAAACGCGCACAAGACCGCGCCAATGTCATCATCGACCTGATGGCGGAGCAGGGCTATCTGACGCCCGAGGAAGCCGCCGATGCCCGCGCGCATCCGGCGCAACTATCTGACGCGGCGCAGACCAAATCGGGCGGGTTCTTTGCCGACTGGGTGATGGAAACTGCGCCGGACTTTTTGACCTCGACCACCACCGAAGACGTTCTGATGCGCACCACGCTTGATCAAAAGCTGCAGCGCGATGCCGAGGAAGCCCTCGCTTGGGTGTTCGACAACAAGGTTGCCAAAGGCTCCAAAGCACAGGCCGCAATCGTGGTGATGAGCGCGGACGGTGCCGTGCGCGCCATGGTGGGCGGGCGCAAAACCGAAAATGCCGGAGCGTTTAACCGCGCGACGCAAGCCTCGCGCCAGACCGGATCATCGTTCAAGCCTTTCGTCTATGCCGCAGCCCTTGATCTCGGTTGGTCGCCGTCTGACTATGTCGAAGACGTGCCGCTGACCCTCAACATCCCCGGCTCTGGCAAGTGGACGCCCGACAACTATGACCACAAATTCAAGGGCTTGATCACCTTAACGCAAGCCTTGGAAGAAAGCCGCAACATCCCCGCCGTGCGTGTGTCAGAAGCGGTCGGGCGCGATGCTGTTGCGGCCATTGCCAAAGGTTTTGGCATCCAATCTGACCTCGCCGCAGGGCCAGCACTGGCTTTGGGCGCTTCTGAATCAACGTTAATTGAGATGACGGGCGCCTATGCCGGCATCCTCAACGGTGGCTCGGCAGTGACCCCCTACGGACTTGTTGAGTTGAAACTCAAAGGCGAAGACGAAAGCCTGATGGGCGCAGGCGGCGGTATTGGCGAGCGGGTAATCTCCGAAACCGCCGCCAAATTGCTTACCTTCATGATGGCTAAGGTTGTCGAAAGTGGCACCGGCACCAAGGCTCGCCTTGATGGCCGCCCGGCTGCTGGCAAAACCGGCACCACCTCTGCTGCGCGTGACGCTTGGTTCATCGGCTTCACCGCCGATTACGTTGCGGGCGTCTGGATCGGCTACGATGACAACACGCCCTTGAAGGGCGTCACTGGTGGCGGTCTGCCCGCCGAAATCTGGCATGAGGTGATGACGCGCGTTGAAGACGGCGTGCCTGTGACCGAACTTCCGCTGATCATTCCAGAGTACCGCAACCCGCCAAATGCGGCCACTGCGTCTAACCAGCCCGTCGATCCGAATGCAGAGTTTCCGCAAGACCCGATCTTCCAAGAACAATCGTCGGAACCGTCTGTGCCGATGATGAACCCCAGCGATGATCAGGTCGAGGCTTTGCTGAAAGACATTCTCAAGGGTGACAACCAGTAGCGGGCGCGGCGCTTGCCTGAATGCAGTGCGTTGGCTATCATGGCTTTGTCTAAAACAGGTAAGGTCGGGAAGGTTGGCCCGACCCCGCGTCGCGGTCCTTCCGTTACGAAAAGTAGCGGCCCAAGACTATCAAGGCGTCCGCATCACGCGGATGCCGATAGCAAGGGTATGAACATGAAACCTCGGATTTCAATGATAACGCTCGGCGTTTCCGATTTGGAACGCGCACTTACCTTCTATCGTGACGGCCTCGGCCTTGCGACCGAAGGCATCGTCGGCCGCGAATTTGAACACGGCGCGGTGGCGTTTTTCGATCTGTCGGGCGGGTTGAAGCTGGCGATCTGGGCACAAGACAACATTGCGCATGATACCGGCCTCACCAAGCAGCCAATCAGTCCTACCGCGTTTACCGTTGCACAAAATGTGTTGAGCCGTGACGAAGTTGACTCGGTTCTCGCAACGGCTCAACGCGCCGGTGGAGTGATCGTCAAACCCGCGCAAGACACCTTCTACGGCGGCTATGCGGGCTATTTCCAAGACCCGGACGGCCATCTGTGGGAAATCGCCTTTAATCCAGCGATGCTGCCTGACAGCTAATCCCGCGCGCGCAAAGAAAAAGGCGCTCCCAAATACGGGAGCGCCTTTGCCAAAATTGTCAGATCACGCCGTTTTCAGATCGGCAATCAGCGCGTCAATATCACCGCCGCGCTTATCCAGCATAGCGCCGACTTCGGTCCGCTCGGACGCCAGCATATTGACGCCCTCAATGATGATGTTGAAGAACAGGTTGCGACCAGATTTATCCGACACATGCCAGCGCAAATCAAACGGCGCTTGGCCCTTCAGATGTGCGACCGAAATCACCTCGTAATAGCTTTTAATCGCACGCGCGTCGGTAACTTCAATCGAGCCGCCGATAAACTCACGGAAACGCGAGCCGTATTTGCGGCTGATGTAGCCCTGAAACACCTTGGTGAAGCTTGCCATCTGCCCAGCCGAGGCTTTCTTCGCAGCGACGCCCAAAGCTGAACGCGCAATCGTTGGCACATCTGCGTAGCGACTGAAAATCCGCTCAAAATCACCATACATTGCGGTCTGCGATTTGCCGCTGGCGATCGTTGTGTTGATCTCAGCCACGGCTTTGCCGATCATCAGTTTGGCGTCATCCACCGTTAAGGCGAAGGATGGCAACGGCAGCGCAAGTGCCACCGAGCCCAAAGCAAAACCTGCCGCAAACCGGCGACGTGACATCATGGAATGGTTACTGTGCATAGGGGTCCTCAAAGCTTTCATCCGATGGGGCTTCGCCCAACGTGTAGTGGCGGTTTTGCAGATACAGCAGGCGCGCCTGCGCATAGGGATCTGCACTATCATATAGGATCGAATCCACCGTGTCGCTATGACGAGCGCGTGATCCAACCGTATCAATTACCTTCACGCCCGTCACATAATGGCTTTCCGGCGTATCCAGCAAGAATCGCAGCGGGTTGATCGCGTAATCGACAATCACACCAGCCGTATCGCGTTCTGTCGATGGCCCAACGATCGGCAACATCTGATAGTTGCCCTCACCGACACCCCATACATACAGCGTCTCGCCAAAGTCGGTTTCTTGCGCTGGCAACCCCAAAGCGGTCGAAGGGTCAAACAGCCCGCCGATCCCCGCTGTGCTGTTGACCGCAAACCGCAACGTATTGCGCGCCGCCCGCATCAATCGAAGTTGCAGTACGTTGTTGACGATATCGCCGGGGGTATCCAAATTGTTGGCGAAATTATGCACCCCGGTCAGAATAGGCCCGCGCCCATTGCCCGCCACACCAGCTACCGGCTGCAACACCGCTTTATCCAGCGCGACGTTGAACGCAAAAACCCTACGGTTAAGCGCCTCATTCGGATCGCTCATCGCCGGAGCCGTTGGCGCTTTCGCACACCCCGCCACCATCAACAGACAAGCAATCCCGACACAACCAGCAGCTATTGTGCTGGTCACTTCAGAAAGAGATGGAATCAGTGCGGCCATACTTCTACATTCCCGTCGAGCATTAAGCCCAAGCATAGATTTTGTGAGTGAAAGACAAGCGATAAGCGGCGTCGGAGTCTAAGACAACGGCCAAAAGTTGCCAAGCGGTGACGCTGGATGATTTCCGCCGATACTTTTGGGGATTAAAATAGGCCGCTGGACGAAAACCGTCTGCGGGACGAAACACGCGACAAGCAGAAACGGAGATGGCGATGAGCCAAATAGATAACCGTCGCGGTGAAGCAGAGCTTCGCGCGGCACGGGCCGATCAACGCGGCCTGTTGTGGGCAGTTGCCTTGTTCTCGGTTTTCGCGAATGCACTACAACTGACCGGTTCGCTTTATATGTTGCAGGTCTACGACCGTGTGCTGGGCAGCAGGTCAGAGGCCACCCTCGTCGCCCTTTCGGTGCTGGTGACGTTCCTGTTCCTCGCCCTTGGCATCCTCGACAACGTTCGCGCTCGCGTGATGGCCCGCATCGGTGCCAAGATGCAGGACCGCCTTGACCGCCGGGTGTTTTCTGCCGCGATGCGCCGCCTTACCCTGCAACCGAACGAACCCACCGCCATCGCAGCCCAACGCGATCTGGAGGCTATCCAGCGGCTGTGGGCCTCACCAGTTTTGCTTGCGCTGTTCGACTTGCCGTTCATGCCGCTGTTTTTCATCGCGATTTACATCTTCCACCCCTATCTGTTCGCGCTTTCTCTGGTCGGCGGCATCGTCCTTGTTATCGTCACCATCCTGAACCAACGCCTTACCCTCGCGCCGCTGACCCGCACCAATAACCTCACCCTCGGTGCCGAGCGAATGTCCGATCTGATCAAGGGCGAATCCGAAACCGTGCAAGCCTTGGGTATGACCTCGGCCGCCTTCGACCGCTGGCAAAAGGCGCGTGGAGCCGCCCTCGCCGCCAGCATCAAAGCTGGCGACCTTGCGGGCAGCTTCGGTGGCATCACAAAAACCTTCCGGGTGTTCCTTCAATCGGCGATGCTTGGCCTCGGTGCTTACCTCGTGCTGCAAGGCCAGCTTTCCTCGGGCGCAATGATCGCGGGCTCTATTCTGATGGGCCGCGCGCTGTCGCCCATCGAGCAGGTCATCGGCCAGTGGGCCATCATTACCCGTGCGCAAGAAGCCAACCGCCGCCTGTCTGACCTGCTGACCAGAATGCCGGAAGAACCGCGCCGCACCGCCCTGCCGCATCCAAAAGCGGTGCTAGAGGCCCAAAACCTGACGGTGATTCCCCCGGGCGAACAACAAGCCGTGCTGCGGGCGATCAATTTCCGGCTTGAACCCGGCCAAGCCCTCGGCGTCATTGGCCCGTCCGGCGCAGGCAAATCCACCCTAGCCCGCGCCTTGATCGGCGTGTGGAAACCCGCAGGCGGCAAAGTTCGTCTGGATGGCGCGACCTTGGATCAATACGACCCCGACATATTGGGCAGCTATATTGGCTACTTACCGCAGCGCATCACGCTGTTTGACGGCACGATCGCCGAAAACATCGCCCGTCTGCAAGACCACGCCGATCCAACAAAAATCATCGACGCCGCCAAACGTGCCGCTGCGCATGAGATGATTATCAAGCTGCCCGAAGGCTATGACACCCGGATTTCTCAGATCGGCGGTCGGCTCTCTGGCGGCCAAATCCAGCGCATCGGCCTTGCCCGCGCTTTGTACGACAACCCGGTAATTCTGGTGCTGGATGAGCCGAACTCGAACCTCGACAATGACGGCACCATTGCGCTGAACACCGCAATTCGCACCACCAAAGAAGCGGGTGGCGCGGTGCTGATTATGGCCCACCGCCCCGCCGCAATTCAGGAATGTGAGCTACTGTTGGTGCTTGAAGACGGTATGCGGCGCGCCTTCGGTCCCCGCGATGCCGTTCTGCGCGAGATGGTGAAAAATCACAGCCAAATTGTCCAAGCGACAGCGCCCGGAGGCGTATCATGAGCCAGACGCCCGTGCAGCTTCGCCCCGCCACAGGCTCAACCGCGACCATTTTACCCGTAGCAGCCGCAACCGCAGCAGCCTCATCCGCAGCCGCCAATCCGCCGTCCAGTCTCGCTCCCGCATGGTCAGCCCGCCGCCCGGTGATCCTCGGGCTTGTTACCGTTGCGCTCTTGATATTCGGTTTTGGCGGCTGGTCGCTGACCACTGAAATTGACGGCGCTATCGTCGCCGGCGGCCAGCTTGAGGTTGAGCAGAACAAGCAAATCGTAAACCACCCTGACGGTGGGGTTGTTGCCGAAATTGCGGTGAAAGAAGCACAAGCGGTGAAAGCGGGTGATTTGCTGATCCGGCTGGACGGCAGCTTGCTGCAATCGGAGCTCTCTATCGTTGAAGGCCAGTTGTTTGAAATGCTCGCCCGCAAGGCCCGTCTGGAAGCCGAACGTGACGACAAAGATGCGCCAAACTTCAGCGGTGAAATCGCCGATCTTGCCAAAACCCGCGCCGATGTGGCCGAACAGATCGAAGGCCAGCGCAACCTTTTCTTTGCCCGCAAGGAAAGTCTTGCCCGCCAAGGCGATCAATTGGTCAAACGCGAAGGCCAGATCACCTCGCAGATTGAAGGCATAGACGCCCAGATAGACGCATTAAAACAACAGCTCGCCCTTATCCAACAAGAGCTGACGGCGCAGCAAACCTTGCTGGACAAGGGTCTTGCACAATCCAGCCGAGTGCTTGAATTAGAGCGCAACAAGGCATCGCTGCAAGGCAGCATGGGGGAGCTGATCTCTTCCAAAGCCCAAGCCGAAGGCCGTGGCACCGAGATTGATCTGGAGGTTTTGCGCCTCGCCGCCGTGCGCCGCGAAGAAGCCAGCACGCAACTGCGCGACCTTGGTCCGCAAGCCTTGGAACTCGTCGAACGTCGCCGCGCCCTGATCGAACGCATCGCCCGGCTAGAGATTCGCGCGCCAGTTTCGGGGCTGGTGCTTGGCCTGCAAGTCACCTCGCCGCGCTCGGTTTTGCGCGCAGCCGAACCCGTGCTCTATATCATCCCGCAGGATCGCCCCTTGGTCATTACCGCGCAGATTCAACCGATCCATATTGATGAAGTCCACGTGGGCCAACACGTACGGCTGGCGTTTCCGGCATTTTCGGCGCGCACCACACCAGAGATTTTCGGCCATGTCGCGACGATTTCGGCGGATGCTTTGGTCGATCAACGCACCCAAGCCAGCTATTTCCGCGCCGAGATTCTGTTGGATGAGGGCGAGTTGGCCAAGCTGAAAACCCAAACCCTACTGCCCGGTATGCCAGTTGAGGCGTTCATAGAAACCGGCGCACGCTCGCCGATGAGCTACCTTTTGAAACCGTTTACCGACTATTTCAAAATGGCATTCCGCGAGGAGTGAGTAATAGCAAGCTGACGCTTCACTTTGCCAATGCCGGGGGGTTTCACACCCCCGGCCCCCGGTGGGATATTCAAGCGGAGAGGATGACATTTGGTGAACTGGCTTTGAAAATTGCGCCAATCGTTAAAATTCGCTTAAGCGCACCCCCCTAACCCATTGATTTATAACAGATGAGAATTCCGCCACACGTGGACACGCAAGGCTTGCCCCGAGCCGCGCCCACAGGTAGCCTGCCGCCAAACCTGATCAGGAGCCGAATATGTCCAGCATCGAAACCCGCCTTGCCGAGCTCAACGTTACCCTGCCCGACGCCCCGGCCCCGGCTGCAAACTACGTCCCGTTCGTGCAGGTAGGCTCGCTGGTTCATATCTCGGGCCAGATCAGCCAAACATCGGGCGGCCTGATCAAAGGAAAACTCGGGGCTGATGTGACTGTCGAGGCCGGGGCCGAAGCCGCGAAAGCCTGCGCCATCTCTCTGCTCGCCCAACTGAAGAAGGCATGCGGCGGCGATCTTTCCCGCGTGGTTCGGGCGGTGAAACTGGTCGGCTTCGTCAACTCCACACCAGAGTTCACCGACCAACCGAAAGTCATTAACGGCGCGTCAGATTTCCTCGTAGCCGTTCTTGGCGACGCAGGCCGCCACGCAAGATCAGCCGTCTCCGCCGCTTCCCTCCCCTTCGGTGTCGCTGTCGAGATCGAAGGCATCTTCGAGATCAATTGATGCGCGTCCCCCTGCCCTCCGCTTTCCTAACCACCCCGCTGGCCCACCGCGCCTACCATGATCGCAGCTTGGGCCGCCCGGAAAACTCCCGCGCCGCGATCACGGCCGCGATCGATGCGGGCTACGGGATTGAGATCGACTTGCAACTGTCCAGCGACGGCGTCCCGATGGTTTTCCATGACGAGTCATTGGATCGCCTCACCACCACCAACGGCCTGATCAAACACCAGACCGCTGCCAACCTCGGACAGACAAAACTGCGCGACAGCGACGAAACGATACCCACGCTGCAAGAGATTCTCGACCTCGTCGCAGGTCGCACCCCGCTGCTGATTGAGATCAAAGATCAGACCGATACGATGTCGCACACCGACGGGCGTCTTGAAACCGCCGCCGCCGCCCTGCTAAATAGCTACAACGGCCCCGTCGCGGTTATGTCGTTCAATCCGAACTCTGTCGCTCACATGGTCCGACTCGCCCCGAAAGTCCCTCGCGGCATCACCACCTCAGCCTATGATCCCGCAAACTGGGCCCCCCTCTCGCCCGCAACCTGCGACCACCTGCGCGAAATCGCAGACTACGAGAGCACCCTTTCCAGTTTCATCAGCCACGAAGCCGCAGATCTCGCCCGCCCTCGCGTCGCAGAGTTAAAAAGCCAAGATGCGTCTATTCTGTGCTGGACTATCCGCAGCGTGCAGGCAGAGGTTGAGGCCCGTAAAATTGCGCAGAATATCACCTTTGAAAGTTATCCGGCGGCCCGATCAGCTTGACGAAGCTTGCCGTTAGACCATCTTCACCACAGCAGAAATACCGTGGCGCAGAGGCGAAATGGCCTGCACCAAACCCAAAATAGGCGGACCATGCAAGCAGAGCTTCTTAACGGCATGTCCGACCTGAGCGCCGCCGAGTGGGATAGACTCGCCTGTCCCGAAGCTGGTCGCCCAATCGACCCGTTCACCACGCACCGGTTTTTGTCAGCGCTGGACCGCTCTCATTCTACCGGCAAAGGCACCGGCTGGCTGCCCCGCCCGCTGATCTTGCGAGATACCGACCCCGTCGCCGCGCTGCCGCTCTATGTCAAGTCCCACAGCCAGGGCGAGTATATTTTCGATCACGGCTGGGCAGAGGCATTGGAGCGGTCGGGCGGGCAGTATTACCCCAAACTGCAAGCCGCGGTACCATTCACTCCAGCCTCGGGGCGGCGCTTTCTCGGCGACCCCAACCTGCGAGGGACGCTGCTCGATGCTGCGATTGGCTTGGTAGAACAAAACAAGATATCCAGCCTGCACATCACCTTTTGCACAGAAGATGAGGCGGAATCTCTGGCGGGCAAGCATGGATTGTTGCACCGGATTACGCAGCAATTCCATTGGGAGAATCGCGGTTACGCGGCGTTCGACGATTTCCTCGCTGATCTGTCTAGCCGCAAGCGCAAGATGATCCGCAAGGAACGCGAGACAGCGCGCGCAAGCGGCTTAATGATGCGCAACCTGACTGGCGAGCAGATCGAGCCCGCCCATTGGGATGCGTTCTGGAGGTTTTATCAGGACACTGGCAGCCGCAAATGGGGAACCCCCTATCTGACGCGCGCTTTCTTCGATGAGGTGCAGGCCACGATGCGCGACGACGTGCTGCTGGTTATGGCATTTCGCGGCGAAACTCCGGTTGCCGGGGCGTTAAACTTCATCGGCCGTGACACGCTTTACGGCCGCTATTGGGGCTGCGTTGAAGATCACCCCTGCCTGCATTTTGAGTTATGCTATTATCAGGCAATCGACTGGGCGATAAGCCATGGCCTTAGTCGGGTCGAGGCGGGCGCACAGGGCGAACATAAACTCGCGCGCGGTTATTTGCCGATGCCAGTGCACTCGCTGCACTACATCGCAGATCCGGCTTTTCGGAGAGCGGTGGAAAGGTATCTTGTTGAAGAACGCCGCGCAGTTGGCGAAGAAATTGAAGTGCTGACCGCTTACGGCCCATTCCGCCACGTGTCATCCGAGGGTTAACATGCTTATATTTTATACCAACCCGCAGAGCCGAGCGCGCATTTCGCATTGGATGCTAGAAGAAGTTGGACAGCCTTACGAGACACGCGTGCTCGAATACGGCACGACAATGAAGGCTCCGGAATATCTGGCGATCAATCCAATGGGCAAAGTTCCTGCGCTCGTCCACGACGGTCAGGTGATCACCGAAGGCGCTGCGATTGTGACATATCTGGCAGATGCCTTTCCCGAGGCGGGGTTGATGCCTACCAATCGGGCCGCCTTTTACCGCTGGATGTTTTTCGGCGCGGGTCCAGTAGATGCTGCCGTCACCAACAAGGCATTGGGCGTTGAGGTACCGCCAGAACGTCGCGGCATGGTGGGCTATGGTAGCCTATCGGCGGTCTGCGATGTGCTGGCCAATCAACTTGAAAAGGCTACCTATATCTGCGGCGACAGCTTTTCCGCTGCCGATGTGTACGTAGGTTCACTGATCGGTTTTGGCATGAGCTTTAACACTATCGAGCCGCGTCCAGTGTTTTCTGACTATTGGGCGCGTCTAAAGCAACGCCCTGCGTATATAGGCGCTAACGCACTCTGCGACGCACTTTTGGCAAAGGAAAATTGATGGCCGACTTGCTCAATTCTGAAGAACGTGCCGCGTTACCCGCTTTAGGTGAAACCGGATGGGGTGCGGTGTCGGGCAGAGATGCTATCCGCAAAATATGGAAGTTTAAGAGCTTTTCGGAAGCGTGGGGTTTTATGTCTCGCGCCGCTTTGGCTGCTGAAAAACTGAACCATCACCCGGAGTGGTCAAATAAATACAATATAGTGGACGTCACCTTGATCACGCATGATTGCAACGGTCTGTCAATTTTGGACCTGAATTTGGCGAAGCAAATGGACAAGGCGGCTGGCGATGCTGCTGTGGCGCGCGATCATTCCGAGCCAATTTCTTGTTTGTGCGAAGCGCACAGAAACCGCATCGGATAGTTGATTGTGACTCTGTCATCAGATTGAGCGAAGGCAGAGTCACAAATTATTCAGATTGCCGCGAGCATAGCTTCGCCACCCGAGATTTCGCAGCCTCCGCCCGGTTGTTCGACGTTCAGGACTTTCACAACGCCGTCAACCGCATAAAGCGCGTAGCGTTTTGAGCGGTCAAAGAACCCGACTGCGGGGGCAGAGAACTCCATCCCCACTGCTTTGGTGAAGCTGGCATCGACATCAGCCGCCATGGTGATGCCAGCGGCACTGGCCCCCGTCGCGTCTCCCCATGCTTTCATAACGAAGGCATCGTTGACGGAAATGCAGATCACCTCGTCCACGCCTTTGGCTGAGAGTTTTTCGCGGGTACGAATGAAGCTTGGCACATGCGCAGTGGTACAAGTGCTGGTGTAAGCGCCCGGCAGAGCAAAAATCACCACGTTGCGCCCTGCGAGCTTGCTAGCAAGCGATACAGCCTCCGGCCCATTTCCGCCCATCACTTGCAAAGTTGCATCCGGCAGTTTGGTTCCAACAGAAATCGTCATACTCTATCCCTCTTGCGTTGCATTACCCGTCCTGCGGGATATAGGGTCCGCGCGAACATTCGACCAGAGGAAGTGCGCATGACCGACATCGTAGTAATTGGGGCCGGGCAGGCTGGGGCCGCGCTCGTGGCAAAATTGCGCGTGCTGGGGCATGAGGGAAACATCACTTTGATCGGCGATGAGACCGCTCCGCCCTATCAACGTCCACCATTGTCAAAAGCCTACCTGTTGGGTGAAATGGACGAAGAACGTCTCTGGCTGCGCGGCCATGATTTTTACGCTGAACATGGCATTACCTTGAAATTAGGGCATAAAGTTTCAGCGATTGAGCCTATCACCCGCAAGGTGATGATCGGCAATGACGTGATTTCTTATGATGAACTGGTGCTGACCACCGGATCTTATCCACGGCGTTTGCCCACCAATATCGGCGGCGATCTTGCAGGAATTCACACCGTTCGCAGCTTGGCAGACGTCGACGCTATGAAAGTTGAATTCGTGGCGGGGCGGCGTTTGGTCGTCGTTGGCGGCGGATATATTGGGCTGGAAGCAGCGGCCGTGGCGGCGAAACTTGGGTTGGATGTGACCGTTGTCGAAATGGCACCGCGTATTCTACAACGGGTGGCTTCCCCTGAAACCAGTGATTACTTCCGGGCGCTGCACAAAGCACATGGCGTGAAAATCCTCGAGTCCACTGGATTGGAGCGGATTTTGGGCGAACATCGTGCCTCTGGCGTCCGGCTCAGCGATGGCACTGAACTTGCCGCCGATTTCATCATCGCGGGCGTAGGGATTCTTCCTGGCACAGGTTTGGCCGAAGCTGCGGGTCTGGCGATTGATAACGGCATCAAAACTGATGAATTTGGCCGCACCTCTGACCCGCATATCTGGTCTGCTGGCGATTGTGCCAGTTTTCCGCACAAAGGCGGGCGCTGGCGGTTGGAGTCAGTGGGCAATGCGATCCACCAAGCCGAAACCGTCGCGGAAAACATCATGGGTGCGAACGTGGTTTACGATGCCCAGCCATGGTTTTGGTCGGATCAGTATGAATGCAAACTGCAGATCGCGGGGCTAAATGTGGGCTACGACAACATCGTCACGCGCGGCCCGGATGGTGACAGCGTCAGCTTCTGGTATTTCTTGGGAAACACCTTGCTAGCCGTTGACGCAATGAACGATCCGCGGGCCTATATGGTGGGTAAGCGCCTGATAGAGAACGGCAAATCGCCCGCCAAAGCTGCGTTACAAGACCCGTTGACCGATATGAAATCCCTGCTGAAAGCATGAGGATCATTGGCGGCACCGCACGCGGGCTGCATCTTTCTCCGGTCGGGGCTGGTGACGCTCAGGCGCATCTTCGCCCCACGTCGGACCGTGTGCGTGAGGCCATATTTAACCTGCTGATCAATGGCGGCTACGGCAATCCGCTGAATGGCGCGCGAATTCTGGACGTGTTTGCAGGCACCGGCGCTCTGGGCCTGGAGGCGCTTTCAAGAGGTGCAACCGAGGCTGTCTTCATCGAGAACGGCGCTGCCGCGACAGCTTTGCTAAAGCGGAATATCGCGCTGATGCGAGCGGAAAACGCTTGCGAAATTTTGCGGCGCGATGCCAGTAATCCCGGCCTCAATCCCGGCGCTGCGTTTGATGTCATCTTTCTCGACCCGCCCTATGGCAAAGCGATGGGAGAGGCAGCTTTGATGGCACTTTCGACGTGGCTAGCGCCGGAAGCGCTTGTTATATGGGAAGAAAGCGTACCACCAAAAGCCCCACCCGGATTTGAGCAACTTGATAAGCGCAGATACGGTGACACTCTCGTGACCATTTTGAAGGCCCCCGCATGATCCTTAGCGCTGTGATTTTTGATTGTGACGGTGTGGTCGTCGACAGCGAACCGTTGCTGTTTGAATTGCTGGCCGAGGAACTCGCCCAGCACAATCTGCCGATGCAACCAGACGCATTGCATCACACCTTTCTGGGCATGACCTTGCAGGGCTTGCGCGACAAAGCGAACGCAATGGGCGCAAAACTTCCGATAGGATGGTGCGACGCTTTTTACGACCGGCTTTACGCCAAACTGCGGCTGGGCACGCCACTGGTGCAGGGCATTTTGCCAGTGCTTGATGCGTTGGATGCGGCAGGAATTCCGTTTGCCATGGGCTCCAATGGATCCGCTGAGAAAATGCAAATTACCCTCGGGCAGCATGGGCTGATTACACGGTTCAAGGGCCTATACTCCGGCCAAAGTCTCGGCAAACCAAAGCCAGCACCGGATCTTTATCTGCACGCCGCGGCAGCACTAGGCGTCGATCCGAGCACATGCGTGGTAATCGAAGACAGCCCAACAGGTGCGCGCGCCGCCAAAGCTGCGGGAATGCGCTGCATGGGTTATGCACCACTTGGTAATGTCAATCTTGCTGCCGAGGGCGCAGTTGTTTTCAACGACATGAAGGATTTACCCCGTCTATTGGGCGTTTAGCTCCAAGTGGGGTGAAACTTCCCGGCCGGCGACAACGTAAAAATTTCACAGCCCGTCGCCGTGATCCCGACCGAATGTTCAAATTGCGCCGAAAGCGATTTGTCGCGCGTCACAGCGGTCCAATCATCGGCCAGCACCTTGGTTTCGGGGCGGCCCAAATTAACCATCGGCTCTATGGTAAAAATCATGCCTTCTTCCAACACCGCACCGGTGCCTGGACGCCCGTAATGCAGCACATTTGGCGGAGCGTGGAATACCCGCCCCAGCCCATGCCCGCAGAAATCCCGCACGACTGACATGCGATTTGCTTCGACAAAACTTTGAATAGCATAACCAATGTCGCCGAAAGTATTGCCCGGCTTTGCCGCTGCGATGCCGCGCATCAGCGATTCGACAGTCACTTCAATAAGCCGTTCAGCTTTGCGCGGCACAGAACCTGCAACATACATACGGCTGGTATCGCCAAACCAACCATCAACAATCACCGTCACGTCAACGTTGAGGATATCTCCATCCGCCAATATCTTGGCTCCCGGAATACCATGGCACACGACATGGTTAACACTAATGCACGACGCATGCTGATAGCCCTTGTAACCAATGGTGGCCGATACCACACCGCGCCGCTCAATCTCCTCCCGGATAAAGTCGTCGAGCAAGGCTGTTGTTACGCCGGGCCTTACATATTGCGCGACCATATCAAGAATTTCGGCGGCACAGCGCCCAGCGGCTCGCATTCCTGCGAAATCCGCGTCTTCGTAGATGCGAATGCCGTTTTTGGTCACGCGGCCACGGATGTCTTCCACGGGTTATCCTCCGGTTTGGCTTTAAATAAGCCATGCAAAGCGGCTTTGCCAGAGGGTCAGTGCGGGCTATGTCAGCTGTGTCGATACAAAGCTGGTTGATCACCTCGCTTAGACCTATATTTGAGAAATTCGAAAAGGAGTACCTCATGCCCAACCCAACCGCCGCCATGCTGGTGATCGGTGACGAGATCTTGTCGGGACGCACTCGCGATTCGAATCTGCACTACATTGCCTGCGAGCTGACCAAGCATGGCATCACCTTGGCAGAAGCGCGGGTGGTGGCGGATGATCACGCCGAGATTGTCGAGGCCGTGCAGGCTTTATCTAACAAGTATGACCATCTGTTCACCTCTGGCGGCATTGGCCCGACCCACGATGACATCACCGCCGATGCGATTGCGGCGGCGTTCGGCGTGGCGATCACCCACCGCGCAGATGCCATGGCGCTGATGAGCGCACATTATGAACGACAGAACATGCCGTTTAACGAGGCACGGCAGCGTATGGCGCGCATACCCGATGGCGCCGCCCTGATTGACAACCCAGTCTCGATTGCGCCGGGTTTCAGCCTGAACAATGTGCATGTCATGGCCGGAGTGCCAAAGATATTTGAGGCGATGCTGGCCTCGGTGCTGCCAACGCTGACCGGTGGTCCACCGTTGCTTTCGCAAACCTTGCGCGTGCAGCGTGGTGAGGGTGAGATTGCTGCGGACTTTGGCGCTCTTGCTGCCCAATTCCCCGACCTTTCGATGGGGTCCTATCCGTTCACGCAAAATGGAAGCTTCGGAACGAATCTGGTAATCCGCGGCACAGATCCGGGACGGGTAAGCGCTGCCATGCTGCGGTTGACCGAGTTGTTCGAATGACATCCGCAGTCATAGATGCCGAACGGCTTCAGCAAGTGATGGAGGCGACTTGGCGTACCGCCGCAGCCAGCAAAGCTGGGCCTTGGACGATCCGTGAAGGCAAGGGCGGCGGCAAACGTGTGTCTGCAGCGACGGCTGATGGCGACTGGCAAGACACCGATATTCCTGTCGCTGAAACGGCTATGGCCGCGTTGGGGCAGTCAGCGCTATTCGTGATCCGAGCGGGCGACGACAGGCTTGATCAGGCGCTGATGGCACGCGGCTATCGGATTGTTGACCCGGTCGTAGCCTATGCGGCACCGATAGCGACGCTAGCACTACCGCCGGAGCCAATGACGACTTTTCCGCATTGGCCACCGATGGCAATCGCCGCTGACCTGTGGGCAGAAGGCGGTGTCGGCGCGGCACGTTTGGCAATCATGGATCGGGTGGTGGGGCCGAAAACAGCCATCCTAAGCCGTGCCCAAGACCGCGCAGCTGGGATTGCCTTCGTTGCGGTGCACGAAAACTTCGCGATGCTGCATGCGCTAGAGGTCACGACCCGTCAGCGCAGGCAGGGTTCCGCGCACAACATCTTGCGGGCTGCGGCCATTTGGGCGCAAGACAACGGGGCAGATATGTTGTTAGTGATCGTCACCGTGGCGAATGATGCGGCCCGCAGGCTTTACGCTTCCTTGGCGATGAAGGTTGTGGGACAATATCACTATCGACAGAAATGAGCCCACAGAGGCCAAGCAAATGAAAAATTCGACGCTTCGTGTAGTCTTTGCGATCGGCTCATTTTGCTGCGCCACGGTTGCGCAATCTGCACCAATGTTAAACATCCAATTTCCCGGCCCTTCTGAGTCAACGCTGCAGCGCAATGAGGCTTTGGCCTCGTTTCGCCTCGCTGTCGGGCCATTTGCCGCGGGTACGATCGCGATGCAGCAGACCGAAGGCAACCTCGACCAACGGGCTTGGCGTGTAGAGGTGCCAAGGGTGTCGACGTTGGAACTGATCCAATCATTGCGCAGTCAGATCGCTGCGGCTGGTTTCAAAGTAATTTTCGAATGCGAGACCGAGGCTTGCGGTGGCTACGATTTCCGCTTTGGAACAGAGGTAGTGGCAGAACCGGACATGCACGTCGATCTGGGGGACTTCCGGTACCTTGCGGCGGAACGGGCGGGGCTCAAGGGCAAGGAATATCTCGGGCTTTTGGTCAGCAAATCGCCAGAAAACGGCTACGTACAGTTGACCAGAATCGGTGGCGAGACGGCTACGCTGGCGGCTGCATCACCCCAATCATCAGAGCCCGCCGCACAAGCTGACATTGGAGATTTGAAGCCCGCAGATGCGGCGCAATCCGCGTCCGATTTGGGTGCTCGGCTAGATCTTGGTCAAGCACAAGTACTGGAGGATCTGGTTTTCACGTCGGGCTCGTCAGAGTTGGCCGACGGCAAGTATGCGTCATTGGTGGCTCTTGCCGGGTGGCTGAATGCCAATCCCACAAAGACCGTGGCGCTGGTTGGCCATACTGATGCCTCGGGCGGGCTGGCGAGCAACACGGCACTGTCGAAGAAGCGGGCTGAAAGTGTGCGGCAGGTGCTTGTGACAAGTTATGGCGCGACCGAGGCGCAAATCAGCGCGGATGGCGTCGGCCCGCTTGCGCCGCGTGCCAGCAATCTGACGCCCGATGGCCAACAGAAAAACCGAAGGGTCGAGGTTGTTCCAACCCTGACCCCGGAATAACATCGCTAGTCACTAACGCTAAGTCTCACCAAACGTCTGGGCCCTTATCAAGATACCTACGTGCAAGAAAGTCGATGAACGCGCGGACTTTCGGTTGGGTGAATCGCCCGGGCGGATAGACCGCGTAGATCCCAAGTGTCTCAACTGGCAGGCCCGCGATAGCTTCTTCAACCTGACCGTTTTTCATCGCATCGGCATAGAGGAAGCTGGGCAGGTAAGCGATACCAAGCCCAGAGATCGCCGCATTTAGCAGGCTTTGACCGTCATTAACAGTCAGCCAGCCGGCCGTCCGTACCTGCCGCTTTTCACCTGAAGGCGCAGAAACTTTCCAGACATTTCCGTTGGCTTGGTTGGAATAATGCAGAAGTTTGTGTTCGTTGAGGTCGTCGATTTTGAGTGGTCGTCCGTATTTCTGAAAATACGATGGGCTGCCAATCATCCGCTTGGTGGTGTCAGTCAATTTGCGGGCGCGCAACGAGCTGTCTTCGAGTTCCCCAACCCGAATAGCCATATCGAAGCCCTCAGAAATTAGCTCCACATAGCGATTGTTCAGCACCATGTTGACGGTGATATCGGGATATTCTAGCAGGAAATCCCCCAAGATTGGCGACAAAAGGTTCACGCCAAAGTCGGTCGCCACCGAAATACGCAGCAATCCAGATGGCGCGGATTGCATTGATGTGACCAAGGCATCCGCCTCACCCGCATCGTTCAAAACCCTCCGGGCGCGATCATAATACGCCAAGCCGATCTCTGTCGGTGAAACACGGCGCGTGGTGCGATTTAGCAATCGCGCCCCCAAGCGAGCCTCTAAGGCAGAGACGTGCTTTGAGACAGCGGACTTAGAAATCCCCATCTTCTTCGCAGCGTCAGTGAAGCCGCCCTGGTCTACGACCGTGGCAAACGCTTCCATTTCAGTGAGTCGATCCATTGTTGTCCCCAAGCGAGCAGAGTGGGCAGATGTGATCTTATTGATCGTCAAATCAGGCAAGATCGGGGCGAGGCTGCGTCCTATCCGGGGTATTACGGCGGATCGTTCATGCGGTGGAAACACCGCAGCAAACGGATCGTTCCCTCCACGGGTTTAATTATGTAATCGAAGCCGCGAAACAGCACTGCCCTCAGGTGCGTTGTCGCCAAATTATCTGACGAAGTTGCCTGACTGACGCTGCGATCACCTAAGTCGCCGCTAACGACGGAACCAACCGAGCCTTTGCGCGTTGATCTTGCGCAATCGCATCGGTGGGCGCGGATTCTAGCAGCGACTGATGTGGATTCGGGTGTGTTGAGCCAATCTCAGCGCGCTATATTTGATGTGATTATCGCCATGCTGGTCGCTAAATCGTCGGATCAACATGGAGTCATGATTCAGGGGATGAACTAATGAACGCGGAAAATCTAAAAGATTCGGCTTCTAATGCGCACAAGGCTGTAGACGATGCGGTTAAGCAAGTTGCAGAAAAAGTGACACAAGCAAGCAAGTCTGCACGCGAAAATGCTTCTGAGGTTTTCGATGATGCAAAAGACTTGGGTCAGAGTGCTGCACGCAAAGTAAAAGATAAGGCGGCCGAAGCTGCGGCAGCCGCTGAAGACCGTTTGGATGATTTAAGCGAGGCAGCGCAGTCACGGTTCAGTTCGGCACGCGCGAAGCTCTCCGACGGCGGCGATCGTTTGGCCAGCGCGCTGCGTGATGCAGCAGATGGAACGCGTACTGCCTCGGGCCGCGTGGTTGAAGCCGTGGCGGGTACTGTGACGGACGTGACAGAACAATTGCGTTCGGGTTCGATCAATGACCTCGTCGCCAGCAGTAAAGCCTATGCGCGTCGCAATCCTGGAACCGTGGTCGCTGGCGCGGCTGTTCTGGGTTTTGTCGTTGCGCGTTTCATGCAGTCGCCAAACCGCAATCGCGGCGGTCGATCATGAGAAATAACGACAACCGCACAACGTCAACATCCAAGCGCAGCTTTGGCAATCCTCGCCAAGATAACGGCAGCTTGAAAACGATGGGAAACTGAGATGCGAATGGATAATCTGGAACCCGATCTTATCGAGCAACAACTGCAGCGCGATCGTGCTGCATTGAAAGCCTCGCTCAGCGCGTTGGGCGATCGCTTTTCGGTGCAGGGCGTGGCAGGAAATTTGATGACTCAGGCACGCCAGATTGGCGGCGTCGCCAGAGCCAATCCTGCCTTGGTGTCCCTCGCGGGCGCGGGCTTGGCTTGGTATCTTCTAAGTCGCAAGCACGATGCGAACCGAGTTGATACCGAAGGTCTGAATGGCACAAAGTACGAAGCCCATGCGCGTTGGGAAGACGAAGGCGGCCCCACGATGCCGCTGGAAGACCCTGACTTTGACTGGGTCGCAGAAGCTGAGGCGCTTCGCCTGCAAGCCAACGCAACCCTGCATGGTTTGGAAGCCAAAGCGATGGACGGCATTGAATACGCTAAACAACGCGCGGCAGTGTTTGCTGATCTCGCGCGCGATGTTCGCAAATCTATGCACCGCGGCTTGGATCAACTTTCGACGGCGGCACAAGAGCGCATTGTCGCAGCGCGAGAAGCCGCTTATGAAGCTCAGCTAAGTTTGCGCAATGCCAGTTCAAAGGCCGTCAACGATCATCCTATTGCAATCATCAGCGCAGCCTTGGCGTTGGGCGCTGCAATTTGCGCTGTCGTCCGGCGGCGTCCGTCGGGTGAGCGGAAGATGGCAAAGGAACGCGACCGTTTGCTGGAAGAAACCCGCGACCTGCTATCGCAAGAGCGTCAGCGGGCACATACGGCGATGGATATTCTGGCCGGAAGTCGCAGCGCGCGTCAAACCTCGTAACGCGATCTGCATCAGCTTTTAGACCAGTAGGGCGTCGTTGTCGCAAGACAGCGGCGCCTATTTTTTGCGTTATCCCGTATCTCTCACCCGATGAAGCCTAAGCTGCGCTAATTTCCGGCAGTACTGGAACGTAGCCTTCGCGAATGGGAAAATCTACCGTCACATCTACCGCTTGAGCCGTATGGGCGACGCTGACTTTACCGCCGATTTGCTGGGCAAAACCCCGCACCAACTGTGCGCCAATCACCGTGGGGGTTGGTTGATCCGCCACCGCGGTGCCGATCACCGCCGGACCTTTTATGTGTAACCGCGCCTTTTGGCCTAAATCGATTCGCTTCAGCGACACTTCGATAGGATTAACATAAGCCTCGCTTGCTGCCATACCGGCCAGCAATTCGGTCAACAGCAACGCCAAAGGTACTGCTTGATCGGGGATGAGTTGAATCGGCTCAAAATCAGTTTCAATCTTGGGCTTATTTCCAGCGGCTTTGCCCATTCCGCTAATCTGCCGGATCACCCCGGCAAACAACGCATCCATCCGCACGTCGTTTTGCCCAGCGGTCTGGTAAAGCCCGATATGCACCGTTGCCAGTGCCATCACGCGATCATGCAGCCCTTCCAGAATAGAGCGCACCGTGCTGGATTGTTCCTGGCGCATGTGAATGCGCATTATCGAGGCGATAAGCTGCAAGCTATTGCCTGTGCGGTGATGCACCTCACGCAGCAAAATTTCCTTTTGCCGTAGGATGTTCTCAAGCTCGGCTTCGTCATGCAGAATAGTCTCTGTCAACACCTCGTAGGATCGGCCGAGTTCTTTGATCTCGGCCGGACTGCCAGCCAGACTAAGCGCGGCCTGTTTGCGGTCACCGCCCGCGAAACCAGTCATCGCCGCACCAAGGCGCCGCATATGTCGTGCCACCAAAGTTTCAGCGCCCAACAGAGCCATCAGCATCGCAGACAACCACATCAGCATCGGGAATATGTAGGGGCTGATATCATGGCCCAGTAACATCAGGCTGTCAGCTTGGCCCCAAGAGCCCAACAAAAAAAGCCCGTCAGCCATTGGCACGACAGAAAATATCCGGCTCTCACCCTCCAGCGAACGCGCCGAGAACGTGCGCGCCGTGCCGTTCGCAAGATCTTTCAGCGTGGTATTGCTGGGAATGTTGGCAGCAGCCTCGTTCAGGCCAACCGAAGAGGTCAATACAGTGCCTTCGGCATCGAAGGTCACCAGCGCCAACGGGTCTGCTGAACTGGTGGCAGGCACAGTATTGTTCACTTCGGCCAAGGTTTTATGCGGCATCGAAATGTACATAAACCCGATCCGCGTACCACCGTCATCATAAACAGGGTGCGTGACCCCGAGCACGGAAACACCCGAAACCGCACCTTTAGGGTTGACCGAAAATCCCGGACGGTCAAAAGCCGCGATCTTTTTGAAACGTTCGCTTTGCGAAAAATCAAAGTCTTTATCGACCGAAGAGCAGGTCATTTTGCCTGAAAGCGGAACATATGCCACCAACGATAGCGCCGGATTCTGTTTCGCTATCGCCTTCATAAGCTGCCGGCATCTGGCATTTTCGTCTAATCGGTCCACCACGGTCTGTGCCAAGGTGGCAGCCGTTACTTGAGCGTGTTGGATCAACCGAATCTCGGGAGCGGCTGCCCGTGTCGTTTCATCCATAATGGCGAGCACAGAACGTTGCCGAGCTTCGGTGTTGGCGGCCTGCGATTGTAGCAATCCTAAAAAGCCAAGCGGCAACATTGCCACCGCCACCATCAACGCAAGGCGCGCGCCCAGCCGTTGAAAAAACGGCGGACGCGCAGACAGGGACGGCGGTAAACGTGTCATCCCATTGCGGCCGATCCACGCGCCATAACGGCCTCGGTGACTGCGTCAACGCCCGAAAACATCCCCTCACCTTCGGCCAAGCCCAATAGTTGCGACAATCGACGTCGCGCTCGGCTGGCGCGGCTTTTCACGGTTCCCGTGGCAACGCCCATCATCGCGGCGGCCTCTTCGGTGGTAAAACCAGATGCACCCACCAGAATAAGCACTTCACGGTGCTCGTCGGACAATGCGTCAAAGGCCCGGAGAAAATCAGTGAACGCCATGCGCCCATCATGCGCCGGTTTCACACTTAACGTCGCAGCGAAATTGCCCTCAGGGTCCGCGACTTCACGCCGAGATTTGCGAAGACTGGAGTAGTAGGTATTGCGCAAAATTGTGAACAACCACGCTTGCAGGTTGCTCCCGCGCTGGAACTTATCAATGCTGCTCCAAGCTTTAAGTATGGTCTCCTGCACCAAATCGTCCGCAGAAGACACGTTTCGAGTCAAACTAATCGCAAAAGCCCGCAAGGGTCGCAGATGTTCGACAAGCTGATCTCGCGGATCTACACCGCCATCTGGCTCCGTGGTCACTTCAATGCCTCGTTCGCTTTCAACTGTTGCAGCAGTTGTTTGAAACGATCTGGAACCTCTTCAACCAGCACAGCTTCGTAAACCCTTTTCAGGTTTTCTTCGATCTGCGTTTTGATCTGGTTTGCTTGCGCATCCAGCTCTGCTTTTGACCCCTGATTTTGCATTACAAACAATTTCCTGTCATCATCACGGAACCAAACGCGGTTCCTTGCGTTTGGTTCCCAAGAAAAATGTATAGGGGAGCAACTGAATGAGCAATAATTCTAGCGTCGGTTTGGCAGACACAGTGGGCCTGCATCTGCCAATGTTACGGCGCTATGCTCGTGCATTAACTGGCAACCAGACCAGCGGAGATCGCTACGCCTTGGCAGCTCTGGAAACTGTCTTGGCCGAGCCAGCATTAATCGCCGAAGCAACTGATGCGAAAGTTGCGCTTTTCAATGTTTTCCATATGGTTTGGGCAAGTTCCGGTGCGCCTGTCGGTCAGGCCGACAACCGATTGTCCGCAGCCGCACAGGCTCATATGGCAGATTTGACACCTAACAGCCGTGAGGCGTTACTGCTGCATTTTGTTGAAGGCTTTACCGCCGAGCAGATTGGCGCAATCATGCAGACCGACGCCGAGGAGGCACTCGGCCTGATTAACATGGCTCTGCGTGAAATGACGGGAACCGTGAGCGGACGTATCATGGTGATCGAAGACGAAGCGATCATCGCGATGGATATCATCGCTATAGTAGAGGCGATGGGCCATCAAGTAACCGGCGTTGCCCGCACCCGTAAAGAGGCGGTGGCGCTGGCGAAGTCTGATATGCCCGACCTTATCCTCGCCGATATTCATCTGGCCGACAGTTCTTCCGGTATTGATGCGGTGAATGATATTCTTGCTGGCTTCGATCACATCCCGGTTATCTTTATCACGGCGTTTCCAGAGCGCCTGCTGACCGGCGAACGTCCAGAGCCTGCGTTCCTGATTAACAAACCCTACTCCGAAGAGCAGGTGCGGTCCTCGGTAAGTCAGGCGATGTTCTTCGCCTCTACCGAGACGCTGATGGAAAGCGAAAGCAACTAAAATACCGACCAGTTTCCTTGCGCGTGCCCTATGAATAGGCGCGCGCATTTGCTGTTTCCTTTCTGACGCACTTGCCTTATGGGCTTTCGATACATGCGTGTGAGCCCGCTTTGGCAGAATCATCCCTTCACGTCTGAAGGGGCCTTGGGGCTTTTGCGCGACAAAATTTAACCGACCCCAAGGATACCATATCAATGGCAAATACTGCCCAGTCCAAAAAACGCGCTCGCCAGTCTGAAGCTCGTCAAGACATCAACAAGGCGCGCCGCTCGCGCATCCGTACTTTCCTTCGCAAGGTTGAAGAAGCATTGGCTTCGGGCAACCAAGACGCAGCTGCTTTGGCGCTGAAAAATGCTCAGCCAGAATTGGCGCGTGGCGTTAGCAAAGGCGTGATGCACAAGAATACCGTGTCACGCAAAATCTCGCGTTTGGCATCGCGCGTCAACGCGCTGGCGACCCCTGCAGCTTAACTCGGGCTTAGGTCCGAATTCGTCAGACTTGGACTTACGTTAGGGCGCGCGCCGAAAGGCCGCGCCCTAGTGCATTTTTGCACATTCGGTTGCGGTAAGAATCGGTCATCGGCTTTGGGACAATTGCCTGAACGCAACCAGATACCCCGTTCACACAGCAATTTCTCAAGCATTTCGCATCCAGCGTTGCCGATTTGCATGGCCAAAGGGATTCGCGAAACCAAAGTTCTGTCAAGCAACAAGTTCAGTTGCAGGCGGCCGCCGCAGCTTGCTAACTTGCCCAAGCGATTCACTTCGTCTGGGGGACAAGACGGCAATAAAAGCGGAAAATCAGGGGCGCAGCTGCCAAGCCATGCTCATAATAACCTGATATTATCTTTTGTTGTCCGACTGTTATACTGCTTGCGCCATTTTTGCGCTAACTAAACGAAAACGCCGTCGCCGGATCTTCCGGATGCGGAAGTTATAGTTTTGTCCTCGCCACCGCGCAGGGACACTCAAGCAGGTTTGGCAGTTTTGCCAAGCTGCATTGAGTGTTTTTCGGTGACAACAGTCGAGCTGAACCGTGTGGGAACGTGGGACAACTAGAAAGCGCCATCGGGTTTCCGAAAGGCGCTTGGGGAAGACGAGACAATGACGAATGAGGCCTGGGGCAAGGTGCGCGAAACGCTGGCAAAGCGGATCGGCAAGAACAATTACACCAGCTGGATCGAGCCCTTGCGTTGGGCTGGTCTGACTGACGGTGTGGCACGCTTTGAAGTGCCTACAACGTTTTTCGGCGATTGGGTGTCACGGAACTATTCCGATCATATTTTGGGTCTGCTGAATGCCGAAGGCCATCCAGTAGGCCGCGCAGAGTTTTTCGTGCCAGCCAATTCTCCTGCGCCGATGCCGACTCATACCGCGCTGGCTGCTGACAAACCTAGCCGCGTCAAGCCTTCTGCGCGCTACCGTTCGGACGATGATCTGCCCGGTGCCACGCTCGATGCGCGCTTTACCTTCGACAGCTTCGTTGTCGGCAAGCCCAACGAACTGGCGCATGCTGCTGCGCGCCGTGTCGCGGAGGGCGGCCCGGTTACCTTTAATCCGCTGTTCCTGTATGGTGGCGTCGGTTTGGGTAAGACCCACCTGATGCACGCGATTGCACATGAACTTCAGGCCCGCCAGCCGCAGCTACGTGTGCTTTATCTATCCGCCGAGCAATTCATGTACCGCTTCGTGCAAGCCTTGCGCGACAAGCAGATCATGGATTTCAAAGAGCTGTTCCGCTCGGTTGACGTGCTAATGGTCGATGACGTGCAATTCATCGCGGGCAAAGACAGCACCCAAGAAGAATTTTTCCACACCTTCAATGCGCTGATTGATCAGAACAAACAGATCGTCATCTCCGCTGACCGCGCGCCGGGTGAGATTAAAGATCTGGAAGACCGCATCAAATCTCGCCTCCAATGCGGATTGGTGGTTGATCTTCATCCCACCGATTACGAACTTCGTCTTGGCATCCTACAGCAAAAGGCCGAGTATTATCGCCAGCAATACAAAGGCTTGGCGATCTCTACCGGGGTTCTGGAGTTTCTCGCCCATCGCATCACCACAAACGTTCGCGTGCTGGAAGGCGCTTTGACTCGCCTGTTCGCTTTCGCCAGCCTTGTGGGCCGCGAAATCACGCTGGAACTGGCGCAAGATTGCCTTGCCGACATCCTGCGCGCTTCGGATCGCAAGCTTACCATCGAAGAAATCCAACGCAAAGTCGCCGAGCATTACAACATCCGCCTGTCGGATATGATCGGCCCGAAACGCCTGCGCAATATCGCCCGCCCACGCCAAGTCGCGATGTATTTCGCCAAGCAGCTAACCTCGCGCAGCTTGCCGGAAATCGGGCGCCGGTTTGGCGGCCGCGATCACACTACCATCATGCACGGTGTGCGCAAAATTGAAGAACTGATGACCACCGATTCGCAACTTTCAGACGATCTGCAACTGTTGCGGCGTCAGTTGCAGACCTAATCGGGGATCGCAGGCTTGACGGCCTGCGTATTCGTCCACAAAGTCCCGAAAATGCTTGTGAACCGGCCAGAACCGGGTAGTTTTGGCGTCCCTGCAAAGGGGCGTCGCCAAGGGGAACGAAATGAAGATCAGCATCGAACGCAGCATTCTTCTGAAGGCGCTGGCACAAGCGCAGTCAGTGGTGGAACGCCGCAACACCATTCCGATCCTCGCCAACGTGCTGATTGAAGCCGAGGGCGATACAGTATCGTTCCGCGCCACCGATCTGGATATAGAGGTAGTTGACCGCGCGCCTGCGATGGTGGAGCGCGCCGGGGCCACCACGGTGTCCGCCGTGATGCTGCATGAAATTATCCGTAAACTGCCCGATGGCTCGCTTGTGGCTCTGACAGAGGATGCCGCCACTGGTCGCCTGACGATTGCCGCTGGTCGCTCCACCTTCAGCCTCGCCACCCTGCCGCGCGAAGATTTCCCGGTAATGGCAACCTCCGAATATTCTTCAAACTTCTCGGCCCCCGCCCCAGTGCTGCGCCGCCTGTTTGACAAAGCAAAATTCGCGATTTCGACCGAGGAAACCCGCTATTACCTGAACGGCGTTTATATGCATGTCTCAACCGGAGACGTCGGCGCTGTGCTGCGTTGTGTGGCAACCGATGGCCACCGTCTCGCCCGCATTGATGCCCCCCTGCCCGAAGGCGCGCAGGGGATGCCCGGTGTCATCGTGCCGCGCAAGACTGTGAACGAATTGAAGAAACTGCTCGATGATGATTCCGCGATCATCGCGGTTTCAGTCTCGGAAACCAAAGTCCGCTTTGCGACACCGTTGATCACGCTGACTTCAAAAGTCATCGACGGCACCTTCCCCGACTACACCCGCGTCATCCCCACCGGCAACACCCGCCGCTTGGAAGTCGATGCCACCGAATTTGCCAAAGCCGTTGACCGCGTCGCCACCGTGTCGTCGGAACGCTCCCGCGCGGTGAAACTCAGCCTCGACGAAGACCGCCTGATCCTGTCCGTAAACGCGCCTGATTCCGGTGCCGCCGAGGAAGAACTGGCCGTGGCTTACTCTGACGAGCGTCTCGAAATCGGTTTTAACGCCAAATACTTGCTGGAAATCGCCAGCCAAGTAGATCGCGAAAACGCTGTGTTCCTGTTCAACTCGTCGGGCGACCCGACGTTAATGCGCGAAGGCAATGATATGTCGGCGGTCTACGTCGTCATGCCGATGCGGGTTTAAGACGCGCTTGGGGACTTGCCCCCATACCCTCAGAGTATTTAGGCCAATGTGAAAGGGATCAGCGTGAGCGGGCTTGCCATCACCGCGCTAACCCTCTCGCATTTCCGTAGCCATAAAGCCGCGCGGCTAGAATTTGATGGCCGCCCGGTGGCTATCGTTGGGCCGAATGGTGCGGGCAAGACCAATATCCTAGAAGCCATGTCGCTGCTATCGCCGGGCCGCGGTTTGCGTCGTGCCACTGCGGATGAGATCGCTCGCAAACCCGAAAGCCTCGGCTGGAAGATAACTGCCGATCTGCGCGGCTTTGGTGCCGATCATCAGGTGGAAACTTGGGCCGAAGGTGGCGACACGCGCTCTGTCCGCATCGATGGTAAAGCCGCCACCCAGTCCGCACTGGGGCGCATTGCCCGCGTGCTGTGGCTGGTGCCCGCGATGGATCGCTTATGGATTGAAGCTGCGGAAGGCCGTCGTCGCTTTCTCGACCGCATGACGCTGTCGTTCGTACCAGACCATGCCGAGGCGGTGCTGGCCTATGAAAAAGCCATGCGTGACCGCAACCGCTTGCTGAAGGACCAGATCACCGACCCGCATTGGTATGGCGCTTTAGAGGCTCAGATGGCCAGCGCAGGCGCACAGATCACTGCCAACCGTCAGGCGGCGTTAACTCAGTTGCGGCAGGCACAAGACGGTGCAGAGACCGCCTTTCCTCGTGCCGATCTGACCCTGACCACCATTGAGGACGCGGCCGACCTAAGCCTCGCCCTCTCCGAAAACCGCCGCCGCGATATGGCCGCTGGCCGCACGTTGATCGGCCCGCATCGCGCGGATATGTCCGCGATCTTCGCCGCCAAAGGCGTGCCAGCCGAGCAATGCTCTACTGGCGAGCAAAAGGCGCTGCTGATCAGTCTGATCCTCGCCAACGCCCGCGCTTTATCCACCGAACTGGGTGCCGCCCCGATCCTGTTGCTAGACGAAGTCGCGGCCCATTTGGATGCCGATCGCCGTGCTGCACTTTATGACGAGCTTTGCGCCTTGGGCGCACAGGCGTTGATGACCGGCACAGAAGCCGCGCTATTTGACAGCCTTGGCCCACGCGCGCAAAACCTAAGCGTCACTGAGATAAACGGCCTTTCCTCGGTGACAAAATGATCGAACAAATCCCGGAATGGGCGCTGACGCGTGCCGACGAAATGCAGATTGCCGATTTGCTGACCCGCTGTTTCGACACCGATTTCGATAATAAAAGCTATTACCGCCAGCGTCCGCACCTTAGGCTTATTCATCGCTTGAACGGCCAGATCATGGGACACATCGGCCTGCTGCTGCGCACGGTTCGGATGGCAGGCAAGCTAACCGATATTGCGGGAATGGCCGAGGTTTGCACCCATCCCGATCATCGCGGCCAACAGATTGCCAGCAGGCTCCTGCAAGCTGCGATCAAACTGGCCGACAGCACGCCCTCAGAATATCTCGTGCTGTTTGGTAAGGCATCGCTCTACGCAGGCCATGGATTTATTCGACATCCGAATGCGTTAACTTACCTAAATATCAGCAGTGGCCGCACCCAAGAGATTGCCACCGAACCCGCCGAAACTTTGATGGTGCTTCCATTGCGCGGTCAAGTCTGGCCTACCACTGCCCCGCTGGACATGCTCGGGCCACTCTTCTAAGCAACACGCAATGCGGGGATCCAAATGTCTGTCAGCCTATACCAGTTGGTGCTATATGCAGGCGGCATGGCGCTGCTTTGGGCCATCCCCGGCCCGGTTTGGGTGGCGCTGACCGCGCGGGCGCTGTCGGGGGGCTTTGCCTCGGCGTGGCCGCTCGCTATCGGCGTTGCTTTGGGCGATCTGATCTGGCCAATGGCTGCAATCTTCGGGCTAAGCTGGGTTTTATCAGTCTATGGCGGCTTTCTCGATATGCTGCGCTGGCTTGCGGCTGTCGTGTTTATCTTCATGGGCATCTTGCTCATTCGCAAGCCTGCCGCATCCCCCACCACCGAGGGTCGCATGACCAGACCCGGCATGTGGGCGGGATTTGCCGTTGGAGTCGCCGCCGTGATCGGCAACCCGAAAGCCATCTTGTTTTACATGGGGGTTCTGCCGGGTTTCTTCGATCTTTCAAAGGTCAAAACCCCTGACATCGCGGCGATCCTGATAATTTCCGCAGCGGTACCGATGCTTGGAAATCTTAGCCTCGCGCTGTTTCTTGACCGTGCGCGCAAGTTGCTCTCCAGCCCGGAAAGCATCCGTAAGCTTAATCTCTGCTCGGGCATTTTGCTTATCGGCGTCGGCCTCGTGATTGCGGCATCAAACCGCTAAATCTTGTGTGCAAGGCGTGACATCCCCCCCCCGAGCCGCTATATTCCGAGGGTAAATCAAAGGGTGAAAACCACATGGCCGTAGAGCCCAGAAAGCCGGAATCTTACGGCGCCGATTCTATCAAAGTTCTCAAAGGCTTAGAGGCTGTTCGCAAGCGTCCGGGCATGTATATTGGCGACACCGACGATGGCTCGGGCCTGCACCATATGGTCTATGAAGTCGTTGACAACGGCATCGACGAAGCATTAGCCGGACACGCCACCGCAGTGACGGTAAAAATTCACGCCGACAGCTCGGTTTCAGTGCGCGACAACGGTCGCGGCATCCCAGTGGATATGCACCAGGAAGAGGGTGTTTCGGCGGCTGAGGTCATCATGACCCAGCTCCACGCAGGCGGCAAATTCAACAACACTGACGACAGCGGAAACGCTTACAAAGTGTCCGGCGGCCTGCACGGCGTCGGGGTTTCGGTTGTGAACGCATTGTCGGAATGGCTTGAACTGACGGTTTGGCGCGACGAAACCGAGTATCGTGCCCGCTTTGAGCACGGCGATTGCGTCGTGCATGTCTACGAAGTTGGCCCGGCCCCCGGTATGCGCGGCACCGAAGTGCGCTTTTTGGCAGCGGCAAAAACAAACATCCCCGACGGCACGTTTTCCAATCTGGAATACAGCTTTAAAACCTTAGAACACCGCCTGCGTGAACTTGCGTTTCTGAACTCGGGCGTGCGCATCATCATCGAAGACGAACGGCCCGCTGAACCGCTGCGGACCGAGCTTTACTATGACGGCGGCGTGAAAGAGTTCGTCAAGTATATCGACCGTTCAAAGACCTCGATCATGGCAGAGCCGATATACATGATTGGCGAGCGTAACGGCATAGTTATCGAAGTCGCGATGTGGTGGAACGACAGCTACAACGAAATGGTGCTGCCGTTTACCAACAACATCCCGCAGCGCGATGGCGGCACCCATTTGGCCGGTTTCCGCGGGGCATTGACCCGCACGATCAACGCCTATGCGCAATCCTCCGGCATCGCCAAGCGTGAGAAAATTGACTTCACCGGCGACGATGCGCGCGAAGGTCTGACCTGCGTATTGTCGGTGAAAGTGCCCGATCCGAAATTCTCCAGTCAAACCAAAGATAAGCTGGTCTCATCAGAGGTGCGCCCAGCAGTTGAAAACATGGTCAATGAAAAGTTGTCCGAATGGTTTGAAGAAAACCCGCAGAATGCCAAAGTGATCGTCGGTAAGATTATCGAAGCTGCAATGGCGCGTGAAGCCGCCCGTAAAGCCCGCGAACTGACCCGGCGCAAGACAGCGTTAGACGTAGCAAACCTGCCCGGGAAACTGGCCGATTGTCAGGAGAAGGATGCCTCCAAAGCCGAGATTTTCCTCGTCGAGGGTGACTCAGCTGGCGGTTCCGCGAAGCAGGGTCGTTCACGCGCCAATCAAGCGGTCTTGCCGCTGAAAGGTAAGATCCTGAACGTCGAGCGTGCGCGGTTTGACCGTATGCTCGCCAGCCAGGAAATCGGCACGCTGATCACCGCACTTGGCACCGGTATTGGCCGGGATGAGTTTGATATCAAGAAGTTGCGCTACCATAAGGTCGTTATTATGACCGACGCCGATGTAGATGGCGCGCATATCCGTACCCTGATCCTGACCTTCTTCTTCCGCCAAATGCCGCAGCTGATTGAGGGTGGCTTCCTCTATATCGCCCAACCACCGCTTTACAAAGTGGCGCGTGGCAAGTCCGAGGTTTACATCAAGGACCAAGCCGCGTTGGAAGATTACCTGATCGACATGGGCGTCGAAGGAGCAGTTCTGGCGCTGCCGAGTGGAGAGGAAATTGCCGGTGCCGACCTGCGCCGTGTCATTGAAGGTGCGCGCCAGTTCCGCAAGGTTCTCGATAGCTTCCCGACCAACTACCCGCGCGGCATTCTGGAACAGGCGGCGCTTGCCGGTGCTTTCGATCAAGGCCAAGCCGACGCCGATTTGCAAGCCGTCGCTAATACCGTCGCCACTCGTCTGAATCTCATCGCGCCGGAGTACGAAAAGGGTTGGAGCGGTCGGATCACCCAAGATCACGGCATCCGCCTAAGCCGTGTGCTGCGCGGTGTCGAAGAATTGCGCACGCTTGATGGTGCGGTTCTGCGTTCCGGTGAGGCTCGCCGCCTCGCCGCAAGCTCGCGCGACACCCGCGATTACTTCCGCGACCCTGCTCGCCTGACCCGAAAAGACCGCGAGCAATTGGTGCACGGCCCGATTGATCTGCTGAAATCGGTGCTGGCCGAGGGCGAGAAGGGCCTCGCGCTGCAACGCTACAAGGGTCTGGGTGAAATGAACCCCGAACAGCTTTGGGAAACCACGCTTGATCCCGAAGCCCGCACCCTGCTGCAAGTCAAGATTGATGATCTCACCGAAGCCGACGACATCTTCACCAAACTAATGGGCGATGTCGTTGAACCCCGTCGCGAGTTCATCCAAGCCAACGCCCTAAACGTTGAACACCTCGACGCGTAAATCAAAGCGGGGGCTTTGACGGCCCCTGCCTCACGTCGGCAAAAACCACAGCGCCAAAAATGGCGCGGCCCCGGCACGCATCGCATGTAGAATCCCCGGCGGATTGTAGATAAACCCCTGTGCGCCCGGATCGGTCCACGCCATCTCGGCGTTCCACCATTCCCCGACACTTAGCGGCAGATACACTTCCGCCGGCGGATGGCTGTGGTCGGTATAAAGCGTGCCCGGTGCCATTACCGTCACACCCAGCCAAACATCCCTCCGATCCTCCAAACCGCCCGGTCCGAGGATCATCGCATTGGCATGGCCATGCCAGAACTGCGCATCGGCCGGGTCTGCCGAAGCCCGCCTGGTCCACCGCAACCCCCGCTCCAGCTTTGCAAAACTTTGTGCCAATGCGCCCGGATTTACCGCCAACGCTGGCGCAACCCACTCGCATACCGGCAATCTTTCAGCCGCTGCTGGACCCGCACTCTGCGGCACTTGCCAACGCTTGACAACTTCAGCCGCCACCTCCGCAGCCTTACCGGTTGTCACCCGCAACCCATCTTCAGCAGCTTCCAAGAAATCGCTGAGAACGCTATTCCGCATATCCGCTCCTTAAGTAATCATATTGACTGAAGCCGCCTGAAGGGGACGCATAATTTCTCACACCGTTGCAGCTGCTCCCCAACACTCAATCGACGCGGCCCGTTTTTCAACACCGCTTGAGCCAATGCACATTCCATTCGCGACATTGCGCTTGGTGCGCAGGTACGGGCTTCAAGCTTGGGAACTCGGCGCGACACCGATTGCCTTACGCAACCCATTTGCCAGCAGATCTCGGTTCACCCTGTTGTGCGCCCGCGCCTTCTGCCAAAGTGCCAATGGACTAAAGGAGACCCAGCCTCGTGAACCCCGGACGCCAGCCTCCCACCGCCGCACAAACCTCTTTCAGAGCCCGCTTTACCGCCCTCCGCAACATCTGGCCGTTTCTGCGTCTGGTATGGCAGGCGAGCCCGCTCCTAATGCTGACCTCGATGGTCTTGCGCTTGCTGCGGGCGGTCCTTCCGGTCACGGCGCTGTGGATCGGTAAACTGATCATCGACGAAGTGGTGCGGCTATCGGCCCTGCCCAACCACCCCGCCGATATATCGGGTTGGTGGAACAGCGGCGCGCTTGGTTTGATCACCACCTATGTTCTAGCCGAATTCGCGCTCGCCATTTTGTCTGATCTTTTGGGCCGGGTCGTCGGGCTGGTTGACACTCTGTTGTCAGATCGTCTGACCATGTCATCGTCTATCCGCCTGATGGAACACGCCGCAACCCTTGATCTCGAAGATTTTGAGGATGCCGAGTTTCAAGACAAGCTGGAGCGCGCCCGCAGGCAAGCCAGCGGCCGCATGACACTGATGGGATTACTTTTTTCCCAGATGCAAAACCTCGTCACCGTTGCCACTTTTGCGGCTGGCTTGGTGATCTTTAATCCTTGGCTGATTCTGCTTCTGGCGCTTGCCCTGATCCCCGCGTTCTTGGGTGAAGCGCATTTCAACGCCCAAACCTACTCACTAGATTTCGGTCGGACGCCGGAACGCCGCGAGTTGGACTACGTGCGCCAAACCGCCGCGAGTGTTGAATCTGCCAAGGAAGTCAAGATCTTCGGCCTGAACCAATTTCTCACCGACCGTTACCGCGAGCTGTCAGAAAGCTTTTACGCCGCCAGCCGCAAGATTGCTCAAAGGCGCGCAGTTTGGGGCGGCATTTTGACGGCGCTTGGCACGCTTGGCTACTACGCAGCCTATGCGTGGATCATCGCGGGCACGCTGGCCGGGCAGTTGACCCTGGGCGATCTCACCTTCCTGTCAGGCTCGTTCCTGCGCCTGCGCGGTCTGCTAGAAGGCTTGCTCACAACGTTTTCCTCGACCGCGGCACAGGCGCTTTACCTCGAAGATTTGTTCAGCTTCTTTGACGTTGAGCCCGAAATTCTCTCTGCCCCCAACGCTTTGCCCTTTCCAGAATCTATCCGCAAAGGCTTCGTGTTTGAAAACGTCGGCTTTCGCTATCCCGGTGCCGAGCGTTGGGCGGTGCGCGGGCTGAATTTCACCCTGCACGTCGGTGAAACTTTGGCGCTGGTTGGTGAAAACGGCGCTGGTAAAACCACGTTGGTTAAATTGCTGGCCCGGCTTTATGACCCCGACGAAGGCCGCATCACGCTGGATGGCCAAGATCTGCGCCAGTATGATCTAGAAAGTTTGCGCGGCGCGATGGGCGTGATTTTTCAGGATTTCATGCGCTACAACCTTAGCGCCGCCGACAATATCGCGGTGGGCCGCATCGAAGAGCGCAACAACCGCCCCCGCATTATTGAAGCCGCCCGGCGCAGCCTTGCCGATCAGGTGATCGAAAATCTGCCGCAGCGTTATGACCAAATGATCGGCAAACGCTTTCGCAATGGCGTTGAACTTTCCGGGGGCGAATGGCAAAAATTGGCCATTGCGCGCGCCTATATGCGCGGTGCCGAGGTGCTGATTCTTGACGAACCCACCGCAGCACTTGATGCCCGCTCAGAGTTTGAGGTGTTCCAACGCTTCAAAGAACTCAGCGCCGGGAAGACCGCCATTCTGATCTCGCACCGCTTCAGCTCGGTTCGCATGGCTGATCGTATTCTTGTGCTGGCAGACGGGCGCGTCGAAGCGTCGGGCACCCATCAAGAACTTCTCGCTCAATCGGGCCGCTACGCCGAACTGTTTGAGCTACAAGCCGCGGGCTATCGTTAAATTCGGCCCTGCGAAATACCAACCAATGTTTTATAAGACGGCAGGTTAGGATCAGCCGACTAACGATTTCCCATCAGCGTTGTGAAATGCTTCAGGACATTCTGTGCGGTGCGCTCTGCCGTTTCGCCATCCACGCGCCACTGCGCAAAATGCCCGTCGATATGCATACGCGCCAAACCGTAAACGAGTGCACGCCCGGCAATCTGGGCTTCTGCAAGATCGTTTGACGCCAGAAGGCCACGCCGCTGTGCCTCGGTCAGCGCCTCCTCCATCAAAGCGCGGATGGCAGCATTATCTCGCTGCAAAGATGCGGAACCGTCCCAATCAATCAGGCTTCGATTGGAAATAATCTGGAAGTGCGTGGGATTACGAATGGCCCACCTTAGGTAAGCAACGCCAACAGCCGCGAAGCGTCCCATCGGATCGTCAACCGCAACTTCGCGAACCGCCGACGCTATTTCCGCAAGAAAGCGACTTGTCGCTTCTTCCGCGATCGCCGTCATCAGGGCGGTCTTGCTGGCGAAGTGACGAAAAGGCGCGCCGGGCGAAACCCCTACACGCTTTGCGGCCTCGCGCACGCTGACATTCTCCGGACCGCCCTCTTCGGCAAGCTGCACCGCAGCCTTGATCAACGCCTCCCGCAGGTTGCCGTGGTGGTAATTTGCTGAGGTGGGTGGTGAAGGGTCAGGCATCTGGTCTTCCGTTCGCTTTCGATTATCCCATCCTCGCACAAATCATCCAAAGAAGTAATCACTGTTTACACAGGGGCCATTTCCATGTAATCGGTGCTTACACATGACGCGAAGACAGCCCGATTGCGCTGCTGCGTATCGAATGGAGAAAGCGACCATGCCGACGATAAATCCAGACCTCAAAGGTCGCCTGTCAACGATGCCTCTCCAATCCTCCGGCAAAGACCATCAGACGATGGCAGCGCTGACAGATATGACCCTTTTCCGACTTGCTGCCTCCGCCGGCTTTGGCGGTGCCGCCGTCCTATTGGTGAACGCCGCCAAGCGCAGTGGCCTCATTGCCACCAATGATCTGACGCAACTGCTGGCCCCCGTCGCCGAGATTATGGCCTTGGGTCTTGTCACTGGCCTTTTCCTCGCTTTCGGTCGGCGAACGGGACTATTCGGTGTCATCGCCTTTCTCCTTCACTTTGTGTCTTTGGCGAGTTTGGAAGGCGTAGAGGTTGTCATAAATCTAGTGTTTTCTAAGCTTCCGATGGAAACCATCGCCGAACTGCGTGCTGGGCCACTGGGCCTGATCCTCACCATCAGTTCATTGCTATTCTTGTTCAGCACGATCGCCTTCGCCATCGCTCTGGCCATCGGAAAGCAAGTGCCGCGCCTGCCGTTGATGCTCTATGCGATGGGCGCAGTGCCGATCGCATTGCGGGCTTTTGTGCCGGAGTTTGCACTTGATCTGGGTCTGGTCGTGCTTGCCACAGGGGTTGCTTGGCTTGCCGGATGGCTTTGGATTCGGGCGGCCACGCTGGACGAAAAGTCCTTGTCTTGACCACGCCTATCAAACGCGGTGCCTCTAGCCAGCCGTGCCGCTCAGGGCTTTGATGAACATCGAAAACAGTTCGCCCTGCGATGAGATCTGAAGTTTGGCGTAAACATTGCGGCGATGAATGCGCACCGTGCCGGAGGCAATGCCGAGGATCTTACTAATCGCCTCAGCGGAATTGCCCTTGAGCGTATGTTCGACAACCTCACGCTCACGCGGCGTCAGGGTGCCCTGACCAAAGCTTGCGAAGGAGTTCTCTATCTTTTTATCGTCCCCATTATCACTGGTCTGCGTCATATGGGGCAGACCGCCCCAGTGCTTACGAGCGGTCGCGATCACAAACGGCGCAATGTTTTGCAGACCAACCATCTCGCGAGCGCTGAACGCCTTTTCAGCCCGCATCAGCGACAAAACTATGGTCGTTGATGGTGCCAGCTTGATGAAAAAGCCGATCTCCTCGGCCAGTCCGGTTTTCGCGTAATAATTGCGATAGTATTCGCCCTGATAAAACCGATCGGGCGCCAGATCGCGCATCCGATACAACCCCTGCGCAACCGGGCGCTTGGCTGCGCGAAAAAATGGGTCCAACAGATACGGGCCCTCGACATAGTCGGTCACGAATATCTTCTGCTTGCTCACCGGAAAGTCGTCGAAAAGGTCCAATGGGCGAGCCGCATCGCGATAGCCAAATACGACGGTGTAGCTGTAAGGCACCGTGAATCGCAGCAGGTCTGCCAGTGCGCCAGGAAAGCCCTTGGCCCCGATCATCTCGACCAGGCTACCCGCTTTCGTGAACAGTTCTGCCTGATTCATTTGCAATGTATAAATCGCCGCTATGCTTTTTGAGGTATATACAATGAAAAGCCGCCTGCCTAGGATTTAGCTCAGTTCACTGCATAGGCACGGATGGGCGGATGGCCGAACAAAATGACCCAATCGCCGAATTGCGAAATACCTCAAAGCATTACGGCAAGGTCATTGCCGCCGATAATGTCTCGCTGACGATCCAGCGTGGTGAGTTCCTGTCGTTCCTCGGCCCATCCGGCTGCGGCAAGACCACTGCCCTGCGGATGTTGGCCGGCTTTGAAGTTCCAACCTCGGGCGATGTGCTGCTTGATGGGCAACGGGTGAACGATCTGCCGCCCTACCGCCGCCCGATCAACATGGTTTTTCAACACTATGCGCTGTTTCCCCACCTAACCGTCTTTGACAACATCGCCTATGGCCTGCGTCAACAGCGCCCCCGCCTGCAAAAAGCCGAAATCGCTCGCGCCGTCGATAAGGCGCTAGATACAGTGCGCCTGCCCGGCTATGGCACGCGCCGCATTTACGAAATGTCAGGTGGCCAGCAACAGCGCGTCGCCCTTGCGCGGGCCATCGTCAACGAACCCAAGCTTTTGTTGCTGGACGAGCCGATGGCAGCCTTAGACAAAAAGCTCCGACGCGACATGCAGATAGAGCTTCAAACTCTGCAACGTCAGCTTGGCATTACTTTCGTTCTGGTCACCCATGATCAGGAAGAGGCACTGTCGATGTCGGATCGCATTTGTGTGATGCAAGGCGGCAAAATCGTGCAAATCGGCTCGCCTCGTGCGCTTTATGACAGCCCGAACACCCGTTACGTCGCAGATTTCGTCGGCAAGACGAACTTCTTCGCGGGCGTCGTCACGGCGTCGGGAGATAGTTGCCAGATCCGTGTTGTTGGCCTGAACCATACTGCCAACGCACCGCGTTCCTTGGTGATTGGGCAAACGGCCTCGCTTTGCCTGCGGCCCGAGCAGATCACTTTGCAACGCAATGCTACGCCCGCAGACCGCATTTCTGTGCCGGTGACGATTGCCGCGCGTATTTTCCTTGGCGAACATACCGAATACCTCGTTAAGAATACTGATCTTGGTGAGTTCTTGGTGCTGGTTCCACGCCAAGCCGAAGCTGTCGAAGGTGCCTTTGAACCGGGGCAAGCGGCACATGCAAGCTGGCGTGATGGGGTCGGTTTGATCCTTGGCAATGACTGAAAACATAACAAAAATACAACTGGGAGAATGAACATGAGTGACCGCAATGACTTCATATCTCGTACAAAGTTTATGGAAGAACTTATGCGCTACAAGAAAGGCTCGGTTTCGCGCCGGCATTTCTTGGGTGTGACCGGCTTGGGGCTCGCGACATCGGTGCTTGGCGCGACGCTTTCCCGACAAGCCATGGCACAGGCGAACATTGGCGACCGCGTGGTGATTGCCAGCTGGCCAAACTACCACGACCCGGCGGATTTCGAAAGTTTCAAGGCCGCAACCGGGGCCGCTGTCGATCTGAATGTCTTTGGTTCAAACGAGGAAATGTTGGCCAAACTTCAGGCGGGCGGCACCGGCTGGGACGTGTTCGTGCCGACCAACTACACGATCACCACCTATGTCGAACTCGGTCTGATCGAACCGTTGGACATGTCGAAGATACCAAACTACGACGCCAACGCCTTTGATCCACGTTTTGCTGGCCCCGGAACCGTCGATGGCAAAATCTACGCGGTCTCAAAAGACTGGGGCACCACTGGCATGGCGACCAACACGGCAAACAACAACAGCAAAGCCGTGACCAGTTGGAAAGAATTCTGGGACATTACCCAGGGAGCGTTTTCCGGTCGCACGACGGTGCATGACTATCAGCTGACCACAATCGGCAACGCTTTGAAATATTTCGGCTATTCCTTCAATTCCGTTGACCCGAAAGAGCTTGCCGACGCCGAAAAACTGCTGCTTGACGTCAAGCCGCATTTGTTTGCAATCACCTCGGATTATCAGCCCGCGATGCGCAATGGCGATGCGTGGCTGGCAATGTGCTGGACGGGCGACGGAAAACAGTTGAACCGCGATATGCCCGAGATCGAATACACCCTAGGTAAAGAGGGCGGCGAGATTTGGAGCGATTTCTACGCCGTTCCAATCGGTGCCCCGCACCGTGATGCGGCTTATGCGCTCATCAACTACTTGCTCGACCCTGCGATCAACATGAAAGAGACGCTGTTCCACGGCCAACCTGTCGCCGATGCCCGCGTCAATGCCATGTTAACGCCAGAGCGTCTGGCCGATCCGATCCTGTATCCTGCCGCAGAGCTGCTCAACGCGCTGGAGTTCGGCGCGGCAGAGACCCTGACCAACCCCGATCGCGCCGAGTTGATGGCCCGGTTCAAGTCGGCCTAGTGATGAAACCACGATTTCGGAGAGCGCTGCTATTGTTTCCTGCAACCGCTTGGTTCGTCGCCATGCTGGTGCTGCCCCTGATCGTGGTTTTCGTGTTTTCATTTGGAGAGCGGGGGCCAGCCGGTGGCTATGTTCCCGCTTTCAGCTTTGCCAATTTCTTAAACCTCGGCGCGAGATGGGCGGCGTTCAAGAACACTATGGTGCTGGCGCCAATCGGCACCATCGCTTGCCTGTTCATCGCCTATCCGCTGGCATATTTCCTCGCCGTACGCGCCAGCGCCAAATGGCAGACGATGTTGTTGATCCTCGTGATCGTGCCATTCTGGACATCGATCCTGATCCGGAGCTATGCGTGGATCTTTCTGTTGGGCGGCAAAGGCTTGCCTAATGTATTCGCCGCCTTGGGTCTGGGTCATATCCAGCTGATCAATACCCCCTTCGCCGTACTGGTCGGCATCGTCTATGGCTATCTGCCGCTGATGGTCTTTCCGATCTACGTTAGCCTCGAACGGCTGGACAAGCGCCTGCTGGAGGCCGCGAGCGACCTTGGTGCACCACCGCTCAACACGTTCCTGTCCGTCACACTCCCCTTGTCGATGCCGGGCGTGGCCACTGGCTGCATGCTGGTGTTCATCCTGTTGATGGGGGAATTCCTGATCCCCGCGATGCTCGGCGGCGGCAAGGTGTTCTTTGTCGGCAATGCGCTGGTCGATCTATTCGTGCAGTCGCGCAACTGGGCTTTTGGCTCGGCGGTCGCGGTGGCTTTGGTGCTGGTGATGCTGGTGACCGTCACTGCCTACATGCGCTTTACGCGTCGCTGGTCGGGTGGCCGCGATGATATCTCGTTGATGTGAGGGAAAATGCGCCTTTATGCCCTCGCCGTTTACCTGTTCCTCTATGTGCCGATTGGCATCATCGTGCTGTTTTCGTTTAACGCCGGGAAAGCGGCAAGCCAGTTGCAGGGTCTTTCTGTGCAATGGTATGGCAAGGCGCTGTCGAATACCTTTGTGGTCGAGGCGTTTCAGACCAGCCTGATCGTCGCCTTGACCTCGTCCGTTTTGGCGACAGTGTTTGGAACAATGGCGGCACTGGCGCTGCAAGGCGTCAAGGGCAAGACCCGCGCGCTGTTCGATGCGATGATCTACATCGCAGTTATGGTCCCCGGCATCGTGATCGGCATCGCCACCCTCATCGCGATGGTAACGCTGTTTGACGTGCTGAACCCGATGCTGAAACTGATCTTCGCCTCGGCCGAAACCGCGCCGCAACTGGGCTTGGGCTACGGCTCGCTCATCGCAGCACACGGGCTGTTTTCGATGTCCTTGGTCATCATTATCGTCCGCGCCCGCATCGCCGGCATGGATCGCAGCCTGATCGAAGCTTCCGCTGACCTTGGCGCAACGCCGTTCGGCACCTTTCGCCAAGTGACGCTACCGCAAATCTTTCCGGGAATACTTGCGGGAGCTCTGTTGGCCTTCACGTTTTCCTTCGACGACTTCATCATCGCGTTCTTTGTCGCAGGCTCTAACACCACGCTGCCGATCTATGTCTTCTCGTCGATCCGGCGCGGTGTGACGCCCGAAATCAACGCGATCGGCAGCATGGTTTTGGCGGTTTCCCTATGCCTTCTAATCACCGCCCAAAGCATCTTGCGGCGCGGTGCGGCCAAATCTTAGGGAAGACTTTGATGCTTTTGCAGGACCGCATCGCTTTTGTCACCGCAGCCGGAGCCGGTATCGGCCGCGCAGGCGCGTTAGCAATGGCCGCACAAGGTGCCAAAGTTGTTGTGACCGACCTCGCCCATGCCAGCGCATCCGAGACAGCGGCATTAATTATATCCAGCGGCGGCATCGCCGAAGCAATGCGGTTGGATGTAACCGACGACGACGCCCTGACGCGTGCCATAAACGATACGGCCTCGCGTTATGGCAAGCTTGATATCCTGCACTCCCATGCGGGCATTCAGATCCCTGGCAAACTCGATCAGATCACGCCCGCCGATATGGATAACTCTTGGCGGCTGAACGTTCGTGCTCATTTCGTGGCAGCGCAGGCGGCTATAGCCATCATGAAGCTGCAGCGGAGCGGATCAATCATTATCACCGCCTCCAATTCAGGTGTGCAATATGACCGCGAGATGATCGCATACACCACGACAAAACATGCGGTTATCGCAATGACCAAACAGATCGCCGTCGATTATGCCCGCTACAACATACGCTGCAATGCGCTTTGCCCCGGCTTTGTTGACACGACCTTCAACGCTGGTTTTGAGGCACAGATGGGTGGGCGCTTGGCGTTGGAAGACTACGTGGCGACCTTGATCCCAATGAGGCGGTTCGGCAGGGTCGATGAAATTTCTGACAGCATCGTGTTTCTGGCGTCGGATAAATCGTCATTCATGACGGGCCACGCGCTTGTCATCGACGGCGCCGAGTCGCTCTAATCTGATCGGCAACGACTGTTGCTGCCGACCCAGATCAAACTTAAAGATCGCTCAACTAAGCACGATGCCCCCATCGACGTTAAGACTTTGCCCGGTGACAAAAGCACTGTCGTCCGAACAGAAAAATGCAACCGGCCCCACCACATCCTCTGGGTCACCAATGCGCGCCATCGCGGTCTTGGCTTTCCAGGCATTGCTGATGCTGGGGTCGTCAAGGTTCACCCGGCCCATATCGGTCAGGATAATGCCGGGACAAATACAGTTGGCGGTAATACCAAACGGGCCGACTTCTTGAGCAAGCACGCGGGTAAAGCCCATCACGGCGGCTTTCGATGCGGAGTAATGCGCTTGCTCAGGCGCGCCATGCTTGCCGCCAATGGACGAGATATTGCAGATGCGCCCGTAGTTCTGCGCTTTCATCATCGGTAGCACTGCCTGCACGACCAAAAAAGTGCCTTTGGCATTGATGTCCATCACGCTGTCCCAATAATCCTCAGGGCAGTGTTCCACGTCAGACGCGCGCAGAATGCCCGCGTTGTTCACCACTGCATGAATGCTGCCCATCTGCGCAACCGCATCCGTTACCATCGCCTGCACCTGCGCCTTGTTTGAGACGTCCGCATGCAAAGCGATCACCCGGCCGCCATGCGTGCGCGCCTCAGTTGCAGTTTCGTCAAGCGTGATCGACTGTGCAGCAATATCGTTCAGCACCAGATCAAAGCCGCGCTCGGCCAATCCGATTGCAATCGCCTTGCCGATACCGCGACTTGCACCTGTGACCAATGCCACGCGTTTGGTGATACTCATGTTTCCTCCTTCAAATTGCCGTATAGCCGCCGTCCACCGTCAGCACAGTGCCGGTGACATAAGACGCTGCATCCGAGGCGAGGTAAGCCACTGCCAGCGCGATCTCGCGCGGCTCAGCCAGACGTCCCATCGGAATTCCCGCCAACCAAGTGTTGAACCATTCGGGTTTTGACCGACCCAGCAGCGTCAATTCAGTCGCAGTGTATCCCGGCGCCACAGCGTTCACCCGCACCCGCCCCGCCCATTCCACCGCCAGCGATTTTGTCAGCAGGTTCACGCCAGCTTTGGCCGCGTTATAGGCGGCTTGCGGTTGCGGATGCACCGTCACCTCACCGCAGATCGAACTGATGTTGATCACGCTACCGCGCCCTGCCGCCACCATATGCCGCCCAAACGCGCGGCTGGTATGAAACACGCCGTGCAAATTGACATCAATCACCCGCCGCCAGTCGGCCAGATCAACCTCCAGCGAGGTGGCATTCATCACGATGCCCGCATTGTTCACCAAAATCGCCGCCGGGCCGTAGTTTGCCATAAGGTCGATGGCGGCAATCTCGCATCTCTCGGGGTCGGTCACATCCAGCGGCAGGGCGATGCCGCCCAGTTCGGCAGCCAAAGCCGCTGCTGCCTCGGCGTTGCGATCGGCAACCACCACCCTCGCGCCGCCTTCTGCCAGCACGGCACAAATTGCACGGCCAATGCCTGCCGCTCCTCCCGTTACAACCGCCAGACGCCCGGTCAGATCGAACTCGCGGATCATGCCAGAGCCCCTTTCAGCGCCGGATACAGCGCCTTGTATTTATGATAAATTTCCTCGTACATCGCGGCCTCGCGCGGGCGTGGGTCAATGCTCGAACCGGGCCGCACCAGTGCGGCAATGCCCTCGTCGATGCTCGCAAACCGCCCAGCTCCATGCGCTGCGAGCACCGCCGATCCAGTCGATGGCGCATCCGCAGAAGCCGGAATCCGCACCGGCAAGCCTGCGGTATCGGCATGTATCTGCATCCATAACCGCGACGCCGTAGCGCCACCGCCCACGGTGATCTCGGTGGATGCATAGCCCCCCGCCCGGAATGCATCCAGAATGGCGCGAGTGCCAAAACCAATGCCTTCCATGATGGCGCGGAAGATGTGTTGCGGCTCGTGTGCCAGTGTCAGCCCCACAATCGCACCCCGGCTCAGCGGATCGGTATAGGGCGTGCGATTGCCTTGAAAGTGGTCCTGCACGATCAAGCCTTCACAACCGGGCTCCAACGCCTCGGCCAAGCGGTTCATCTCGGCCAGATCCAACGTGCCGCCCGTCATCCGCCGCAGCCAGTTGATGATCGACCCCGTCGAGGTTTGCCCGCCTTCGACAATCCAGCGCCCCGGATAAACGATATCAGGATAAGCGCCCCAGACGCCCGGCGCGTGCAGCGGTGCCTCTGTAACACCAAACAGCAAATGCGACGAGCCGGTGATCAGCGCCAGTTGCCCCGGTTGGGCAACGCCAAGCCCGATCATCCCAATTAATGCATCCGCCCCACCCTGCACCACTTTGACGCTTTGACTAAGCCCCAGGGCATGAGCGGCATGGGGGGTCAATGTGCCCGCCACCTCACCCGGAGGCACCACGCGGGCGGGCCATTTTTCGATCAAATCCTCCAGCCCTAACTTGGCAAGAATACCGCGCGCCCAACCGCCGTTGCGACTGGAATAATGCCAACGCAGGCCCGCATTATCCAAAGACGCGCAACGCTCGCCGGTCAGCCGCAGGATAAGAAAATCCTGATACTCGCAGATCGTATGGGCGGCATCGAAAGTTGCGGGCTCGTGGCGTTTCAACCACAGCGCCTTGGGGATCATCCACTCAGCCGATACCGGCCCCTGCCCCGCACCATTGATCGCTAACGCCGCATCGCCCGTGGCGAGCACCGCGTCGGCTTCGGCGTTGGCGCGCACATCCATCCACATCAGCGCAGGCCGCAGCGCACGGCCTTGTTCGTCAAGCGCAACCACGGTGCAGCAGGTGGTAGCAAAACACATCGCCTCTATCTGGCCCGCGTCAATTCCTGCTTCAGCAATCGCGCCTGCGGTGGCGGTGATCAGCGCCTGCCACCAGTCTTCGGGGTTCTGTTCAGCCCGCGCACCCGCCGCAAAGCGAGTCTCATACGGCACAGCTTTCTGCCCAAGGCAAGCGCCGTTCAGATCATAAATCCGCGCTCGCAGGCTTTCCGTGCCTCCGTCGGCGGTCAGGTAAAAAGCCATAGTATCCTCCCCGATACGACGCCAAAGTCAGACGAGGTTGCGCCACGCGTCAAGTGCTTTGGCACTATACATCACTGCCGGGCCACCGCCCATTTCCACAGCAACCTCAAGCACCTCAACCAGTGCCGCCTCATCCGCACCATGCCTGCGCGCGGCGTCGAGGTGGTAGAGAATGCAATCCTCGCAGCCCTTCGCCACGGATATAGCCACCGCCAACAGTTCTTTTTGCGCAGCCGAAAATTGCCCCGGCGCAGTGGCGGCCTTGCTGATGCCGGCAAACGATTGCATCAGCGCAGGCGTAGCCTTGGCTAAACCGCTTAAACGCGTTTTGGCAGCGGCAAGATTTGTTTTAGCGTCACTCATCTTTGGCTCCTTTCAGGATCAACTCAACCACATCGCGCGGTGCATCCCATTGCGGCATATGTCCCGTTGGCAAAAAATGCACAGCCACGCGGGCGGGCACGTTCAGCGCATCCGTGGCCGAAACAATGCGGTCTTCAGTGCCGAACAGCGCCCGGATCGGCAGCGCTTCGGGCAGTGCCTGCAGCGCTCGGATCAAGTCAATCCTCTGGCGACCATCCGGTGAGGCCAAGGCGGCGGCGAGTGCTTTCAGCCGACCCCGCGCCATCTGCCCAGCCATTTGGGCCAGCACAGCATCCGAAAGCGCGCCACCCTTTGGGCCAAGCAAGCGCAATAGATGGCTGACTTCACCCGTCGTCGTGGCATCTGCCATGCCATGCACAAACTCGGCGCCCATCAGCGGCCCGCAGCCCGCAGGCGTTAACAATACAAGACCTGCAACCTTTGCACTCAGCCGGGACGCCAGCGCCACCGCAACCGCAGCGCCCATCGAATGACCGACCAGAACCAGCGGTCCCGGCAAGATAGCCGCAAGCGCCTCGGCCGCATCAGTCAAATTGGCGAGGTCCGTCGCCTCTGCCTCGGTCTCACCATGCCCCGGCATATCAAACACCGCTGTGCGATGCCCGGCCCGGCGCAATGCCGAAGCCGCAACCGCCCACGCCGTGCGATCACCTGCGAAACCGTGGATCAAAAGATGCGTGCGCCCACCCGTGCCTTCGACCTCATAGGCTACCCGGCCTACGGGCGTTCCAAGCCACCCCGAGCCTGCCACCGCTGGCCCTGCACGATCTACATCGGCACGTTCCACATCGGCGCGCTCAATTCGCCCCCGCCGCCCAGTGCCTGTCAGGCTGCCGAGCGCCACACCTTTTTGCCGTGCCATACGGCGAGCCAAGGGTGTGGCGCGCAATCGACCATCGCCCAGCGAAGGCGCGGCCTTGGCAACGGTCTGCGCCTCGGGCACTTGCGGTGCTGTCGCCGAAACAACCGTCACCGCTTCAACCTCACCTTGCACCTCTGCGATCGGCTGACCGACCGCGATGCGCGCGCCGGGCTGCGCAAGGATTCGCAACAGACGGCCCGCCGACAGCGCCGGCACCTCGGCCGCCGTCTTGTCGGTTTCAATCTCAAGAATAGCATCGCCCCGAGCATAGGCGGCGCCCTCGGCCACCAGCCATTGCCCAATGACCCCTTCTTCCATCGTCTCACCCAGACGCGGCATCGTCAGGACAGCGAAGGCTGCCGTGGCAACGCTCGCTTCGGCTGGCGCGGTCGCATCCGCCCAATCCGCAGCATTGGCAACCGTCACCCGTGCAATTGGCGCACCAACGGCAACACGGTCGCCCGGGCCAACCATTACCTCGTTCAGTACACCATCGCCCAACGCAGGATATTCCACCACGGTCTTGTCGGTTTCCAGCTCCAAAATTGCATCGCCGCGTTTGAACGCCGTGCCAATCTGCACCAGCCAGCCCAAAATGGTGCCTTCGTCCATCGTCTCCCCCAGACGCGGCATGGTCAGCTCAAGCTGCATCACACGGCCTCCCGCGAGGACAGAAGTTTCATCGCAGACTCAAAGATCAGTTGCGGGCCGGGAACCGATCCGGTTTCCAACGCGGTCGAGACCGAGATCGGAATATCCTCACCCGCCACCCGGATTACTGGGTCTTCGAGAAAATCAAAGCATTCCTCAGAAATCCGTGCAGCAAGTTCTGCGGCCACGCCTGCCGTCATCACACCTTCGCTGACCACCATGGCGCGGCCAGTCTTTTCCACGTGGGTGCGGATGGTGTCAAAATCGAGCGGGCTCAGCGTGCGCAGGTCAATCACCGTCGCCTCAATGCCTTCGGCGGCGAGTTTTTTCGCAGCCTCCATCACATAATGCACTTGGCGCGAATAGGTGACGATCACCAGATCGCGGCCCTGACGACGGATCGCGGCCTTGCCCCAGTCTGGGGCGGGCGCGTCCAGATCGACCATTTCCTTCAGAGTATACAGCGCCTTATGCTCGATGAACACCACCGGGTCGGGCTTGGTCAGTGCTTGGCGCAGCAGATGGTAGGCATCGGCCACCGTCGCGGGCATCGCCAGCCGCAGACCGGGAGTGTGCATCACGTAAGCCTCAAGGCTTTGGCTGTGCTGCGCGCCTGCGGAACGGCCCGTGCCGCCTTGGGTGCGCAAAACCATCGGCACGCCGATCTGGCCGCCAAACATATAGCGGATTTTGGCGGCTTGGTTGGCAAGCTGGTCCATCGTCATGCCGATGAAATCGACATACATTAGCTCCGCCACCGGCCGCAGACCTGCCATTGCAGCCCCAACCGCAGCACCCACAATCGCGGGTTCAGAAATCGGCGTGTCGATCACCCGTTCAGGGCCAAATTCCTTGATCAGATCCTTGGTCACGGCATAGGCACCGCCGTAGCGGCCCACCTCCTCCCCCAGAATAATCACATCGGGGTTTTCCGTCATCGAATCCGCCAGCGCTTTACGCAAAGCATCGCGGTAGGTCATTTCTTGAAGTGCCATGATATTCCCCTCAACCGCGCGCCAAAATTCGATCTATCCGAGTGCGAACCGGCTCCGGTTCTGGCTCCCCGGGGGCGTAAACATCGCGGAACATCGAGGACAGCGGCGGCTCGTGCTGCGCCACGGTGAAATCAATCGTAGCGTCCATTTCCGCCGCCACTTCGGCATCCAGCGTATCCAAGGCGCTTTCCTCCAACACTTTGCGCTCAATCAGTGCCGCGCGAGCGAAGGCCACCGGGTCCTTGGCGCGGCCGGTTTCTTCCTCGCCCGGGTCGCGGTAGGGCGATTTGTCTTTGCGTGCATGGCCATAGAAGCGATAGCAATCAATCACTAGAAACGCAGGCTTGCCATCGCGCACACCATCAACCAGTCGCCGGCCAGCTTCAGCGACAGCCTCGACATCAAGCCCATCGACGGTTTCAGCGGCCAAACCAAAGGCTTGCGCGCGTTCATGCAGACGAGGATTAGCGGTGGCCTGATCAATTCGTGTGCCCATGCCGTATTGGTTGTTAATGCAGACGAACAGGCACGGCAGCGACCACAGCGCCGCCATGTTCATGCTTTCATACAAGATGCCTTGCCCCGTCGCACCATCGCCGAAAAACGCGGCACTGATCGCCCCGGTCTTGTGATGCCGCGCCGCCAGCCCAGCGCCCACGACGGCGGGAATCCCGCCCCCAACAATCGCATTCGCCCCCAGATGCCCCAGCCCCATATCGGCGATATGCATCGAGCCGCCCTTGCCGTGGCAATAGCCCGCCTCTTTGCCGCCGATCTCGGCCATCATCCGGGCGGGGTCCGCACCGCGCGCTAGAAAGATACCGTGGCCGCGGTGATGCGTGGTAAACCTGTCGCCGTCGCGCATCGCGGCGCAGACGCCTGCCGCCGCACTTTCCTCGCCGATTGACAGATGCAACATCGACCCCGCCGATTGGCCGCGCACAAACAACTCGCCGACACGTTCCTCGAATGTCCTAATCCGGCGCATCATGCGGTAAAGCTGGGGCAGGTCCGAGTTAGAGCCTGCGTCAGCCCGGTGAACAGCCTGTGGCTGATTCATCTCAGTCTCCGATCATTACAGAAGGTTCAGTTTTGTACTGCGCGACACCACGGCCACCGCGACAAGGATGATCACACCCTTCACGATTGACTGAATGTAGGTGTCCATGCCCATCAGGTTCAGGCCGTTGTTGATGACCCCGATAAACAACGCGCCGAAGAAAGTTCCCAACACCGTCGCCGTGCCGGGGCGCAGCATGGTCATGCCGATAAACACCGTGGCAAGACCGTCGAGCAGATACCGCTCGCCCGCATTCGGCTGACCCGAGCCAAGCCTTGCCGACAGCAGCGTGCCCGCCACCACCGCAAACAGCGCACAGACGATCAGCGAAGCGGCCTTGTAGCGGCGGACCTTGACGCCCGAAAGCTCCGCCGCCTTCTGGTTGCCGCCAACGGCATACATGTACCGGCCAAAAATCGTCCGCTCCATCACGAACCACGCCAAGGCCACCGCGCCGATCATAAAGTAAGCCAGCACCGGAATGCCCAAGATGCGCCCCTGCCCCAGCCACAAAAAGCTGTCAGGCAAGCCGCCGTAAATCGCACGGCCCCCGGTCAGCAAGAAGTTGACGCCAAACAGGATCGACCCAGTTGCCAGCGTCGCAATCAGCGACGGGATACCCACCAGAGTTACCAAGCCTGCATTCAGCACGCCCACCGCAAACCCTGCCGCCAGCCCCGCAAGCAAAGCCATCGGCAGCGACCATCCCGCCACCAGCATCAGCGGCACCAACACGCCCGCCAGACCGACGGTAAAGCCCACCGACAAATCCATCTCTTTCGCCGCAAAGCCAAACGTCAGCCCCGCGCCCACAATCGTCAGCATCGAAATCTGCTGCGCGATATTCAACAGGTTCTGCGGCGTCAAAAACTTGTCCACCGTCACCGTGAACACCACGAACATCAACACCAGCACCACGAGCGTGCTGTAGCGCTGCACATAATCCTTGGGAATAAACCCCAAGACCGTATCGCGGCGGTCTGCGCTGCTGGAATGGGTCAGATCGCTCATGCTGCGGTTCCTGAAATTGCGGCGATGAAGGTGCTTTCCGAAAACCCGCTTTGCGGAATTTCTGGGCCCGGTCGCTGATTGGTGAAGGGAATGACGCGGTGCGCCACGGATTCGATTTCCAAAAGGTCGGATGAGGCGATGATAATCCCGACACCCGATGCCGCCAGACGGCGCATCTCGGCGTAAATCTCAGCTTTCGCCCCAATATCGACGCCTTCGGTTGGCTCGATAAAAATCATCACGCGGTAGCGGCCCTCGGCACCATACAGCCATTTGCCAATCGAGATTTTCTGCTTGTTACCGCCCGACAGGGTTTTCAGAAGCTGGCCCGAGCCATGCGCCTTGACGTTGAGAAGGGTCATCACCCGCCGCGCCTCGGCTTCCTCACGCCGAATTGACAGCACACCTGCGCCAATCGCGCCGTGCTGCGGATGCACCATCGCCAAATTCTCGCGCAGCGTCCATTCGCCGACAAGCGCATATTCCATGCGGTGATCGGGCACCAAAGCGATCCCCGCCGCCTGCATCTGCGAAACCGTCCCCAACTTCACCGGCTTGCCAGCAACAACAAGGCTCGCACAACGCGCGCCTGCCGGGTTGTGCAGCGACCGCGCAAAGCCGGTGTGGCCTGCCCCGGTCAGCCCGATCAAGCCGACAATCTCTCCGGCGTGCAGGCGGAACTGGGGCACATCGACAGCCGCAACCTGCCAATTGGCAAGCTCCAGCACCGTCTCTCCATGTATCGCCGCTGCACTCGCCCCGCGCAGATTAGAGCCGCCGGTGCGACGCAGCATCAGATCGACAAGATCATGCTCAGACAACTCTGCAGCGGCGGCAGTACGAACATGCCGCCCGTCACGCAGGACGGTAATGCGGTCCGACAAGGCTTTGATTTCCGAAAGGAAATGGCTGATCAGAACCACTCCGACCCCCTGCTTCGGCAGGCTGCGGATAATGCCCCACAACTGTTCTTTTTCACGCGCAGGCAAGGTTGCAGTCGGCTCGTCCAGAATGACCAGCCTTGCCGCACCGCGCAAAGCCCGCACGATCTCGATCACTTTGCGATCCGCCATCGGCAATTCGCCTACCGGCTTGCGCAGATCAATCTGCACCTGCGGAAACCAGCGCGCCAACAAAGCCTGTGCCTGTGCGTTCAACGCAGCCGAGCGGATCACAACGCTCATCCGGCTCGGCTCGGCTCCGAGCAAAATATTCTCGGCCCCAGTAAGGCCCTGTACCAGACTGCCCTCTTGACTGACATGCGCAATGCCTTGCATCAGCGCGTCATGCGGCGACGACAGCCGCACAGCTTGGCCGTCAATTTGCACCGTGCCCGAGGATGGCAACAAACTACCGCCAAGCACGTTGACCAAAGTAGATTTGCCAGCCCCGTTCTCGCCAATCAGACCATGCACCTCATCAGTGCGAAAACTTGCGCTCACCCCGTCCAGCGCACGGGTGCCGGGGAATTGCATTGTGATGTTGGAAAGCACGATTTCCATGCGCCATCCCTCCCCTACCGTAAAAGGTTGCGTCGGGGCAGACAGATGCCCGCCCCAACGATCGGATCACATGAAGTCTTTGCAGTTTCTCTTGGTGACCAAGGGCGCATCCATATAGACGGTCTTGGCAGGCAGAACGTCATCGGCTGCCTTCTTGTCGACGACAATCTCTTGGATCCACTCGCCCACCTGCACACCCATTTTTTCAAACGGCTGACTGACGGTGGCGATCATCTGGCTGTCGGGCTTGCACACCTCGGCAATCGCTTGCGGATGACCGTCGATGCCGATCACTTTGACATCTTTTAGGCCGTTCGCGTTCAAAACGTTAACGACGGCTTGCGCAGGCTCATCCCAAGGTGCCCAGACAGCGTTGATTTCCGTGCCAAAGCGGGCCACGTAATCTTCCATCGTTTTGTTGGTGTCTTCAAAGAACGCGGTATAGTCGATGTTGTGCTCGGCCAATACTTTCACGTCGGGATATTCTTTCAGCACGGTTTCCATTACGTCGCCGCGTTTGCGGGTGCCGTGGTGCTCGGCCATGCGAAGGAAAACCAGATTGCCCGTGCCGCCCAGTTGGTCCAGCAAATAGACCGATACGTCCGAAGACATGGCCCAGTTGTTGGTGGTGATATCGACCAGAACGCCCTCGGTGTAGCCCGAGTCCACAGCAAACACCGGAATGTTGGCGGCTTTAGCCGCATCAAGTGCAGCACGGCTGGCGCGCAGGTCGGCCATGGTGATCACGATTACATCGACGCCGCGGCTGGCAGCATCCTGGATATTTGAAGCGGTGGCTTCGCCCGAACCGCCGCTGTCCAGCAGGCTGACATTCCAATCAGATTTGCCCGTTTCTGCAAGCCAGGCGTCAAAGCCCGCCTTCACCCTCTGCTCTGATTGTGCCGCAGCATTCGCATGAACCCATGCCAGTTCAAGCGCCTGCGCAGCCCCTGCCGTCAAAGCAAGCATTGAACAAGCCGTAACAATTCCGGCAAACCGGTTTTTCATCTGCTATCTCCTCCCTAAGCCAGTTAACTGGCGAAACCCCCTGTCGGCCTCTCCCGACACACAAAAGATGTCGCGAGTTATTACAATTGTCAAGTAATATGACATTTGTAATTATGATTCACAAAGCAAGGAAGACAGCAGATGCGCCCACTGGCCGGAGAAACTCAGGAAGATCAGATTCTTATGGCCCGCGCGGCGTGGCTTTACTACATCGGCGGTTTGAACCAAGAAGCCACTTCGAAGCGTCTGGGAATCACCCGCGCCCGCGTTAACAAGCTGTTGTCCGATGCCCGCGACACCGGTTTGGTCAGCATCACCATCAACCCGGCCAATGTCGGTTTGCTTCCGGTCGAGGAGGCGATTCGCGAACGCTACGGCCTGGACTTCTGCATATGCACTCCGGCGCTCGGCCATGACATTGCTGCGGCAGAAAGCGATGCCATCCTAGCCCCCTTCGCATTTCGTGCCGTAGGTGCCGCCGCCGCCGCCCATTTGCGCCGTCACTTGTCCGAAACACCGCTGGCTGTGGTCGGCACCGGATGGGGGCGCACGCTGGAGCAAATGACGCTGCAACTGGCAGGGGTTGCGGCACCCCACGCCCGGTTCATTAGCCTGATGGGATCGCTACAATCCAACCTTGCCTATAATCCGTTCGAAGTTGTGCATGCCTTCGCCCGAGCAACAGGGGCCGAGGGCTTTTTTCTGCCCGTGCCCTTCATCGCTGACACGCCATCCGCTCGAAATATTCTTTTGTCACAACAATCTGTCCAGCAGGCGCTGGCACTCGCGAATGCGACAACCGTGGCCTATATCTCGCTTGGCGAGTTGCGGGAAGGCTCGTTGCTGCGCTCGCAAGGCATGATAAGCGCTTGCGACCTTGATGAGCTGCAGCGTCTTGGCGCAGTGGGGGACACCAACGGGCTGTTCTTTGACCTGCAAGGCAAAGCCGTCGACCATCCCCTAAATCAACGCACGATTGCGCTCGGATTCGAAGACCTGCGCCGGACCTTCACCGTAGCTCTCGTGGCCGGACGCTCAAAACTCGCAGCTGCGCGGGGCTTTCTCGCCAGCGGCGTCGCCCGTGGGCTGATAATCGACGGCGACACCGCGATCGAGCTGTCGAACATGAAGTAGCCTCACCTCAGCAACTTCGCGCGATACCTTGGAACATACATTGCAAGCCCGACGGCCTCATTTCCCTGTAATGCCCTCAATCGGCGGCAAAGGCGTCGGCTGCGTCACCAAATCAGCATCGCGGCGTTCGTAAAAGGCGTTCCCACCGGTCGTTAACACATAATGCATGTTGTTATATGAGGCTCGGTAGGTGGCCGTGTGAAAAAACTGCGCATTGCCCACCAGCGGGTGACGTTCCCCTTCCAGCACAGATTGCGCCGCTTCACGAAGCTTCGGCGCCGTCCGCGTGTTCATGCGCTTGTTCATCACCCCCGGGGCGAATTGCTTGCGCTGGCTAACGACGCCACAGACGCTATGCGGATACTTGCCCGACTCGACACGGTTCATCACGACGCTGCCAACCGCAACCATGCCATCCCGGCTTGATCGGTTGGATTCGAAATACATCGCGCGTTCCATGCAATCCAGCTCTGTATGCCGCAGTCCGCAGCTCGCCAAAAGCGCCAGCGCAAAACCTGCACCGCCAAGGCGCAAAGCAGTTAGGGTCGGGGTCATTTGTTGGTCCTGCTCGTAGTGTTTTTCTTATTTTAACCCAGAACGCGCCCAAATACAGCAATTTCTCAACACCGCGTCCGACCGACAGCAATCAACAACCAACACTTCTCGCGGTTCCTTTCGTTCCTTTTACGGGCTAAACCCACTGCTCAAACAATACGAAAGGAAGTTAGCGATGGGTAAAACAGTCCTTATTGCACTTTTGGCAGCCGCGTTGTCGTCAGCAACAGCTGTGCAACCTGCGGCGGCGGGCTGGCGTGATCGCTATGAAGTGTACGGCGTCAAGGGCGAAGACATGCTGAAAATGCGCGCTGGTCCCGGAACCGGCTACATTGTCATCGTGGGCCTGCCAAACGGAGCGATTGTGCGTGTAGACACCTGCCAACTTATCGGCGGCACCCGCTGGTGCAAAGTCGCTTTAGAGAAAGCGCGCGGCCTCAAAGGTTATGTGTCTTCGTCCTACCTGCGAGAAAAGGGCCGGTGACGCCGTTTTGGGATACGCTTTGACCGCTTCGGTTCCTCGCACGGCCCGACATGGGAACGCCTAAGGTAGGCTAAACTTTGGTGACCCCGGCGTGATTCGAACACGCGGCCTACGGTTTAGGAAACCGTCGCTCTATCCGGCTGAGCTACGGGGCCATTCCTAGGCCAGACCCGCCGCTCAATGACGACCGCTCCAGCCTTTCGCATTACGGGTCTTAACAAGGCCCACGCGCTTTACATGCAAAAATTTGCGTCCAGATGCAACAGTCATGCAGGGCGGCGCGATCAGAGTGCGCTGGGTAAATTAAGGGGGAGTGAAGTTTGGCCCACCACTCCCCCTCGGGTCCGCCGCGTCTGGAATGAGAGCTTGCAAGACGCGTCGAATATCGCCAGCAAATGCTGCTGTTACCGCTAACATATCCGACGCCTCGCTTCAGAACAAGCTTAATATCGCGGGCTTCGGCGCGCTTTGGGACGAGGGCTTGGACTGCGGAGGAATAATCGCTAACAAGGTGGAAACCCATTTCGCAGGCATACCCTTGAGCAAACCTCCGACCCCCGATCCACGCCGCACTCTGACCCTGCGCGATGTCTCCGAAGCCTCGGGCGTCAGCGAAATGACCGTCAGTCGTGTGCTGCGCAATCGTGGCGACGTCTCGGAAACCACCCGTGCCCGCGTGTTGGAAGCCGCCCGTCGCTTGGGTTATGTGCCGAACAAAATCGCCGGCGCATTGGCCAGCCAACGGGTCAATCTCGTGGCCGTGATCATTCCCTCACTGTCGAATATGGTGTTTCCGGAAGTGATGACGGGTATCTCTGACACACTCGAAGACACCGGACTGCAACCCGTTGTCGGCGTTACAAATTACTCGCCAGATCGCGAAGAATCGGTGCTCTATGAGATGCTGTCTTGGCGTCCCTCGGGCGTGATTATCGCGGGGCTGGAGCATACCGAGGCCGCCCGCGCCATGCTCGGGCAAGCCGGGATTCCGATTGTCGAGATCATGGATATCGACGGCAGCCCGGTCGATAGCGCGGTTGGCATTTCGCACCGCCGTGCCGGTCGTCAGATGGCCGAGGCGATCATCGCTGCGGGCTATCGCAACATCGCTTTTCTTGGAACGATGATGCCGAATGACCACCGCGCCCGCAAACGGTTGGAAGGCTTTGAAGAGGCTCTCGCCAAGGCTGGCCTTAGCTTGGCAGATCGGGAATTTTACTCTGGCGGTTCGGCGCTGCTCAAAGGCCGCGAGATGACAGAAGCCGTGCTGACCCGCAGCCCGCACGTCGATTTTCTGTATTATTCCAATGACATGATCGGCGCGGGCGGGCTGCTGTATTGTCTGCACAAGGGCCTCAATGTGCCGGATCAGATCGGGCTTGCGGGCTTTAATGGCGTCGAATTGCTTGACGGTCTGCCGCGGCAACTTGCCACTATGGATGCGTGCCGTCTGGAAATCGGCCGGGTTGCAGCTGAGATCATTGCGGGAAAACGCCCCAACGGCATCGTTGGCGGCGAAGTGATAGAGCTGTTTCCGACCCTGCAAAAAGGCGACACAATTCGTAGCTAAGCTCCGGTTTGCAGTTCTAGGTCAAAACGATGGCTCGCTCTTGCGTGATTTTCTGGCCATCCGTTGCGCATAAAATTTCTAACGCGGATGCCGCTGCCCTAGTCCAATTTGATCGCTGCACTATATGATCGCCAAACCAGTATAGGAGGCCGCAATGATCCCACTTCGCCTGCTTGCACTCGGCGCGGCTTTGGCTGCCCCCTTGGCTTTATTTCAACCCGGAGTGAACCACATGGCCCAAGCCGCTGACCATGTCCCTAGCTTCAAATTCACCGCCATCGACGGTGGAAGCTATGACACTGCACAGTGGCGCGGCAAACCGGTTCTGCTGGTAAACACCGCCTCGATGTGCGGCTTCACTCCGCAGTATGAAGATCTACAGGCTTTGTCGGATAGCTATGGCGATAAGGCTGTGGTGCTGGCGGTACCGTCTGATGACTTCAATCAAGAACTCGCGTCGGATGCCGAAGTGAAGGATTTCTGTGCGCTGAATTACGATCTAACGCTGCCGATGACCACGATTACCCATGTTGCAGCGGGCGACGTGCATCCGTTCTACGCTTGGGTAAGTGAAACTCAAGGTTTCGTGCCGGGATGGAATTTCAACAAAGTCCTGATCGGGCCAGACGGCAATTTCGTGCAAGCTTGGGGGTCGAATGCGAAGCCCCTAGGCGTCGTGAAAGATGCTATTGATGCGACGTTGAGTGCCGCCAAGTCTTAACAAACCCTAAAGATAAGTAATAACCTGTTGATATTCCAATGTTTAAAAGATGCCCACGCGTGGCAGCTAGAGCCGTGCCGCCAATCTTGCGCCCTGATCAATCGCCCGCTTAGCATCCAATTCTGCGGCGACATCCGCCCCTCCGATCACATGCGCCGCGATCCCAGCCTCGGCCAGCAAATCCGCCAGCCCCCTGTTCGGCACCTGACCGGCACATAAAATCACCCGATCAACCGCCAGCAATTCCTCGACCCCATCGCGGGAAATCCGCAGCCCGCCTTCCTCAATTCCAATATAACTCACCCCACCCCACATCTTCACGCCCTTCATCTGCAGCGCTGCCCGATGAATCCAACCGGTCGTCTTGCCCAGCCTCCGCCCCGGCTTCTCCGCCTTCCTCTGCAACAACCAAACCTGCCGCGCCGCAGCTTCCGGAGCAGGCTCTGCCAGCCCGCCCCGAGAGGTCGCCGGATCGCCCACCCCCCACTCACGCCGCCACTCATCGGGATGAGTGGTCAGCGAATGACCGCCCGCAACCAGAAACTCCGCCACATCAAACCCGATCCCACCCGCTCCGATCACGGCAACCTTCGATCCCACCGCAGCCCCCCGCAGCGTCTCAATGTAACTCAAACCCTGCACTTGCCCCGCAATCGCGGGATCACGCGGGCTCACCCCGGTGGCTACCACCACCTCATCAAAGCCGCGCAGATGGTCCACCCCAACCGCCTGCCCCAGCCGGATTTCAATCCCCGCCTCGGCTATACTGGCGGCAAACCACGCAACCAACCCGTTGAACTCCTCTTTGCCCGGCACCAACCGCGCAAGATTTAGCTGCCCGCCCACATCCTCTGCTTGGTCAAACAAAGTCACCCGGTGCCCCCTTCGCGCCGCTACCAGCGCCGCCATCATTCCGGCCGGCCCAGCCCCCACAACCGCGACGGACTTCGGCGCCGGGGTGGGATCGTAAGACAGCAGCGTTTCGTGGCAGGCACGCGGGTTAACAAGACAAGTCGTCAGTTTGCCGGAGAACGTGTGGTCCAGACACGCCTGATTGCAGGCGATACAAGGTGCTATCTGATCCGCCCGTCCCGTCGCCGCTTTCGCGACAAAATCCGGATCCGCAAGGAAGGGCCGTGCCATCGAGACCATATCGGCGGTTCCGGCAGCCAGCAGGGCTTCGGCGACTTCCGGGGCGTTGATGCGGTTGGAAGTGATCACCGGGATCGTCACCTCGGGTCGCAATCTTGCCGTCAGGTGGGCAAAGGCCGCGCGCGGAACCGAGGTTGCGATCGTGGGCACACGGGCTTCGTGCCAGCCAATTCCAGTGTTGAGAATACTCGCCCCGGCAACTTCGACAGCGCGGGCGAGACTGATGACTTCCTCCCATGTCGAGCCGTCTGGAATGAGGTCAATCAAACTGATGCGGTATATTACGATGAAATCCGCTCCAACAGCAGCACGGACGCGGCGCACCACATCAACCGGCAGACGCATCCGATTCTCAAAGCTGCCGCCCCAGCGATCCGTGCGGTGGTTGGTATGGGTGACGAGGAACTGGTTCAGGAAGTAGCCTTCCGACCCCATGATTTCTACTCCATCGTAGCCTGCCTCGCGGGCGCGGCTGGCTGCGGTGGCGATGTCGGCGATTTGTTTCTCGATGCCTGCCTCGTCTAACTCTCGGGGCGGGAAGGGTGAGATGGGGGATTTGATGGCTGACGCCGACACGCAATCTTTGGAATAGGCGTAGCGCCCCGCGTGCAGGATTTGCATGGCAATCAGGCCGCCTGCTTCGTGGACGCGGTCGGTCACGATGCGGTGGTTTGCGATATCTTGCGGAGTGAACAGTCCTGCCGCGCCGGGGAAAACGCCGCCTTCTGGGTTGGGGGCCATGCCGCCTGTCACCATCAATCCGACCCCGCCACGGGCGCGGGTGGCGTAGAATTCGGCTACGCGGTTCCAGTCGCCGGTCTCTTCTAGCCCCGTATGCATCGACCCCATCAGCACTCGATTTTTCAGAGTAATGTGGCCCAGATCAAGCGGGGCGAGAAGGTGGGGATAGGGCATCGTCGTCTCCGGGTTTGCGGAAGGATGGCTTGAATTTACAGAATTGTCATCGGAAACGCCGCGTCACGATGGGGGGCGTTCACGCGTGGCGGAAATCTCGCTCTAACAAAAACAATGGGTTAATGAGTGGTGATTCATGGTTTGTTAATTCTTTCAATGCTAACTGACGGGGCTGAACGCATCGGCGCAACGAAGCGGGTTCGACGTTGCCAACTATTGGAACCTAGATGAATAAAACTTTCGCTGTTGCTTTGATTGCCCTGCTGCTGGCAGCGGCAGCCGTTCAGGCGCAGGAAGCCTGCACCAAAATATCGGCACCTGTTGCGCGTCTGAATTGTTACGACCAGTGGGCCGGGAAAGAACTCGGTGCCATTATCATCTCGGATTCATTGCCTCCGGGCGTAGCTGCTGCGGAAGCCGCGAAAGCCCTGAAGACTGCGGCAACTTCGCCAAAAGCAGATGATCCCGCACCCGTCGCCGCATCCGATAGCGGCAAATGGGTCTTGCAGTTGGATAAGTCGGCCATGAAGGACACAACCGATGCATATGCAAAGGTTTTGGCGCAGGAAGATGTGCAATGCGCATCCTATGGCGACGCATCGGCGATTTCCTTAACATTACGTTGTCTTGAAAACACCACGGCGTTGATGGTCGGCGGTAACTGCCATTTGGCGTCAGGCTTTCAAGGCTATGGCGAAGTCACCTATCGAATTGGCGACCGGAAGGCGAGATCTAAGAATTTTGAGGTCAGCACGGACAATGGCAGCCAAGCGATGCGTCTCAGGGATGCGGCTATTCCATGCGGCCATAAAGATCACAACCCCGGGTGACAATGCTTGCGCAGGTGTCGCGGCGGGGTACCCGAGCTACCCATGTTTTTTACGGGCGTCGGCAGCGGTCAGGCACCGATGCTGGATTTCGCGCGCAACCTTAGTTAGCGAGCCTTACAGGCTGCTTTGTTTGCGCTTCGCAGTAATTTTTCAGCTCCCGCGCTGATCAGTTCGCTGTTTGAAGGCAATGGCGGCGGAAGGCTCGCTTTAGCATGTCGAGCTCGGCGCGCAGCAAATCAATTTCAGCGCGCACGTCGTCTTCCATCGCCACCCCGGTGATGATGGTGAAATGCGCCAAGGTTTGCCCAGAATTATGATCGCGGATCAGAAAAGTTTGCACGCCTTCGCTGAGCAGGTCGGCGGGAATCGGCACCTGCACCGCATATTCGCCGGAACGATCCGCAATCGGGCTGACGCTGACGCCTTTGATCGGCTGTTCCAAGTGGAGCACATCTAATGTGGGCGAGGTGCTTGCGCCAGTCAGAACGCCCTCCCAGATGCCAGCGCGGATGCGGGTTTTGGTGAGTATGGTGTCGGACATCAAAACCTCAGAGCTCGGCGCGTGGGCGGCGCGAGAATGTCACATCTCGCAAAATGATCTGGTTCATTTCGGGGCCTTCAAAGATCAGATCGACCCAAAGTCTCTCGACGCGTTTTTCGTTGATCTTAGAATAGGCGAGGTCAAATTCGACCATGACTTCTTCTTCGTTAAGCGGCAACTCGCGAACGATTTGTTCGACGTTTGGACCGTGCTTGATGTTGAGCCGTGCAAAGATCTCAAGCGGCTTCTCCATCTCGACAATCACGTCCATGCGAATGATGTGCTTTTGCTTCAAGCCGCGCGCCGCGTCTTCGGGCAATTCCACCACCAGAGACAGGAACGATCCGTCAAAGCGAAACACATCCATGCGAAAGCCGAAGGGCGCAATATCGACATCGCGGGTGTTGCGTATCTGCCGGACGGTCAGTTCAGAATGCCGACAATCGTGGAAAATCGTCGCCCCATCGTAGATCAGAGCCCTGCCGGGAACCGAAGCCATGCCCGGAACCGGGATCGAACCCTTCCACAACTCAGGCCGCCAAGCCCAATCGGTGCCGCGTTGCTTACGAATGATGTTGGAGCCGATGACTGGCATTGCCAAGCGATGCTCTGCCTCGTGGATGACGCGGTCCAAATTGCGCCGCAGCGCACGGGCGCGCGCGCGCAAGCTGCGCAAACCTTCCAAATCGGTGGCGGGGGCTCGGTCCGCCGCAACACCCCAGCGCCTTAAAGCGCGCTTGTGCAGAAACCGATCCACAAAACCTGACATCTGCCCTGCCATAACACCTTCCCGCACATTTGCTGTCGCCACTGTAACAAGCCGCGCCTGAGACACGACTAGATTGTTGAGCCTATGGAACTATGTCGTTATCGCCGCAAAAAAATTAATACTCCATCCCAAAGCTCGCAATTTGGCACGAACTGTAGCGATCTTATAGCGAGAGGCGGCTAGGCCGGGATTTTGTTGGCGCTACGCAAAGCCGCGAGGGCGTCTTCCAACACTTTGCGGCCTTGGTTAGGGTCAAGGCGAACCGCCTCGGTACCGGTCGCTGAGAGTGTAACCAGCCGGGACTTGATGCCAATAACCGCACGCCAATATTCACCCGCGTTGCGGTCTTGCAGATGTAGCAGGAAAGCGTCCCCCGAGCCTAAAGCCGCGATAACACGCACATCCGAGGCGCGGCCGGAGCGTGCCAGCATGGCGCGGCCTTGGTTGGAGCGGAAGAATGTGGCGAGGGCCGGGCCGCCCGCAGTCATCACCCCGGCAGAACCGCTCTGCCCAATCGAGGCGGTGATCAAGGCGGGGGTGGCTTTCATTGCATCGGTGCAGCGCCCCATCAAAACGACCGCGGTGTCACGGCTTTCACCGCTGGCTTTGCGGTCGATGCAATAGCCGGGGGGGACGCCGATCTGCAACGCTCCGTTCAGCACAGGGGCGGCGCGTGACGAGGTGAAACCGCTGCCAACTTGGCAACTGGCGAGCGTCATCAGGGCGAGCAAGATCGCTGCAAGACGTGCGGGGGTTGGCATATGGGTAAGGCTCCGGTCTGGCAGCAGCATTGGGCAAAGCGATAAGGCGGCGCGCGGTTTGACACAAGGCGGTATATGGCACCCGCGGGCGCGCGGGATTTGCTGGCACCATTTGGCGCCTCCGGTCGGTCAGGCGCGGCTGATGCACAGAGCTGCTAGGCATGAAGCGCGGGCCGGGGCAGCGCAGCCCGTCGAGCCTTTTTTCGGCGATGCGCGAGTTTTCTTCGGTGCGCGAGTTCTTCGCAGCGACGACGATTGGCCAATGGGCGATTTGCCGTTTATACTGATTTTTCTGGGACTTGTCGCATCCATCGGTCGCTATCTAGCGTGGATTTCAGTTGCTGGCGGCGTTCTGATGGTGCTGCCATGCAAGTCGGGGGCGCGAAACCATGAGCCTTGCTACCTATGACGAAAGCTTCGCTGACAAGACCCGTGGTCCAAGCCGCACGATCTGGATGATTGTGCTGGTGATGGTGGTGTTCGTGATCTGGGCCTCGGTGGCTTGGGTTGACGAAATTGTGCGGGCGCAGGGCGAGGTGGTTTCCTCGAGTCGGCCGCAGATCATCCAGAACCTTGAAGGCGGGATTCTGGCCGAGTTGAATGTCGGCGAAGGTGACGTTGTAGAGCCGGGCCAGACCCTCGCGCGGCTGTACGGCACGCAGTACCAAGCGGCGGTCGATGAGTTGTCCGATGAAATTGCCACGCTGGAAATCCGCCGTTTGCGGCTGGAAGCCGAGATGAACGGCGAGCCCGGATTTGCTGTGCCGGACAGCTTTGGGAACCGGGTGCCGGATGTTGTGGCCTCAGAAAAGGCGCTGCTGACGGCGCGGTTGAGCGAATACGACGCGCGGGTTGGTGGCGCGCAGGCGGTATTGGAGCAGACCTCTAACGAGTTGGATTTGCTCGAGAAAATGTACAAGCAGGACATCGCACCGTTGATCGAGGTGACGCGGGCGCGGCGTGACAATTCCGATGCTAACAATAAACTGAGCGAGGCGCGCACCACGACCGAGATGGAGCGGGCGACGGACTACGCCAAGACCGAAAGCGATCTCGCGGGCTTGCGGCAAAAGCTGAAGCTGGCACAGGATCAACTTTCACGCACCGTGCTGGTGGCACCGATGCGTGGCGTGGTGAACAAACTGTCGATCACCACAATCGGCGGCGTTGTGAAGCCGGGCGAGGAGATATTGCAGATCATCCCGCTGGACGACGCGTTGTTCATCGAAGCGCGGGTGAAGCCGCGTGACATTGCTTCGGTGCGCGAGGGACTGGACGCAACGGTCAAGCTGTCGGCCTATGATTACACTATCTATGGCTCGTTGAAGGCGAAGGTGGTTTTCATCTCGGCGAACACGTTCAAGGACGACCGTTCCCGCGAGCCGAATGGCGACCCGCATTATAAAGTGACCCTGGCCGTGGATCGAGCCGCATTCACCGAGCGGCAAAAGGGCCTTGAAATCAAGCCGGGGATGCAGGCGGATGTTGAACTGGAAACCGGGGGAAAGACCATTCTGACCTATCTGACCAAGCCGCTTTATAAGTCGAATGAGGCTTTGCGAGAGCGGTAGTTGCGGGGCTGGCCTAGGAATTAAACCCCCGTCGGATATTTGAGCACAGAGGATGACCATTTGGGCATCGCTATGGTGCGCAGGAAATAGCTAAAATCCAATTGCTTAAGCCTTGGTAAAGCCTGTTCCGCTATATCTGACCCTGGGTGTGAAACATGGGTGTGTGATGGCTGGGCAATCAAATGCCGCGCCAGTCATTATTAAGCGGAAGAAAATCATCAAGGCCAGCGGTCACCACGGTGGGGCGTGGAAAGTGGCCTATGCTGACTTTGTAACGGCCATGATGGCCTTCTTCATGCTGATGTGGCTGTTAAACGCGACGACGGAAAAGCAACGTAAAGGTATCGCGGATTATTTTAGTCCGACGATTGCGATCAGCCGGGTTTCGGGCGGTGGCGATGGCATGTTTGGCGGCGATTCTACCTTCTCGGAGGAAACGCTAAGCCGAAATGGCAGTGGCGCCAGCCTCGCGATGCCGACCGAAAGCAACAGGGCGAGCGGTGAGGCGACTGCAAGCGGTGAGGCGACTGCGGGCGAAAAAGACGCGGCAGCGGCGGCAGAGCAGGGTCGTTTGGCACAGATTGCCCAGACGCTCATGGCGCAGGGTGGCGAAAGCATGACCATGCAACGCCTGCTGCGGCATGTTGTAACCAAGGTCACAGATGAGGGCTTAGTGGTTGAGATATTTGATCTCCCGGGTGCTGCCTTGTTTATCGGCGACACGGCGGAGCCAACCGGTGAAACTCGCAAAATTGCCGCTTTGATCTCCGAAGTGCTGGCATTGGCCGAGAACAAAGTCGCGGTGAACGGTCATCTGCGCACCCTGCCGATCACCCTGAAAGACAATCCGGCGTGGGATCTTTCTGCCGCCCGCGCGCAGTCAATGCGGGTGATGCTAGAGGCGGATGGAGTGGATCCAGCGCGGATGGCCCGGATCAGTGGCCATGCCGATCGTAAACCTGCCACGCAAGACCCCAGCGCAATTCGTAACAACCGCTTGGAAATCATCCTGCTGCGTAAGGACCGCTGAGATGCGTAAAACTTGAGTTGTTAGGGCGATGTTAAGGCGCATCAGGCAGGTTCGATCTTATGACGGTCGAAGTTGCAGAAAGGCGCTTTCCATGACAATTTCCTCTTCGCTAAACGCCGGGGTGGCGGGGCTGAACGCCAATGCCAACCGGCTTGCGACGATTTCCGACAATATCGCCAACTCATCCACCTACGGCTATAAACGCGCCGAGACGGATTTTCACTCGGTGGTTTTGCACAGCAATGCCAAGGCCAGCTATTCTGCGGGCGGTGTGCGCGCCTCAAATATGCGGCTGATTGACGAGCGCGGGCCGCTGATTTCGACAACCAACGCCACCGATCTGGCGATTGATGGTCGCGGATTTCTACCCGTAACTGACAGCGGCGCGTTGGATAGCGCCACCGGACCTTATCCGATTTCTTTAGTGACAACTGGTTCGTTTCGCCCCGATGCCGAAGGGGTGTTGCGCACCGAAACCGGATTGGTGCTGATGGGATGGCCGGCCAATCCGGATGGCAGCCTGAACACCTATCCGCGCGATACTATGGCTGCGCTGCAACCGGTGCGGATCAATGCCAACCAATATGTCGGCAATCCGACGGCGGACATGACGTTGGGGGTCAACCTGCCCGCGTCGGGCACAATTGCCGGGGCATCGGGCGATCCGCATGATTTGACGGTTGAATATTTTGGCAATCTTGGCACGTCCGAATCGCTGGAGTTCAGGTTTACCCCGACAGTGCCGGCCACCGGTGCATCAAACGCTTGGACGATGAGCATTCGTGACAGCGCCTCGGGTGGGGCGGTGATTGGTGAATACACCTTAACCTTTGATGCCTCGCAAGCAGCAGGCGGCACCCTTGCCTCAGTCACAGCGGTGTCAGGCGCGGCATATGACCCCGCCAGCGGCACAATTCCGGTTTCGGTGGCGGGCGGCGGCATCGCGCTGAAACTGGGCGAGTTGGGGCTGCCAAATGGCATGACGCAACTTTCCAGCAGTTTTGCGCCGGTATCAATCAGCAAGAACGGCTCTCCGGTCGCGAGCCTGACCTCGGTTGAGGTTGACGAAAAAGGCGATCTATACGCGATTTACGACCAAGGCTTCACCCGGCGAATTTACCAAATCCCGGTGGTAGACGTGCCCAATCCGAACGGGCTGATGGCGCTGAACAATCAGACATATCAGGTTTCGGCGGCCTCTGGCCCGTTTTATCTGTGGAACGCAGGCGACGGCCCAACTGGCGCGCTGGTCGGCTTTTCGCGCGAGGAATCTTCGACCGACGTGGCGGCAGAATTGACGCAACTGATCCAAACCCAGCGCGCCTATTCGTCAAACGCCAAGGTGATCCAGACGGCGGACGAAATGCTGCAAGAAACCACAAATATCAAACGATAGGAGGCTTGAATGTCGATCACATCGGGGCTTTCCTCGGCACTATCTGGTCTCAACGCAGCGGCGCGCGCGGCTGAGATTGTTTCCTCAAACATCGCCAACGCGATGACCGACGGCTATGGGCGGCGCGAATTGCAAGTAAGCGCCCGCACGGTTGGCGGGTCGGGTCAGGGCGTCAGCGTGATCGGCGTGACGCGGCGCAGCGACCCCGTGCTGCTGGGCGATCGCAGGCTTGCGCAGGCGGGCAGTGGTGCGCGGGACGTGACCGCGGCATTCCTGAAGCGGGTCGAAACCACGCTTGGCACAGTTGATAGCGCGACGTCACTGGGCAGTCGGATCAGCGATTTCGACACCGCGCTTATTGAAGCGAGCTCTCGCCCGGAATCCGAGGCGCGTCTCAGCCAAGTGCTGGGCTCGGCAAAGGCTTTGGCAGCCCATCTGGCGGCGGCGGGCAATGATGTGCAGCAAGCCCGCGCAAGCGCTGACGATCAGATCGAAACGCAGGTGGCACAAGTGAACACTGCCTTGGCGCGGATTGCCGATCTGAACGGGTTGATCCGGGCGACCTCGGGCAGCGGGCGCGATAATTCGGCGCTGATCGATCAACGTCAGCAGGCAATTGACAGCATTGCCAAAATCATTCCGCTGCGTGAAGTGCCGCGCGATAAGGGCGAAATTGCGTTGTTTACGACGGGCGGTGCTGTGGTGTTAGATGGCTTGCCGGCTAGGCTGGGATTTACTCCGGTGGGCGTGGTCGTTGCCGCGATGACCCAAGGCAGCGGCGCTCTGTCGGGGCTGACGTTGAACGGAAAGGCGATTTCAACCGCGGCAGAGGATGGCCCGATTTCAGGCGGCACTCTGGCGGCGCAGTTCGCCATCCGCGATGATTTGGCTCCGCAAGCCCAAGGTAAACTTGATGCGGTGGCGCGCGATCTGGTGGAACGTTTTGCGGCCTCAGGTCTGGATGGCACACGGGCTGCGGGTGCTGCTGGCTTGTTTACAGACGCAGGTGCTGCTTTCGATGTTGCCAACGAAACCGGCCTCGCACAACGATTGACTGTTAATGCGGCGGTGGACGCAGCACAGGGCGGCGCGGTTTGGCGGCTTCGTGATGGGCTTGGAGCCACAGCGCCCGGGTCTGCTGGCAATGCGCAATTGCTGAAAGACTTGCAGACCGCCCTGTCAGCACCACGCACCCCGGCATCTGGCGGATTTATGACCGGCGCGCGCAGCTTTTCCACGCTTGCCGCCGATGTGGTGTCAGGTGCCGCAACAGCCCGGGTCATGGCGGAGAATGAAGCGAGTTTTTCATCTGCGCGTCTGGAAACCTTACAAACGATGGAGCTGGAGCATGGCGTTGATACTGATGAGGAATTGCAATCGTTGTTGGTGATTGAGCAGGCTTATGCCGCCAATGCCAAAGTGATCTCGACCATCGGCGAAATGATGCAAAAATTGTTGGAGATGTAGGCATGGGTGCGGTTTCTTTGGGCGATATGGCCCAGTCTTTCATGTTGCGGCGCCACACTGTGGCGCTGAAACAAAACCTGCAAAGGCTGACGAATGAGGTTGCAACCGGCCATGCCAGCGACATCACTGCGCGCGTTTCGGGCGATTTGGTGCCGATTTCAGGCATCGATGCGTCGTTGGCTCGGCTGAAAGGCTACGGCTCGGCGACCGCCGAGGCAGCGGCTTTCACCGGTGCGATGCAGGTTGTGCTTGGCACGGTTGACAGTCTGGCGTCTGGGCTCAGCACGACCCTGATCGCTGCGGCGACGGGCGGCTCGGATGCGATGGTTGATTTGGCGGGCAAGGATGCCGAGCAAAAACTGCAAACCGTGCTTTCGGCTTTCAACACGCAGTTCGGCGGGCGCAGCTTGTTTGCCGGAGTGGGCACCATGGCGGCCGCAGTGATCGGGGCCAACACGTTGCTCAGCGCGCTCGGCGTCGCCGTGACCGGAGCCGTAAGCGCGCAAGACGTAGAAATTGCCGTGACAAGTTGGTTCGCAGACCCTGCCGGCTATGATGCGCTCGCCTATCAAGGCGGCGATGTTTTGGCTGGGCTTACGATTGCGCCCGGCGAGGAAGCCCGTATTGACGTCACCGCCAAAGATCCGGCTTTGCGCGATACCGTCAAGGGGTTGGCGATGGCGGCGCTGCTCAATCGCGGCGTGCTGGCTGGGCAAAGCACGGGGCGGCAAGACCTTGCCCGCCGCGCCGGGTTTAGCCTGCTGGATAACAAAACCGATCGCACGAATGTAGCTGCTGGGATTGGTCTGGTGGAAGCGCAAATCGACGCCGCAGCCACGCGCAATGCCAGCGAAACCTCGGCGTTGCAGATTGCGCGCAATGGCATCACCGAGGCCGATCCCTACGAATCCGCAACGAGGCTAGAGGACACCGAGGCGCAGTTGGAGAAAATCTACGCCATCACCGCGCGACTTTCGCATCTAAGCCTGCTGGATTACTTGTGATGCGCAAACTCATCTGCGCCGTCATGTTTGGCCTGCTTTCCAGCGCTGCTTGGTCTGGCCCGATCCGCATCAAGGATCTGGTCGAATTTGACGGCGTGCGCTCAAACGATTTGGTGGGCTATGGCTTGGTTGTTGGTCTGAACGGCACTGGCGATGGCTTGCGCAATGCGCCGTTCACCGAGGAAATCATGTCTAACCTGCTGGAGAGGTTGGTGGTTAACGTCACCGGTGAGCAGTATCAGCCGAAAAACGTCGCGGCAGTGTTCGTGACCGCCACTTTGCCGCCGTTTGCCCGGGCTGGCGGCCAGATTGACGTGACTGTTTCCGCAATAGGTGATTCAAAAAGCCTGTTGGGGGGCACGCTGATTATGACGCCCTTGAATGGTGCGGATGGGCAGATTTACGCGGTGGCTCAAGGCGCCATTATCGCTGGTGGAATTTCTGCTGATGGACAGGCGGCCAAGATTGTACAAGGCGTGCCTACTGCCGGAATGATCCCCTCGGGCGGGCGAGTGGAGCGCGAGGTGGAGTTTGATTTCACCCAACTGGAGTCTATGCGTCTGGCCTTGCGCGAACCCGATTTTACCACGGCAGAGCGGATCGAATCCGCGATCAACGCCAAAATGGGCAATGGGTCGGCCGAGATGTTGGATGCGGGCACGGTATTGCTGCAAACCAAGGGGCGCTCTCCGGCGCATTTGGTCAGCCGGGTTGAGAACATACAAGTCGAGCCCGAAACCAAAGCGCGCGTCGTGGTAGATCAGCGATCCGGCACCATAGTGATGGGCGAAGATGTACGGATCAGCCGGGTGGCGGTGGCGCAGGGCAACCTGACGCTGCGGATTGATGAGACGCCGATGGTGTCGCAGCCGAACCCGTTTTCCGAAGGCGAAACCATCGTGCTGCCGCGCACCTCGGTGGAAATCCAAAATGAACCCGGCACCGGGCTGTCTGAAGTATCCGGCGGCACCAACCTGTCAGAGGTCGTAGCCGGGCTGAACGCCTTGGGTGTAGCGCCGCATGACATGATCGACATTTTGAAGAGCATCAACGCGGCGGGGGCATTACACGCCGAATTCGTGGTGAACTAAAGCATTTGCGCTTCAGAAATAGCTGCGCACCAAGGCGCTGGACACCAGACTCCAACCGTCCGCGACCACGAAAAACGCCAGTTTGAACGGCAGTGAGACAACGGCCGGCGGCACCATCATCATGCCCATCGACATCAAC
>NZ_JAQGKQ010000079.1 GCF_028290025.1 Cypionkella sp. | reverse complement strand
TAAAACAGCGCCTCCTGAACCTCTTGCCGACCCATCATCGCCTGATCCTACAGCCCGTCTGAACCAATTGAATCAGTCCGTTAGGCCCAGATCAAGCGAAGAGTTTTCACCACCATCGGTCGATTCTGCCCTGGACAGAAACGCTTGAGTTTTGTCCGGGGCGAACGTCGCGAAAAGCCCAAAGCTGCCCGCGAGCCGCTATGATTTGATCACCTCGGGGCCACAGTTTTGCCTGCAAACTGCGAAACATAGCTTCAAGATCGAACGGCTATTGATTTTGTTGACTTTCGTCCGTCGAATCTAAAGGCTGCGCGACACTTGTCCTGCGGCGCGATTTCACCTAGCGCTGCGCCGCCCTTTCATGAATGCTTGCCGGACTTCTAAAAGAGATCAGTGCATGACGAAACCCTGGCCAAATCTCGATGCGTATTTGGCGCTATCAGAAAATCCAGACGCAGCCCCAGCCCTTCGCCTTACCGCTGCCGAATATCTGGCGGGAGAGGGGATGTTTGATGAAATGGCGCCGCTTGCAGACAGCCTGTCTGGCATTCCCGCCACCGCAGCGGGCGGTCGTCGGCTGGCGATGGTTTGCCGTCAATACCGACGCTGGGGTCTGCATGAGCGGCTGGAACCCTACGTAGATCCACAGTTGCAGCCTAATCTCACCGCGCGGACCAGCAATGCACTCTTTTTACGCCGTGAAGGTAGCCGAGAATGCGTCATCGTTTTTGTTGGGGATGCAAATCAGTACTGGATTTCACTTTACATGCTGGAACGTGTTCTGCCGGCGGACCGGCACATACTGTTTTTGAAAGACTCCGATCGAAGCGGATTTGTTTTTGGAACTCCTGCATTGGGCGCTAACCATGCTGCGATTGCTCCTACACTTGGTCGCTTTCTGAAAAGCCTTGAGATAAATCGATTTCATTTACTTGGCACGTCATCTGCCGGCTTTTGCGCCCTTCAATCAGCGTTGAGCCTTGGTGCAGCAGGGGCGATGGCCCTGTCACCCAGAACCTCGATCGCTTCACTTGTCGCCTATCTGCAAACCGTTGCTCCTGCAGATATGCTGAGTCGGATGACCCAGCAACGTCCCGCCGACCTTGACTTGGCTTTGCTCCTCCGCGAGCAGGCAGGTTTATCACATTGCCCGCAAGGACCGGTTTCCTCCGCTGTTTTGCGCAAATCCGCTGATGTAAGCGATACCGGAGAGAGTTTGATCTCGTCCGCTGTCGTCCGTGCCCTGCCGAAAATAGTGCTCTCCGCTCCATGCTTCCTCGCTGTTCTGATGCGCTTCGAGATTGACCGGACGGCACCACGTGGGTCAACGAGCGCTTCGTCCCGCATTACTCCCGATGGAGTGGGACAAAAACCTTTGGTCATAAACACATGGTTAGAAACGGTGGTTACCGCCCAAGACAGAAACGCTTGAGTTTAGTCCCTGACTGCCTATGCGCAGAACCCATATCACCGACTTTCGTGCAGGCCGCAGCGGTACGGGCTTAAGAACAGCCATTGCCCTGACGACAGGCGGCTAGCTTCTTAGATCCGCGATCAATGTTTGCAAGGGCGGCGGGACCTGGCGACGGCTCGGGTGGTAAAGAAAGGCGCCGGGATAAGGCTGGGACCAGTCGCCCAGAACTTGCTCCAGCTGGCCACTGGCGATGGCACCGGTGGCATCTTCCTCCATCACCCAGCCGACACCGCATCCCTCCCGCACCGCAGCAAGGGCAAGATCAGAGGAATCGCAGACCAGCGGCCCCCGGACCTGAAGGCGTAGCGCGCGACCTTCCTTCTCGAACTCCCAAGGCATCAGCGTCCCGCTGCCGAGGTTGCGGTAGGCGATGCAGGCATGGCCCAGCAGATCACGCGGATGGTCCGGTCGGCCATGCGCGTCCCAATAGCCGGGCGTCGCGACGACAACTGTGCGCAACGGCGGGCCGATGCGCACGGCGATCATGTCGCGCTGGACGCTCTCTCCTAGCCTTATACCGGCGTCGAAGCCCAGGGCGACGATGTCGCGCAGGCCGTCATCGACAGTCACCTCGACCGTAATGCCGGGATGACGCGTGAGGAAACCGGGCAGTCGCCGAGCCAGCAATGTCGACGCGATCCAGTGAAAGGTCGTCAGCCGCACCGTGCCTGCCGGTGTATCGCGCCAGTCCGACAGCGCCTCCACTCCCGCATCTATTTGCGCCAGCGCCGGGGCCAGACGATCCAGCAGTGCCGTTCCGGCCTCGGTCGGCGCAACCGAGCGCGTTGTCCGTGCCAGAAGCCGGAGGCCAAGCCGCTCTTCCAGCGCCCGCATTGCATGGCTGAGCGCCGAAGGGGACACGCCCAGTTCCGCCGCCGCAGCGGTGAAGCTGCGCGTGCGCGCGACGACGGCGAATGCCGCCAGATCATTGAGGTTATGGCGTGTCATTACTGAACTATGCTCACAGGCTCATGCCAAAGTGAACGGCTAATCCTCATGGCGGCGAAGGCTTAGGTTCACATCATCACAATAGGAAGGATGACTATTATGCAGATGACGAATTATCGGACCTTTGGACGCTCGGGGTTGATCGTCAGCCCGCTGACGCTCGGCACGATGACCTTTGGCGCGGGCCGGTGGGGCAGTGATCTGGTAGCGGCGCGGGCGATCTTCGACGCATATGTCGATGCGGGCGGCAATGTCGTCGACACCGCCGACGTTTATAGCGGAGGCGAAAGCGAGCGGATGCTGGGGAAGTTCCTGGAGGACAGCGGATTACGAGACCAGATTGTCGTATCGACGAAGTCCGGCTTTTCCCGCGCGCAGGGCCATCCAATGCATGGCGGGAACGGAGCGATCAACATCCGTCTTGGGATCGAGGGGTCGCTGCGCCGCCTGGGCACCGATCGGATCGACCTTTATTGGGTGCATGTCTGGGATCGTACTACCCCCGCGGAAGAGGTGCTGAGGACGCTGGCCGGAGCCGTCGCGCGGGGCGAGATCCTTTATTACGGCTTTTCAAACACGCCGTCCTGGTATGTGGCCAAGATCGCTACACTGGCGGCGGCACAGGGCCTGCCGGGCCCGATCGGTTTGCAGAACGCCTGGTCGCTGATCGAGCGCGGGGTCGAGTTGGATATGGTGCCGATGGCGCAGGAGTTCGGCTTGGGGATGATGCCGTGGAGCCCGCTGGCCGGCGGCTTGCTGACCGGTAAATATGGCCGCGAGATGCTGGCCGAGGTGGATCGCGCCGTCGCCGTTCCGGATCGCGCCATGGATGGCGGGGGCGAGAACAGCAACCGACTGAGCGGAGACAACCCCTATGGTGGGATGCTGTTCACCGAGCGCAACTTTGCCATCGTTGACGTCCTGCGCGACGTGGCGGCAGAGCTGAGCGTGCCGATGGCACAGGCTGCGCTGGCTTGGGTCCTGTCGCACCCCGCGGTGGACACGCTACTCATGGGCGCCAGTCGGCCCGAGCAGGTGACGGCTAATATCGCGGCCTTGCAGACTACACTATCCCCGGGACAGTTTGACCGGCTGGACGAGGCCAGTGCGCTGCCATCCCTGAACCCCTACTTCATCTTCCAGCTGCCGCGAGAGGTTCTCTTTGGCGGGCAATCGATGACGCCTTGGAGGGAAAAGATGGTTCGGGCACAAACCTGAATCCGTCTCACCGTCCGGTTTGTTTCGCACAGCTGCCGGTCGTTTGAGACAAAAGCCCATAGACAGAACGATCTGGTCAAAAACGGTGGATCTATGCGAAGGGGCGACTACCTGCCATTGGTGCTGACCTCCGCTAGGCGAAACCATGCGCGAGCGCAGCAAAGTGATCGGCCCTGAGCCGCTGGGTAGCACTGATGGTCTTTTAATGTATGGCTGGCGCAAACCGGGGGTCGAAACGCGTGCAGCATCGGCCGACTAACCTTTTGCCGCGACCTTGAAGCGGCTCACTCATTCAGATGGCATTCATATCAGCGGCGGGTATCACCAGGCACATCGGCTTGATCACGCGGCATGGGCGAACCCACCACCCTGGCACGCCAGTTGATCCAGGTCCGGTCCGACCATGGCAATCTCTGATCGGGTCGCTCGTTTCTATCGATTCTGGCGGGATCCATCGTGGCGCTTGGGTGCCGTTGGGGTGGCGGTTACACCATCCATGCCACTAACCCGCGACACGCTGCCGAAGGGATTTGGATTGATTTTTGCCACATTTTGTGGCAAGTAGATCCAAGACGTCTTTTGGGGAAAGCCGAAGGAAATCTGCTGCCTCAATCCACGCCTGGTTAGCAAAGTTTGTTCTTCACATCCTCAGCGAAAGGCGATCAATCATGGCCAGAAACTGGCTGATCGAAGCAAAATACATTGAATATTGCAGTTGTGATCTTGGTTGCCCGTGCGAGTCGATGGCCGATCCGACGCAGGGCCATTGCACCGGTTTGGTCGGCTTCAAGATTGATAGAGGCCACTGCGACGAAGTCGATCTTGGCGGATTGACCGTCATCGCCACGTTCTACTTCCCGCGCGCCATACATCATGCGCAGGGCGTGATGCATCCGATCATCGACGCGCGGGCGACGGATGCTCAGCGAGATGCGTTGTTCTACATCTTGTCCGGTGCGGACCAAAAGGTTGGCACTATGTTCCAGATTTTTTCGCTGATCATCGAGACCATCAAGGATCCCTTGTTCGCTCCGATCACGTTCGACTGGGATCTCGATGCCCGACGGGCCAAGATCGAGATCAAAGATGTCGTGCATGCCCACAGCGAGCCCATCCGAAACCCCGTCACCGATGCAGAGCATAGAATGCTGACGGTTTTGCCGGATGGTTGGGTCTTTCATGAAGCCGAGAATGTTGCAGGTTTCGCAAAAGGCACCGGTCCCATCCGGTTTGACCTGAACCGTCGGCACAGTTCGATGGCGAATGTCGCCTGGGGTCCGCAGGGCCTGACGCACAGCTATAAAGAGTACCAACAGAAATACGGTCGACCATAGCCTTGGCGCCGGTCGGTAGATTTCTGAAAACAGCCGTTCAGCGTGACGCCATTGTGCCGCTGCTGGGGATCGTTGGGGTGGTTTCACTCGCTTGGCTCTGGCTCCTGATGGGAGCTGGTATGTCGATGGTGGACATGGCCCGGATGTCCGGAATGGACGGTTGGATGATGCAACCCGCGCAGTGGGGCGTCGGTTACGCATTGCTCATGTTTGCAATGTGGTGGGTCATGATGATCGCCATGATGCTGCCCAGTGCCGCTCCGGTTCTGCTCTTGTTTGCCAAGATTAACCGTAAGGACAAGGCAGCCGCCGCGCCGCTGATCCCGACATGGCTGTTTGCGATGGGCTACCTGGTGACGTGGGGTGCCTTCAGCGTCATCGTAGTGGCGCTCCAATGGCAGTTGGAAAAAGCACGACTGCTGTCTCCAATGTTGGAAACCACCAATCTCTGGCTTGGCGCCGGAATCCTTTTGGCAGCTGGTTTTTGGCAATTCACGCCGATGAAGTCCGCCTGCCTGAACCATTGCCGAACACCGTTGGGGTTCCTGACTAGGAGCTGGCGTGACGGCTATTGGGGGGCTTTTCGTATGGGGCTCGAACATGGCGGTTGGTGCCTGGGATGCTGTTGGTTCCTCATGGCGTTGCTGTTCTTCGGTGGCGTGATGAACCTCTACTGGATTGTCGGCCTGGCGGTGTTCGTGCTGATGGAAAAGACCTTTCCGTTCGGCCACTGGTTTGGGCGCGTCGCCGGTATAGTGCTGGTTGGTTGGGGTCTGGTGTTGCTGGTCAGGTAAGCTGGGGCAGTTTGCATCAGAAACCCGCGTTGAAGGCCACCGCGGACGGCAGAAAAGTCCGCACGGCGCGCCCGTCAGTATGGGCAAAAACATTTGGTCATAACATATGGGACAAAAACGACCGATGGTGGTGAAAAACTCTTCGCTTGATCTGGGCCTAACGGACTGATTCAATTGGTTCAGACGGGCTGTAGGATCAGGCGATGATGGGTCGGCAAGAGGTTCAGGAGGCGCTGTTTTACCGGTTCCGCATCGAGGATCACGTCCCCGCCGATCATTTGCTGCGCCGGATCGACTGGGTGTTGGACTTCCATGCGATCCGCCACGAGTTTGAAGCCCTCTACAGCCATACTGGCCGCCCATCGGTCGATCCTGAACTGATGATCCGCATGTTGCTGACCGGCTATCTTTACGGCATCCGGTCAGAACGGCGGTTGGTTGACGAGGTTCACCTCAATCTCGCCTATCGTTGGTTTTGCCGTCTTGGGCTCGAAGGCCGCGTGCCTGATCGGTCAACCTTTTCCAAGAACCGCCATGGCCGCTTCGCTGACGGCAACATCCTGCGCAGGGTGTTCGAGATGGTTGTTGATCGCTGTGCGGCCTTTGGTTTGGTTGGCGGGCAGGCGGCGGCAGTTGATGGCAGCACCATTGCCGCCGATGCCAGCCGCGAGCGCAAGGATCAGCCCGAGGCAATGCAAAAGACCTGTTTGCAAAGGAAGAGATCGCGCGCCCGGTCCGCGATTATCTCGATCAGTTGGCGGCGGATGCGGGAGAGGTCCACGAAGGACCACAACATAAAGCCCCTAAATACCTGTCAGAAACCGATCCGCAGGCCTGGTCTATCAAGGATGGGCCCGGGCGTTTCAGTTATGAGACCAATTATCTGATCGACACCGATCACGGCATTATCATGGACGTCGAGGCGACCCCGGCCCGGTTGAGCCAGGAGATCGTCGCCGCAAAGAAGATGCTGGCACGCACTTCCGAACGGCACGCGTTCCGCCCTGATGCTCTGGCCGCCGACAAATCCTACGGCACCGGCCCCTTCTTGGCATGGCTGCTCAGGCGCGAAATTGCACCGCATGTCCCCGTGATGGACCGTCAACATCAGACGGATGGCAGGTATGATCTGAGCCATTTCGTCTATGACGCCGCCCGCGACAGCTTCACCTGTCTGGAAGGGCACGAGATGCGCTTTCGCAAAGCGGATCCGGTGATACAGCGCTGATACCGAAACCTATGGTGCCTGCCCCGATCCGGAAAGCCTGCACCACCGCACCCGCTCGGACCGTGACCCGTCACATGGATGAAAATGCCCGACAGATCGCCCGCAACCTTTCCCGCACCGAAGAATTCGCTGTCAGCCGCCGAAAGCGGAAGAAGGTCGAGATGCTGTTCGCCCACCTCAAACGCAATCTCGGCTTCACACGCCTACGATTGAGAGGTTTGCGTGGGGCGGAGGATGAATTCCTCCTCGCCGCCACCGCGCAGAACCTAAAACGTCTGGCAAAACGGGTCCCTGCGTGAGGCCAGAGCGGCCCTCCAAGAGCGCACGTTAACTCAACCAAAATCTCATCAAATTCAGACGGTTAAAATGGCGCTAAAGCGCCTCCTACAACATATGGTGGGTCGAGTTTTTCACCTATATCAACCGTATTTGCCCCTTCCTTGTGGCCAATGGTATTTCAAAGGCAGTTTCTCTAACCCAAAGCATACCAGCCACTCAATGCCAGACCAGTAACTATCACGCCCCAGCGGATGACTTGTTGCGGAATAAGCTTTCCTGCCCGCACGCTGGCCCATCCACCAGCGATACTCGCAGAAGCGACAACGAATACTGACGGCCAATCTACTGCACCAGAAATTATAAACACCATAACCGCGAGGCCCTGCATTACGCAAGCCAGCACATTTTTTGCCGCGTTGAGCCGGTGAAAGTCCCGGCCCTCTGTCAGCGAAAGCGTAGCGAGCATCATGATCCCCATGCCTGCACCAAAATAGCCGCCATAAATCGCCACGGCCCCTTGTAGGGCCGTCGCACTTGCGCCGGGCCCGCTACCGGCTGCTCGTCCTGTAGCCAATCTTTCACCGACGCCTGCGATCTTTGGTGACAAGGCAAAAAGAACAGTCGCAAAAAAAATAAGCCAGGGGACCAACACTCGAAACACCGATGGGTCGGTCGCTAGCAACAAAACGCCTCCTGCGGCACCGCCCAAGGCAGACGCGATAATAAAAGGAAGCAGCCGTCGCGCGACGGCTTGAAGCTCCGAGCGATACGCAAGGGTCGACGCAATCTGCCCCGGCAATACGGATATTGCGCTTGTTGCGTTTGCAGTGATGGGAGGCAGTCCAGCTGCGATCAGAGCCGAGAAAGTAAAAATTGTCCCGCCGCCGGCAAGGGCGTTGACTGTTCCCGCGGCGAAGCCTGCACTCAGAAGCAGGATGAGTGTAGAAAAGTCCAAAATGCTATCCTCCTTTGGCGGCCTTATGGGATCAATTGCTGGCCTCGGTCTGGCCCGCAAGCCAAAAAATGATCTCTGACTTCAATGGAAGGCGCCGCGATAAAGGCAGCCAGCAGATCACCATTCACAATTCCGACGCCCCATGTCTGTCAAAGTCAGCGAGCCGGTGCCCTCCTTCGCGCCGGTTGCCAAGAGTGCCGACAGAGGTGAGGACATGCTTGCGGGGGCTGTACGCGCTAAGGTATCACGCTTTAGTATTGTCAGAATGGTAACTCTTTCCATCCTGTGGCGCATCGCTGTTTTTCGCGTCGGCCAATCTGGAAAAATCAGACGTCTATGGTGATGACCTAATCAAATCTTTTCAACCCGCGGCAAGACAGAGCCGCGATGTGTCGAGGGCGCCCTATCGCCCTCTCGTGCTTTCGACAGTTCTCTCCAGGTGGCACCAAGCCGAACCCGCTTGCAGCAGATCTCCTAGTGAGCCTGGACAGGCCCTTTCCGGACTGCGCTCGTCTTCGGCATCATTAAGGCGACCACCAGACCCAGCACAACCATGCCAAAGGCGATCAGATAGGAATGCTGGGCACCCTGCGCCATCGCAGGACCGGCGGCTTTTCCGCCAGAAACCAGAGCGGCAGCGGTCGCGGTCATGATCGAGAAAGCGATCGCAATTCCGGCAGCACCCGAGAGTTGCTGGATAGTGTTCATAATGGCGCTGCCGTGGGGCAGAAGGTGCTTTTTGAGCGCACCGAGCGAGGCCGCGTATGATGAAGTCCACAAGAAAGCCTGCCCAACGATGATGAACATGTAGGTGGCGAGCAAAAGCCAGATGGAAGTGTCGGGCGCAAGCATTGACAGGAGCCACAGGCCGGCACCATCGATAACCGCGCCTGCCACCATGAGCGGACGGGCGCCAAGCCGCTCACAATATCGACCGACGACGACGGAAATGACGTTAATGGTCAGTCCGCCTGGCAGCATGAAAAGACCGGTCTGCAAAGGCGTTAAACCATAAGAGGCCTGCAGGATGACCGGCATAAGCGTCATCATACCGGTTGCCGCAGTCATGAAAAATACCGCGAGCAGGGCAGGGACAGCAAAGCTGCGGACCGCAAACGGCCGCATATTCAGCGGGGCGCTGTCGGTCTTCTGCAGGAACAACTGCCGCGCGACGAAGAGGGGAATGACGACGATGCCGACCAAAAGGGCGCCCATGGCGAGAGCATCGTATGACCTCCGGAAGCCTCTCCGAAAGACGCCAGCCCGTAAACTAGACGGGCGAAGCCTATCGCCGAGAGCGGCACGGACAGGCTGTCCACCTTGGTTTTGCGAGGTGTGCTCGGCACGCGAATCATCATGTTGCCGACAACGAGGGCAATCACCGCAACTGGCAGAATGACGACTTCATGGATGCTTCCTCTGACCATCTTAGCATTCACTTTGAGCTGGCTGGTCGGGTTCGCGGTCGAAGTTATGATGAGAGGTGGCCTGCATTAGTGCTCGCCACACGCCGCAAAAAATCGATAGAAAAAATATGAACACACAGAGCAGACGACCAATACCGTCGGCCCGACCTTTTATTAGCCAAGATCACCGATGTTTAAAGTTTTTGTCATTGGCTGATCGCCGCTCGCGCTTAGCGCTTAGATGGGATCAACCTTAGCCCGCTTGCGCTTCTAAACGTTCGGACGGCATTCTTAAACTCGCCATCGCTAGCCCGGATAGTGAATGAATGGGCAGCCGTTGTCGCCCATTCACTGCGTAAGGCTGCCATAGCCCAAAGGTTAGCCGCGGCGAGTCGTGTCACGGCTCGTTTCGTCAGACAAACCAGTCTCACGCTCGTCTTCAATCTCAACTTCAGTCCGCCGAACAGTATCAGAAACCGTTTCGGTGCGTTGGCTGTCTTCACGTCGCAAGCTGATTTCTTCGGTTACACGCGCCTGTTTGGACACCACCGCCTCTTCTGCGTGTTGATCGACTTCGATCACTTTGTCAGTAAAAGCCATGTCCGCATCGACAACCCCGCGATCGACGGGGCGACGCTCGACGCGAACCCGCTCCTCGTGAAGGTTAACTTCTTGGCTTACCGGGGTTTCCACGACATAGGAGCGAACGCGCACACGGCCTAGATCTACGTCACGTTTCCCTACCTTGATTTCTTCTTCAATGACGGGAATGGTCTGCTCGTTTGCGGATGACAGATCGGATGACGATGCCATTGCAGAAGTGGCGGCGCTAGACGTCCGACCTGACCTATCTCCTGCGCGAGAACCCGTCCAACCTTCAGAACGCCAGCCTGTGGCAAGCTGATCAACATCCACCGAACCTTCGCGGTCTAGAATTTCCAAGGTCAAGTCGTAATTCTCGGCTTTAACATTCTCGGCTACAACAAGATAGCCGCCCCGCTCTAAGCCTTCTGCATAGGTTTCGCGGTCATCATCCGGGAAGAACATGTCGGACAGACTGTCCCAAAACCCTTTTTCTTCTTGGTGCGGCTGCCCTTGTCCGACAAGCCTGACCGAACCATCGGGGCCTACAATCTCGCGCAAAGACGCTACTGCGTCTTCTGCAGCTTCACGTTTTTCGAAAAACGCCGTCAAAGTGCGTTGGGGATACATTTCATTCATTGTCGTCTCCTGCTTGAATTGTTTCGACTGGGGTGCGTTCGATAGTCACGTGCTGCTTTTTGACGGGCACCGTCATCTCGACATCTTCGGTGGATTGGTGCCGTTTGATGTGGATCTCTTCAGTGAGCACAAGGCGCTTTTCAATGAATAAGACCTCTTCAACGACGGGTACGATGGTTACATCGCCGTCGACTCTAATATCGGGCATCCGGTCTACGACGCGGTCAATCGGAACTCTGGACAGTTCAACCTCTTCTGAAACCAGCTCTGCCTGAACAGTTTCGTCGATTGTTTCGGTCGTTGTTGCGACACGAATACGTTCAGTGACCACATCGCGAACTTTAACTTCCAGAGTTTCAGATGCGACGGGGATATAGACAGCTTCCGACATAGCGAACCCACTGTTTGATGGAAATCAAACCTCAACTGGGATGCCTGGTTCCCGCTTAAAATAGCGAAGTGACCGCATTGCCCAAACCTGAGCGCGTTTCTGCGCATGTCTAGGTTAGGTCGCGAGTTGCTCGACGACTTGTCGCACTGAATGGCGAAACCCTATTAATTTGATGGGGTGCAAAAATTAAATGGGCGCGCTTCGTTTGGAGTGCTCTTCGCTCGACCTAAAGAGAGGCTGGGTGATTAGATTTCAATCGCCGTTACCTTATACTGCCACAGCAGGTTGCGCACATGGGGCGAATGCCTCGGCCCGCCCTGCCAGCCATCCTCTGCACGCGGTGTGTCTCCGATTATAGCGCACAAAATGAAACGCCTTGCGGTGCGGGTGTCGGCAATCATCGAAGGTAGGTCACAGAGTGCCAGGCTGCAACGGTCATGCACACCGCCCTCGAAACGGCAACGCAAATAAGCAGGCCTATCTCCGCTCAGAAGCAAAGGGATCAATCTTGCTTTGTCGTTGCGGCGTCGCGAATTTTGGCTCGCTGCTGTTCGCCGCCAGATGCTTGGACACCGTATTGCGCGACACTCCCGTCAGCCGTGCGATCTCGCGTATCGACAGCTTCTGCGGCAAATGTGTCCGTCGGACGATGCTCGATAGTCCCATGTGGATCACTCCGTTGCCCCCCACCGCTTTGGAGGAAGGTTCACATGGCTCAGTTCTCAGGAAAATTATGCGTCTATTGGGCTCAGTTCTGGGTGAAATCAACGCTTAAGCAATTGCAGAACCACCGAACACCAACGCCAAACCTGCGATTCCAGCAGCCAACTTGGTAAATGTCGGTTTTTCATGTGATCTCTCGTTTTGCACCATATTTCTATCTTGGCGGTTTAGCGCAAACATGGCTGCTTTGTGCTACATGGTCGGCCTACCCATCACTTCAGAAGCAAAAAAGCCCGCCAAGGCGCGAACCATGGCGGACAAGGTAGGAACGTATAAGGGAGCGACCGGAATCGGTCGCAAGCTCACGATAGTTGAAAAACTTGCAGTCGCAACTACCTAAGGTTGCATCAGCATGATTAAAATAGGCGAACAGAAAGGGCGATGACAAAGCTCGACGCTTTCTGATTTCAATGGTCCCGCACGGCATAAAAAACCCGCCACGGCGCGAACCGGGCGGGCAAGGCAGGAAAATTTAAGGCGCGATCGGGATAGATCACGGTTTCAAGATACATGAAAAATTTGCGCGCGCAACATCCTAGAGTGACGGTGTAACCGTCGAAGATAAGTGATGAGAAAAATGGGCGAAGCCGAAGCCCGCCCTTTTTGATTTCAACGGTCGCGCTGGTGGTCAGCTCGCCAGTGGTGCGGCCTTCGATTCGCTGTCTATTATGCGTCACACATCATCTTCGAACTCCGCCCAAGCGATTTGCTTCGCCATTAGCTTTGCTTCGAGTCGCGCTACTTTAAGATCGGCGATAACCTTTTTAATCCCTCGCCGGCCCGATTTACGGCGCTGTGGCATGTCGGCTTGTGCCGACCAGTGATGCAGTCCCCCGCACAGCGAGGCCAGCGTGAAGATCGCCATTCCGATCTGCATCAGGCGCCCCGACCGAACAAGTCGCCAGCCTTCCGCCGAGCAACAGCAGGCCGCCAAAGGCGAGAGTAAAGGCGAGAATATAGGAATTGATGACCCAAGGCAGGTTGGCTGCCGAAATCCCCAGTTCGTTCTGAACGGTCGACAGGGCGATGTTGGCGATGGATTCGTGCAAAACCAGCATCAACTGGGCTGTGGCGATGAGAAGGAGAGAGAGACGAGACCTCGCTCTGTCCCGCCGCGTGGCGCGTCGTAGGGCACGAGGGTTCTCCTTTCGCTGAAAGTTACATGCCGTGGGAAATCACGGGCAGCAGTCCAAGGGCGCCGAGACCCATCCAAACTGCCATGGCAATCATCATCAGGTTCTCGTTCAGCGACACGAAGCCCAAAGGCACATTACTCGATCCGCCGACACAGGCGCATTTGAGTTCGCGACGATCCACATAGGCGGCCTTAAAAGACCGAGACGGCGCCGAGTGTACCGATAAATAGCGCGATCGAAACCGAGAGCTATGTCAGGGGCCCGCGATCATCAGGATGCCGGCCAGTCCCTCAGCACGGCAGACGGTTGACCGGCCAAGTTGGCAGGCACTGTAAAAGGCGCGGAGCTGTATCCCCGCTCACCCACCAATCGAGGTCTGAACCACAAGCCGCATACTTCAGACCGTTCAATGGTGTGGGGTCCTCACTCAATGCGGGGGTGAACTAGGTCAATCCCGTGCATCGAACGCCCGATAGCCTGCGCCACCGCGGCTCACGACTGACCCTCATCGCAGAGATTGATCCGATCCATTAACGGGCCAGCGTATGTGCAAGCCTCTCGAAGGTCGTTGCCTACCCCATTCAGCAAACACGGGCAGGAACAATCACAGGTGCTCCGGGTTATCTGATGCAAGTGATAAGGTGGCGAGAATGTTAGCAGCCAGTTACCGGGGCCCAAGGCGGATGCGGATCGAGGAAAAGCCCATGCCGCGCATCCTGCACCCGCGAGATGCGATTGTGCGGGTCACGCGGTCATGTATTTGCGGCTCTGACATACATCTCTACAATGGTCTTATTCCTGACACACGAGTTGGGTCGACCTTCGGGCACGAATTTACCGGCGTGGTGGAAGAGGTGGGGCCGGAGGTTGAAAACCTCAAACTTGGCGACGCGGTTATCGTCCCCTTCAACATCGCATGCGGCCAATGCCAATTTTGCAAGCAAGGTTTGTATGGCAACTGCCACGAATCCAATGCTCAGGCCACCGCTGTTGGTGGGATCTTTGGCTATTCCCACACGGCGGGAGGCTACGACGGCGGGCAAGCTGAATACGTCCGAGTCCCTTATGCCGACTTCGGCCCGATGCTGATCCCCGAGGAAATGGACCTAGACGATGCCGTGCTTTTGACGGATGTCGTCCCGACCGGGTATCAGGCGGCAGAGATGGCGGGCATCCAGCTTGGCGACACGGTGCTCATTTTTGGGGCCGGTCCTATCGGCATTATGGCAGCGCGGTGTGCGTGGCTGTTTGGTGCCGGACGCGTGATCGTGATCGACTGGATTCATTACAGGCTGGAGTTTGTGCGCAGCTATGGACCGGCAGAGGCCTATGATTACCGCCAGATCGACGACATGGCGGTCTTCATCAAAAAAATAACCGACGGCCTTGGTGCGGATGTCTGCATTGATGCGGTTGGGGCTGATGCGTCAGGCAATGCCCTGCATACCCTGTTTGGCAAGATGATCCCGATTGAAGCGGGCTCTGCAATTGCGCTTCACTGGGCGATTAACTCCGTCAAAAAGGGCGGTATCGTGTCGATCGTCGGCGTTTACGGCCCGACTGGCAACATGATCCCCATCGGTAACGTAGTGAACAAGGGCCTCACGATCCGCGCCAATCAGGCAGCAGTCAAGCGGCTCTTGCCGCGGCTTATCGAACACGTGCAGGCAGGCCAAATCGACCCTAAGGCACTGATCACCCACCGTGTGCCACTCGACGATATCGCGGACGCTTACCATATTTTCGCTGCCAAACTCGACAACTGCATCAAGCCGGTTTTGCTGCCCAACCGTCGTTAGACCAATCAGGAGCGTGACATGTCATCATCAAAATTAAAGACCGGGCATCAGATTGACGCATCTGCCGTGCTGGGATGGGGTGTGGATTCGGACAGCGAAAATGACCCGACTTATCCTTTGCGCGACAGTCCTGCCGACCCATCGAAGAGGTTGGACTGGGTTCGACCGACCCGGCAGGTGCCGAATGTCGAGATCTTGCGCTCAATCGAGTACAATCAGCTTCCGGCAGTCGTGGGCACCTCTGTCCCGCCAAGTGGACTAAGCGGGGTGATCCGGCGCTCGGCTTTCCGGCGCAGCGAATCCGACTGGGTGCACTGGTTGATGCTGCTTGGCGCAGACAGGGTCAATATGGTTGAAGGTGTGGTGCAAGATCTTGGCCAAGGTCGTATCCCCAATATTCTGGCCGAGCGGGGGATTAGATCGGCTTGGCAACATGAGAGACAAAAAGTCGTAACCAAGGCAGTCGTTGTGGCCGGGCTATCCGTGCTGGCGATTGCGCTCCTGAGCCGCAGGGCTAAGTCGAGGCGACGGACCTAGTCTTTTCGATCACCGCGCTCGTTGCGTCGCCAGGCGGCGGGCTGATGCCGAGGTTTTTCTTGAGCTCACGCTCAAGATGATAACCGTCGGTGTAGGCACATTTAGATCCGTGAACGGTGCGGATGCAAACGGCCCGTTTGCACGTCATATGGCGGAGGTGACCTGATCGCTCAACCCACCGAAGCGAAACAACCACGGTGCGAATTTGCCGTTCGCTTCCAGCGCACTAGGGCCAAGGCAGATTCGGCTAACTCTGAGTAAGTTAGTCAAATGTTGACGCGATACGCCTATCTTTTCAGCCAGATGGACAGTGTTAATTCGGTAGAGGTTAACGAAACGTCTGCGCAATCGATTCTATGCGTGTGAAGGGCTTTGGAACTCGAGACACGAAGGGCGGAACGCGGCTACTCGCTGCTGGAACCATGAAACACTGCTCAGCGGACGGTCGACATTAGGGCCACAGATCGTTGGACGGCATCATGGGCTTGGGATAGCCGTTTAAAGGCACACGTTCGGAGTGGCCTTTACTGATGAACGAAACCCGCATCAATCTAACTCGTATAAAGCTTTTCGATTTCATGACCCTGACGATCACATTGTAGAAATAGGAGAGCCACAATGACGGACGCCGCGCACATTCTGTTCCGGGGAGCAGTTGTTCTGCCTGAGCAGGTCATGCAGGACGGATATGTGGTCTGTTCGCAAGGCAAAATTGTGGCTGTAGGAGAAGGTAAGACACCAGCAGCTTATGCCAC
>NZ_JAQGKQ010000028.1 GCF_028290025.1 Cypionkella sp. | reverse complement strand
CGGTTCGGGTTGGGTTCTGAGACGATGATGACCGAAGCCCCAGCCGCCTTTGCCGCGAGAATGGTCAGCGCCCCGATCGGCCCAGCGCCAGACACCAGAACCGTCGATCCCGCAGTCACGCCACCACGGTCAATGCCGTACATGGCAACCGCAGCGGGTTCGATCATCGCGCCCTGCTCATCGGTCAAATTGTCTGGGATCGGCTGAGCGTTGTAATCTTTGATAATCGCCTGCTCGGCCATGCCGCCCCATGCCCACGACAGACCCACGCATCCCATCTTGGGCGACAGGTGATAGAGGCCCCTTTTGCCGAAGTAGTCATCGCGCGGAAATAGCAGCGGCTGCACCGAAATGCGGTCGCCAGCTTTCACATGACTAACCGCCGAGCCGACCTTCTTGACCCGCGCCGAAAATTCATGCCCGAGAATTTGCGGGTTGGTCGCCCCGGTATAGACATGCGGGGTTCGCGGCGTGACGATCGGCCCTGCGATATATTCATGCAGATCTGTGCCGCAGATGCCGGTGACAAAGGGCTCGATCAGCACGTCGTCGGGCAACAGATTGTCCGAGGGCGGCGAGATATCATCGACCCGGATATCGCGGGCGGCGTGGAAACGGACAGCTCTCATTTCGTCCTCACTGATCTTATTGCAGGGTGCCTTGCGCTTGCGATGCACGGCGCAGTGCCCAATTATGCGCCGTGTAACTGCATAACAAAGCCCCATGCCGTCGAGGGTCACATTTTATCCATTTCGGATGATTTTGCCGGCTAGGAAGCATAAGGGGCGGGCTATCTTCGCAGCGGCAAAGCTGGCACGGAGACCTGATCGTGACGTCACCTCAAACAATTCCCCCTGAAATTGGCTGGATCGGCGTCGGAAAGATGGGCAATCCGATGGCGACGCGGCTAATTGAGGCGGGACACAAGCTGACGATTTGCGATCCAGTGGTTGAAAATCGCGCCAGTCTGGTCGCTCGCGGGGCGCAGGTTTCGGTGACGGCGGGTGACGTGGCGGCGCGGTGTTCGCTGATCTTTGTGACCATTCCAAATGATGCGGTGTTGGCAGAGTTGATTGACGATGGTGATGATCGAACTGGCTTGATGACGCAACTCGCCGCAGGCTCGGTTGTGGTTGAGATGAGCACGGTTTCACCGCAACTGTCTGAACGGGTGGCACGCATCCTTGCGCGTCGCGGCGTGGGATATCTGCGCTGCCCGATCTCTGGCAGCACAACCTTGGCCCGGGCAGGAAAGCTAACCGCACTTGCCTCGGGTGACCAAACCGCGTGGGAGGTTGCATCGCCCTATCTGGACATTGTGGCGGCGCGCAAATTCTACCTCGGTCCGGGAGAGGAAGCCCGCTATATGAAGCTGGTGTTGAACACGCTAGTCGGGGCCACATCGTCGATCTTAGGAGAGGCGCTGGTTCTGGGGGAACGCGGTGGCCTCACGCCCGCGCAGATGATGGAAGTCATCACTGAAAGTGCGGTGGCGTCGCCGTTGATCGCCTACAAAAAAGAAATGATCGCTCAGATGGATTTCAGCCCGGCGTTTTCGGTGACGCAGATGATCAAGGATTTCACCCTGATCACCGAAGCGGGCCGTGACAAACAAGTGCCTATGTTTGTGGCAAACATGATATTGCAGCAATACACTGCGGCATCGAACGCAGGTTATTCTGAACAAGACTTTTTCGCGTTGTTCGATTGGATGCGGGTGGCGGGCGGGCTGGCTGACCCGGCCTGATGGCTTGAAAGACGGACATGACGCAAAATTCGGGAAAGCTGTCGGACCACGAACTCAGCCGAGTGATCGAGTTCTGCGCAAGATCCGCCAGCCGTTTGACGATAGTATACCGGGGGCAAAGTCTGATCCCTACTGGAATATCGTGCTAGAACTGGTCGATAGCCACATCCAGCAGCGCTCAGTGGATTTGTCAACATTGGTCGAATTGTCACAGGCCAGTTGGGGCACCGCCAACCGTTTGATCACCAAGCTGATCGAGGATGGACTGATCGCCCGGGTGCCGCGTGGGCCCAAGCATAAGACCAGTTTTTTGGCCCCCAGCGCTGATCTTCTGACCCATTTCATCGACTACGCTGCCCAGGTGAAATCGCAACTGGCCAAGACCTTTGGCTTGCGGTCGGGCTCCGAAACCGAGGAATACTACTTTGGCGGCTCTTACTTTGCTGCGCACATCATCTCGCCCGTGCAAGGGACCGACATCAGTTCATCCGCTCTGCGCAATTTGCGGTTTTTGCTGCATGACGACAACTATTTCGCCTCCATGCGCAATATGTGGTCGGATTTCCGCAACGATATCGGGCGCAAAAGCAGTTTCGATTTGCGACACCTGCCAGAGCTTTATGCGCAAGCCGAGGTGGCGCTAAGCGATCCCAAGACGGCCTACGATGTGGTTGCGGTGAACATGCCGTGGCTTGGTCGCTTTGCGGATGCAGGGCTATTGGCTTCGCTGGATGATGTGCTGCCGCAAGCGCCGATCAATCCTCTGGATTTTCATCCCTCGGTCTGGAGCACGGGCCGCTGGAACGGGCAGCAATACGGCATTCCGATCTATTGCACCGTGGAAATCCTGACCGCGCGGCGCGATCTGTTTGAGACGGCTGGGCTGACCTATCCACGCACCTTTAACGAAACCATTGCGGCCGCCCGCGCCCTGCACAAGCCCGACCGCGAGCAGTATGGCATTTCGTGGAATGGGGCGCGGGGCGTGACGATTGCACATGCGTTCATGTTCTTTCTGGCCTCGTCTCAAGGCTCTGTCATCGACATTCCGCGCAAGACCGAAAACTGGCTGGACAGTTTTGATCCGCGCAATCTTAAACTGCGGATCAACAGCGAAGAGGGGCTGGCGGCGCTGGAATACATGCGCCAACTGGTCGAGGTTTCGCCGCCGGGGGTGGAAACATTTGACGCTGATCGGAACCTGAACTGCTTCATGTCAGGCAATGCCGCGATGAGCTATGCTTGGACCATGCGCGCGGCGCGGCTGGAGCATGAGCTGAGTTCAAAGGTAAAGCGCCGTGTCGCCTATCTGCCGCCGCCGGTGCTGAAGGGTCGGCAGGTCACGGCCCCGGTCGGTGGCTTTCTGCTGACGATCCCGACTTATGTCGCACCGGAACGCAAGCGTGAGATTCTGAACGCGATCGCTTGGATGGCCTCACCCGAGGCTATGAAAGCGCATGTGCGCAATGGTTTCCCGGTGGCACCCCGCTTTTCGGTCTGTGCCGACCCCGAGGCGCTGGCATCCTCGCCCGTCGTCAGCTTCATCGACCGGATGGCGCGGAGGAATGAGCTGAATACATGGTCGCGTCCGCCGGTGCCGGAATACGTCGAGATCGAACGGATACTGGGGGCCGAGATTTACGCCGCCGTATTTGAGGGCAAAGCGCCGAAGCGCGCCTTGGCCGATGCCGAAACCGCAGCCTATCGCTGTATCCGCGAACGAACCGGGGCGATTTAGGCGGTTAATGTGGTGCGGCTGCACGTTCCCGCACGGTCGAATAGATCAGCGCGGCCATCAGGATCAGCGCGCCCTGGAACACGTATTGATAGGTTTGCGACAGGCCCAGGAATGACACTGCGTTCAGCACTTCGGTCAACAGGAGCGCACCAAGAACCGAACCGACAAAGGTGCCACGCCCGCCGCGCAGGCTGGTGCCGCCCAGAACAACGGCGGTGATGCTGGCGAGCGTGTAGTTCGCGCCCTGCGCCGGATCGCCCACGCCAATCTGCGCCATCAGCATGATCGCCCCTAGCACGGTGAACAACGCGCTTGCGACATAGCCCGCCACAAAGGTGCGGTCGATCCTAAGGCCGATCCTGCGGGCCGAGTCCTCGTTCGACCCCGTCGCCCGCAGTTGCCAGCCCCAACGCTGGTTACGAAGGCCATGTTCGGCGGCAAGTGCTATCAGCACGAGCACCGCGAAGGCCACCGGAATCGGGCCGATCTGCCAAGTGATCCACTCCACCACCGCCGCATTGATATAACCGCCGGGGCTGTCGCGCAGGATGAAGCTGCACCCTTGCAGACCAATGTACATCGCCAAAGTGGCCGCAATCGGGGTGAAGCTGGCAAAGCGGATCAGCAGGCCGTTGACCAATCCGACGACAATCGCCAAGCCAAACATCAATGCAAACCCCAGCAAGATCACTGACGGAGCCTGTCCGTCGTTCACAAAGAAAGACGCGACGACCACCAGAAACCCTGCGAGTGGACCGACCGATAAATCAATCCCTCCAAGAATAAGCGCAACGGTCTGCCCCAAGGCAATAAAGCCCAGCGCCGTCGCTAGCATCAGGATGTTGCCAATGTTGAAGGATGACAGGTAGTGGGAGTTCTGGGTGAAGACGAAAAGCGCCAGCAGGATCATCACTAGCGTCAGCGGCACCGCCGTAGCGTTGTCGGTTTGAACGAAATGCCGCCAACCGCTGGCGCTGGCGTTGTAATTGCGGTTATCCTCACGATCAACGTGGGTCAGCGCACCCACCGCTGCCGCGACAATGCGATCTTCCGCCACGTCTGCACCAACAAGGGTTTCAACCACCCTGCCCCGCGACATCACAATAACCTTGTCACACAGCCCCTCAAGCTCTGCCGCATCGGAGGAATTCACAACGACGGGGATACCCTTGGCCGATACCTCGCGCAGGATACGGTAAATCTCGGCCCGCGCGCCAACGTCGACGCCCTGCGTCGGTTCATCCGCGATGATAAGGCCGGGGTCTGATAGCGACGCCCGCGCCATAACCACCTTTTGCTGGTTGCCACCGGACAACGACTTGACCGCCGCTTCCATGCTTGGGGCTTTGACGGCCAAAGATCGGAACGCATCAGACACGTGTTCCATCTCGGCTTTGCGTTTGACGATACCGAAACTGCTGAATTTATCCAAAGCGGATATTGCAGCGTTTTCTCGGATCGTCAGGCCAGTGGCTAGACCTTCGGCATGGCGGTCTGACGGCATGAAAGCCGCATTGTGAACCAAGTGATGCGGTGAAAGCGCCTGCCCGCTTAGCCGCACCTCGCCTTTTGACGGCTGCAAACCCGCCAACGCCCGCATCAATTCTGACTGACCGTTGCCCGCCACCCCAGCAATGCCGAGGATCTGTCCGCGTGCCACGTCAAAGCTGACGTCGCTGAAGTTTTGCCCGCTCAGCGATCCGACAGCAAAATTGATGCCGCCAACACCGTCCGCTTTCGGGGGAAACGCTGACCCCATCCGGCGCCCGACAATCATGGCCAACAGATCTTGGTCACTGACCTCGGCCACCAGAGCGCTGCCCCGCTTGCGACCGTCGCGCAACACCGTAACGCGCTGGGCAATCTGACGCAATTCAGCCAAGCGGTGCGTGATGTAGATGACGGATGTTCCCGCCTTGGCCACCTCACGAACGCAACGGAACAATAGGTTTGTGGCGTCCTGATCCAACGAAGCGGTTGGTTCATCAAGGATCAACACTTTCGGCTTGATCGCCAGTGCCTTGCCAATCTCTAGCAACTGTTTTTGGGCCACGGTCAAAATGTCGCTGCGCGCGTGCAATGGCACCGTCAAACCGACTTGGTCTAGTATGGCCTGCGCAACCGCTCGTGGCGACTTCCCGGCGAACAACGAAGGCGGAAGCGACACCCGCAGGTTTTCCAGAACCGACAAATCATCCAGAATGGCCGGATGCTGATAGGAAATCGCAATCCCCAGAGCGGCTGCGGTTTCGGGTGACAAGTTGGACACGATGCGTCCATCAAACTCGATTGTGCCGATCTGTGGTCTGATAACACCCGCAATGATATTCATCAGCGTGGATTTGCCAGCGCCGTTTTCTCCTAGAATGGCGTGGACTTCGCCTGCGTTGAAGTCCACCGACACGTCCGTCAACGCTGGAATCCGCGCGTAGAACTTGGATATCCCGGATAGTCGCAGGATCACTGAACCCGGCAAAGCCGCATTGGGTTGAGCGTCCATTGCGTTGCTATCATCGACGACCACGGCCATATCCTGCATCTGACAACCATCTTTGTCGCAAAATGGGAAATTGCGACCCCGAGACGACATCGCGGGGTCGCAAAGATTTACTTGGTGACGGCCTTAGCCTGATCGTCTCCCGGCATTACAGCCGACAGGTAGATCGAGCCGGGCAGATCGGCGCGGCACTGAACGGCGCTCTGCTTGCCGGAAACGCTATCTTCAAACACCGGGGCCTTGAAGATTTCCTCGGTCGGAAGCGTGCCACCGGTGGCAGAGGCTACGGCCCATTGCTCCGCCAGACGCACGTTGTCGTTTCCTGTCGCCACGGTGAATAGTTTGAAATCAGGGTTATCTTTGACGTTATCCGTCCAGAAGCAGCCCAGCGAGTTGCCGTCCGAAGTGGCAATCGCCGGAATCGAGCGGTTGAACTTTTTGAACACTGGCAGCGCGCCGACCAGCGACGGGCCGAAATCAGACACGATCACGTCGATCTTTTCGTTCTTGGCAATCTCAGCGGACAACACCTGCTGGGTCAAAGACGGATCCCAGTTGGTGACGTCAAACGGTTCCGGGTTAATGAACTTGTACTTGTCATCCAGCACGGTTTTCATGCCTGCCAACTCGTCCAACCCTTGCGAATTGCCCGCTGGCCCCGACAGGAACAGCACATTGCCACCATCAGGCAGGATGCCCTTGATCCAGTTGCCCCAGCTAACCCCATCATCCTTGAACGACGAACCGATGAACTTGGTATAGTCTTTGCCCGCCTCGCCGCCTACATCGACGCGGTAAGGCACCACGACAGAACCCGCCGCAAACGCCGCCTTAAGCGCTGGCAAAACCGCCGGACCAGCATCACCGAACACCACAATGGCGCTGGTGCCCTTGGCGGCAAAGCTCTTAATGTCAGAGATCGCCTTTTGCGTATTTCCCTGTCCGTCGGCATATTGGTAATCGGTGATCGACGGGCAAAGAGCCGCCTCTGCCGCACCCGAGGCCGTCGTCACCAGACGCCAGCTGTTGCCGCCAAACCCGTCCAGCAGTGCCAGCGAGGCTTCGTTAGGCCCACACCAAGACGGCGTCTCGGCCAGTGCAGCGCCGCATGAAAGTGCCAGCAGCGATGCAGTAATGGCAATCGACCCCTTAAGATAGGATAGCATCATCTTCTTCCTCCCGATTTGACAGTTTATTGATTTTGCCGAAGAAACTGGGCATATGGATTGAGTAAATCCCGATACCCAATCCAAGCGCGAGGGCCTGAATTATGGTCTGGGCCGAGTAGGGCACGCCAACGGCGAAGGCGAACTGGCTCAGTTGATTTAGGAAAAGCGCGGCGATGGCGGTGGAGATCGGAAATCCCCGCCCTCCCAGAAGTGAGGTGCCGCCCAACACCACCACCGCGACCGAGGGCAGCAGCAGGCTGTCACCTTGAAATGCCGTGGGCTGGGTGGTGATCCCCGCGATCAGCAGCCCCGCCGAGCAATAGAACAGTTGCGCCAGAACATAGGCCATCATCTGGTGCCGCCTGACATTCAGCCCGATAGCTGCGGCGGCCAAAGGGTTGGCACCAATCGCCTCAAACCTCCGGCCCCAGATGGTCTTCTTCATGGCGAAAACCGTGACCGCCAAGATGGCGATGGCGAACCAAACTGCATTCCCCACGCCGAAGCTTTCGCCGCCCGCAACCTGCGCAAGAAGGTCCGTCGTGATGCGAGGCACGCCACCAGACACGGCGAAGACCACGCCATAAATCAGGGCATTCATCCCAATGGTTGCGACGATGGCGTTCAGCCGAACGAAGCCGACCAGCAGGCCATTGACCACGCCTGCCGCCACGGCGCAGGTATAGGCAATCAGCACCGCAGGCAGCAGTTGCGCGTCGTCGCCTGACGGATAGTGCGTCGCCAGCACCACCGACAGCGACACACCGCCCGCCACCGAAAGATCAAACCCGCCCTGTTGCACAACCAGCATCTGACCCAGACCGACGATCATCAGGATGGCCGCGAATGGCAGGCTACCAGCCAGCGCCCCCGCGGCCACGCTTGAGGGCGCAAAGGTAAGACACAGTCCGATCAGCACGATGGTCGAAATGACGACGGTTACAAACCCTTTCGCCAAAGCAAAGCGCGAGACTTGTCTGGGTCTGCGATGGGGTTGCGCGGTCATTGTGATGTCCTTTGGCGGTCAAGCGATTTGCAGCGTGACCTTGACGGCCGCCTGCGGGTTCTTGCCCAACTCCAGCGCCTCCAAGGCATCATCGAGCGGGAAATGGTGGGTCTGGATCGGGCTTAGGTCGATGCCCGTTCGTTCCAGAAAACGGATCGCCGCAGGCCAGACGCCTGGGGAACCAATGCAACCGCGCACCGTCAAATCTTTGATCTGGATCTTACCCAGCTCGACCGGGAACTTTTGCCCAATGTTGATGCCCACCATCGACACCATTCCTTCGGGCCGCGCATAGTCGAACACATTCGCCAATGAAGACTGATGCCCGGCGCATTCAACCACCAGATCGGCACCGCCGCGAGTCAGGTCTTGCACGGCCTCGACCGGGTTGCCAATCGACGGGTCAACCGTGGCATCGACACCCAGACGCCGTGCAATATCGCGGCGCAGCGGCACCGGATCGACCACGATCACCCGCGCGCCCATGCCAATTGCTGCCGCAGCCGACACCAGCCCAATGGTGCCACCGCCCGAAATCACCACCGTGTTCGAGGCGTTAACACCACCGTGTCGCATCACGGCGTAATACCCGCAGGTGAACGGTTCAATCAGCGCGCCTTTGGCATCATCCACCGCATCTGGGAGTTTGTGCAACCATTCAGGGCGCGCAGCAAAAAACTCCCGATCCTCGCCATCCATCGAAAAGCCGAAGTGGTGGATACGCTCCGGCGTCTTGATCACGCATTCACCTACCACCCGGTCGCCGCGTGACAGACCGCTGACATTGCGGCCTACCTCGACCACCTCTCCGACCCATTCATGGCCGGGGGTGACGGGATAAGAGATCGGGATGATGTATTGGCCCGCCAGCAATTCATAATCTGAATGGCAAATACCGACGCGGCTGGTGCGGATCATCACCTCATTCTCGGTGATGGTGGGCATCTGCACTTGGCTAACGATGGGTTTTTTTGGCTCGTCGAAAATCAGGGCTTTCATCGCGGTCTCCTCAGGCCACAGCTTCCATCTTGCCCGACAGGGCAGAGGCGAAAACCGCCTCCAGCAACGCAATGTTATCAACCAGATGGGCAGCGGTGATCGGATAGCTCTCGGTTCCCCGCACGGCGCGGGCAAAGCACACAAGGTTGTCTTTCACAGGTTCGGCGGGCGGGATTTCAACTGTCGTGATCGGCCCGCCCGCCATCGCACTCGTCACGATCCAGCCATCCGGGCTTTCGACATGCGCCTTGTCCCGAATGTCGATCCACCCCTTCGACCCGTACACGGCAAACCGCGAGATGAACGGATTGGCGAGCGACGCCGACACATAGGACGTGCCACCGCCTCTGAACTTGACGAACGCCGCCACCGTGTCGCCGTTCGGCAGGTCCGACGACAACTGCTCGCAGATGCAGAGCACGCTTTCCGCAGCCCCCATCAGCCGCACCGACAGGTCCAGCAGGTGTATCCCCGTCGCCGTCATCCCGCCCGCCGGGGCCTGATCCGCCTTCAGCCGCCAGTTGTCGCGATCCAGGCTGAGAAACTTGTCATGACTGAAATTCGCCTCGATCTGGTGCAACCGTCCCAAGACCCCGGCATCCGCCTTGGCAAGCATGTCCGAAATCGGCGGCTCCCACCGCCGCTCGTGGCCCATGCCCAGCACTAGCCCCGCATCCCGGCACAGACCGACAGCCTTCTCCGCCCCCGCCTTCGTCAAAGCCAGCGGCTTTTCGCAGAACACATGCTTGCCCGCCGCGACCGCCGCCTCGATCTGCGCGCCGTGCAGCGAATGCGGCGTCGCCAGCACCACCGCCTCCACCGCCGGATCGCGCAGCGCATCGGCATAAGCCGCAGAGAGCGGAATGCCCTTCTCGGCACATAGATCGCGCACAGACTCAACGTTCGGCTCGACCGCCCGCACCACCCGAATATCGCCGGGGGCCCCGGCCAGAACGGCCAGCATTTTCTTCCCCCACCAGCCCATGCCAATCAGGGCAATGCCTACGGGTTCACTCATGTCCGGTTGTCCACGCGTTTGTTAAATGGACGGATTGAGATTGTGGCCCACAAATCAGCCATAAAGAACGGATCGGCGCGATTGAACGCCTCTACCTCAGCCAAAGACGCAGCCTCTACTATGAAGCAACTGCCGATCATGGTTTCCTCATCATCGGCAAGAAGCGGGCCCGATATGACCGCCTTCATTCTTGCAGAAGCCAGATAGGCTTTGTGCGCTTCGTAGTTGTCGAGCCGCTTCTGGACTGCGCCCGCATGGTCAAGGCAATGGATGACATAGTGCATGGGAGGACTCTCGGCTTAGGAAGGAATGATCTTGCGGGCGCGTAGCTCGTCAAACACGTCGAAAAAGCTTTGGCTGGTCTGCTGATAGGCAGTGAAACCACGGGTGCGGCTGTTGGTCATGTCGGT
>NZ_JAQGKQ010000082.1 GCF_028290025.1 Cypionkella sp. | reverse complement strand
ACGGTATTTATGGAGGATCTGGAAACGACTTTCTAGATGGCGGCTTTGGTTTTGATATTATTGACGGTGGATCCGGGGTCGATTCTACTTCTTATGTTTTTTACTCTGGAACAGTCTTAGCTAACTTGACAACTGGTGTTGTATCATTCCCAAATAACTCGAATTTTGTTGACACGCTCATTTCAATCGAAAACCTAATCTTAGGTTCGGGTAATGATATTATAATGGGTAGTTCCTTCAAATCTAATCAATGGAGGCAACGGAAGCGATGTGCTTGCTGGGGGGGCTGGGGCTGATACCCTAATTGGAGGCCTTGGAAGCGATGTTTTCGTTTGCAATAGCACTGCAGATTCGAACAGTTTTTCTCGTGACGTTATTCGTGGAGACGGCTCAAGTGTTACCTTTTCTGGGGTGGGTTCGAGCATAGGGGACCGAATAGACATTTCGGGAATTGATGCCAATGCCACCATTGTCGGTAATCAAATGTTTCAGTTTGGCTTAACGGGAGTTGGAACTATTTCATTTGCAGAGGCGGGCGCAACAACCCTCATTCGTGGAAACACAGACTACGATGCTGAGTATGAATTTATCGTTGCTATCGAAGATGGAAATGTTAGGGCATCGAGTTACACCGTTGCAGATTTAATCCTTTGACTGGTGCCCAGATTCGGTGACTGAAAAGATGATTTGGACTTTTCGAAAATCCTTGTTGTCCGAATTTACTCTTGTGATGCAAGCCCATTGATTTCGAACCAATTTCCAAGAAGTTCGCGCATGTTCTGTATGAGGCCAGCCCAAGGTTGTCGTTTAGGCCTGAGGCAGATACCAACTCTAACCCGGCGTTTTGTCGTCTACGGATGAAATGATAAACTGGTGAGCGATTTCCTTCGGATATCGATTGAAGTGTGATTTAGCGTATCACCAAAATGGTAAACTTAGCACAGTGCCATCTCAGGGGAATAGCATCACCACAATGAGAGCAACCAGCTATTCCAATATCTGACAACCTACCTAGGAAATCGGCCGGCAGAGCAGAGTCAGAGAGCGATTTGATTTGGTCTTGCCGAGTATTTCGCGGACGAAAGGGTGCGTAGGGCTTTACTTTTGTGCCGACACCTCTCACAGTGGGCCGTTATTGATTTTGGAAAGCCGAGCGCCGTACGTCAAACGCTAATTAAGTTGCCAGTTACGGATGGTCGTTAGAAATAATTAAGATCAAAAAAGAGCAGGGACAGCAGAAAATCTGAAATCACTTTCAGGTATTTCCAGCGCAAATAATATAGGGTGAAATACCGTGAAAGTTAAAATCTTCGACAGACGTATAATTAAAATGTTTCTTCAAAATACTTCGATCGTTACGGCCGCGTTATCACGCTTCTTCTTTTTGTTGAAATTCCTGACCATCGCAAAATCACAGCCTTGATCGGCTTTGCAATCCTGCTTATCGTATAATATTTTGTCCTCTGGCTTTGGTCAAATCGCTTAAATCACGCCGAGATACAGATTGAAGGCACCAGTGTAACGATCAAGGTGGGCGACATATTCCTGCAGCCCGGGTTGACCAGCACGCTCACCTCCATCGTCGACGGCCACAAACAAAGCCAGATCAACGATCTGCTGCCGTGGAATTACACCACAAAGGTGTGATCAGGACATCGCTTAACGATAGTGGGCTTGGCTTCCCAATACTGAACGGCATCGCGCGACACACCCATCCCGCCGAGCCGGTATCTCGTGCGGGTTTAAGATTTTTTATCAGTGAGCGGATATTGAAACCGGAATCAAGTCGCGAGGTTGCGCTGCCAGCCTTGGGGTCCGGCGTCGAAGGTGACGGAAGCGGCGGTCGTAAAGGATGAAGTTTCATCGCTAAACACATGGTGGCGTATGGTGATCCTGCCTTTTTCAATCTCCAGAAGATTGAAATCGTTCACTTCTCCGCGCAGCCGATTGGAGAGGCTGGTTCCGGCGTGAACTTGCAGGGCGGACATCCGCCCTGCTACGATTGCAAATGGGTCGGCGCGCCAGCTGTGCAAATGGCCCGAAAGTACCACATCGGCACCGCAATCCGACAGCACCTGCACGCCAAGCGCGGCGTTGCGCATCAGCGTTTTCCGCTCTCCTGGCTGATGTTCGAGTGGATGATGAACAACGACGATACAGGTTCGATCTTTGCCGGAGCTGGAGAACTCAGCGGATATTCTGCGCAGAGCGCGCGACCGCAACCAGCCCTGTTGCCACGCGAACCGATTGACGGTGTTGACGCCTACGACGACCAGTTCGTCATCAACAAACTTAGGGTTCAGATCGGCACTGATCCATTTTCGATAACGCCGCCACGGCGTAAATACCCGCATAATCAAGTTGTGCAATGGCAGATCGTGATTTCCCGGTATAGCCAAAACAGGGGGTGCGAGGGCGCTGATAAAGGCGGCGGCTGCCTTAAATTGCACTACCGTTGCGCGCTGCGTCAGATCGCCAGAGATCACCACAAGATCGGCACCGAGCTTGTTAATGGCTTCCCGCAACGGCTCGAGCAGTTCAGGGCGATCGCGACCGAAGTGCAGATCCGAGATATGGACCAACCTTCTCATGCGGGCTCGCCGCGTTCGGATTTTTCCGGCTCGGGGCTTGGGATCAGGACAGTCAGGGCGCTGTTTTTCACTTTGAACCGGTACGGTCCGGCGAGCCTTTGTCTTTCGCCATCCCGCGCGACTTTATGGGGGCGACCCGCACGACGACCGAGGCTTTCGATCAAGATGTCAGAGCCGCTCATCACCTCAAATCGTCCTTTGGGCAAGCCTTGGCGTAGCGCAATAACCAGAGCCATGCGGATCAGTTCGAGGCGGCTGCTGTCGGCCGCGACGAAGGTGACCAATTCACCGTCTTCGATCCGGTCAGCACCCTCCACGGACAGATGCGTCAACTGGTAGGCGTTGTTCACCACAAAGACCAACGGTGTGCGGAAAAGCTGGGCTTGGCCGTCGACCGTTATGCGCAACCGCATCGAACTGCGTAGTCTGAAAAGCGTCTTGACCACCGCCCAGTAGGCCGCGACGCGGCTACGGCCCCAGCGTTTGTAGATGTCTTCGCGGGTTTCCAGAATGGCGGGGTAGGCGCCTAGACTGGCGTTGTTCAAGAACACCTTGTCATTCACCGTGGCGATGCGCATCGCTTGGGTTTTTCCCTCAACGATCACCTTAACCGCCGCGTCAAGTTCCATGGGCAGATTGAGCGATCTGGCATAATAGTTGAAAGTACCCAACGGCAAGATGCCCATGGTGGCATCGCTGTCGGATAAAGCGGAAGCGACGGCACAGATTGTGCCGTCGCCGCCTCCTGCGACAATGGTCTTGAAGCCTTCGTTTAAGGCGGATCTGCTTAAAGATTCGATCTGCGCGCCGTTCTCGATCAATTTGAGTGTGCAATTCGTCCCGAGCGCCTCAAACGCTTTTACAATGTTGTCCGGATTAGATTTTGCATCTTTCTGCCCGGACCCGGCATTGACTATGACACAGATATCTTTTTCCAAAGCTGAGTATCCCTTGCTGTGATGGATGGCCGGTGAGCTGTTGGGTGAAGTTTTCTGCTTCAGAAAACCTCGGTAAAAATTATAAGATCAGGCAAAATCAGAAGATGTTCTTTGGGCTTTCGTTGTTTTTCGCCCAAGACATCGTTCTCCCCTCTTAGCCAAAGCATGCGCTCAATCAGATACGTTTGCGCACCATAACGTGTGGGGCCGCTATGCGTTCCACGCTCCACTGGAATGGCGTGAGCGCACGCACCTGTAGCGCAAAGATACTGACATCCCAGAGACGGCCGGGTCAGAGATCGGCCAACCGATCAGAGGTTTGCGGGTTTGTGCAGGCGCGGCCATGCGGCGAGCAGACTGCGGGCGTAGTCGGACTGCGGCGCGTCGAACACCTGTGCGGCATCGCCAACCTCGGCGACCTCGCCCCGGCACATCACGGCGGCTTGGTCGGCGATCTGGCGGATCACCGCGAGGTTATGGCTGACCACAACCAGCGTCAGATTATGCTCGACCCTGATCTCTTGCAGCAGGTTTAAAAGGTCACCCTGCACAGAGACGTCCAAGCCTGCGGTCGGCTCGTCTGCGATCAGGACACGTGGCCGCATCAAGAGGGCGCGGGCGACACAGACCCTGCGCGCTTGGCCGCCGCTGATCTGGTGGGCGTATTTATCGGTCACGGCAGCGGGGATGCCCAAGCGGTCAAACAAAGCCGCGGCGCGGGCGCGGGTGGCATCCTTTGGCTCGGCCAGCACTTCGGAAACTTCGTCAAGCAACTGACCGATCCTGCGACGGGGCGACAGCGACGCGGTGCTGTCTTGCAAAATCGCCTGCACGGTCATCGCGCGCAGCCGCGCCCCGGTGCGACCCGGCTGCAACGGCTTGCCGGAGAGCAGAATTTGCCCTGATTGCAACCGCTGCAAGCCCAGAATGGCCCGGATCAGCGTGGTCTTTCCAGAACCGCTTTCGCCAATGATTCCAAAGCAAGTGCCTGCCGGAACCAACAAAGAGACGCCTTTCAGCACCTGAACACGCCCAAAGCTGACCCGTGCGTCCGTGACCGTGATGCTGGCTTCGGTCATGTCACCTCTCCGGCGCGCAGGCAGCGAACAAGGTGGTCGGGAGCGTCCGGCTGTGCGATCAGCGGCGGAGGGGATAGGGTGCAGGCCGCTATGACGAAATCGCAGCGTGGCGCAAAGATGCAGCCCGTAGGCAGGTGCAACGGGTCGGGCAGATCGCCCCGGATGATGCGAAACCGTGTCGTGCGGGCGTCAGGGTTGCGCGGCTCATCTATGCCGATCTCGCAGGCCAGAAGGGCTTTGGTGTAGGGATGCTTGGGGGAGGCTGCGACGCGCGCCACCGGCCCGTGCTCCATGATCTCACCCGCATACATCACGGCGATATCGTCGCAATACCCGGTGACGAGGCCCAGCGAATGGGTGATGAGAAGAACCGAGCAGCCGATGCGGTCGCGCAGCGCGCAGATTTGCTGCATCACTTGCGCCTCGACAGTGGCATCCAGTGCTGTGGTCGGCTCGTCCGCGATCAGCAGGTCCGGTTTGGCGAGCAACGCCATCGCAATCGCCACCCGCTGTCGCATACCGCCTGACAGGTGATGCGGGTATTGCGCAAGCCGCTGTGTCGGCTGATCCAAGCCAACATCCGCCAGAGCTTGCACCATGCGAGCCTGCTTTTCAGCCCGCGCAAGCCCCGGTTCGCGCCGCGACAAGCCTTCTTCCAGATGCGCGCGGATGGTAAAAACCGGGTTCAGCGCGGTAAACGGGTCTTGAAACACCATTGCAATCTTGCGCCCGCGCAACGCCGTTACGGCCCCCGGTGTGGCAAGATCATAGGTGTCTGGACCGATCTGCAGGCTTCCGGTCTCGACCGTGGCATTCGCGGCCAGCAGGCCCAGCAGGGCCAGAGCCACCGTGGATTTGCCGCTGCCGGACTCGCCCACCAGCCCCAAGATCCGCCCCGAACCGATGGTCAGGCCAACGTCGCGCACGCTGGCATAGCTGCCTGCCCGTGTGGCAAACCGCACCCGCAGGTCGGACAGGATGACGCCTGCGCCGGGATCCACGCTCATTGGAACCCTCCCTTCCGCTTGGGGTCGCTCGCGTCGCGCAATGCCTCGCCGAACAAGGTAGCTCCGAGCGTCGTGATCGCCAAAATCGCCGCTGCGCCAATCGTCGGCCACCACGATTGATCCAGGTAGATGTAGCCGTCCTTGATCAGTGTCCCAAGGCTCGCCTGCGGCGGTTGCACGCCAAGGCCCAAGAATGACAGCCCGGCCTCGATGGTGATGACGACGGGTACGTTCATGCTGGCCAGAACGATCAGAGGCCCCACAACATTTGGCAGCAGATGGCGTGTGACCAGTCGCGCGGTGCCGAGGCCAAGAATACGCTCGGCATCGACAAAGGGCTGGTTGCGCAAAGACAAGGTTTGCGCCCGCGCCATCCGGCCAAACTGCGGCAAAAACAGGATCGTCACAACGAGCAGCAAATTGCTGGCCCCGGTGCCATAAAGCGCCACGATGCCCATTGCGAGAATGACCGGAGGATAGGCGCTGATGATGTCGAATATGATCAGGATCGCCCGGTCGATCCAGCCGCCCAGCAGCCCCGCGATCACGCCGAGCAGCGCGCCGATGACGCTCGACAACGCCACCACCGCCACTGCGATCAGTACCGCCGCACGGGTGCCTTGTGCCGCACGGGCCAAAAGATCGCGGCCGAGATTATCGGTCCCCATCGGATGCGCCAGACTTGGGGGCAAGAACTTCGCTTGAACAGCAAGCAGGTTTGGGTTTGGGGTAACCAGCGGGCCGAATGTGATGAACAGCAGGATCGCCGCTGTCAGCACCATGCCGATCCGTCCGGTCGGGCTGGCCCAGACGTCCGCCAAAAGCGCCCTCATGAGCCCGGTCCCAAGCTGCGGGCAATGCGAGGGTCCAACCACGCGTTCAGGATTTCGACCACAAGATTGGCTGTGACATACACGAGCACGGTAAACAGGATGCCCGCTTGCACGACCGGAAAGTTGCGCGCCAAAATCGCGTTGTAGATCAACGAACCAACCCCCGGACGCGCAAAGATAATCTCGACAAACACCGCGTTGCTGATCATGTCGCCAACCCCGATGCCCATTACCGCGACCACCGGGATCAGCGCCAGTCGCATCGCATAGCGCCCGACGATACGGCGTTCGGGCACGCCGTAAGCCCGCATCATCCGCACGTGATCTTCGCTGAGCACTTCTAGCAGCGAGGCCCGGATCAGCCGCGCCAGATAGCCCACCCAGCCGATTGCAAGTGCCGTGGCAGGCAATGCCAGATGAACCAACCGGTCAAGTGGCTGGCCAGGCTCGCCCGCGCCCGTCACCGGAAACCATTGCAGTTGCACAGAAAACACCAGCAGCAACACAATTGCCACCACGAAGGCTGGTGTCGTGATGAACGCAACCGAAGTGACACCCAGCACCGTATCCAACAGCGTGCCCGGACGCCGCGCGGCGATTGATCCCAGCAGCAGCCCAAAGACCAAGGCCAGCAGCAGCCCGGTGCTGGCGAGTTGCAGAGTGTTCGGCAAAGCCTCAGACAGTATGGTTGCGATGGGGCGGTTTGAGACGATGTCGATGCCCAAATCCCCCGACGCCGCTTGCTTCAAAAACAACCACATCTGTTCGAGCACGGGCCGATCCAGCCCCATCCGCGTGGTATACATCGCCCGCAGTTCGGGTGTGGCGCGCGGCCCGAGCAGAATGGTGATCAGATCGCCTTTGACGAAGTGCTGCATCGCAAACAGCACCATCAGCGCACCCAAAAGTGTCAACACCGCCGCCAGCGCACGCTGCATCACGAAGCGCAGAAAGGGTATCGACATCATTTCTCCTGCAGACTTTGACTACCCCCGCCCACTGGGGCAGGGATATTTTTTGCATCATCGCAGGGTTTAAGCTGGATGGAAGAACCGCAATTGCCAATCTGCCCCATTCGGCAGCAGCGGGCACCAAAGTCTTGGAATGCACGAATGTCTTGGCACCGTGGGTGATCCAGAGGCAAGATGCCGATTCATCCAGCAGTTCCTGCATTCGCACATACATCGGGCCGCGCGCGTCAGGGTCGGTGGTGGTGCCAGCTTTTTCGTTGAGGGTGTCAAATTCCTCATTGGTCCAGCGCTGCCAGTTCCACAAGCCGACCTGCGCGCCGGTGAACCATTGTGTCTGAAAGCTCGGGTCGAATTTGCCGCCATAGGTGATCAGCGTCAGCTCTAGATCCTTGCTTTGGTCGCCTTCGCCCATTGACCAATAGGCGCCGCCGTCCAGTGCGTTGATCGTCACCGCCACACCAATTTCGGCCAGATTGGCCTGCACGATGGCGGCTGTGGCCTGCGACTTGGCATCGTTCAGGCAGGTCAGGGTTGCCGTCATCTGAGGCACCCCGGCCTCGGCAAGCAAAGCCTGTGCGGCGGCAATATCGCGGTTATAGACCGGCGCATCGGCCCAGTAGCCCAACAGCCCCGGAGCCATCAGGGAATGCGCCCGCTCTACCGTGCCGGAATACGCGCCCGCTATCACCATATCCATATCAATCCCAAGGCGCAGCGCCTGACGCACCTTCAGATTGTCAAACGGTGCTTTCTGGGTGTTGATGCCGATCCAAGTATAGTCGATGGATTGCTTGTTCAGCACGACCGAATCCGGCAGCGCCGTCACGTCTGCGATGGTGACTGGATCAATCTCGGTGAAGGCGATCTCACCAGCTTGGTAGGCCAGCAAGGCGGTGCGGAACTCTGTCACCGGTTTGATGATGATGCGCGTAAAGCCAGCGGTGTCGCTGCCTTTGTAGTCGGGATTAGCGGTTAAGGTGATGCTTTCGTTCGGCTTCCATTCGGTCATCGTGTAGGGACCAGTGCCGACCACGGTGGTGGAAATCGCCGCCCCCAAAGCCTCGGTCGCTTTCTTTGAGATAATAACACCGGAGCCGTCGCAAATTGCGATCAGCCACAGCGCCGGGGCCGGGTTTTTCAACAGGATTCGCCCGGTATAGGTGCCTGTCACCTCAACCTTGTCCAGAGCCGCCCAATCATCCGCATAGGCTGGCTTGGTGCCATCCGCTGCGGGCAGGAACCGCTCGAATGAAAATTTCACATCTTCAGCGGTCATCTCACCATAGCCGCCGCTAAACATCTGGCCGGGGTTCAGTTCGAACGTGATTTCGGTTTCAGACACCTGAACCAGCGATTTGGCCGCATCAGGCTCCCATTCGAGAACGTTCGGCTTGAATCGCGCCAAATTCTGGGCGCAGGCGCGCAGAATGTTACCCTCTACCACACTGGTGCGGTTGGCGGGATCAAGGTTGGTGATATCCTTGTCAGCCCGGACCACCAAATCTCCGGTGGCTGCGAAAGCCAGGCGCGGGGCGGCCATCACAAGCGGCAATGCTGTGGCGGCGGTAAGCATTTTTAGCAAGGTGCGGCGGTCGAGTGAGTGCGGCATGAGGAGGTTCCTTTGGCGTTACAGGCAGTCGCGGGGGATGGAGCAGGCAAAGTCTTTGGCGGCAAACAGCGTGTCATCTTCGTAGGTGCGGACCGATCCGGTCAGATGGAACTGGAGGGCATCGGCCCGGCAGGCCACTTCAGTCTCAATCCGCACGTTCCAATCAGGCCGCTGATAAGACACCATATATTGCACGGCGGTGCGGCAAGCCAGTGGGTCAAGCCGAGCAATATGATACTGCTTGGTGCGGGTAGAGACAATCCGCGTGTCGGTCTCGACGATAGTGTAATCGCCATCGTGGCTGATGATGTCGAAGGTGGCGGTCTGGCCTTCGATTCCCAAGTGGATGGTGCGGGTTTCGGTAGGCTCCAGATGACGCAGGGTCTCACCCGGCTCGCAGCCGTCTGGCGTCCCGAAAACCGGGGTTGGAAGGCTATGCGCGGAGTCCAGGCGGGGCAGATCAATCTCGGCGGCGTCAAGATCAACCCTCAACGTCACATCCCCTGGTGCCGGCCACATCATCGGCCAATAGCTTGAGGAGATCGCAACCCGCAGGCGATGCCCCACCGGCAATGTCTGACCGATGGGCTTTAGCGCCAGCGTCACGTCGTAAAACTGTCCCGGCTCCAGCGGTTCGGGAAATTCGTGACTGTCGCGATGCGCAAGGTTCAGCAACCCGAACGTCACCATACCCGAGGTGCCATCGGGCGCTACAGCATTTAACCTGACCGCCATCACCGCTTGTGGCTGGTTGGCTGCAACCCGCAACCTCAGCACCGGGGCGCCGACAATCATCAGCGGCTCGGTCAACGGCGCGCTGTCAAAGCATAGCGAACCCGCATCATCTTCGCGCTGATCGGTCGCCCCTTCAGCGGCAATACGGCCCTGACCATAGGGGCACCATTCCTGCGCCTTGATCCCTGTGGTCTGCGGAGAGCGCACGATCTGCACCCCACCCGAAGTCTGGGCTTGTGGTGTCAGACCCCAAGCGCCAAAATGCCAGGTATCGGCAGCAATCTCGGGGGCAGGCCAAGACGAGAATCCTAGCCAGTGGCCGTCTCGATGGGTGAACAGCGGCACCGGCTCTGCGGTGTCCATCACGTAAAGTCGCACGGCTGGATCAGCTTCCACGCCGGTGTCGATGCCCTTCAGCCAGCGATCCCACCAGCGCTTGCATTCATTTAAGAAATCAATCTGCGGCGCCGGCATTCCCTGATTGGGTTCCTTATGCCCCCAAGGCCCGCAGATCGCCTTGCAAGGTGCCGTCAGGTTTTCGACCAGCGCAAAGATCGGCGCTGTGTAGCCATCGAGCCAACCGCCCACCACCAGAACTGCCGCCTCGATGGCGCTGTAATCCTCGCAGACCGAGCCTTGTTTCCAGAACGCATCGCGGCGCTGATGCGCAAGCCAGCGCGCCGGAAACAGCGTCAGATCGTCAATCCGCGCCCGCCACATCTCGCGCCATTTATCCGCGCCCACCATCGCAGGATCAGGCGGGCGCGCCCCGTAACTTTGCAACGACCCTCCCCAACCGAACATATCGTTGATCAGGCAGCCGCCCATGAAATGCGCGTCGGTGGCATAGCGGTCATCCGTGGTGCAGACCGTGACGACGGCTTTAAGCGCAGGCGGGCGCCGCGCTGCCACCTGCAAGCCGTTGAAGCCGCCCCAGGAAATCCCCATCATGCCGACAGCACCGCTGCACCACGGCTGGCGGCTGATCCAGTCGATCACTGCCAGCGCATCATCTTGTTCTCGCAGCACATATTCATCGTCGAGCAAGCCCTCGGAATCGCCGGTGCCCGCAATGTCTACCCGCGCCACGGCATAGCCATTCGCCGCAAACCAGCGATGCTTGGCATCATCGCGCAGCCGCGTGCCATCACGTCTGCGGTAGGGCAGGTACTCCAGAATACACGGCACCGCCGCGCCATCTGCCGGCAAAAACAACCGCGCCGCCAATCGCCTGCCATCTGGCAGCGCAATCCACGCCAACTCTACGTTCAGGACCGAGGGCTTTTCATTCATCATCTGCGCACCGTGTGGTTTTTCATCGTCGCCCTTGTCGCTGCCATTCCGCGTCGGATTTGTTCGAGTCGGCCTTTCGGAAGATGGCGCATCATTGCAGCATTGCAACTGCAGAAATCTTTGTGCAGACTTAGAAAAACTAGGTGTGCCCGATGGAACTGTTCCCCCCGCTAAACGCGCTACGCGCTTTCAGTATTGCCGCTCGTGAGGGCAGCTTTGTGTCTGCTGCCGTCGAATTGGCGGTCACGCCCGCAGCGATCAGTCAGCATGTCCGCAATTTGGAAGGCTACCTCGGCAAAAAGCTGTTCCTGCGTCAGCGCAACAAGATCGAACTGACCGAAGCGGGACAGGCGCTGTACCCTCGGCTCGAGCAATGCTTGGGTGAGATTGCTCGGCTGTCGGAAGAAGTGCGCCAGGCGGATGGAAAATCCAGGTTGGTTGTATCGGCATCACCGTCGCTGGCAGAGCTTTGGCTGTACGACCGGATGCGTGACTTTGATCTGCGCGCCATCGAAGTCAGGGTCGAAATAGACCCGGTTGATTTCATCGGTAACGGTATCGACCTTCGCATTACCTATGGTGCGGATCTTTATCCTGAACACCGCGTTGTGCCGCTGTTCAGCGACGTCATAGCACCGGTTTGCAGCCCGGAATTTGCCGCACGTTGGGGCGGCGATTTGCTGACCTTGCCCGATGATGGCTTTATTCACACCGATTGGGGGCCATCTTATGCCAACCTGCCATCTTGGCGAGCATGGTTCAACGTCGCCGGTATGATGCGCGATATTGAACCCTCCTCTGGCTTGCGCACTCATTTGACCGGACATGCCATCGCCTCTGCTGCGGCTGGGTTGGGCGTGGCGCTTGCTCCGACCCGGCTCGCCGAGCGCGATATAAAGGCCGGCAGGCTGGTCATGCCTCATGCAGCACGAATGGCAATGGAATCAAGTTATTGCGCTATCTACCCGCACGCGCGCGGCACGCGCGAACCCGTGCAGCGGTTGATCGCATTGCTATTGAAACAGTCGATTTAGCAAACGATAAAGATGGTCTCGCATGGTCAGTTCCACGCCGAACGCAACGTGAGATCCGGCGATGATGATCACGAGGCTGCGCAGAAAAAGGTATTCGAGCGAACCGCGAAACGTGGCTGCGGGGGCCGCGCCGATACCCTCGCGAGCCTGCGAGTTTTTGGCGCTTACGCGCCTGCGGCGATCACTGCCTTGATGTGCCGTATGTCAGATCCACAGCATCCACCAATGACGCGCAGAGCGGGCAATCGCTGGGCCATTCCTGCGTAGAGCGCGCCGAATTCGTGGGGATCACCATCGTCTAGCTCTGTAGCTTCATCCAGCTCGGCGTGACTGCGGCGCGATGCATTTGGTCGAACCATACCGATGCGGTTCAACCAGCCTGACGGCAGTCGATCAACGAAGTGCTCAGGATGCGCGCAGTTGATGCCGTAATAGCGACAATAGCCGTCGGTCGCCGTTTCGACTTCATCAAGGGCGCTGTCCAAGTCTTGCCCGGTCGGTAGGCGTCCATCGGTCTCAACAGTGAAGGATAGCGCAAACGGCAAATCAAGCTCGCGCGCCCGGGTGGCGATGCCGATGGCCTCGCCGGGGTGGGTGATCGTGAAGGCCGTTGCGATGTCTACGCCGTCGTCGGCGAAAGTCTCCAACTGAGCATTGTGCAGGCGGGCAGCTTCCGCCGGGGCCAGCAGTTGTGCCGGTGCATAGCCATCGCCCGCCGGTCCCACCGCTCCCTCCAACAGGATATTCTTGCGCCATGGATGGGTGTCGCGCAGATCGCGGATAAATGCCACGGCGCGTCGATTGACATCGCGTATGCCTGCGTCGTCCAGCCCAAGCTTCGGGCCCCAGCCGCCATTTGCACGCCATGTCGGTGTGCCGAGAACAAAGCCACGTCCCGCCGCTTCGGCCATGTCAAGATACGAGACCAGATACCGTCGCAGCATCTCGCGGCCTTCCGAAGTATCAAGAAGCACAAAGGAGGCAAACTGCGGTAGGTCGGCACCTTCGTGAAAGATCAAGTCTGTCTCTAGTCCACCGTCGCTGAGAAACGGGACTGACGACGAAAGCAGGCGATCAAGCATCTCCATCACTGCCTCTCGAAAAAGGTTGAGCCGATTATAGCAAACTCGGGCGAACTGGTCGAGATTGCCAATTCAAATTGCCAAGCCGCCGACAGGAGCAAATCCGTTCTGGCGTGTAGACTCTAGCCGAGGTTACTGGCGATCTTTACGGTGGTGCCCTGCGCTTGCTCAGCGGGTAGAACGAAGATGCCGTAACCGACCAAGCCCGATCCTCTGTAGCCGAGAGAAATGCCTTAAGCCCCGATTGCGGGATGCTCGGACTCGAACCCAGAATCTTTTTGGCGGGTAGGGTGCTTGAACGCCATTGCCTTGGCCATCGCCTCGGTGATTGCGGCGCGGTCGCTTGCACGCCTTATCGGATAGGCATTGACGAACCAATCATGCACGGCGGCAGCGTCGCAGGGCTGCTCGCCCGCCCAAATCCGCGCTGTGGCCTCTTTCAATCGACAAAATGCCGCGTGCGCCTCGGGAAGGCGACCCTGCTGAACCAGCGAGATGGCGAGCCACCCCTGGTTGTCTACGATTTGATCGCCTGAGCGCAATGCTGCTATCTCGGCCCGCTCGGGGTCTCCGCCCAGAAGATGCACGGCCGCTGCATAGCACCACTGATGCGAGCGCAGCATCGGCGAAAGGCGCATTGCCTGATCGAGAATATCGCCTGCGCGTGGGTGATCGCCAAGGAAGGCGTAACCCATCGCTGCTGATATCATTGTGGTTGGGCTGAAAGGATTCAGAGTGGCGGCAAGGTCAAGATGCACCGCCCCTTGGTCAAAACGGCCCGCCAGCGCCGCGCTCCAGGCGAGCGCGAGATGGTTGCGTGCATCCATCGGGTCAAGCTCGACGGCGCGCATTGCCAACGTATGCGCGGTGGCATCTTCGCCTTGCGCTCTCTTGTGACCGGGTTGCAAAATGTGCCGAACATTGAGGATACTCGCGAGGCTGGCATAAGGCGGGGCGAAACTGGGCGCATGTCGAATGAGACGCTCAAAGATCGCTTGCGCTTCGACTTCGCTTGCAGGTGTCCATTGCAACAAGAGTGCCTCGCCCTGCTGCCAATCATCGTAGTTTTTGATATCGGTCGGCACGTGCCCGACGACCTGCGACAAACGATCGGACGATATGTAGATTTCAAGCGCCGAAGCCACACGACCGATGACATAGGTCTGATTCTTACGCCAATCTTCGGCGGATAGATAAAACGCTTCACTCCAGGCGATACGTCGGTTGCGCGCCTCAAGAAGCCGGAACTGCAGCTGTCCCCGATTGCCAACTTTTGCGCGGCGCGCTCGCAAAATATAGTCGGCCCCACCGGAATCCTCGCCCATAACGTCGAGCACCGCCCAGCTGCGAAATCTAGAGAGGTTAGCAATGAGATTGGTGCGGAACTGCTCGACGGCGTCTGCGTCGACCGGACTGTTCCATTCGAAGGCACCGATGGCGATCTGCGGCACGCGCGGACCAGTTGTCGAGATCGATGGTACCGCGGCGAGGGAACCGAGGTTACGCAGCGTAGCGCAAAGCTGCACCACTGCTTCGCCCGGCCGCGTCCCCAATGCGTTGAGATGTTTCGACAGCCGCTGAAATTCGCTGAGCGCAGCCTCTTTGCGGCCGCTGCTGGCCAAATGCCGCATCAAGGCCATCGACGCAGGCTCGTGCCCCGGTTCAAGCCGCAACAGTACTTCTGCCGCAGTGCGCAAGGCGGGCTGATCAGGTTGGTGACGTTCCAGACAGGATTCGAGCCCGGAGATAATCCGATCTCGCCAGATCGACCGACGTACGCTCAACCAGGCGTCGAGCGTGGGGCTGATGTGGCGCAGACCTGCCAGCACCTCGCCGGGTAAATCGGTTACGGACTGTAAGGTCGAGGGCACTTCGCCCTCACCCAGCGCCCGCAAAATTGTTTGCAGATCGACCTCTGCGACCGTTTGGTTCAAAAACACCAGCGTGCCACGGGCACCAATCAAATTTGGTCCCCCTGGTGCGAGCCGATCGTTGATGTGGCGCCGTGTCCGGGCCACAGCGACGCGCCCTTGCGCCAGCGATCTGTCCGGCCAAAGCATCGCCGCCAAGCGATCATCGGCGATCGCCTGATCGGGCTCTAGCGCCAACACCCCGATCATCGCAGCGGCATGTGCCGACGTCAGAAGCAACTGTTCGCCAGCCGAATTTGTGATGGTGAGGCTTCGAAGCAAGTTCAGCCGCAGACCCTCAACTGGCAAAGTTACGCGCGCGCCAACACCTGTTGCATGCAGCCGGTACAGGGCCAAACCGTCGCCAATGTTTTTCAGTAAAGGATGACCCATCGCTTCGAAGCGAAAGCGGGGCGAATGATCCAACGCGGCGACAATCTGTTGCGAGACCACAATCCCGCCGGGCTCGGCAAGCGTTTGCATCCGTGCCGCCACGTTCAAGGCATGTCCGAAGTATTCGGTCTTGCTGAACACCACCTCACCGAGATGAACGCTGATCCGCAATATCAATTTCGATGTGGCAATGGTGCGCTGGGACAGTCTTTGCAGCACCACAGCACAGTCAACCGCACCGGACACGCTGTCGAACAATGCGATCCAGCCGTCGCCCGTTGTCTTGATGACCCGGCCGCCAAAGCGTTCGCTGCCGCGCCGTGCCCGGGCGAATGCCCGCTCGACGAAAGAGATTGTACCAGCCTCGTCGGACTTCATGCGCCGACTGTAGCCGACAACATCCGCGAAGAGTATCACTGTGGGGCGACCGTCAGCGAGCATGACTTTCACCAAACTTCGGGCATCTCCACCATGATAGAGGAAAATAGCCTAGGGGGCAAAAAGGAAACGGGCGACGCCAATCGCCTCGAGGTGCTGGCCGCTGAATTTGAATGCTTCACAACCCGAATTGGACCGGTGGCTTGGGCTTCGGTGGTGATCCCGGGCGACGCGCTTCTTACGCGCTGTCCCAATTATCCGAAGGCCGCAATGCTGGCTTCGGGGCGGGTCGCAAACGGATGTGCGCTGACTGAGGATCGCTGTCGGCTGAGCGGATTGGGCGAGGCGGTCGAGCTGGCAAGCTGCTGCGCATGGGGCGACGAAGTGATGATCAGAGCGAGGCTCGAGGATCTGCCCCCGAACACGATTGGGCCGCAGCAGGCGAAAGGGTTTAGCCGGGCCCAGATCCGCTCAAGGCAGGGGTGGAACAAGCGATATGGCTCATACGACTGGCGGCCTCCGGCGTATTCGGGCGCAGAGATCGACTGGATCGCTGGCATTGACGCGCAGAGCGGGGCTACCGTGCTGTTGCCTGCCGATAGCGTTCTGATCGGCTTGCGCACGGCCGGGGATGAGGAAGCAACCGCTATTGCCGATTCGAACGGCTGTGCGGCGGGTGCGACCAAAGTCGAAGCTATGGAGGCCGCACTGCTGGAACTTGTCGAACGCGATGCGGCTGGGCGGTGGTGGTATGGGCGCAGGCAACGGCCATCCTTGCCCGCCGCGCTTTTGAACAAGTGGCCCGAGCTGATCAAATGGCTGGATGGCCGGATGCGCCTGACCCGACTTTTGGATCTGACCACAGACATCGGCGTCCCGGTGATCGCCGCTGTCTCTACCGCGCCGGACGGCCGCCTGCCAGCGTTGGGTTTCGCAGCAAGATTTGATCTGGCGGAGGCAGCGGGCGCAGCCGTGGCTGAGATGTTGGCTGTCGAAGCGTCGCTGCTATTGGCGGCAGAAAAGCCTGATCCGTTGACCGCCGAATGGCTCGCACGTGGTCCCGCAGCACTCCCGCCGCCCGGACCTGAGACGACAGACACCGGGACAAAAACTGCCGCTCAGTCGGAGACGGGCCTTGCGTCGGCCATCGCGGCGCTTGGTCAGGCGGGATGCAGCATCACCTTCGTGGATCTGACCCGCCCCACCTTCGGTGTGCCAGTGATCCGTGCCGTGGCACCTCGCCTTTGTCACTACAAGCCAAGGTTCGGACACCCCAGATTGCTGTCCCCAGACTTGCGCGATCTTGGCCCCGCCGGTGCGACCCGCCCGAACCCGGTGCCGCTGTTGTTTTAGATTTTCTGTGGTTAAATTAGCTCGTCGCGCAGGCAGAGAGAAAAATCTTTCTGAACAAGCAGCCGTGTGATAATTTAGTCTTGTTAAAATAACTGACGGGTGATTCCACGTCGGTGGGATAGTCCTTCTTAATCTCTGTTTTCAATAAATACTTCAGTTCACCACCGTTAGTCGGGGCAGAACAATGAACGACTTGGCATGTCTTCATGGCGCGGGGTATCGTCTGGTTATCGGGCAACTGTCGCCTGAAACGACGATGACAAGGCAGGCGGATCTTTTTGGCCCTGATGGTGTTATTAATACTGCTGAAGAACCGATTGTTCTTGATGTCGTCGAAACCGAACGCGGGATGGTAGCGGTGATCGGCGACAGGGCTGCAGCGCAGCTTGATGGCTTGCTTGTCGCTTTGCGCAATTCGCAATTGGACGCAGAGTTTTCGGCGGAAGCTGTCAACTCTGTGCCCGTTCGGGTCTATTCAAGAATTGCCTCGCTAGGTATTCAGGCAGATGATGCAATGCTTGATCGCCTCGGGCGGCTTGGCGATGCGCTGTTGGTTGATTACGGTTTTGCGCCGCCCCCCCCGCTGCCAAGACTCATGGGAGAGACTCCTGCGGCCTATACCTACCTTGGCCAATTTCTCGCGCATGAAATGACAGTCTGGAAGCAGGCTGGGGTCGAAACCGCGCCGTATCCCTCCGTCGCGCTTGACAGCTCCATTGACCTCAAAACAATCTTTCTGCGCCCGCTCGACTTTCCACCCAAGCTGCCGGGCCATGTTCAAGAGGTCCAGGGTCTGGCGCTTGGTGAGACAATCCCGGATTCGAAGACGGTGCCCGCGGCCAGTGAGCTCAACGATTTGCCGCGCATGGCTGATGGTCGCGCCCTACTGTTTGAAAGGCGCAATGACCAGAACTTAGCTTTGTCGCAAACTCATGTAGCGGTGACGCGTTTCGCACAAGCGGCACTGGCTATCCTGCAAGGCGATGGCCTGCAGGATAAACGGGTAAGGCGAACGATTATCCGACATTTTCAGTCGGTCGTGTTGCAGGATTTCCTTCCGCGTTTGATCGACCAGGAAACCTATGATGACGTGATGAACGAGGGTCGCGTCTACATCGCCCCCTCGAACAAACTCCATCCTTTATATCAGTTTTTTGTTCCGATTGAGGTGTCTGCGGCGATCTTTCGCTTTGGTCATGCAATGGTGCGTGAGGTTTATGCGCCATGGAATACGGTCGATCCCAAGCATACTGTGCCCAGTGCGTTGGCTACTGATCTGCTCGACTTCACGTTTGATGGTGAAAATCTGACCAACGGTCAACTCCTTCAGCTATGGACAACCGACTGGCGACACATGCTTGGCTTGGAAGGGTCTGATCCGATCAAGGCAGCCCGCATCGGCACGGAGTTGAGCCAAGACTTGTTCTGCCTGCCGGACCGGTTGTTCCAACAAAGCATTTATGACCGTCCCTGCGCGCAACAGGTGCAGAGGCATCTCAATCTCGCGCGTCGCACTTTGATGACCGGAGCGCTGCTGAAATTACCGACCGGACAGGCACTTGCCGAGCAAGTGCAGCAGAAACTGACTCTGGCCGGGTCGCCCTGCCATATTCCGATCTTGGCGCCTGACTTGCTTGATATTCCAGATAATCCTGCCGCGACCGAGATCATGCGCGAAGGCGCGATTGGGGCGCGATTTGTCGATCAAACGCCGCTTTGGTTATATATCTTGCGTGAAGCGGCAATTTGCGGTGACGGCAATCATCTCGGCCCATTGGGCGGCCGCATGGTCGCGGAAACTTTGAGCGCGGCCATAGAAGCAAGCGGGACCGGGATGATTGTGAATGGGGTGCGGCAACGGTTTGTGCCAGATCCCGCATTTGGGGGGCGGTTCAAGGATAAATTCGATTATTGCGACCTCGTAAGACTTGCTTTCAGCGCGCCACATTAGTCTATTATCATCAACCGAAAGGATCCATAATGGCCGACATTGTCGTCTTCGATACATCCAAAGTGGGAATTAAGGCCCAACGTCAATCCGGCATGAAATTACTTGGCGAGATTTTTAACTCCAATTTTATGGATGGGACGCTTACACCCGATAAAGTGGTCAACAATACCATTCAGAAAATCATCACCAATTACCCCGCCTATAAGGTGACATATAAAGGTGATACGAATGTTGTGACCATCGATAACCTTGCAGGAGGCACCTATTTCTATCAATTTGGCCCAGATTTGAAAAAACTTAAGCTGAAAGGCGCAAAAGACGCCGATACCGGTGGGACCGATGTGATGACGATTGCTCTATCAGACGGCACCAATAGCCTGCTTTCGCCAAGCGGTTATCTGTCACTTGTGATCGACGACTTGGGTGTGGCTGATAGTGGCGACCGGCGGAAATATCTTCTCGGTACCATCACGTTTCGTCGCTGCCGCTGACCTTGAACCCCTGAGCCCCCGGGCCACAGAGCATTGCATCCCTCGGCGTTATCAAGAGCGGTCGAGGGAACGCTTATTGCATTTTGGCGTTGGCAGATAATGTCACGTTGGGGCCATGCGGATGCTGATTGCAATCTCGTTTCTATTGATGGTTGCGGCTGGCTTTTTTGCTGCTGTGCCTTCGCGCTTCGAGGCTGCCCGAGACAGCGAAGATCTCAAGTTTGAACTGTCCAACTTCGCGGCCTTAGCATGACTGGTTGGCAGGGCAGTTATTGTGGCCCGGCGCCGATACCGGTCGAGCTGGTTTCGCGCTGGAATTTCGATCTGTGGGTGTTGGCGGTTTTGGCTGGATTGGCACTGTTAGCGGGACGCAACCGCTGCGGGGCGGCGGCGATTGCTGTTTTGGCAATCGCGTTCGTCTCCCCGCTCTGTGCGCTATCGTCGGCGTTGTTCTCGGCGCGTGTGCTGCATCACGTGCTTTTGGTCGCGGTCGCAGCGCCGCTTTTTGCAATTTCGCGTCCGACCCGGACCCACACTCGGGCGGGTGTGCCATTTCTGTTTGCGACGGCGGTGCTTTGGCTGTGGCATGTGCCCGATGCCTATGACGCCGCGCTGGGGCATATGGCGCTTTACTGGGTTATGCAGGCCAGTCTGTTTGGGTCGGCTGTACTGTTCTGGCGGGCGGTGTTTTCACAACCTGACGGATCGGGCGTGGGATGGGTGTTTTTGGCGTATCTCGCGATGGGGATGCTTGGTGCCATCCTGACACTTGCGCCAAATAGCTTTTACGCAACCCATGCAATTGCCCCGCTTCTGTGGGGGTTTTCGCCACTGGCTGACCAGCAACTTGGCGGCTTGATCATGTGGATGCCAGCGGGTCTGCCTTTTGCGGTATGGGGCGGTTTGCTTGCGCGCAGAGCTTGGCGTTCGAGTGCAGGAGAGCCGGAGTGAGCTGGGTTGAGGGGCTGGTCGCGCATATCAAAGCGCTGCACCTTAGTTTTGTGGCAGTGTGGGTGGCCGGGTTGGTTGCCTTGCCGCTGATGCTGGCGCGGCATGATCGCTCTATCGTGCAAGCAGAGTTTGCCCAAATCCGCCGCGCCACGCATTTTGGTTATGTTTGGGTGATCACTCCAGTAGCGGTGCTGGCAATTGCCTCGGGGACGGCACTTATCTTTATGCGCGAGGTCTTTACGATGTGGATTTTCGCCAAGCTTGTGCTGGTTACCGGCCTTGTGGCGATGCACGCATGGGTAGGGCATACCATAATCAGCGTCGCCGAAACCGAAGGCCAGCACGAGCCACCCGGGCCGATGATCTCAGTGATGTTGGTCTGCGGTCTCGCGCTGTGCATTCTGGGCCTTGTTTTGGGCAAGCCCGAGCTCGAAGAATTGCCAGTGCCGTCCTGGCTGTTGCGACCCTTGGGCTATCAGTTGCCCTTTGCTATTCCCAACCGATAGTCGAAAACGAGCTTGCCGCCATGCCAACCCGTCACACATACCACGATGACCGCGAAGCCGGACATAAGCAGGCCCCACGGCAGGATGGCGGTCTCGTATCCCGTCAAACGCCAGCCCCAGTTGAGCCCCAGAAGCGACAGCAGCATCACCGCAATCACGAAATGCGTCCAAGCAGCAGCGCGGATACGGATACCGGGCACCATCAACAACTCCATCGTGCCGCTGGCACCAGCGAGCAGGCCAAACAGGAAGGCTGTGCCCGTAGCCCACAGTGCGGCCCAAGCCCATCGTTCTTCACCAGACAGCCAATACAACATATCGGCACCAAAGGCACAAAAGGTCAGCGCCACCGGGAAAGCGACTGTCATTGCATGAAGCGGGTGGCCCCAGATCGCGACGCGGCTTTCGGTTTGTTGAAACGCAGGGTCGCTGAGGATCGGATCCTCGAACGGACGAATGTCCTCTGCATCTTGCGTCATCTTTTGTGGCATCCGACACTCCATCGCGGTTTTGCGCTTGCGGCAACGCTTCAGCTCACAAGTGGTTGCCAGGATCAGCTTTCGATGTTGCATCCGGCGGGTCCGGCAGCCCAGACCATCGCAGAGCTGTGGTGGATTATGCTGGCTTGTGGGCTGGCCATCTTTGCTTTGGTAATGATGTTGCTGTTTAGCGCCCTGCACCGCGCGGCCAACCGATCGGGGCAAGGCGCAAGCAATGATGAGCGACAAACCCGCGTCTGGGTGTGGGGCTTTGGCTTGGGTTTTCCACTGGCAACTCTGGCAGCGCTGACCGGATATGGCCTTGTCATTGGCGAGCGGCTGCTGCCCCGCACCGCATCCGACCTTGTCACCGTGCAAGCCGAGGCGCGGCAATGGGCGTGGACCTTTCGCTATGCGGGTGCCGGCGTGCCTGCGACAGAAGGCGTGCTGCATATTCCGGCAGGCCGCCCTGTCGATGTGGAGATCACCAGTACCGACGTGATCCATTCGTTTTGGGTGCCGCGGTTGGCTGGAAAGCTCGATGCTATTCCGGGTCATGTAAACGTGCTGCGCATTGAGGCCGCGCGTCCGGGGATATATTCGGGGCAGGGTGCCGAGTTCAGCGGGCGCGGTTACCGCGAGGATGTGTTTACAGTCGAGGCGCATGATGTCGAGTCCTGGGCAAGTTTTCTGCGAAAGGGCACGCCATGACCGAGATCAGCCCTACGCCATCCACCCCGCAACACCGCGGCACAGCCCTGCGCCTGCATCGACAACTCGCGCGGATATGGGGCTCTGATCCGCGCTTTCGCGGCTGGTTGACCACCAGCAATAACAACGACATTGGCGGCTTGTTTCTGATCGTTGCTACAACTTTCTTTGTGATCGGCGGCGTCCTTGCGATGCTGATCCGTGCGCAACTCGCGACGCCGAACTCGGCTTTCCTGCAGCCTGAGGCATACAACCAGATATTCACGATGCATGGCACCGTGATGATGTTTCTTTTTGCAATTCCGTTTTTTGAGGCGATGTCGGTGCTGTTGCTGCCGGGGATGCTCGGAACCCGCGATATGGCATTTCCTCGGCTTGGCGCCTACGGGCTGTGGGTTTACATCTTTGGTGGCAGCGCCGTCATCATTGCGATGCTGATGGGACTAGCGCCGGATGGCGGCTGGTTCATGTATCCGCCGTTGTCCTCGGCGGCATTCTCGCCGGGAGTCGGGGCGGATGTCTGGTTGCTCGGCATCACTTCTATCGAAGTTTCGGCGATTGCGACGGCCGTAGAGGTCATCGTGACCGTGCTGAGATATCGCGCGGCTGGCATGAGCCTGTCGCGGATGCCAATCTTCGCTTGGTATATTCTCATCGTGTCGGTGATGATCCTGACGGCGTTTCCCCCTATGATCCTTGGATCGCTGCTGCTTGAGGTGGAGCGCGCGCTTGATTGGCCGTTTTTTCAGGTGGAAAACGGCGGCGATCCCTTGCTGTGGCAGCATTTGTTCTGGTTGTTCGGCCACCCCGAAGTTTACATCATCTTTCTGCCTGCGGCGGGTATGATTGCGACCATTTTGCCGGTGATGGCGCGCACTACTTT
>NZ_JAQGKQ010000070.1 GCF_028290025.1 Cypionkella sp. | reverse complement strand
CGAAAGCAAATTTTAATCAAATAGTTTGGAATATGCGGTATGTCGGCGGCTTGGCTTTAACGAGGTCTTCATGTTTGCGCGTGCTAACTTAAGTTTGCTGTTCATTCTGTTTACGGTCGCGTTGGATGCGATTGGCATTGGGCTGATCTTTCCGGTGATGCCCGATCTGATGGAGCAGGTTACACATTCCGGCCTTAGCGAGGCTGCACTTTGGGGCGGGATTTTGGCGGCGTCGTTCGCGGTGATGCAGTTTTTGTGTGGGCCGTTGGTGGGCAATTTGTCGGATCGGTTTGGGCGCAGGCCGGTGCTGTTGGTGTCTTTGGCGGTGATGGCGCTGGATTATGTTGTCATGGCCGTGGCACATACGGTTTGGTTGCTGTTGGTGGCCCGGATCATCGCCGGGGTTGCGGCGGCTACCCATGCGACGGCGAATGCTTATGTGGCGGATATTTCCAGCCCGGATGAGCGGGCGAAGCGGTTTGGGCTGATTGGCGCGGGCTTTGGCATTGGCTTTGTGGCGGGGCCGATGATTGGGGGGTTGCTCGCGGGGCTGGACGTGCGCGCGCCGTTTTGGGCGGCGGCGGGTTTGGCTTTGGCCAATCTGGTGTTTGGCTGGTTTGTGATGCCAGAGAGTTTGTCTGTGGCAAATCGGCGTGGGTTTTCGTTGGCGCGGGCCAACCCTTTGGCGTCGTTGCGGGCGATCAGGCGGTTGCCGGGGTTGAAGCGGTTGTTGTTGGTGAGCTTTCTTTATGCGGTGACGTTTAACGTCTGGCCCGCGATCTGGTCATATTACAGCAAGGCGGCGTTTGGCTGGAACGCGCAGTGGATCGGCTTTGCTTTGGCGGCTTTTGGGGTGTGCATGGCGTTGACGCAGGCATTGCTTGTGGCCCCAATGATCCGGCGCTTTGGCGAGCGACGCACGGCGGCGATGGGCATGGGGTTGGAGGTGGTGTCATACGGGTTTTACGGGATTGCGACCTCTGGGTTTTGGGCTTTGGTCTTCACGCCGATTGCGGCTTTGGGCGGGGTGACGGGGCCGAGTTTGCAAGCGATGATGTCTCGAGCGGTGCCGGAAAATCAGCAGGGAGAGTTGCAGGGGGTAAATTCGTCGCTGAACGCGTTGGCGATGATTATCTCGCCTTTGGTGATGACTTGGGTATTCGGAATATTCACCAGCGCCTCAGCTCCGATCCATCTGCCGGGTGCGCCGTTTCTGCTGTCGGCGACAATTATGGTCGCGGTTGTGATACTCTTTGTCGCGGGGACGCGCGAAGCGGAGCGACCCTGAGGTAGCCTTACCTCAAAATTGGGGGTGCCTTATGAAGCTGCGCGATCTTGAGATTTTCACTGTAGCACCGCCTGCACCCGGTTGGGGCGGGCGCTATTGGACCTTTGTGAAGCTGACCACCGACAACGGCATTGTCGGCTATGGTGAGTGCTATGCCTCGACCGTGGGCCCGCGTGCGATGGATGCGGTGATCCATGATGTGTTTGAGCGGCATATGTTGGGGGAAAACCCGGAAAACATCGAGTTGATGTATCGCCGGGCCTATTCCTCGGGCTTTACGCAGCGGCCAGACCCTACTGTGATGGGGGCGTTTTCGGGGCTGGAGATTGCTTGCTGGGATATTCTTGGCAAGGCGCGGGATCGTCCGGTTTGGGCGCTGCTCGGCGGGATGATGAATGAGAAGGTGCGCTCGTATACCTATCTTTATCCTGAACCGGGCGAAATTCCGGCGGATTTTTGGGTGAATGCGGATATGGCGGCTGAAGCTGCGGCGCGCTGTGTGAAGCAGGGCTTCACCGCCGTTAAGTTTGATCCGGCTGGCCCCTATACCATTCGCGGCGGGCATGAGCCTGCGATGTCGGATATTTCGCGCTCGGTAGAATTTTGTAAGAAAATCCGAGAGGCGGTCGGCGATAAGGCCGATCTATTGTTCGGCACGCATGGGCAATTTACCACGCCGGGGGCGATCCGGTTGGGGGTGGCGATCGAGCCGTATAACCCGCTTTGGTATGAGGAACCGATCCCGCCGGATAATTTGGCGGAGTTCGCCGAAGTAGCGCGGTCAGTGCGGGTGCCGCTTGCAACTGGGGAACGCTTGACCACCAAAGCCGAGTTTGGCGCGCTGCTGCGGCATGGCGGAGTGCGGATTTTGCAGCCTGCGCTTGGTCGGGTTGGCGGCATCTGGGAGGCGAAGAAAATCGCGGCGATGGCCGAGGTTTATAATGCCGAGATGGCACCGCATCTTTATGCAGGCCCGATTGAATGGGCGGCGAATGTGCATTTCGCGGTGTCGATCCCGAATATCTTGATGGCTGAGACGATCCAGACTGGCGGCGAGTTTCATCTGAAACTGATCAAGCACAGCTTGAAATGGGAGGATGGCTATATCCTGCCGCCGATGGGTCCGGGGCTCGGGATTGAGTTCGATGAGGATGTCGCACGGGCGCACCCTTACACTGGCACGGCGCTGCATTTGCAGATGCAGGAAGCGCCCTGCGATTACCTGCACGGCAATCGGTTTGAGGGCGGAGCGCCCGCGCCGACCGAGGTCTGATCGCTGATTTTTGCGGCAGATGATTTAGAAAAGCCCAAGCATGGGCAATGAAGTGGCTCCGTTAGCGCGGGGTCACGATTTTTATGAAGAAACCGACTGTTGGCGGTGGCGGATTTCGCGTAGAACGTGCCACCCCCAAAGGATAAGTGCATGACCGATTTTCTGTTGTTAGCCTTCGTTTTTCTGGTTGCAGGTGTGCTCACCGTGCCGATTGCGGCGCGGCTTGGGCTTGGGTCTGTGCTCGGCTATCTGATTGCTGGCATCCTGATCAGCCCGGTTCTGGCAGTTTTTCAGGTTGATCTGGTGTCAATCCAGCACTTTGCCGAATTTGGCGTGGTGATGATGCTGTTTCTGGTCGGGCTGGAGTTGGAGCCGGAAACCTTGTGGGCGATGCGGGCGCGGTTGTTGGGGTTGGGCGGCGGGCAAGTTGTGCTGACAGTGCTCGCAGTGATGGCCGTGGCGATGCTGCTGGGTCAAGTTTGGTCAGTGGCATTGGCGGTGGGCTTGGTGTTCGCGCTGTCGTCTACCGCGATTGTTTTGCAGACTTTGGGCGAGAAGGGGCTGATGAAAAGCGACGCCGGGCAAGCCACTTTCGCGGTGCTTTTGACGCAAGATATTGCGGTGATCCCAATGTTGGCGCTGATCCCGCTGCTGGCTTTGCCAGAGTTGCAGGGCGGTCACAGCGTGACGGATCATGCGGCGGCGTATACTTTGGTCAGCGGTTTGAATGGCTGGCAGGTGGCGCTGGTCAATATCGGAGCGATCATTGGTGTGGTGCTGGGCGGCAGCTATTTGACGCGGCCGGTGTTCCGGTTTGTGGCCTCAGCGCAGTTGCATGAGCTGTTTACCGCGACCGCGCTGATGATGGTGGTTGGCATTGCGTTGCTGATGACGCTGGTCGGGTTATCGCCCGCTTTGGGCACGTTCTTGGCGGGCGTGGTGCTCGCCAATAGCGAGTATCGGCACGAGTTGGAGTCGGACATTAACCCGTTCAAAGCCTTGCTGCTCGGGTTGTTCTTTATGACCGTCGGGGCGGGGATTAACTTTCTGCTGCTGTGGGACAATGTCGGGCAGATTTTGGCGCTGACGGTTGGATTGATCGTGGTGAAAGTGCTGGTCTTGCTGGTGCTGGGGCGCATTTTCAATCTGGCGGCGGCGGATAAGTGGTTGTTCGGGCTTGGGCTGGCGCAGGCAGGCGAATTTGGTTTTGTGCTGATCTCGCTTATGGTCTCGTCGGCGGTTTTGCCGCCTGAGATTGCCGACAAGTTGTTGCTTGTGGTGGCGCTGTCGATGCTGCTGACGCCGGCGCTGTTTATCTTCTACGACAAGGTGATTGCACCACGTTTTGCTGACACAATGCAGCGCAAGGCTGATGAGATCACCGACCCGAGCCACATCATTATTGCGGGCTGCGGGCGGGTTGGCGGTCTCGTCAATCGTATGCTTCGGGCGGCGGGATATCACACTACGGTGATCGACTTTAGCTCTAAGCAGTTGGAGATGATGGCAAAGTTTGGCGTAAAAGCCTATTTTGGCGATGCGACGCGGCCAGATATGCTGCATTCCGCCGGGATTGCCGAGGCGAAACTGTTGGTGATTGCGATTGATGATCGCGACCAGATCACCGAGATGGTGCGCCATGCGGCTGCGGCCTATCCGAACCTGCATGTGATCGCGCGGGCGGTGGATCGGAACCACGTTTACGATCTGTGGGCGGCTGGCTGCCGCGATATTATCCGTGAGACTTATGACAGTTCGATTCGCATGGGGCGCTCAGCTTTTGAGGCTTTGGGGGCGACACCCGAGCAGGCCGAAGCGATGCGGCAGGTCTATCATGAGGCCGATCAAAAGATCATGCGGGCGATGGCGGACCATTACGATCCGAAAATCCCCAACTTTGAAAACGCCGCCTATGTGGCGCGGGCGCGAGAGTTGACGGCAACGCTGGACCAGAAGCTCATTCTGAAATTCGCTGAGATATTGGGCAAACCTGCGTTTGAGACGCTGTTGCCATCGGGGACGCGCGAAGCCTACGAGCCGCCAAACGAGTTGCCGATTGAGTCGTCGGAGGAAGAAGTTTCGGTAAGCGGTTAGCTGAGTTGCGACAGGACTCGGGCAAGCGCTGTGGCATCGGTGTCGGGCATTTCCGCATGAAGTTTGGCGTGTTCTTGCTGCCATAGCGGAACGGCATCAGCAACTGCTGCGTGTCCCGCTTCGGAGAGCACAGGACGGCGGGCGCGCGCATCTTTTTCGTCGGCGTCAAGCCGCAACAACCCGCGTTTTTCCAAAGTTTTTGCAGCCGCCGTCATAGTGGTGGCATCCATCGCGAGAAACTCTGCAAGTTCGCCCAAGCGCGGCTGCCACTGACCCGATAGTGCCACCAGCATAGAGAACTGGCCATTGGTCAGGCCCAAAGGCGCGAACACCCGATCAAACCGCCGCGCCAATTTGCGCGCCGCGCGTTGGGCAGCGAGGCACAGGCATTGGTCGCGGATTTGATGGACGGTTTGAATCGGCAGGCTTGGTTGGGTCATTTTATATTGATATCAATCTAATCAAGCTGGGACAAGCGGCAGGTTGTCACTATGTTTTTCGCGCCGATGATGGCGACGGTGACGGGTGGCTCACCATCGGGATGGCGGGCTGTCTGCGGTTGGCGACCGGGCTGGCACTGGGCGGCTGGGGCTTTGACGCCGCGGGCAGCTACGGCGGGCTTTGCATCACTTGCCGGATCCTCGGGTTGGTGGCGTTCGCGATTGCGATGACGTTCCAACCGTTCGCACGACCGCCGATGGTTGCATTTGCAGCATGAGCGCTTTGCCCTGCGTTTGCGAAAATTGGTGGCGACTCCGGAAGGACTTGAACCCTCAACCCCAGACTTAGAAGGTCCGTGCTCTATCCAGTTGAGCTACGGAGCCGCAGAATCACTATTTGCGACAGGATGCGGCGTTACGCAAGGCTGCGCGTCATGTAAACTGAGTTCGGGTCCAAGGCGTAGCCATCAAACGGGGGGCAATTTGTGAAGCCCGCTTTGGAATAAAGCGCGCGAGCGGCGACGAAGGTGGGTTGCACGCCCGTTTCGAGCGACAAACGACTGAACCCTGCGGCTTTTGCTTGCGCGAGCAGATGCTCCAGCATGGCGCGGGACAGGCCCCTGCCCCGTGCCTCGGCCAGAACGTGCATGGATTTAATCTCGGCATGGGCAGCATCTATGCGCTTGAAAGCGCCCATCGCCAAGGGTTTACCCGCCTCACGCAGCACGAAGAACTGCACATCCGGGATCGCCAAAGCGCTGGCATCCATCATGTGAATGCTTTCGGGTGGCGTGTCAGCGTGCATGTCTTGGGTATGGCGCTGCATCAGCAGCGCCAAATCCGCGCCAAGCGGGCTTTCCTTGGCGATAGTTACGCTCATTGAGCACCCATCATATTGGTGCCATTGACAAGCAAGCCGCCCGTTGCGGTGGACTCAAGCTCCCATACCAAAGCACCGTTTTCGCCGGGTTTTGCCATACTTTCGGCCATTTTCAACATCGGCGTGATCTGCCCGGTCAATTCGGGTGGACCGGCCGCAAGCGCTTGCTCTACAGCCGTCAGGCCGGTCGCGGTGACCGTGGCCTTACCAACCGGCATCGGCGTGGCAGGCCCTGCGCTGAACATGCCTTCATAAGTCACCGTGTAGAGCGGCGAAGTAACATTCCCCGGCGCAAGGGTGATATCGACCACACCATCAGGCAACAAAGCCGCTAACAAAGCCTGATCCTGCTCGGGCGTATTTGGTGCGGGGTTGATCAGATCGACGGTATCGAGCAAAATCGCCACCGGAGCCGCCAGATTGAAGCGCGAGGCTTTGAAATCGAAGGCCAACGAGGTTGGCACCAGTTGCGCCGCCCATTCCGGCACCAAGCCAGCCGGCAAAGTCAGGCCATTCATCGTGGCCGCTTCGCGGAACATGCCGTCATCGACCAGACCGTTCATCTCGACCTCAAGTGACATATCGGTCAGACCGACGGTGCCCATTGGTGTCTCAACTTTGAGATTGCTGAGAAGCCCGGTGGTGCCGAGATGCGCGAACAGCGGCAAACCGTCTTTGATGATGTCTTTAAGTGTGGCTTGCTGCGCCGCGGCCGCCGCCGGATCGGGATTTGCCACCGCGAAGGCGAGCAGTTTATAGAAGGCATCTGGGCGCAGGCCGGAAAAATCCGCAGTGCCCGATTGAGTTTCGGCGGTCAGGGTAACCGGCATCCCCATGTCCGGGATAGTCATGGTTTCAGATAGCCCGGTGGCCTCATAAGTTGCGGTGCTGTCCACGCCACCCGCAGCGCCCGCAGTAGCAGTGCTGTCATATTTCATGCTGGCGAGGCTGTACGCGACGTTGGTTTCGCTCTTGGTATTCGGATCTATCATCTTTTCAGTCACCGCAATATCGGTGGCTGTGGTGGTAGATGTGGTGAAGGTTTGCAGGGCAGCATCGAATGTGCCCGTGCTTTGTATATTGCCAATTTTCACCAAGACATCGGCAGCACCCGGCATCAGCAGAGTGAAGTCAAGCGCCTGATCTTGCTCCATTTCCCACGTGCCATCGCCGTTGTCTGTGAGCGTAAACTCAATCGGACTGACAGTGGATTTCAGTTCTGACGGAGCTTTGGCGATCAGCGGTGCGAGATCTAGGCTGACGTCGTAATAATCGTCGTCAGGCGTCACCGTGACGACGCCTTCGGTCGAGCCAAGGTAAGTTTGCAGTGTAGCCGTCAGCGCTGCGGCGCCTTCCGGCGTCGCCTCGGCCGAGGCAAGACCAGCATATAGGGTGAATGGCAAAGCAATAAGCGTTGAATAACGCATGGTTAAAACCTTTCTTTGAAAGAAGAATGAAGTGTCGGTAAAATCGCTTGATAGGGCCCGAGAGTGCGGCAAAGCGTGGTCTGCCCCCAGGCTAATGTGTCCAGACGCCACGGCGGTCGGTCGCAAAATTCTCGCCATAGCCGCGCTGACGGATCAGAGGTTTGCGTTTTTGCGGCTCAATCGCGTCATACTCGATGGAATGCACCACCGCATAAGCCTCTGCCGCCTCGCGCGAGTCAAAACGCAGGTGAACTTGGGCTTGGGTGTCTGAAGAACTAACCCAGCCCATAAGCGGGTCAATTTCACGCGCCGATGCTGGCGAAAATTCCAGCGTCCAGTCGGTTGTTTTCGCGGTGCCAGACTGCATAGCCGTCTTGGCGGGCTGATAGATGCGAGCACGCATGATGAAACTCCCTGAATGCTGCGTGGTTATCAGAAATGAGCGGGAAAAGGCAAGCCCGGAAGGGCTGCCGATTGGTCGCGAGGGGTGTGGGGTGGGTGTGGTGCGACCAACCGACAGCTAAGTTTGCTGCTTGCCACTTCAGATTGCCTCAGCAAAAAGCGCAAAACAACCTTTAATTGCGTTCCTATTGGGCATTTTCGTTAAAATTGAGCCACTTTTCTTCACTTTATCGAAACACAGGTTAACAGTCGCTTTCACATCGCTTAGCTTCTGTTGGCCCTTCCCCGTGAACAAAAACGGAATAGATTGAGGGGCTGAAGGGAATCACCGTGCCGCATAACAACATCAATGCTTTGACCGAACGCCCCGATGTGCTGACCCGCCCCAAGCTGGAAGGCGGGCGGCGGTTCGTTCTGAAGACGCCGTTTGAACCTGCGGGCGATCAACCGACAGCGATCGCAGAACTGTCGCGCGGGGTTTTGACTGGCGAGCATGACCAAGTTTTGTTGGGTGCGACGGGCACTGGCAAGACTTTCACGATGGCCAAAGTGATTGAGCAGACCCAGCGCCCGGCAATTATTCTAGCGCCAAACAAGACACTTGCTGCGCAATTATACGGTGAATTCAAGGGGTTCTTCCCTGATAACGCGGTCGAGTATTTCGTTTCTTACTACGACTATTATCAGCCAGAGGCCTACGTAGCCCGCACAGATACCTTCATCGAGAAGGAGTCGCAGATAAACGAGCAAATCGACCGGATGCGCCACTCGGCCACTCGTGCGCTGCTGGAACGTGACGATGTGATCATCGTGGCTTCGGTGTCGTGCATCTACGGCATCGGCTCGGTTGAAACTTATTCGGCGATGACGCAGGATCTGGTGGTCGGACAAAGCTACGACCAGCGCCAGATTTTGGGTGAACTGGTGGCGCAGGCGTATAAGCGCAACGATCAGGCTTTCCAGCGCGGATGCTTTCGGGTGCGCGGCGATTCGGTCGAAGTTTGGCCCGCTCACCTTGAAGATCGTGCGTGGCGCTTCTCGTTTTTCGGTGAAGAACTAGAAGCGATCATCGAGTTTGATCCACTGACCGGAGCTAAAACCGACAATTTCAAACAAATCCGCATCTACGCCAACTCGCACTATGTCACGCCGCGACCAACGATGAACCAAGCGGTGATCGGCATCAAAAAAGAGCTGCGGCAGACGCTGGATTTGATGGTGTCACAGGGTAAGTTGTTGGAAGCACAACGTCTGGAACAGCGTACCTCGTTCGATATCGAAATGCTGGAAGCCACCGGAGTTTGCAGCGGCATCGAGAATTATTCACGCTATCTGACGGGCCGCGCACCAGGAGAGCCCCCGCCGACATTGTTTGAGTTTATCCCAGACAATGCCATTGTTTTTGCAGACGAATCCCACGTTTCGGTGCCTCAAATTGGTGGTATGTACAAAGGTGACTTCCGGCGTAAAATGACACTGGCGGAACACGGTTTCCGCCTACCTTCCTGTATGGACAACCGCCCGCTGAAGTTTGAGGAATGGGACGCAATGCGTCCTCAAACTGTGTTTGTGTCGGCAACCCCGGCGGCATGGGAGATCGAACAATCCGGTGGCGTGTTTGTGGAACAGGTCATTCGGCCAACGGGGTTGGTTGATCCACAAATCGAAATTCGCCCAGTGGATATGCAGGTTGACGATCTGTTGGACGAAATCAGACGCGTGGCGGCGTTAGACCTTCGGGTGTTGGTGACGACTCTGACCAAGCGGATGGCCGAGGATTTGACAGAGTATTTCCACGAGCAAGGCATCCGCATCCGCTACATGCACTCGGATATCGACACTATTGAACGCATTGAAATTCTTAGGGATTTGCGGCTGGGTGCGTTTGACGTGCTTGTCGGCATCAACCTGTTGCGCGAAGGCTTGGACATTCCGGAATGTGGTTTGGTCGCGATTTTGGATGCCGACAAGGAAGGCTTCCTACGGTCGGAAACCTCTTTGATCCAGACAATTGGCCGTGCGGCGCGCAACTCTGACGGCCGGGTGATCATGTATGCCGACCGGATCACCGGCAGCATGGAGCGGGCGATTGGCGAGACCACGCGGCGACGCGACAAGCAGATTGCCTACAATACGCTGCATGGAATTACACCAACGACGATCAAGAAAAATGTCGAAGATGTGCTGCTCGGGATTTACCAAGGCGACACAGATCAGGCGCGGGTGACAGCGAAGATCGGCAAGCCGATGCTTGGAAATAACCTCGCCAGCCATCTGGACGCTTTGCGACTTGCGATGCGGAAAGCTGCTGAGAACCTTGAGTTTGAAGAAGCGGCACGGATGCGCGACGAGGTAAGGCGGCTGGAGGCGGTGGAACTGACGATTGCGGATGATCCACTGGCGCGGCAGTCGGTGGTAGAGGAAGCGGTCGAAGAAGCGGTGAAGACATCAGGACGATCCACGGGCGGCCGCGCCGGTATGCGGGGTGGCAAGGCGCGGCGACGGAAGTGAGCCGAATGGCTCGGTCAGTTTGAGATCGTCAACGCCGTTCTCAAACAGTTGCAGAGTAACGACGGCACTGAGGCGTTCTTACCAATACGCCGGGTTATGCAGTATTTCGACAGGCAGGCGATCTTTGAGAAACAACTTTCGCAGTTGCATACGCACGGTGATTTCTGCCTGATTGCTGCGCAAACGCGCGTGAGGCTGCAGAAAACCGTCGCGCAACTGCTCCGCGCGGGCTTGCAGGCGAAGGATTTGCTGTTTTAGCTGGGCGTATTCATCAACCGGGTGCATTTTTCCTCCACTGCGAAGGATTAGCACAGACACGTTGATACGAAGTTAATGCTAAAACGCGGCGACCACTTCATACATCACCGGCTCAAAATCTCGGCAAAGCGTATTGATCACGCGGTTCCTCTCGCGCATTTCCGGACTGCGCAACATCGCCTGATAGTCCTCGCGGCGCTGCCATTTGGAGTAGTTGCACACCCGCGTCATCGCATCATTCATGTGCAGGCCAGCGCCGATAAACCCTTGTTGATGCCGGATAAATTCGTCGTAGGCGGCCCGCAATTTCTCCATCAAATCATGGGCGGTGGCGGGGGTCATTTCGAAGGTGGTGATAATTGTTTGGCCTTGGAAGCTTGCTGTGATTTCTGGCATGGCTGGCTCCTTTGGAGCAGCTTATGGTGGGTTACCTGAGTCGGGCAAGCGACTTGGTAGCCGTGGAAAAAGGTATGACTTATGAAGATCTTAGACCCGAATGATCCGTTCTTTGACAAGGCTTGGGTGCGGTGGGCTACGTCTATTTTGCCGATTTTATGGGGGTTGGTGGAGTTCTATCATAACTCGCCCGGATGGGGAATTTTGTTTGTGATTGCAGGGGGTTATGCGTTTTGGATGTTGATTATCAAGCGTGGGGGCAAGTGATTGAGGCTCGGATTTCGCCGGAGTCCCCTACTATTGAATTTTCCCTTGTTTTACAGTTAGTTACCTGCGGAATTAGGGCTTCCATGTCGGCGCGGATGTCTTCGCGCTCGGATTTTTTGGCATAGCCTAAACGGATGACCTCAACTCGTTTTTCTGTATAGAAAACAGTGTATTGGCGGGCGTTCTTCATCACGTCCACTCGGGTGGCGTTGAAGAATTCCGGAGCGGGTTGGGCACCGCAGGCGGACAAGATCAGAATGAGGATAAGGGCTTTCATATCAAAGGTTTAGCACCCCAGAGTTAACAATAGGTTAACCACCCAACAAACGGCCAGAAAGCGGCCATTTCTCGGCCATACGCTGCAACAGGGCAAAATTAAACTTCCACCGCTAAAAATCGGCGGTAATGGAGGCACCAAAATGACCGATATCGCCAAGATGACGCCGCGCCAACGCTCGCACCACACCTATATGATGGACGTGATGCAGCGGCTGGAGTGGGATTTGCACAACACCATCCGTGCGGCGGGCCGGATTCCGCACGCCTGGGAGGAGATCGCTCGCGAGACGCCGCATCAGACCAAGCATAAGATCACGCTCGACCTTGAGGCTGACGTGCTGAAATTCTTCAAGTCGATGGGCAAGGGCCATGCGCGGCGCATCAATGACGTGCTGAAAACCTACATGCATGCGCGGTTGGCCGGGGTGATCGCAGGTGCTGAAACCATGGCGATCTATCGGCGCGCGGCGCAAGGCATGTCGGCCACGCGCCCGCAGTTTGGCGATATCGTGAAGATGGTGCGGCTGGAGCCGGAGCCGGAACCGGTGCGGCCAGAAACTCCGCATGAGTTGGTTCAACGGATTATTCAGCAATATGGCAAGGAATAGGGGCGGGTTTTCGCTGGGGCAGCGAGCCTGTGCGGAACGGATGCAGCGTTGGAGCGTTTGGGTGCATAAAACCGTTTCATAGGAGGTTTCGCATGAATATCAAATCTTACATCCTCGTCGGCGCCGCGGCGTTTGGGTTATCGGGCTGCTTGAACAGCGATGCCGAGCGCGGCTTGGCGGGCGCAGCAGGCGGCGCTGTGATCGCGGACGTGACAGGCGGCAATGCGGTGACGGGCGCGGTTATCGGCGGCGCCGGCGGGTATTTCTGCCGCGATTTGAACGTACCGGGCTGCCGGAATAGGTGAGGGTTGGGGTTGGGGGCGAGCTAGGTGGCTCGCCCTTGCAGCTTCGACTGTTCGCTCACAAACAAGTCGCTGATTTTCCCGAATAAATCATTGCCCGGCGTTAGCATAAATTTTTCTGCCAACGCATAAACAATCAGCGCGGAATTGGTCACTCCGCATTGCAATGCACTGTTAACAAAATAGCTAACCTCCATAGAACTAGTCGATTCAACAAAGCGCACCTCAAATGGTCCACCATGTGTGCTTAACCCCACGAAGAAAGGTTCGGCGTCGCAGTTCGGGGTGGTGATGGGCGGAAATACACTGTTTTCATGCCCCCATCCGATGCCACATGCCTCGAGAAGCCAGTTTACCTTTATTGGCTCTGCCGAGTCTGCGCAGGAAATAGGCTCATCCGAGACTCTTCCTTCTCTAAAAAATAAGCGGCCTCTACAGCTTGTGCTTTGCAGAGCTTCAAAGACCGGAAAGAAGTCGAGGTCTGATGTATATATATGGACTTC
>NZ_JAQGKQ010000054.1 GCF_028290025.1 Cypionkella sp. | reverse complement strand
CGTCTGCACAGCGGACCACAACTGCTCGTCGATGATGGCTTCATGCTGGCCGAGATGGATCAGGGTCTTGTGGCGGATCAAGCCGCGATAGACCGGGTTGGTCAGCAGATAATGCAGTTGGCCGTTTTAGAACGGAGCGATGTGTGATCCAAGCCCGGTTGCCGCCCCTACCATATGGTCGGACTTGCGCGGGCTGAGGCCCTGCTCGGCCGCAGCGATCCTCGTTGCGCCCAGACTGCCCGCGCTCAAATAGAGGGGCAAACAATCTACGCACCGTAATGGCCTCGGCTGGATTGATCTCCCGCACACGGGCTTTAAGAGGGTCACTGGGTGGATCATATCCCAGTGGCAGCGTGCCGCCCATCCACAGCCCTTTGCGCTTAGAGGCAGCGATCTTGTCGCGAATGCGCTCTGCGGTGAACTCAAGTTCGAATTGGGCAGATGAGAGCAGTACATTGAGCGTCAACCGTCCCATGGATGTTGACGTATTAAATGCCTGCGTGACCGAGACGAAGGAGCAGCCGCGACGCTCTAGCTGTTCGACCAGACGCGCGAAGTCGGCAAGCGAGCGGGTGAGCCGGTCAATCTTATAGACCCCGATCATGCCGATGCGTCCCGCGTCAACTTCGGCCAGCAGGCGCTGCAGGGCGGGGGCGCTCCATTGTGCCACCGGACAAGCCGCCGTCATCAAACCGCTCGGGGAGTAGTTTTCAACCCTGATGACGTTGGCTTGCGACGTAAGCCGCGCAGGCTTCATATTGCCCATCAAGCGAGTTGAACCCCTGCTCAAATCCCTCCTCAGTCGATTTTCGGGTGTAGATCGCGCAGCGCACGGCGAGGTTTCGGCTGGGCGGGACGACGGCGTTCATGCGGCCGCTCCGAGCTTCGGTCGCACGCTGGGGGATTTGCTGACCGCCGTGGTTTTATTCACGCCGAAGAACCGCGGTCCCGACCAATGTGCGCCCGTGATTTCCTTGGCAATGGCGGACAGCGAAGCAAAAGTCTTGCCGTTCCAGAGATAGCCCCCCGCGATGCGTTCCACAACATGCGTGGCGCCGTTCCATTCTCGCAGGAACCGCGCACCAGCGGCCATCTTGGGCGCCGTCACACGCACTTTGCCCGTGCCGATCCGCTTCAACCGATCCATATCCGCTTTGGTCAAGCCGCCACCTGACCGCTGTTGCACTTCAAAGGACAAGAATGCATGCAATAAGGCTTGGCTCATGCCGCGAGGGGTCGGACTATCCATGATAGCGGACCAAAGGCTGACAAGCCCGTCCCGGTCCAGTTGTGCGACCGTGGCCGCGGTGTGCACAGCTTGTTTTGCTAAGTCCCTGTTTTGACGCTCCGTACTCAACCGCATTGTGACACGTTCTCCCGCTGGGTGACACCACAGGCAAAATGGGCACGCGATTAGCACCGCTTGCTTCAGCGCGGAAGTCGACGGGAAAAGTCCCACAGCCGGATGTTTGATGCCACTCATAGTAGGAGCGAAGCAGTGTGAATCAACAGTTTTTGTGTGCGACGTCTTCGCAGCAGGCGGCCGTTACGTCAGTCATAAGGAAATATTTACCCGCTTTTTGGGATGGGCATTAATCGCTGCGGACCGCTCTACTCATGCAACGGCGCGGAGCGCGTATTGATTTTCGCCGCTGGACTTGATTGCGGACCGCTACATCGTCTATCGTTGGCTTGGGCGTGACGCGGTAAAATTCTCCCGGCCGTAACACGACCTTCGGGTCGGAGTGCCATGCAGGGTTTCCGGGAAACCGGACTGGGGGGCCCTGTCGCCCTTGGAATGACGACGCTGGCAATTTGGAGTCCAGTATGCCGTACCCGCGCAAGCGGATCGCTAGCACATGAGGGGAGGTCCGGCCCTCCGTTTCACATCGCTATGAAGCTTAGGATACTTCGTCAAATCTACGCCCAACTCCTTTTGGAGATGGAAGCTGTGGCCCGCCGCGAAGCGGATAGACATGCATGCAGATCTTGTGCGGCGACCGCGCACCTGCAGCCCGGGCGCCTGATCGCTCGTGTGGTCCCAGCCGCTGACGTGGCGACCAACACCAGCAGCCGATAGCCGGCCTCTAAGTGCAGGGCTGAGCAGCAGTCGATCTAAGCGTCATCCGGCGTTTAGTGTCTCCCTGTTAATTAGTGACGCCTCTGTGACTGCCCAAAGAAAAAGGCCGGAGATGTCTCCGGCCATTCGTCGAGCAAGGCATTACGCCCTAGTGGTTTTTGCGGCTTTGGCGACCAGATTCAGCATACTGCTCCGGGGTTCCGCCTCTGGTTTCGCTGCCCGATTGCGGACCAGCAGACGGCTTTCCGCCAGAGGGTTGTCTACCAGAGTCGTTTTTGTGGCTTTGCCGACCAACTTCGGCCTGCTCTTCCGCGGTTCCAGGTCTGGTCACGTCAAAAAGCTGTCGGCCGCCAGAGCCGCCTTTAGTTTCCTGGGGATTCTTAGGCATATATTTCCTCTCCACGATCTCGCTGAAATCGACGTTTCTGCCGACCTCTTTCAATCTTTGACGCTCATAATTGTTCCAGAACCAACAGTAGTGCCTCGGAAAATATTGGTCGGGTCGGCTGAAATTTGCCAGCCAATTACCTTTCAGCCATTAGCGGCGGGTGTAATCGGGACTGTCGGTCAGTAACAACGGGTATAATTGCCGCCGAAATCACCATTCGGCCGTAGCGAGATCGCCGACTTCATAACTTCAAGCCAGAAGCGACTTATTGGAGAGTCTGTTTCACCCACACGTGGCCTGGGTCGCTGTCGTTTCTTCGAGGTCAGTACAGCCGCTTCTCAAGGACTGGCAAATCGAATAGCACGGCAAGCGCCCTCACATTGTGTCGATCGCCTTGCATGGAGACCAGCAGCGGTGGTAAGATCGTTACCATGTCGGTCCGGCCTACCGCATTCAACGTAAGTTGACAGTTAAGCAGCCACACGCACGTGTGCGGTTACTTAGGTTGCTGCCGCCAAAACTGCTCGGTGACGCCGACGATCACACCGCCAAACCGAGTTTCGACATATCCCATCTCACCCAACTGGCCGAAGGTTATGGTAGCGTCTTTAAAGGCGTTGTCTTTGGAAATCGCCACAACGAATTGGTCGGTAAATAGCTGTTGAGATCGCATAAACTCGTCATACGCCCTCATTTTGTCGAGCAGTCTGGCTGTAATTGTGATTGCAAAGTCAACCGAACCGCTCTTAATCTTTCAGGTGTGTCAGCCGAAAGCTCCTCAAACTGCACGCTGATAAGTGGAGCGACGTCTCGCAGTCGGCATATCAACCGGGTCGCGAGAATATTGCAGCAATAGGTGGTTGCGGAAACGCGAAAAATCCGTCGTGCGGTCGAAGCATAGAAGCTGACCGCCTAGGTATCGGGGTCGCTAATTTGAGAAAGGATTGTCTTGACCGGATCAGCAAGAGCGCGAGCCTTGGCGGTCAACTCGAGAGTGCGGCCGATCCGCTCGAGCAACTGATCCGAGGTGCCGGAGCCGCCCGCATTGTTGACCACAATCTCGATGGGCCTGACGAAAGCCCGCGCCTCATCGAAAAGCCGTCGCACCTCATCGTCGTTTGTCAGGTCGCCGATGACGGAGTAGGCCCGTCCGCCTTGGGCAACGATATCGTGCATGATGCCGCAAATCGGGCTACCCAACCCGATATTGATGTCGGCCATGTTGACGACTCGGGCGCAGATGACTTAGCTTGAACGGGGGGAGAACAAGCTGATGTGCCAGATCTTCGCAGGGCAAAGCCCCAGCCGTTATGAATCGGTAACTCGCCGCCTGCGACTGAATGGGCAGTCTACCAGTATCCGGCTGGAGCGGGCGTTCTGGCGCATATTGGACACAATGGCAGACAAACAAGCTCTGACTACCCCCGCCTTGTTGTCGAAGCTGCATTCAGAAGTGCTGCAACAACATGGCGAAGCACCGAACTTTACCTCGTTTCTGCGCTGTGCCTGCACCATTCATCTGGGCGAGTTCGATCAGATGCCGGATCAGGTTCAGCCAAGATTTGCAGCGGAATAGCAATAAAATTGCGCTGTAGTAGAGGGCTACTACCTACACATAAATTGGTTCAGTAACCTTACCAAAACCGAGGCGGTTGAGGAGATGTTATGGCCAAGGCGATACATTCAATGATCCGCGTGCTGCAGGAAGCCCGCTCTGTTGCATTTTATCAGACGGCTTTTGCGCTTTCGGTGGCAGATCGCTTGGATTTTCCGAGCTTCACGTTGATCTATATGTCTAACCCCGAGAGCGGGTTCGAGGTGGAGCTGACGGTCAACAAAGACCGCGTCGAGCCTTACAATCTCGGCGATGGCTATGGCCATCTTGCGGTCTCGGTGGATGATGTTGACGCCGAACATGCGCGGTTGATGGCGGCGGGTCTGGCTCCACGCAAGCTGGTAGATTTCAGGAATGGCGAAGTGCTGGTGGCGCGATTCTTCTTTATCGCGGACCCCGACGGCTACCAGATCGAAGTTTTGCAGCGCGGCGGGAGGTATCACTGACGAACTAAGGAAGATTAACGCAAGGCTGCGGGGGGAGTTCGCGGCCGATACGCACTCTAGGGAGGATGACATGAAACAAGATCAACTTAAGGGCATCACGCGGCGTGCGCTGTTGTCACGTTCCATCGCGACATGGGCGCTGGCGGTCTCCGGGGCGGGCTTTATCGCAGCACCCGATGCGGCTTGGGCGCTTGAGGTGGCGGTGATCACGCCGGAGCAGATGGCGACGCTGATGCAAATGGCGCGCGATATTTATCCGCATGACAAGGTTGGCGACCAATACTACGCCGTGGCGGTCAAAGGCTATGACGCTGCCGATAGCAAAGAGATGGTTGCCGCCGGAATTGACGAATTGAACGCGGCGGCGGTGGCGCAGGGTCATGCCTCGTATCTGGCGATTGGCTGGGAAAAGGACCGCGTAAAGGTTCTGCAGGCTATCGAGAAGGGCGTGTTCTTCCAAAAGGTGCGCGCTGGCCTGGTGACCGGGCTTTATAACCAGAAAGAGATTTGGCCGATCTTTGGCTATGAGGGTGAGTCCTTTAGCAAAGGTGGCTACATCAATCGCGGCTTCGACGACATCGCTTGGCTGTAAGGGGAGGACGAACACATGGTAGCGAAATTTGATCTGAACGACGATTCCGTGGTCGTCATCATCGGCACTGGCGCAGGCGGTGGCGTGCTGGCCAACGAACTCGCGCAAAAGGGCGTGAAGGTTGTGGCACTAGAGGCCGGCGGGCGCTATTTGCCCGAGGATTATCTGAACGACGAATGGGCGAGCTTTGGTCAGTTGGCTTGGACCGATACCCGCACCACCAGCGGTGATTGGCGGGTGGCTAAGGATTTCTCCGGCCTGCCGACATGGATCGTCAAAGCGGTGGGCGGCACCACGACGCACTGGGCAGGTGCCTCTATCCGGTTTCAAGACCATGAATGGAAGGCGCTGACCAACTACGGCAAGGTCGAGGGCGCGAACCTGCTCGACTGGCCGATTGATGGCGCCGAGATGGCACCGTGGTATGACAAGGCAGAGGAAAAGCTGGGCGTGACCCGCACCGGCAATCGCCCCGGCCTGCCCGGCAGCAACAATTACAAAGTGTTCGAGAAGGGCGCTTTGGCTATCGGTTACACGAAAGTCCACACCGGGCGGATGGCTATTCAGTCCTCTGATGAAACCGGCAACCGCGTGGCGTGCCAGCAAACCGGGTTCTGCTTTCAGGGCTGCAAATGGGGCGCGAAATGGTCCGCCGCCTACACGGATATTCCTGAAGGCGAAGCGACGGGCAATTTAGAGGTGCGCGATCACAGCCATGTCGCAAAGATTCTGCATGATGAGGCAGGCAAGGTCACGGCGGTCGAATATTTCGACAAAGACGGCAAGTTGCAGACCCAAAAGGCGCGGATCATCTGCGTCGCGGGCAATACGATTGAAAGCCCGCGGCTGCTGCTGAATTCGGCGTCGGATAAATACCCGAACGGGCTCGCCAATTCCTCCGATCAGGTCGGGCGCAACTACATGCGGCATGTCACAGGCTCGGTGTATGGCGTGTTCGACAAGCCGGTGCGGATGTGGCGCGGTACCACGATGGCTGGCATCATCCAGGATGAGGCGCATCACGCCCCGGAGCGCGGCTTTGTCGGCGGATACGAGTTGGAAACCCTCAGCCTTGGTCTGCCGTTCATGGCGGCATTCCTTGATCCCGGCGCTTGGGGGCGCGAGTTTACATCCGGCTTGGACAGCTACGAAAACATGGCGGGGCTGTGGATTGTCGGCGAGGATTTGCCGCAAGCCGACAACCGAGTCACGCTGTCGAAAGATGCCAGAGATCAGTTTGGCCTGCCCGCGCCCAATGTGAATTATTCAGATCACCCGAATGATATTGCTATGCGCAACCACGCCTATGAACGCGGTGTGGCGATGTATGAGGCGGTTGGGGCCACCCGCGCCTTCCCGACGCCGCCATATCCATCCACCCATAACCTTGGCACCAACCGGATGTCGGAAGACCCCAAATTGGGCGTGGTCAACAAATGGGGCCAGACGCATGACATCGCCAACCTGTTCATCTCGGACGGCAGCCAGTTCACCACAGGGGCCGCGGAAAACCCGACGCTGACCATCGTGGCATTGGCGATCCGTCAGGCCGATCACATTGCCAGCGAGATGGCTGCGGGCACGATCTGATACCAGCTGCGCGCGGGCTGCCTGCGCGCATTTTTTCGGACTGCGGCGAAGTCGCCGGACTTTAGCAGTGCAGCCCTGAACCCAAGTGATTTCACCTAGGTTCTTGTGCGTCTCATTTGGCTAATGGCGGGAATGCCACCCGTCATTTGTCACGCTGGATCGCAACATTTGGACAGATGACGCTGGATCGTTAGCTAAAAACCGGCAGCGCAAAGTTGGTGGTTTGTGACCTGCACGCGCGATAACAGTCAACGCGTGACATCTTCATTTTGAAGCGCTGGCAAATAATGGCAAGATTGGCATTACGCATGTCAAACAGAAAGTCGCGGGCCTAGTCCGAGCGGCCGTGTTGAATGCTGCTAGGTAGCGCCGCTTCAAAAATTGACCGTCTGCTATGGGCCGATTACGTCGAAAATCCGTGATCAACGAAAAAGGGCGGAAAGCGGTCAGATGCTGCTGGGATTGGCCTCGGCAAGCTTTATCTGGTTCAGGTTGCTTACCCACACCTAGCAACAGCCACCTTCAGACCTGTGCTGGTCACCGTACTGGAACAATGGACTTTGCGGTTGGATCAGTCGTCGTAGCCGGTCATCTCCAGATATCCCACACCGCCGTGGCTGCCCGAAATCGGACCCTCCCAATAGGGCACCGTGGTTGCCATCCAAGCATTGCGGTTTACTGCCTTAACCACAACGTCAACGCCCTTTTCCGGCAAACGCACGCGCCATTCCACCGGCAGGGCGCGATCCGCCACGCTGTGGCGCGACAGTGGCGTGGCTGTGAAGGCACCATCTGGCAGGGCTGAGGCGGTGCCATCGGCAGCGATCCAGGTTGCCGAAGTATAATCCGTGCCCCCACGCAGCACGAACCCCATCAACTTGGGTCAACGGGGCTTGCAGGAATACGTTCGGCACACCGCGATGGCCGTAATCGGTGATCCCCATCTCGGAGTCTAGCCAGGGCGAGTTGCCCGCCACAGCATCCCCGTAATACGAGCCCTGATCCATGATATTCAGCTGGATATCGCCGCCGATTTCCTTAACCGCATTCTGGATCAACACGGCATAATCGGGAATTTCCAGATATCGCTCGGTGGTCAGGGTGGCCTCGAACCCCCCCGCCATGCCCGCCGCTTCCATCAACTGCTTCGCCTGCGCGATGTCCTTGCCGCGCTGCGACACAGAAGCATCGGTCGAGGGATAAGCCGCCATGAACGGGCTATCGTTGCCGATGGCGGCCTTGCCGCGCATCAACCCGTCCACCAACACCTGACGGTCGAGTGTCAACGCAATCGCCTGCCGCACCCGCTTATCCTTGAACGGCTCCATATCGGTCCGCATATGGACTTGCTGATGTGCCGAAGACGGCGTGCTGATGATGGTGAAGCTCGGGTCGTTCAGCAGACCCACCGCTTGCAGCACTGGCAACTGCTGAATGATGTCGATGGCCCCACCTTGAAGCGCAAGGATCTGCGGTTGATAATCGTCAAAGAAGGTGATTTCGATCCGGTCCGGCAGTGCCGCTGTCGCCCAATAGTCAGCATTGCGCACAAAGGTCGCCCCAACCTTCGGCGTGAAACTGTCCAGCTTGAACGGGCCAGTGCCGATCATCGTCGCCTCGAAGTTCTCGGGGAGTTCCGCTGGGATGATGACCGCGTTGTAGTTGTCAGTCGAAACCGCATAGGGAAAGTTGCCGTTCGCGGCATCGAGATGAAACTCGACGGTATAATCATCGACCTTACGCGTGCCGCCTTTGGACAAAAGCCCAGTGAACACTGACAGCGCGTTCGATCCATTGGCCGGGTCCGCCAGCCGATCAAAAGTCGCCACCACGTCATCCGCCGTCATGGCTTTGCCGTTGTGGAACTTGACGTTCTGCCGCAGCTTGAACGTCCAGACCGTGCCATCGGCATTAGGTGCCCAGCTTTCCGCCAGCAGCGGCTGCGCCGACAGGTCAGGGGCCGAGAATACCAGCGTTTCTGCGAATTGCGACACGACCGTGACGCCACCGCTGTCGGCAATCGTCACCGGATTGATCGCGCCCGCCGGAACGATCACGCCAAATCGGATGGTGCCACCCGACGTCTGCGCCAAGACCGGAGCCGCCGTCACTCCAAAGCCGACAGCCGACCCAATCCCGCCCAACAGCGGTGCCGACAAACCCAAAACCGAGCCATAGCGCAGGAACTCCCGCCGATCTATCGCGCCACGCACTACGCCGTCGATCAGGTGGTTTTCATGTGGGGTGCGACCACGGCGCAGGATGTCCAAAAGCCTGTAATTGATTGTCATGCAAGTCTCTCCTGTTGGCTGGGGTCCGCCACTTGCTGTGGCTTTAGGTTGGTCACTAAGGGCGTCGTCAGTTTAATGGCTCAGAAAAGCTCGCTCAACGGCAACAGGCCGCGTACCAGAATGGGTCAGCGCGGCCTTTGTTCGGGAAATCAGGTGGGCGGCGCAGCGGCGTCTTGGCCACTTCGACATTCAGATATGCCAGCTTCCGTTCGTCCCTGAACGGGGCATGTCTCATCCGGCAGCCCCGGCCAACGCGTCGCTCATCCGGCGGCTGTAATAGCGGTAAAAGTCGAGCGCCGGTCCTTCAAAATCGGCAGGCGCAAGCGGCCCGCGCGAATAGTGCCGCGATTTCAGGCCGCGCACCATGTTGGCAAGCACCACCTTATCCTCGGCCATATACTGATGAAACAGGTCTACCGCGAAATCGACATCCTTCTGCTCCCAAGTCGGGCCGTAGAACATCAGCCCCATCCTGACCCGGACCTTGTCCACCGATTCCGGCTGCACGCAGATGAAACTCGAATAGTCGCCGCTGCATCCCGATACGAGGCCGGGAGGCACCGCCATCATAACGCAGTTCATCGCTTCGGCATCGGTCAAGTCGGGGTGGCCCTTGTAACTGCGCGGCAAGTCGGGCGAAAATCCGGCGTTATAGGCGAAATACGCCTCTCCAGCCGGGATATGGCTGCACAGCTTAGTCGGGTTCATCGGTGCCAGCGTCGTCTTGTGCAGCGGCGACAGGTGATACGCCTCCATGAAATTCTCGATGAAAGATTTCCAGTTCGACGGCCAGACTTCCTCGATCACATAGCGCGTGGTCATCTGTTCCATATGATAGTTCTTGATCAGCGCATCGAGCCCCTGCAGCCTCGGCCCAAGCGCTGGTGGATTGTCGGACAGGTTGGTGAAGATGAAGCCATGCCATTCCTCGCAGGCAAATTCTGGCAGACGGCAGGATTTGGCATCGAAGGTCGGATGCGTTGTCATTTTTGGAGCGGCGGCGAGTTGCCCGCTTCGGTCGTAAGACCAATGGTGATACGGGCAAACCAGCCGCCCGGTATGGCCGGAGCCTTCCGCGATGATGGCACCCCGATGGCGGCAGACATTCGACAGGACGCGGATTTTGTTGTCGTCGCCCCGGATCACCACCACAGGCTCATCACAAAGCTGAAAGGTCAGGTAGTCGCCGGGGTTGGGCAGTTCATCCGCCCGCCCAATGCATACCCATTCGCGCCCAAACAGCCGCTCGCGCTCCAACGCCAAGACAGCCGGGTCGGTGTAATAAGCGGTGGGCATGGACCAAGCTTCGTCATAGCCCAGCTTTTCGCTGTCCTTCAAAGCCTCACCAAGATGCGCGAAAGAGTCATGTGCCATTTATATCCCCTAAGCCGCGCGGCCGTAAAAGCCGACCTGTTCTTCGCGTGAGAACCGCACGCCGGGGCGATCATAGTAAGAGAACACCGCGATAAAGCGTGAATTGGGCCCTTGGCACTTGGTCACTTTATGCAAGGTATTCTTGCCTTTGAACACGTTCAGCGTCCCGGCTTTCAGCACATAGGACTTCACCTGATTGTCGCGACCCTCAAGCACCTGCGCCACGCCATCATAGTTGGGATCGGTGTCGCTGCGCAGATCGGTGCGATACAGAAACTCGCCGCCGCCCGAAGGCTCCTGCAACAGCAGCGTGGTGGTGAATTCGGACCGGTCGAAATGCCAGTTCAGCGCCTCTCCGTCACCGTAACGCATGATATTCATCCGGGCGAGCGGATCGGACATCGTGAACAACGTCTCTTTGTCCATTGTCGCCGCCAGAAACACCGCCATCTGCGGCCAGCTATAGACCCAATCCACCACGGTCTGCTCCAACTGGTCGCCACAGACGGTATGATTGATCGTGTCCACGGCCTTCAGGGCCGGGTGATCGGGATCAAGCCCCGGCACATCCTTGCGGAAATAGATATTGTGGTTGCGCTTATGCAGGAACGACAGACGCTCCATGATCGGATTGACCTGCTCCATCACCTTGGTGACAGCCTCAGGGCGCAGCAGTCCTTCCAGATTGAACATGCCTTCGCGGGCCAGTGAGGCTTTGCGATCAGCCACCAGTTCAAGCCAAGCCGCCGAGCCGGGCTTGTCGAGAGGGTAGCGGTCCAGATCAAGAATATCGCGCATTGCAGTGTCCTCCATCAGCAAGGAAAAGATACGCAACCCCGGCGGGGCGGCGCAACTAAGCTAAAACTAACTCTGGCCAAGAAAATCTGAGCCAGCAGTCGGGTTTCAAAAATCCGTCGGCTGTCCACCCTCGGCCAATCGACGGTAAAAGAACGCATCCAGATCGGCAGCCTGTGCCGGGTCCATCCAAGGTGCGCGGTACTCGGCCAACGCGGCTTTCCACAGCGCATTGGCTTTTTCCGGCACCTGAGGCGACCCCGCCTCAACCCATTGGTTATAATTTCGCCAATCGGAGATCAGCGGCTGATAAAACTCGGTCGCATAGCGCGACAGCGTATGCTGCGCGCCAAAGAAGTGCCCGCCCGGCCCGACTTCAAGCATCGCGTCCAGCCCCATGCTGTCCTCATCGACCACGATGGGCTTCAGGAACTCCGCCACCATCTGCAGCAACTCGACGTCCAGCGCGAACTTCTCGAACGAGGCAACCAGCCCGCCTTCCAGCCATCCCGCCGCATGAACGATCAGATTGCCACCGCCCATGATCGCCGCCCACAGCGAAAACACCGTCTCATAAGCTGCCTGCGCGTCCAGCGCGTTGGCGGCATTGGCACTAGACGTGCGGTAGGGCAGCCCGTACCGCCGCGCGAGTTGACCCCCCGCGATGGTCGCTTTCATATATTCCGGCGTACCAAACGCAGGCGCGCCCGATTTCATATCGACGTTCGAGGTAAAGCTGCCATAGACGAACGGCGCACCGGGTCGAGTCAGTTGTGACAGCGCAAGGCAGCCAAGCACCTCGGCATTCTGCTGCACCAGCGCGCCCGCCAAAGTGATCGGTGCCATAGCCCCGGCCAAGGTGAACGGTGTGGCCACGCAGATCTGGTTCATCCGCGCCATTTCAATAATGCCAATCGACATCGGACTGTCGAGCTTAAGCGGCGAATTGGTGTTGATCACGGTATAGGCCGACGGCTGTTCCAGCATCTCTTGATGCGAAACACCCCGCGCGAGGCGCACCATCTCAAGACTGTCCATCAACACCGGACGCGTGGTCGAATAGATGAAGGGCACCTTGTCCGAGTAACGCAGCTTGTTGTGCATCACATGCAGTTGACGCACCGAAACCGGATAATCCATCGCATCGACGCAACCATCGCCGGAGGTATGAATGCAGTTGAAAAACTGGCTTAGCTTCAGAAAATTGGCGTTGTCCTCAAGGTTGCCTGACCGCCTGCCACGGTCCAGATCCGAGCAGTTTGGCGGCCCGCCAACCGGACCGAAAATCAGCCAATCCCCACCAAACTGCACGTTGCGGGCCGGATTGCGGGCGTGGAAAGTAAACTCCGACGGCGGGGTTTTCATCGCCGCTTCAACAATGTCCCGCCCGATCCGCACGCGGTCGTCGCTGACCAGAGCCCCCGCGTTTTGCAGGATGTCGCGGGCTTCCGGCAAAAGCACATCCATGCCGATATCCTGCAAGACTTGCAGCGACTTCAGATGGATCGCTTCCACATGATCGTCTGACAGAATGCGCGTCGGCGCGATCTGCCGTTTGGGCTGCGACCACTCCGATTGTTGAATTGCCGCCACCCCGGCGATTTTGCGACGGCCATGCCGCTCTACGCTCATCTGACGCTTCCGGTGTTACTGTCGCATAGGCGCATGAAAACCTCCTAAATGAAGCCCCGATGCTCATGAAATGCGCAACCTTTGGCAACTTGGCTAAATCTTAGCCTGCAATAGTTAATCTGAGGGTCAAAATGCTTGCACGGTTCCGCATTCACCCACATGCATGAAACCAAGCCCCCTTAGAAAAACTTAGGCCGCCGCCATGCCGCTAAAGCTGCCCCCGCTAAATGCCCTGCGCGCATTCGAGGCCGCCGCCCGCACCGGCAGCTATGTCGCCGCCGCCGAGGAGCTCGGCGTATCAGGTGCTGCGATCAGCCAGCATATCCGCAAGCTCGAAGAATTCATGGGCAAGGAAATGTTCGTGCGGATGAACAACCGGGTGGTCCTGACCGATGCTGGCCAATCCATGTTTGCGGGAACGGCTGATGCGTTGCAGATCATCTCTGACGTGACGGGCGAATTGATGCTGGATCATTCCCGGTCACAACTCGTGATCAGCACTATTGAATCGGTCGCAGAGAAGTGGCTGCTGCCACGGCTGGCAGGATACGCCCATATCAATCCAGAGTTCCGCTTCGATCTTCGCGTCGAACCCGATCCCGTCGATTTTGCCCGCCACAACATCGACCTGCGTTTGGGCTACGGGTCGGGTCAGTATCCTGATCAGCAGGTCATTCTTATCGCACGCGACACCGTCCAACCGATGTGCAGCCCGTCCTATTTGGCGCGCAACCCGTCTGTGCGCGATCAGGGCATGTTGGCCGTGCCTGCGACCGATCTCTTGCATACGAGTTGGGGCGTTGCGTTTGGCTCAAACCCGACATGGCGCAGCTGGTATGTGAAAGCCGGAATGAAACCGCCAAGCGACACCGGCGGGATTCAGGTCGGCCGCTCCGGCCTCGCCGTCGACATGGCACGAGGGGGTCTGGGGGTCGCGCTGGCCCAACGCATGCTCGCCGCCTCGGACGTAACCTCGGGCCTACTGGTTCCGCTCTCCGACGTCACGCTGGATCTGGGCCATCCGTACTTTCTGGCGCACCCACACAGCAAGGCGCGTAAACGCTCGCTGCTTGCGGTCATCGCTTGGATCACCAAAGCATCGATCGACTAATCGCCTGCCGCCGCGGGCAACGCAAGAAATCATAGCGCGCTTGCAGGGATTGCCGACGGCCCGTCCACCGGACCTTACTGATTGTCTTTGGGCGGCGCCTCGACGTTTGTTGTGTTTCTCTGCATCGACAATGGAAGGATCGGTGGTAAGGAACAGATGAGCTGCATTTTGTCGAAGTCTTTTGCGAACCATCGTTTCCATAGCCGTAAACTCGCCGAAGCCGATCATGCCCGCATAGGAAAGTTTCTGTGGCCGTATGGATTTATTTGAAAGCCGCAGCGCCATCAGCACATTTCTGTTCGCAAAAAGCCCTGTTGAGGCGGTGGACTTGGCCTTTGTGTTTTGCAGTCCAACCCTTAGCAGCATTGTTCCGGCCATCGCGCTTTACCACGCAGGAATGACCCCGCGACTTTTGATTACAGGCGCAGGCACAGCCATTGACGGTTCACCAGAGTGGTCGCTTTACCGTGCGCACGCGGTTGCGGCAGGCGTGCCAGCATCTGCGATACTTGTCGAAAAAACCGCGCGTAATTCCTTCGAAAACGCCGCATTTGGTGCGGCAATGATCGAAAAAGAACTTGGCTGGCGGAGCGTGCGGAGCATTGCCGTATGTGCCAAGCCGTTTCACATGCGCCGCGCGATCATGACGCTTCGTCAACATATCCCAGCCGAGGTGCGGTTGGTCGCCCAGCCACCGAGCGATCCGGGCGATCTAGCCGCCGACACCTGGTGGCAGACCCCGGAGGGGCGAAGACGGATTTTCGCCGAACTGGGCAAAATCAGCGCATACGCACTGAAAGGGGATTTGAGTGATGTCTGAGCAAAAGCGGCTGCATTTGGTCGGCATCGGCGGCAGCGGCATGTTGCCCTTGGCGCTTTTGCTCAATCAAGCGGGTCATAAAGTAACGGGCAGCGACAGTTTGTGTCCACCCGAACGTCTCGCTCTTTTGGCGGCTTCTGGTATCGCCACCCATTCAGACCCGGATGCTGCCCATGTCGAAGCGACAGATTGTGTCGTCGTGAGCCCGGCAATCCCTCAGACACATATCGAACGCCGTGCCGCACGTCGTGCGGGCGTGCCTCTTCGCGTGCGTGCCGAGGTCTTGGCTGAACTGATTGCCGATCGGCCAAAGGTTTGTGTGGCGGGCAGTCACGGGAAATCGACAACAACGGCGATGCTCATCCATCTCTTGAACGCAGCGGGACGCCGGGATTTCGGCTATATGCTGGGCGGCGCCTTTACCTCGGGCGATATTGCCCCTGCGCGTCTTGGCGAGATCGCTGCACCCTTTGTGACCGAGTCCTGCGAGGCGTATGGCGCTTTGGCTCATTGGCGGCCCGATTATGCCATATTGACCAATGTGGATGACGATCACGCCGATCATTATGGTGGCTTGCCTGGACTGAAACAGGCGTTCGCCGCTTTCGCATCCCGCCTGCCCTCAGGGGCTAGGCTGGTGGCCTGTGGCGATGATCCGGCGATCCGAATGATTTTGACCGAGACGGGTTGCGACGCGCTCACCTACGGCTTTGGCGAGGCAAACAGACTACGCGCGGCTCCGCACGGTCAGGGGCATAGCACGATCTTTTTGAATGGCGCAGAACTCGGTGTTCTGACGCTCACAGTTGCGGGACGCCACAATCTGCTCAATGCTCTGGCGGCTTTGGGAATGGCGCTAAAATTGGGGGTAGATTTCAACACGGCGGCAAAAGCCTTAACCACGTTTCCCGGCATCGCGCGGCGGCTGCAACGCGTCTCAACCAATAGCCAGATCCACCTCATTGATGATTTCGCGCATCATCCGGCAGAGATTTCGGCTTCGATTGCCGCCGTGCGGGGCACCACCGCCGGACGCGTGATCACGGTCCTAGAACCCCAGTTACATAGCCGCGTGATCCAGATGGCCGCCGCATTTGCGCAAGCTCTGTCGGCGGCCGACTATAGCTTTATCCTGCCGCTGGCCGCACTTGGCGAGACAGCGTATGGGCAAGACGGCAATATCGCCTTACGCGAAGCCTGTCTTGCGCAGAGACTTTCTTGCCAGCATGTTTCCGACCGGTCCGATTTATGGGCGCAGTTGCAAAAGGTTCGCCAAGCGGGCGACACCATTCTTGTTATGGCAGGCTCCAGCGGCGCGGGCATCGCCCCGTGGCTGGCCGATGCACTTTGTTGCCCGCTCCCGCCTCTTAACGCACCCAGCCTCGTGATGGGAAAGCAGCACCCGGTTCCGCCTGACTTACTGGAAGTTATTACCAGACGAGCTTTGACAGATCCCACGGCCCCTGCGGCGGAAATGGGACACCGCAGCCTGAGCTATGCCGATCTTCTACGCCGCGCCCAAGATCTCTCAGCAGTTCTTGTCGCCGCCGACGTAAAAGCGGGCGATAGTGTGGGTGTTTGTCTGGGGCGTAGTGTTGACCGTGTCACCTCGTTTCTCGCCATTTTAAGGATAGGCGGGGTTTTTGTACCGCTTGATCCGGCCCTACCCGAGGAACGTCTGCGCTTTATGTTGCAAACCGCCGGCGCGCGCCGGGTGATCGTCAATGCCGCAAGCCCGGCGCTGCCCGATATGGGGCTTGGCTTTATAAATTGTGGCCTTTTGCCCGAGCGTGAGGCGGCCCGCCATATTGAGGTCCACCCGCCGCCCGCCTGTGCCAACAGCCTCGCCTACATGATCTTCACGTCGGGCACCACGGGACAGCCGAAAGCGGTCGAAATCTCGCGTGGGGCGATGGTTAACTATGCCCTTGCGGCGCTTGATCAGTTTGGGATCAATTCTCAGTCGCGCGTATCGCAAATCAACGGCTTTGGCTTTGATACCTCGGTGGGGGATATGGTGATGTCGCTGGTCGCCGGCGCTTGCCTTGTCTATCCTACCGATGTGATGGCTGTGCCCGGCCCTCCCCTCGGCCGCTTTATCGCGCAGGCCCGACTGACGCATGTTTCCTGTACCCCGTCGGCGCTGACCATTATCCCGCAGGCAGATTATCCGGCCTTGACCCATGTGATTGTCGCAGGCGAGGCTTGTGCGCCGGCGCTGGTCGAGCGCTGGGGCCACACACGTTGTTTCATCAACGCCTATGGCCCGACAGAGGCCACGATTGAGGCGCTGTTCGCGGTCTGCACTCCGGGCGAACCTGTCACCATCGGCAAGCCGATCCGCAATATGGGTGCCTGCGTGATGGATGAAAGCCTGGGCTTGGTGGCCCCCGGGCAGGAAGGCGAGCTTTGTCTTTTCGGCATCGGTCTCGCCAAAGCCTACCGCGACCAACGCGAGCTGACCGTCGCGCGCTTTCCCATGGTGCAGCTTCCCGGTCTGGGCACAGTTCGCATCTATCGCACCGGTGATCGGGTCAAATGTCGTCCGGATGGTCAGTTTGTTTATCTTGGGCGCATGGACAGCCAGCTGAAATTAAAAGGCTATCGGATCGAACCCGGCGAAGTTGAGGCCGCTATATGTGACCTGCATGGCGTGATCGACGCGGTGGTATCACAGCTTTCCTCTGATCATGCCCCGGATCGTTTGATCGCGCATCTGGTCATGGCACCGGGGATGGCCGCGCCAGATCCCGCAATACTGCGCGAACGGCTGCTGCAACGCCTGCCGTCGTACATGGTGCCTCAGCTGTTCCTCCCAATCCCAGAGATCCCTCGCAATGCCAATGGCAAACGTGACCGCACCGCCTTGCCGCTGCCGCCGTCTTTGACCAAACCGACAAAGCCGCGCACGGTTGGTACGCCGACCGAGGCGAAGATCATGCTGCTCATCGACGACCTGATCGGGGCCAATGTTGTCAGCGGCATTCGCGATAGCTTGGGCGACTGCGGAGTCGACTCATTGGCGATGGCAAACCTGCTTTTTGCGATCGAAGACGCCTTTGCGATGACGATTGATACCGGATTCGAGGCGGGCCTTGATAACGTCGAGGCATTGGCCTTGCTGGTGGACGCGCAGCGACACATGCCGCAGGTCTTGCCCTCGGCAGAGCTAAAAGATGCGCTGGCGACCAAAATAGTACCTTATCTTGCAACTTGGCCGGGTCAGGCTAGCGGCAAGTCTGGATTACTCAGACGCATTGCTGTCGGACCAGAGCACCTCCGCAAGCTATTCTGGTGTTTCCAAGCGGGCAACGAATTGTCGGCGCTAAGCGCGGCTATGCAAGGGCAGGCATCGGTGTTTGGCCTCCGCTCGGGCCATCTCGCCGTTGAATACACCTCCGACAACCTTGCGGCGCTTGGACGGCTTTATGCCGAGGAAATCAGCGCCGTAGCCCCGACCGGCGTCTTATATCTTGGAGGAAATTGCCAAGGAGGTCTGGTGATCCGCGAGGCGGGATTGGAATTGATGCGTCAAGGACGTGAGATCGCTTTAACCATCTTCATGGAACAGGGGCGGTTCTTCCATTATCCCGCACCAACGCTGCTGATTTTTGGGGCAAGCAGTTATCTCAATCCCTATGGCCAGATGGGTGCTCCAGATCAACTGTTCCGAACGGCCTATCCGGCGGGCCATCAGGTCGAAATCATCTCTGGATCGCATGGGCATTATTTCTCTCCGCAGAATGTGATTGTCCTAGCGGCTGCTCTCTTGCGGCATATGTCAGGACATGGCGGCAGTAACGAAGGTTTCACAGATAAAGATTTTGCTGCGGCACCGTCGCAGCAGACAAGAAACATTCTAGAAGCTGTCTGACTTGGCGATAAAAAGCATAAAGGGTTTGTTCGGGCGCGCGATCCAAACACAGAAAAATCCGCAATCCCGCGCGCAAAAGTTGCGCCGCGCCGCAAAGGCGGCTTTCGGCTTCGGGCGCGGAATGTTCACCTATCCGCTGGCTTGGTTTGGGCTGTTCCAGACCCGTGACGACTTGGCTGCCGCAGTGGCAGAGTTGCTGATCGTTGGCTTTTACGGTGCGAACTCTCGCTCTCTCTCGGGGCGCTTGCTGGCGCGACAGGTGCGGCGCGGCGAGGTCGGCGGCGTCTTTTTTGTCCGCCATAACATTGGCACCCTCAAAGAGTTGACAGGGCTGATCGCGTTGTTCCGCGCAGCCGACAATCAGCCCTTGATTGCCATAGACCACGAAGGCGGAGTTGTTCAGCGCCTAACGCCAGTGCATGGCGCCTCACGGGTGCCAGCCGCCCGCACCGTTGCAGCAACCCTCTCCCCCCGGCAGGCCCATCAGGCTTATGCGCGCGCGGGCCGCGAGATTGCCGCTTTGGGGTTCAACCTCAATCTGGGTCCGGTCTTGGATTTTGATGATCCTGCAAATCCCGCCATTGGCCGCCCAAAGCGATCTTATGGCACGGACCCCGGCCAGATCCTTGCCTACGCCGAGGCTTTCGTGGCGGGATTCGCCAGCGCCGGCGTTTTTTGCGCGGCGAAACATTTTCCCGGCCATGGTCACTCTGCTGCTGACAGCCATTACGGCGTAGCGGATATCTCGGCACGGTGGAGCGTAGTCGAAATGGAGCCCTTCGCGCGGTTGTTTGTCTCGTCCCATCCGCCTGGCATGGTTATGATGGGCCATCTGCGGCTAGACGCGCTTGCCCCAGACGGGCGCGCCGCCACGCTCTCAGCACCGATCGTGACCGGGCTTTTGCGCGAAAAACTGGGCTATAGCGGCGTTATCGTGACAGATGATATTGATATGGACGCTATCAGCCATCTGATGCGCAGGAAACAGGCGTTCGTTCAGGCTCTTGCTGCGGGAAATGATCTGATCATGATTAAAAATCTGTTTGGATATGATCCTCTCCTGCCTCAAAAAGCCGTGGGCTGGGTGCGGGAGGCCATTGCCGACGGCGTTCTAAACGAAGCGCGCATCATCGCTGCAGCCGAGCGCGTGCGCGCAATCCGTCGACAGCTCAGGCGAAATGCCCCTGACAAACCGAAAACGCCTCCTCCCTGCCCCCACTGCTAAGCGGCAGCGTCGAAGCGGTGCCAACCCCAAAGCGCTGATTGCGGGCCAAGTTAGCGATGACATCCGCGCTACGGAGGTCTCTGCTCCCGATCCCAAACCTTATCGTATCGTATCGCTAAATCGGATTTCGGTGCAGAGGCCACCTACATCGCTGAAGCATAGTTGTTTTCCGATCAACACGTGCTAGGCAAATCCCGCTATAGCTGCGCTCTACCTCTGCCCTAAATGCCCGCCAACAATGAGAGAACGCAATGATCTGGCTCGCCTCGCATATATTGGTTGTGCTCAGCATTGCGATGGTTGGCGTCGCGATGTTGTTCGTGCTGCAACAGCGCCGCACCCCACAATCTGCTGCGGCGTGGGTGCTGTTCATCCTGCTGATCCCTTACCTTGCGATCCCCCTGTTTCTGGCGCTCGGCTTTCGCAAACAGGCTGGCCGCTTCCCGCCAATTCGGTTCTCGCCAGCCACCCATCCAGCCGCAAACCCTCAGCCCATCGCCAAAGCCCTGCAAGCCTTCGGCATCCCCGCCGCCTCGGAAGGCAACAGCCTCACGCTGCACTTCACCCCAACGCAAGCGCAGACGGCGCTGATGGCCACCATCTTGCAAGCGCAGACCCGCCTCGATATCACCTTTTACCTGCTTGATAACGACGCCACAGGGCACGCTTTTGTCGAAGCCCTGATTGCCCGCGCCAAAGCCGGTGTCGCGGTGCATCTGATATTGGACAGGCTCGGCGCGCTGCACCGCCCAAAAGCCGAGCTTGCACGTCTGCTGGCAGCCGGCGCGAAACTGCGCTATTTCTCGCCGTTCCTGCACCGCCCCGACAATGGCCATCTCAACCTACGCAACCACCGCAAAATGGTGGTCGCCGATCTCAACACGGTCTGGGCCGGTGGCCGCAACATCGGCGACGCCTACCTTGCCGAGGGCCACGACTGGATCGACCTCAGCTTCACCCTGCAAGGCCCGGCAGTGCAAAGCTATATCGACGTGTTCGCCGCCGATTGGGATGTGGTCGGCACCCCGCCCGGCACGCTGATCAGTCACAGCCCGGCCGATGGAGCCGTTACCGCGCAACTGGTGCCGTCGGGCCCCGATACGCCTGACGATGCGCTGCATGATGCGTTGGTCTATGGCATCCACCGCGCCGAACGCTCGGTCTGGATCACCACCCCGTACTTTCTGCCGACCGAGGCGCTGCAACAGGCACTGATCACCGCATCCCGACGTGGAGTAGATGTAAGGGTGATGCTGCCGCAGACTTCAAACCAATGGATCACCGATCTCGCACGCGGAGCCTATCTGCGCGATCTTGATGCGGCAGGCTGCACCATATTGCGGCTGCGCAAGGTGATGCTGCACGCCAAAGCGGGGATGATTGACGATATGGCTTGGATTGGATCGGCCAATTTCGACGTCCGCTCTATGCTGCTGAACTTCGAGACCGCGCTGATGCTGTATGATGCGGCAACTGTGATTACTCTGCAGGCGTGGTTCACCGGGTTAGCGCCACTGTGCGAGCCTGGCGTGCTGATCCCCAGCCTGCCCCGCCGCTGTGCCGAAAGCATTTTCCGGTTGGGAGCCCCAATGCTATGACACAAATCCAGCCACCCACCGCCTATCGGCTTACATAGGAAACCGACCCGCAATGGATTTTCCTCTGCGCATCGCCACCTACAATATCCGCAAGGCGCTCGGCAACGACCGTCGCCGTGATCCCGAGCGCACGCTCCGGGTCATCGCAGCTCTGGATGCCGATATCATTCTGCTGCAGGAGGCTGATATGCGGTTGGGCCAGCGCCCCTCTGCCCTGCCTGCGGCGTTGTTTGAAGGCCAGCCGTTTCGTGCCATCAGCTTCGATGACGACCGCGACAGCTTGGGCAGGCACGGCAATGCGATCCTGATCCGTGACGGTATTGACGTGCTGGCCACTGCTCACACCGATCTGCCAGGGCTAGAGCCGCGCGGCGCGGTGATGGCCGATCTCGCAGTACAAGGCCGGGTGATCAGAGTGGTTGGCACCCACCTTGGCCTGATCCGCGCCTCTCGCCGACGCCAACTCGCGGCCCTGCGCCACTTTGCCGAACATGCCCACATCAGCGCACGGCTGATTGCGGGCGATTTCAACGAATGGTCCGACGTGGCGCATCTGGCGGGGCTTGGCGCCGAATATACCGTGCTGCCCAGCCCGCCGACCTTTCACGCCCGTCACCCGGTCGGCGCGCTTGACCGCATCGCCGTGACCGACGAATTCACCTTGCACAGCATCGCGGCAGCCCTGACGCCCGAGTCGAGACGCGCCTCTGATCACCTGCCCTTGGTCGCCAATCTGACCCTACAAGCCGCCGCTTAAAGTTTAGCCTCGCGATCCTGCCGCCGTGACCTGAAATAACCGAGCAGCAACCCAAGCAACACCCCCGCCATCAAAACCGAGGCCACCATCCCAACATGCCGACCGATGAACGGCAAAATCGCCGTTGAGTGCCCGAAGTGATAGGCCAATGTCGTCCAAAACCCGACCCAAATCGCCGCACCAATGACGTTTGACACAGCGAACGTTAGCCAATGCATATTGGCCGTGCCCGCCACCAAGCCGTTCATCTGCCGCAACAACACGATAAACCGCGCCGCAATCACCATCAGCGGCCCAAAGCGCGCGAATACCGCCTCGACCCGCGCATAACGGCTTTCAGTGATGCCAAACCGCGCGCCATACCGCGTCACAGCCGACCGACCATACCTGCGCCCGATGACATAGGCGATATTGTCACCCAGCACCGCACCGCACCAAGCCGCAATCGCCACTGACCACAGGCTGATCTTGCCAACCCCGGCGAGTGTCGAAGCCACGATCAACGCGCTTTCCCCCGGCAACGGCAGCCCCAATGTCTCCAGCGTCAGCGAGACAAACAGCGCCGCCGCGCCATAGTGCTCAATCAGCGCCATGACATGCCCGGTGATCCACTCCATAACCCGCTTCTCCCGCTGTCAGTTCACCGCCGCGCTCGCATCCTAAGCACACGGGCAAACCACCGACAGTCAAATTCGCTGCACACTTGCGCAAACCACTCCGCTAAAAGCCTCTACAAATTACCTAAAATTTGCCTTTCATACTGGTAAAAATATTCCCGCCGGAGGCTTCCACCCGCCCAACCCAAACCAAACTGCCAGTAAAGAACCCCCAACAAACCCTTAACAAAAACCCCAACTGGTTGATTAACAAAGCATTTATCGCCACTCCCATTCGGGACCACCCCAAGCCCGCTTGACTTTCGCCGCTCCCTCCCGCCAAAATCGCCTCAAATCTTCGGAGGCCAAAATGACCGATTTCCACGCCGAACTCGAAACCCGCCTGACCCGCTACGCGGCCATCGACAGCCAGTCCGACGACAATTCGCCCACCTCGCCCTCCACCGATTTCCAGTGGAATATCCTGCGCCTGCTAGAGTCCGAACTCCGCGAGATCGGTGCCACCGACGTCACACTCACCGACTACGGCACCGTCATCGCCACCATCCCCGCCACCGCTCCTGATGCCGAAAAACTCCCCACCATCGCCCTACTCGCCCATATCGACACCACCCCCCAATTCAACGCGACGGGCGTAAAACCCCGCGTAATCAGAGGCTACAACGGCGGCCCGATCAGCTTCCCCGACAACCCCGCGCTCACCCTCACCCCCGAACAGTCTCCCTATCTCGCCACCAAACGTGGCCATGACATCATCACCGCTTCCGGCCTCACCCTGCTGGGCGGCGACGATAAAGCGGGCGTCGCAATCCTTATGACCGCCGCACGCCACCTGCTCGCCAATCCCGAAATCCCCCACCCCACCCTGCGCATCGCCTTCACCCCGGATGAGGAAATCGGCCGCGGCGTCCACGCCCGCCTGCCCGCCGATCTTGACGCCTCCTTCGCCTATACCTTCGATGGTGGTGCCGTGGGTGAGATCGAATACGAAAGCTTCTCGGCAGACGGCGCTACCGTCACCATCCAAGGTGTGTCGATCCACCCCGGCAACGCCAAAGATAAACTCGTCAACGCCATCCACCTCGCCGCGAAAATCATCCAAACCCTGCCGCAGGCCACCCTGACGCCCGAAACCACCGAAGACCGTGAGGGCTTCATCCACGCCACCGAAATGACCGGCGGCTCGTCCGAGATGACGCTGAAATTCATCCTGCGCGACTTCGAACTCGACGGCCTCGCCACCAAAGGCCAACTCCTCCAGCAAGTCTGCGCCACCGTCGCCGCAACCGAACCACGCGCCGAAATCACCTGCACGATCAAGCCGCAATACCGCAACATGCGCTATTGGCTGGAAAAGGACATGACCCCAGTCGATCTCGCCCGCACCGCTGCCCGCAGCATCGGCATCGAACCAGTTTCCGTCCCAATCCGCGGCGGCACCGACGGCTCTCGGCTGACCGAGATGGGCATCCCCTGCCCCAACCTGTTCACCGGAATGCAAAACATCCACGGCCCCCTCGAATGGATTTCCGTGCAGGATATGGGCCAAGCCACCCAATTCTGCCTCGCCCTCGTCCAGCAAGCCGCAACCGCCAAAACTTAATTCTAATTGTCATCCTCTGTGCTCAAATATCCCAAGGGGGTCCGGGGTGTGAAACCCCGGCGCCTGCCCAGAAAGACCAGATGACCCAGCACATCTCCCCCTATCACGCGCCCGATTTCTACACCGACGCCCTCGCCAAAGGCCGTCACCGCGATATCGTCGGCGGCCGCTGGGACGAGACTGGCCGCATTCAAATGGCGCTAATGCTCGACGCGGGCCTGCAACCCGACCACCATTTCCTCGACATCGGCGCAGGCTCGCTGCGTCTCGGTTGCAAGGCCGCTCTTTACCTAAATCCTGGCCATTACTGGGCAACCGACCTTTCTGGCGCGCTGCTCAAACGCGGCTATGACACCGAAATCACTGATAAATCCCGCCTAAACCCCGACCATTTGATCGAGGACGCCAATTTCACCTTCCCCGGCGTGCCCGACACTATAACCCACGCGCTTGCCTTCGCCGTGTTCACTCACCTGCCCGCCAACCATCTGCGCCGCGCGCTGATCCAGACCCGCGCCCGCTTCCCCCGCCTGCAAAAGCTGTTGTTCACCGTCTTCCTCGCCCCCGATGCAGCACAAAGCCTGCTCCCGGTGAAGCAGCCCGACGGCGTGGTGACGCATGATACGCGCGCGCCCTATCATATGCTGGCGGACGACGTGCTTTACCTCACCCGCGCCTCGGGCTTCGATGTCGATCAACACCAAACCCGCCTGCCACGTGGCCAAGTGCTGTTTATCGCCAGCCCCGCTTAACCTGCCGTAGGTCTGGAATCCCGCAGTTGCGCATTACCCCCGCTAAGCGCATTTTGCGCCAGATCATTGTGCAGCCCAGCGCAGCTTTTGCGCGAAATCAATTTGGAGACTTCCATGCGTATTCTGCTGCCCCTGCTGCTGTGTTGTGCAGCACCCGTCCACGCCGAAACCCTCAGCGTCGAGATCGGCAGCAAAGGTCTCACCGCCACCGAGGCGCGCCTCGCGGCCCTGCCCAGCCTCACCGATGCCGACCGTTTTGCGCTTGGTGGGGTGCGCTTTCTGAGCACCGTCGAGGCAGCCCTGCAACTGCGCTATAGCGCCGGAATAACAGATCAGACCGGTATGCTGCCATTCCTGCGCTTACCGCTAGAGGATAACCCGAACCCCGTCGCTTTCCAGCCTTCGATGATTTCCGATTTGTTCCGCACCATGGATGAAAAACTTGAAGCCGCCCGCGCTCCGCTGGCCGAGATCAAAGAACATTCTGATTTCACTGTCGAAATCAACTTCGCCGATCTGTGGTTTGACATCAACGCCAACAAAACCCGCGATACCGGCGAAGACGCGATGGCGGTGCTCGGCCCGATGCTGATGGGTTGGCAATGGGACGGCCGTGATCCCGCCACCCCCGCCCCGGTTGTAAAGTTCGACGCAGCCGATGCCGCTTGGCTGCAAGCTTACACCCACCTTCTGCAAGGTATCAGCAACGTCGTTCTGGCCTATGACCCGACCGAACCAATCGACCGCATCCTGCAAGCCAGGGCAAAATTGCAAAGCCTCGGCGGCGTCACCCCTAGCTTTCTCACCGGAACCGGCACGCAAGGGATGGACGAGGTTGACGTGATCGCCATCGCCATCGCCTCCCTGCAACAAACCCCCGACGCCGCCCGCATGACCACCGCCCACGGCCACTTCTTGGCGATGATTGCCGACAATCGCCGTTTCTGGGCCGAGGTCGCCATGGAATCCGACAATGCCGCCGAATGGTTGCCAAACGACAAACAGCAATCCGCGTTAGGGGTGGCTTTGCCGCCCGGAACCGGTACGGCGTGGCTTGCGGTGTTGGACGATGCCGAAGCTTTGCTCAACGGCAGCAAACTCGCACCCTATTGGCGGCAAGACGGCGCGGCCGGGGTGAACATTGCCAAAGTGTTCAGCGATCCACGCCCCGCCGATCTTGCAGGCTGGGTCCAAGGCTGGGCCGCAACGCCGTATCTCGAGCAAGGCCAGCTCGTCAGCGACCAGAACTGGAACGCTTTTGAGCAGATGATGGGCGGCGAGGCGATGCTGCTGTCGTTCTACCTGAACTAAACTCAAGCCAAATCCGGCGCATATTGCTGCAAAAACCCACCGTAGCGCTGGCGCAAAGCAACATCAAACGCCTCTACCGACAAATCCGGGCATAACCCGGCGGCAGCCAAAATCGTGCGGGGGTCAAACCCCGCCTCATCCAAGCTGCCCAAGTCGCGCAACTGCGCGATCTGCTCTCGATCTAGACTTTTCAGCACTGACACCAGTGTCTCCCTCAGGGGCACATCGCTTATCGCCTCGCGCAGCGACGAAAACTGCGTGCTACGCGCCACTCCATGCCGATCATTGGTTTTGTGCAAAGGCTCATGCGCCCGACGCAGCAGTTTCAGGGTGAAATGCAGCTTGGTCAGCCCGTCGAAATGCAAAAGCCGCGTGGTCTGGATCACCTTATGCGGCGGCTTATCCTTCGGCGCATGTAGCCCCATTTTCAGCGCCGCGCCCGTCCGCACAAAAGCCTTGCCGGCCTTATGCCCGGTCAGCCCAAAATGGAAAAAATCGGCCATTTCGCCATACACCTGCGGCCCGGTTTGGCTGTAATCCCGCAAAGCATAGCGAAATACACCCGCGAATATATCGGCTCCGACCACGCCATCGGGATATGCCCGCTCGGCCACCAACAGCCGCATATACATCGCCGCATCGGGCGCTTCAGCCAACGCCTTGCGCGCCGCCAGCCCGTCAAGAAGAAACTCATCGGCGTCGCAATGCAGCACCCATTCGGCCTCGGTCTTGGCATAAACCTGCTGCGCGTTATAAATCTGCCGCGCCGTATGCACCTCGGGGCGCTTGCGCTTTTTGCTCGCCGCCCAATAGGATGCATCGCAAACAGTCACCTCACATGCGGGCAGATGCGCCAGCATCGCCTCCGCCTCTGGGTCGGGCTGATCAAGGAACACATGCACCGCTGCTGCACCCTGAGCCAGATGATGCGCGGCAAAAGTTGCCACCAGAGCGGCAGGTTCATCCGCCGTCGTCACCACGGCCCAACTGGGTTTCATCGAACTGTTGCCATCCCGTACTATATCTTAACCACAACATGCCGAGCGTTAGCGCCAACGGCAAGCCTTGATATTCTTAACATTTCCATACGTGTGATCACAATTTTTTTGCGTGTGATCACAAATGTCGGTTTTCTGCCAGTGCCTGTTCTTTCCGGTTTTCTTAATGCCCATATTTATGCCACACCACCTGCAAATCCAAGCTGATGGGACAGATCCATGAACATCCATGAATACCAGGCCAAGGCCCTGCTGCGCAGCTACGGCATTCCGGTATCCGATGGCCGCGCCGTAACCAAGGCAGAAGATGCCAAATCTGCGGCGGGCGAACTCGACGGCCCGCTCTGGGTGGTCAAGGCGCAAATCCATGCGGGTGGTCGCGGTAAGGGCCACTTCAAGGAAGCTGAGGCTGGTGAAAAAGGTGGCGTCCGTCTGGCCCGCTCGGTGGGGGAGGCTGCTGAATTTGCGCGCCAAATGCTTGGCCGCACGTTGGTGACAGAGCAGACCGGTCCTGCGGGCAAACAGGTCAACCGAATCTATATCGAAGACGGCAGCGATATTGCCCGCGAGCTTTACCTCGCCATGCTGATTGACCGTAACTCCAGCCGGATTTCGTTTGTGGTCTCGACCGAAGGCGGCATGTCAATCGAAGACGTTGCCCACAACACCCCCGACAAGATCATCTCGTTCGACGTTGATCCTGCCACTGGCTATTCCGATTTCCACGGCCGCCGCGTCGCTTTCGTGCTGGGTCTGGAAGGCGCTCAAGTCAAGCAATGCGTTGGAATCGTGAAGAACCTCTACCGTCTGTTCGTCGAAAAAGACATGGACATGCTAGAGATTAACCCGCTGGTGGTGATGACCGATGGCAACCTGAAACTGCTCGACGCGAAGATGAGCTTTGACGGCAACGCGATGTATCGCCACCCCGATATAGCCGCCCTGCGCGATGAGACCGAGGAAGATCCGAAAGAACTCGCCGCCTCGAAATTCGATCTGAACTACATCGCGCTGGATGGCGAAATCGGCTGCATGGTCAACGGCGCTGGCCTCGCGATGGCGACGATGGACATCATCAAGCTGTATGGTGCCGAGCCTGCCAACTTCCTCGACGTCGGCGGCGGTGCCACCAAAGAAAAAGTCACCGAGGCATTCAAAATCATCACCTCTGACCCGCAAGTCAAAGGCATCCTCGTCAACATCTTCGGCGGCATCATGCGCTGCGACATCATCGCCGAAGGCGTGATAGCCGCGGTAAAAGAAGTCGGCCTCAAGGTGCCGCTGGTGGTCCGCCTTGAAGGCACCAACGTGGAGTTGGGTAAAGACATCATCCGCAATTCGGGGCTGAACGTGATCGCTGCGGATAACCTGAGCGACGCCGCGCAGAAGATTGTTAAGGCTGTGAAGGGATGATCCGAAGCGCCGCCATTTTTGCGCTGTTGGCAGGCTCGGCCGCGGCGCAAGACGCCGATCCGCACAGCCAATTGGTTGAAGGCTACATGGCGTGCATGTCGGGCGGCAACCAAGTTGATCTGACCGAAGCCATGCTGACCAGTCTAAGCTGGACACGCAATGACGAAGGCGAAGAAGGTTTGGTCTATTTCTATCCCGGTGTCGGCAATGACACGATTGTCTACATGGCCGAGGGATCTTTCTGCCATGTCGAAAGCGGCAGTGTTGACAGCGCCACCGCGTCGGAAATCCTTGCCGCAGCACTTGGCGGCGTAGAAGGCGCGCCGTTTGTCTACTCAAAGGATGACATGGGCTGCACTCGGCTTGATTTCGACACCGGAGTAAGCGCCACCATCACCTCGGCTGGCAACGACCCGACCTGCGGCTCTGATAGCGACAGTGGCGTGAGGTTTGAGGCGACACCGAAAGAATAAACGACGGGCGGAATCCGGCCGATCACTACCCAACCGCCTCACTCCAAGGACCACCATGACCTCCACCGCCACCCAACACCCCCAACCTAACCCGCGCCTTATCCGCGCGCGGGCTGGCTTTGCGGTGCTGGCAGCGTTGGCCCTCGTTAGCCCCGCCCACGCTGATATCTATGATGAGGCCGAGATCGACGTCTCCACCTACCAAGTCACCGGATCATCGCTGGCAGAGGTGCAGGCGCAGATGGAATCCGGTGGGCCTAAGGGCTATTGGGCGTTTACAAATTGGTATGCCAACTGGAACGGTGCTTGCGAAACCAGTGTTACCGCTGAAATCACCATGCCCGAACTCGCCGACGACGCCGATCTGACCGAGGTTCAGGCTGAAGAATTTGACCGCATGGCGACCGCCCTGCTCGACCATGAACTCGGCCATGTCCGCATCGGTCTGAACTTTGCCGAAGCCGTCGCAGATGCTGGCTGCCCCGCCAACACCAAACGCATCCATGCCAGCTTTACCCAAGCTGGCATCGACTACGACGACGAAACCGAACACGGCTACCAGCAGGGGGTCTATCTTGTCGAACCCTAGATCGCTGCGCCCCGCCTCCGCCACCGAACTCATCAAGGCCAACGCCTCCGGCCTCGCCCGCAAAAGATTGACCATCGAAGGAACGCGCTAATGGCCGTACTTGTAAACTCGAACACCCGCGTCATCTGCCAAGGCTTCACTGGCAGCCAAGGCACGTTCCACTCTGAACAAGCCATCGCTTACGGCACCAAAATGGTCGGCGGCGTCACCCCCGGCAAGGGCGGTTCCAGCCACCTCAACCTGCCGGTGTTCGACTCTGTTCACGAGGCCCGCGCGGTCACGGGTGCCAATGCCAGCGTGATCTACGTGCCGCCGCCCTTCGCCGCGGACAGCATTCTTGAGGCGATTGATGCCGAGATGGAATTGATCGTTTGCATCACCGAAGGCATCCCGGTGCTGGATATGATGAAGGTGAAGCGCGCGCTGATCAACTCGAAATCCCGCCTGATCGGGCCGAACTGCCCCGGTGTGATGACCCCCGGAGAATGCAAAATCGGCATCATGCCGGGCAGCATTTTCTCGAAGGGCTCGGTCGGGGTGGTGTCACGCTCCGGCACGCTGACTTATGAGGCCGTCAAGCAGACCACCGACGTAGGCTTAGGCCAATCCTCGGCTGTCGGCATCGGCGGCGATCCGATCAAGGGCTCGGAACACATTGATATCCTTGAGATGTTCCTCGCCGACCCCGACACCCATTCGATCATCATGATCGGTGAAATTGGCGGCGCTGCGGAAGAAGACGCAGCCCAGTTCCTTGCCGATGAGAAGAAACGCGGCCGCTGGAAACCCACCGCTGGCTTCATCGCAGGCCGCACCGCACCCGAAGGCCGCCGCATGGGCCACGCAGGAGCCATCGTCGCAGGCGGCAAAGGCGACGCCCAATCGAAGATCGAGGCGATGAAAATGGCCGGCATCATCGTAGCCGACAGCCCAGCGACCTTGGGCGAGGCCGTGCTGGCGGCGATTGGAAAGTAATGTTTTGAAACCTCTCTTGTAGCTATGAAAGAGGCGTCAATTGAGAAAGGTAGAAAAGTAACCATGAGAAAAATCTTCCTGAAGCATGCTGGTGTGCTGGCATTCGCAACCGCGATCTTGGCGGCATGTGTTCCGGCCCCCTCCACCACGCAGACAAAGGTTGATACTGTGTCCAGCAGCGTTGAGGCCGCGTCTGGCATCGACAGGTCGGCGCTGCTAGCAATACAAGGCATATCGGACGGCGGTGGCCAAATGCTCTATGACGTTTTCTACTATGCTCAGAACATAAACCGCGCCCAGCTTGATGCGGCCCCTGCGCGCATCTGTGCGTTCTATGGCAAAAACCTCGTTTCCGCCGAGGACAAGGCGTTGGAGCATCCTGACACTATGCCAGGTGTCCGCAAGCTGATGGTGCGCTGCAAGTGAACCCATACACTGCATTTTTTTTCAAGCTTCCTTCAAGGTGAGGCATCCAAATGACCGAACAATCCCCCAACTCGCAATTCCACGCCTCTAGCTTCCTGCAAGGCGCGAATGCGGATTATATCGACCAACTCGCAGCGAACTACGCCGCCAACCCGGCGTCGGTCGATGCGCAATGGGCGGATTTCTTCCGCTCGCTGGCAGAGCCAGAGATGGATGCCAAACGGCAGGCCACCGGGCCGTCGTGGGGCCGCGCCGACTGGCCGCCGACGCCTTCGGATGATATGACCGGGGCGATGACGGGCGAATGGCCGGTGGCTCCTGAACCCAAAGGCGCTGGCAAGAAAATCGCCGAGAAGGCCGCCGAAAAAGGCGTCAGCCTGACCGATGCGCAGGTGCAGCGCGCCGTGCTAGATAGCATCCGCGCCATCATGATCATCCGCGCCTACCGTATTCGCGGCCACCTTGCCGCCGATCTTGACCCGCTGGGTATGACCGATCGCGGCAATCACCCCGAGTTGGAGCCGATTTCCTACGGCTTTGAAGAATCCGATATGGATCGCCCGATCTTCATCGACAACGTGCTGGGGCTAGACGTTGCCTCGATGCGCCAGATCATCGACATCGTGAAGCGCACCTATTGCGGCACCTTCGCGCTGCAATTCATGCACATCTCCGACCCCGCTCAATCGGCGTGGCTCAAAGAGCGCATCGAAGGTTACGGCAAGGAAATCCAGTTCACCCGTGAGGGTCGCAAGGCCATCTTGAACAAACTGGTTGAGGCTGAGGGCTACGAAAAGTTCCTCCATGTTAAATACATGGGCACCAAACGGTTCGGTCTTGACGGGGCCGAAGCACTGATCCCGGCGATGGAAGCGATCATCAAACGTGGCGGCGCGATGGGCGTGCGCGAGGTGATTTTCGGGATGCCGCACCGGGGCCGCCTGAACGTGCTCTCGAACGTGCTGCAAAAACCCTACCGCGCGATTTTCAACGAATTCCAAGGCGGCAGCTATAAGCCGGAAGACGTCGATGGCTCGGGCGACGTGAAATATCACCTTGGCGCGTCCAGCGACCGCACCTTTGACGGCAACACGGTTCACCTTTCGCTGACCGCAAACCCCTCGCATTTGGAGGCGGTGAACCCAGTGGTCTTGGGCAAAGTGCGCGCCAAGCAAGATCAGTTTGGCGATAGCGAGCGCAGCCAAGTGCTGCCGGTTCTGCTGCACGGTGATGCGGCCTTTGCGGGCCAAGGCGTTATTGCCGAATGTTTTGGTCTGTCGGGGCTGAAAGGCCACCGCACCGGCGGCACCATGCATATCATCGTGAACAACCAGATCGGCTTTACCACCGCCCCGGCCTACAGCCGCTCCAGCCCCTACCCCACCGATATCGCCTTGATGGTCGAAGCGCCGATCTTCCATGTGAATGGTGATGACCCGGAAGCCGTTGTTCATGCAGCGAAAGTTGCCACCGAGTTCCGCCAGACCTTCCATAAAGACGTGGTGTTGGATATCTTCTGCTACCGCCGCTTTGGTCACAACGAAGGCGACGAGCCGATGTTCACCAACCCGGCGATGTACACCACGATCCGCAAGCAAAAGACCACTTTGCAGCTTTACACCGACCGTTTGGTTGCCGATGGCCTGATCCCGGAAGGCGAGATTGAGGATATGAAGGCGGCATTCCAAGCCCGCCTGAATGAAGAATTTGAAGTCGGCAAAGACTACAAGCCCAACAAAGCCGATTGGCTGGACGGTCGCTGGAAGGCGATGAAAACCAAAGACCTCGACAATTATCAACGCGGCGATACTTGGATCAAACCCGAGACGATGGCCGAAATCGGTGCCGCTTTGACCCGCATTCCCGAAGGTTTTGACATTCACAAAACCGTCGCGCGCCAGCTTGAGTCCAAAAAGAAAATGTTCGAAACTGGCGCGGGCTTCGATTGGTCCACCGCCGAAGCGCTTGCGTTTGGCTCCTTGCAAGTCGAAGGCTTCCCGGTGCGCCTATCGGGTCAGGATTGCACCCGTGGCACCTTTAGCCAGCGCCATTCGGCCTTCATCGACCAGACCACCGAGGAACGGCACTACCCGCTGAACCACATCCGCCCCGGCCAAGCGCGCTATGAAGTCATCGACTCGATGCTGTCGGAATATGCGGTTTTGGGCTTTGAATACGGCTATTCGCTGTCCGAACCCAACGCTCTGACGATGTGGGAAGCCCAATTTGGCGATTTCGCCAACGGCGCGCAGATCATGTTCGACCAGTTCATCAACTCGGGTGAGAGCAAATGGCTGCGGATGTCCGGCCTCGTGTGTCTTTTGCCGCACGGTTATGAAGGCCAAGGCCCGGAACACTCCTCGGCGCGGTTGGAACGCTTCTTGCAGATGTCGGCGCATGACAACTGGATCGTGGCAAACTGCACCACGCCCTCGAACTACTTCCACATCCTGCGCCGCCAGCTGCACCGCGATTTCCGCAAACCGCTGATCCTGATGACGCCGAAATCGCTGCTGCGTCACCCGATGGCGGTGTCTGATGCGTCCGATTTCACCGATGGCAGCTATTTCCACCGCGTTTTGTGGGATGATGCGCAGAAGGGCCATTCGGAAACCAAACTGAACGCGGATGACCAGATCAAACGTGTCGTGCTCTGCTCGGGCAAGGTCTACTACGACCTGCTGGCCGAACGCGACGCGCGCGGCATCACCGACACCTATCTGCTGCGGGTTGAGCAGCTTTATCCGGTGCCGAAGCAGTCGCTGACGGCTGAACTCTCGCGCTTCAAAGCTGCCGAATGGGTCTGGTGCCAAGAGGAGCCGAAAAACATGGGCGCTTGGTCACATATTGAGCCGGAACTGGAATCGTTGCTGATCAGCATCGGCGCCACCAACACCCGGCCCCGCTATGCAGGCCGCGCAGCTTCGGCTTCGCCTGCGACTGGCTTGGCATCTAAGCATAAATACGAACAGCAAACCCTGGTCAACGAAGCGCTCGGCTGACCCAATACCCAGCGCCGACGCGCACAGGAGAATGAAATGACGGATGTAATGGTGCCCTCTTTGGGCGAAAGCGTCTCGGAAGCCACGGTTTCGACTTGGTTCAAAAAGCCGGGCGATACGGTCAAGCTGGATGAGATGCTGTGCGAACTTGAGACCGATAAAGTCTCGGTCGAAGTGCCCTCGCCGGTGGCAGGCGTGCTGGCGGAAATCCTTGCCCCCGAAGGCACAACCGTCGCTGCCAACGCGCGGCTGGCGATTGTGACCGAGGGTGCGACTGGCACAGCCACGCCCGCCGCAACCCCGGCCGCTGCAGTCCCGACGATCCCCGCCAAGGCGGAGGAGCCGAAATCGATCGCCGCTGCATTGGTCGGCTCGCCCGGCGATGGCCCCGAAGTCATCACCCCGCGTGACGTCGAAAACGCGCCTTCCGCCAAGAAGGCGATGGAGGAAGCTGGCCTCACCCCCGATCAAGTCCAAGGCACTGGCCGCGATGGCCGGGTGATGAAGGAAGACGTGGCGCGCACTGCCGCCACCGCTCCGATCACCGCCGCCCCCGCGCCTGCTGCAATTCCGCGCGCTCCGATCCCGGCTGACGATGCCGCCCGCGAGGAACGCGTCAAGATGACCCGCCTGCGCGCCACCATCGCGCGCCGCCTGAAAGATGCGCAAAACACCGCCGCGATGCTGACCACTTACAACGAAGTGGATATGTCGTCGATCATGGGATTGCGCAACGAATACAAAGACATATTCGAGAAGAAACACGGCGTTAAACTCGGCTTCATGTCGTTTTTCGTCAAAGCCTGCACCCATGCTTTGAAGGAAATCCCCGAGGTCAACGCCGAGATTGACGGCCAAGACGTCGTCTACAAAAACTACGTCCACATGGGCGTTGCCGTCGGCTCCCCGAACGGCCTTGTGGTGCCCGTCGTGCGCGATGCCGACCAGATGGGCTTTGCGGCAATTGAGAAGAAAATCTCGGAACTGGGCCTGCGCGCCCGCGATGGCAAACTCTCCATGGCCGAGATGCAGGGCGGCTCGTTCACCATCTCGAACGGCGGCGTCTACGGCTCGCTGATGTCCTCGCCGATCCTGAACCCGCCGCAATCAGGCATCCTTGGCATGCACAAAATCCAAGACCGCCCGGTCGTCGTCGCAGGCCAAATCGTCATCCGCCCGATGATGTATCTGGCTCTGAGCTACGATCATCGGGTGGTGGACGGCAAGGGAGCGGTGACGTTCTTGGTGCGAGTGAAAGAGGCGCTGGAAGATCCGCGTCGGTTGTTGATGGATTTGTGATTTAATGGGCGGGATAAAACCCGCCCCTCAATAGCGAGATGACCCAATGACCCCAGAACTCACCACCCTCGCCCTCGCTGGCCTGCTGCAAGTCGTGCAGTTCGGCCTGTTCGCCATGCCCGCCAATATGGAGCTTGGCCGCACCTACACCTCCAGCCCGCGCGACACCCCACCGCCGCGGCCGCTCTCGATCACCACGGGTCGTCTGCAACGCGCCCTGCAAAACCATTTTGAGGCGCTGGCCCTGTTCACCATCGCCGTGCTGGTCGTCACCCTCGGCAACCAATCGACGACCGTGACGCAATACGCCGCCTATGCCTACCTCGCCGCCCGCGTGCTCTACGTCCCGGCCTACGCGTTTGGCTGGGCACCATGGCGCTCGGCAATCTGGGCGGTGGGCTTTATCGCCACCATCACGATGATTATCGCGGCGCTGATCTAAGTTTTCGATCAGCTAAATCGTATGGCCGTTAAATGGCCGTTTAATGGCCCGTTTCCATATAATTAACCTCTTGTTAAAATGCCCCATCCAAAGGACGAAATTCATGGCTAGCTTTGACGCAATCATCATCGGTTCCGGCCCCGGCGGCTACGTTTGCGCCATTCGCGCCGCTCAACTGGGCCTGAATGTAGCCGTGGTTGAGGGCCGCGAAACCCTTGGCGGCACCTGCCTGAACATCGGCTGCATCCCGTCAAAAGCCCTGCTGCACGCGACGCACAGCTTGCACGAAGTCCATGAAAACTTTGAGAAAATGGGCCTGATGGGCGGTGCTCCGAGCGTCGATTGGGTCAAGATGCAAGCCTACAAACAAGACGTGGTAAACGGCAACACCAAGGGCATCGAGTTTCTGTTCAAGAAGAACAAAATCACTTGGCTGAAAGGCTGGGCCACCATCCCCGCCCCGGGAAAGGTGCAGATCGGCGATGAGGTGCACGAGGCGAAAAACATCGTGATTGCAACGGGTTCCGAGCCATCGACCCTCCCCGGCGTCACCGTGGATGAGACGATTGTGGTCAGCTCCACCGGCGCTTTGACGCTGCCTTCGATCCCAAAAACCATGGTGGTAATCGGCGCTGGCGTGATCGGTCTGGAAATGGGCTCGGTCTACGCACGGCTTGGCACTGAAGTCACCGTGGTCGAATATCTTGACGCGATCACCCCCGGCATGGACGCCGAAGTCGCGAAAAGCTTCCAGAAAATCCTGACGAAACAAGGCTTTAAGTTCATCTTGGGTGCCGCCGTGCAAGGTGTTGAAACCAAAGACGGAACCGCCAAAGTCACCTACAAATTGCGCAAAAATGACACCGAAGCCAGCCTAGAAGCTGAGGTCGTTCTGGTCGCCACAGGCCGCAAACCCTACGTCAAAGGCTTGGGGCTAGAGGCGCTGGGGGTCGAGATGCTACCACGCGGCCAAGTCAAAACCGACGCGCATTTTGCAACCAATATCAACGGCTTGTATGCTATCGGCGATGCGATCACAGGCCCAATGCTGGCGCATAAAGCCGAAGACGAAGGCATGGCCTTGGCCGAGATCATGGCGGGCAAAGCCGGCCACGTTAACTATTCCGTCATCCCAGGCGTGATATACACCATGCCAGAGGTTTCATCCGTAGGGGCAACCGAAGAACAGCTCAAAGAACAAGGCCGCGCCTACAAAGTCGGCAAATTCCCCTTCATGGGCAACGCGCGGGCAAAAGCGGTGTTCCAAGCCGAAGGTTTCGTGAAAATGCTCGCCGACGCCACCACCGACCGTATCCTCGGCTGCCACATCATCGGCCCCGGCGCAGGCGACCTGATCCACGAGGTTTGTGTAGCAATGGAGTTTGGCGCATCGGCACAAGACCTAGCCCTAACTTGCCACGCTCACCCTACATATAGCGAGGCTGTGCGCGAAGCAGCCCTAGCCTGCGGTGACGGTGCCATCCACGCCTGACCCAATTTCGTCCAACACCCTAGCTCGCCAAATGCCGCAATCCCTGCGTCACATCGGTGCGAACAGCCAGCCGCAATCCCGGCTCATCCCCCGCCCGCAGCGCCGCCAAAATCATCCGGTGGTGCTGCGGCATGTCCCTGCGACGCAACTTCTGGTATAAAGCCCGCATCGTCGGCCCAAGCTGTAGCCACACCGTCTCACACAAAGCCAACATCGCAGGGGTTTGGGCGCGCAGATACAACGTGCGGTGAAACTCCAGATTGGTGCGCACATAGCCCACCGCATCTTGGTTCATCACCGCCTCTTGGTTCAGCGCGTTGATTGCAGCAAGCCGATCAATCAGCGCGAAATGCGCCCGAGGCAGCGCCCGCGCCGCCATCTCCGGCTCCAACATCGCGCGGATCGCGGCGAGTTCTTCAATGCGCTCCGGCGTCAGTTCCGGCGTCGAAATTCGCCCCGAGGATGACATGGTAAATGCACCCTCCGCCACCAACCGCCGCACCGCATCACGCGCGGGCGTCATGGACACCCCAAATTGCGCCGCAATCCCACGCAAAGTCATCGCCTGCCCGGGCGCCAATTCGCCATGCAAAACCTGCTGGCGCAGCGTGCGATACACCCGCTCATGCGCCGCGGCATTGGGATCAGCCAGTCGCGGCGATATTGGGCGGGGTTCAATCGACATACCTAAACAAGCACCCCAATGCGCCAACGGTCAATCCCCATCGGCGTCAAAACCGGCATCAAACCGGATCGCCTGCAACGCGCCACCCTCACGCTTTAACCAAGCCCGCTCGGCCTGCCAGCCCGGAAACAGCCGCTGCACCACCGCCCAGAACCGATCTGAATGGTTCATCTCCAGCATATGCGCGACCTCATGCGCCGCCACATAATTCAGCACGCGCGGCGGTGCCATGATCAGCCGCCACGAATACATCAGCGCACCGTCCGAGGTGCAAGACCCCCAGCGCGACCGCGTATCGCGCAGCGTCACCCGGGCAAGCTTGCGGCCGATTAACCCGGCATAGTGATCTGACGCAGCCACCAGCCGATTGCGCGCCTGAACCTTCAGAAATGCAGAAACCCGCGCCGCCGCCCGCGCTGCATCGCCCGGCACAATCAACGAATCGCCTTCAATGCGCACCGAACGGCCCGCGCCGATTTCCAACCGCAACAGCCGACCCTCCATCGGAAGAACCGAGCCAATGCCGACCCCAACCAGCGGCGGCATCCGCGCCACTGCCGCCCTGATCCAGCCCTCTTGCGCGCGGGCAAACGCTACAGCGTCAGATTCGCGGGCGCGGTTAGGCAAAGACAACGTCACCGCACCATTCACTTGCGATACGCGCAAGGAAAACCGCCGCGCCCGAGCGTTTCGGCGCAATGTGATCTCTATGGGTGGTGGACCGGGCAACAGCAGCATGGCACCTCTGGACATGGGCTCGCAGCATACCTATCTGCAAGCCAGCCGCAACCGCTGCTACGGGCCTTAAGCACTGCAAAAGCTGCAACCTCTGCAAAAGCCTTTGACAGTCGCCCAAGGCTGTGGCAAGCGACTGCATTCCGAATTGACAGCCCGAAAGGGCCAGCCTGAACAAGGGGAAAACCATGCCATTGGCAGAATGGGGAACCAAGCGCGTGTGCCCAACCACCGGCAAGCGCTTTTACGACCTGAACCGCACTCCAATCGTCAGCCCCTACACGGGTGAGGTTGTAGACATCGAATCGGCACGCCGCAAAATGGCCGCCGCTGTAATCGCGCGCGTTCAGCCTGAAAAAGATGATGATGCGGTTCTGGTCGATGATCTGGAAGCTGATGATGATCTGCTGGTTGCAGGCGTCGCCGACGATGCAGAACTCGACGACGAACTGCTGGAAGATGATGCAGACGACACCGTGTCACTCGATGATCTGACCGATGTCGCCGGTGACGAAGAAGACGTTTAAGACACTGAGCCACGCCGTTCAAGGCGAGGCCAATCCGTTTGAGGCGCGTGCGAGGGCTGCATTTTTCCACTTGCACGCCCTCGCGCCCTCCCCTAAACAGCGGCGACGAAGACACACGGCGCGCCCAACGTCGTGACAAGGATGGGGCCATAGCTCAGATGGGAGAGCGCTTGAATGGCATTCAAGAGGTCATGAGTTCGATCCTCATTGGCTCCACCAAACAAATCAAAGACTTACACGAAAGTTAGCCTCGCAGTCGCGGGGCTGTTTTCATTCTGGGGAACACGGGGGGAACAACGCATTTTTCGATCCCCTTGGCAAAACAAATATTTTCCGTCCATGGTAAGCCGAACTCCGAAGTAACGCAGAAAGCGTCGACCAGATGGTGCAGCCCCCGACCGACTTTTTTGGAATCACGCCCGCTGATTGGTTGAACGCGGGGGTTACGGCACTTGGAATGTTGTTTGCTATTCTAACAGCGGTATGGATTTCCCCGTGGATTGCAGGTCGACAGACGCGGCGCGACCTCCAAGAGCGACTTCTTAGAATGCTCATGAACACTCGTCTAATTCCCGCCAACCCAGACTATCAAACTGCGATCGCGATGATCCCACTTGAGTTCAGAGGCAACGATAAAGTTTTGCTCGCACACAAGACTTATCTCGCGACGGTTAATTCTAAAGTTGACGAAATGGACGCGACAGAAGTTGCAAAGCACAACGAAATAACGACCCTCCACCAAAACCAGCTTATTGCCGCCATGGCGCAGACCTTAGATATTCTGGGCGTTACGCCCGATACGCTCAAGAGCGACGGATATGTTTCGCGGGGCTTTGTGAATCGTGAGGAGATGTTAATTCAGGCAATGAAAGCTTGGCCACGTATTGCTGAAGCGATAGAGCAGTCGAACAGCATCTCTCTGGCCTTATGGGGCGATAAACTTAGGGTTCCAGCACAAGATCAGCCGGTGCCAGATAACGGCCCATAGGGCGGTAGGACAGGTGCAGCCGGGACCATCCCGGCCCCGGCGCTACTGTCTCTGCCAGCATCCCGCGTGACAGGGCATTCCTGACACCAATCTCGATCCAAGACCGTGCCTTGGCGGAGTTTTGGCACACCCGCCCAACCCAGCTGCTTTAGGGAATAAGGAAGAACCCAAGGCGCAACCCGCCCTATCCTTTAACTTTGAAATGCCAGCCCTTAGCCTTGCTGATTTCATATGTCAGCAGGACGCGGCCCGGATGCAGATCAGCCAAATCGCAAACTTCTGCAAAGTTGCTGGACCACGGCCAAAACGGATCTTTGCCCTCTGCCGCATCGCGCAGGCCTCCCAGCAAGACGCTTAACCAAAGCCGCCGTTCGCCCCCGTGCATCAGTTTGCACAGCGTCGGACCACAAGCGCCTGCACCCGATCTGTCATGGCCTGATCGCAGGCGTTCATCGCCGCGAACATAAATTGCGCCCAAGCATGATGTTCGTCTTCACTCACACAGGCCTTGAGTCGCTGCCAAGGGGCCTCATCGGGCAATGGTAAGTCAGGATCTTCCGGCCGCCTTACCAAGCCGGGAGCCGCCGCTGCAATCGCCTCTGCCATAGCAACGTTACCATGCAGACAGCAGATGATTGTGAGATCAACGGCCGTGCGCCCAAATAGGTCCAGTTCGTTAAGCATCGCCTCGATTTCCCGTATCGCTTTCATTGTCATGCCTTCCCATCATTTTCGGCCAGAGTGACCCATTTCAGCGCTGCGTCGGTTTCAGAGGCAGTGAGGCCCGCATCCTTCGCCTTGGCGATCGCCTCAACAAAGGTGCTAAACGCGCGCGCCCGGCCGCCGACATCGAAGGCTTGCAGCGGCATGATCACATCTATGTCCACCAGCCCGCCCAGCTTTGCAGTTGCTTCCTCTGCCAAAAGTGCGGCGATCGGCTGCAACACCCACGTCGCCAGATGCCTTTGGCCCTCGCGTATCGCTGGACCCGTGGCCGCAGAATTTGCCAGAGAAGGCAGGACTCCGAAGGCCATGCAGATTGCATCCCGCGCCGCCTCGAGCGTTTGCAGCGCCATAGTCTTTTGCATGTCAGGACTCAACGGATTGGGGCTCCAATCTTGTGCCGGCGCGGGACCACCAGCCGCCGAAACCGTCACGGAGTCGCGCAAGATCACCCTGCCGCGCGTTCCTCTAAAAGCACGGCCAATCTGTTCTTTTTCTATCTCCGACGACTCCGGGAATGGGACGATCTGAGATCCAAGCGGCGCGGTCGCGTAAACCTCCGACAGTGCCGCCTCGAGTATGTGCAACAGGCCGCCTGTCAAAGAAGATCGGCGCAGAGGTGGCGTCCCGGTCCAAGGTGCCACCGAGTCCGACCCTATCCGCAGATGCAGCACCTCTGCCGCCAAGACGATATCCGATTGTGCGCCGCCAGCTTCCGACAGGCTCACCCGATAGGCGCGTGGAATGCCGTCGCGCGTCGATACGTCCCAGTCGCCGCAGGCCACTAGGCCAGTTTCACGGATCAGAAACACCGCTTCGCCGCGCAACGCTACCGATCGCGCAAGCAAGGCCATGCTGCGTCGGTCAAGCATATCAGTGCCGGATACCGTTGCCGCCGCAAAGGCCGCTTCCCAGAGGCTCACACTAGCCTGCTCTGTGGCAGTCATTTCACCCAAGCCTGACGCCCCGGCGATGTAGGACGCCCGCGCCGCCATGACGTCTGCCGTATAGCCCGAACCGCTCGATCGGGTTTCAGTTTTTCGTTTGAACGGCCACATTATGCAGCCCTCCGATAAGGGCGAAGCAAATCGGCCGCGCCGCTGTTAATCATTGCCCGCGCAAGCCAAGTCGCCTGCCGTGAGATATTTTCTGAAATCGGTCCGATCGCAGATTGCATATCGGCAGAGCCCGGCGGTGAATCATTCGGAGCGCCGAAGTATTCGGCAAGCCGTCGGTATGCTTCGGAGACAGGTGCAGGCACAACGCCCCCGCCCGCCGTGCCAGTAAAGCGATAGGGGCCAACAGCGGGCAAGTCATAGCCACCCAAGGGAGAGGGATTGAGGACCACCGCGGCCCACGCCATGCCTGTCCACCCCTCGACCGCGGCAACGGTTGCAGGCGCCAGAGGTGGCATCCACTCACCCGGCCCCTCGACCACCCAAGCCACCGATCGAGAGGTGAATCGGCAGGTTGTATAGGGCTCAATTCGCCCCCAAACAAATGCCGGATCCAAGGCGTTCGCCTCGACTGACAACCCGGCCGGAACGGTAGGCCAAGCCGCCGGAACGCCTTCGATCTGTTGCAATGTGGCAGCCATCATGCCCTCCACCGATTGAGCGTGCGATGCAGGCCGGATTCCGACAAGACCGTATCGGGCGTCCAGCTACGCGCTTCGACTTGGGTTTCCTTGTAGGCGGGAACAGTGACCATCGAGATTTCGTAGAGCAACGCCGCAAAGACAGTGCGGATCAGGGCGCGGCCCTCGCGCGGATTTTCTTCATCGACACGTTCCGCATTTGGCACCGTTTGTTCCGGGGGTATCCTGAAACCCGGACTAATCCCACCAATCAAACCAGCTGAGAATGCCGCAAAGAAATCCCGGACATAGGACACTTCCGCCATTTCAGGCTTGATCAGCGCATCGAACAGCAACGCGTCTTCGGTGTCTTTCAGATCGAGTGTCCCGGCCCCCCGCGATGCAAGAGGTCTGTCATAGTCGTGACCGACAAGGATATGAATATCCTCGTCGGCTTTGTTGACCCGATAGGCAAACGCCTTCGGAGCAAATTGCTCTTTGCGGGGACGGCCATTCTTGCCGCCGTCCGAAAGGACCGCTCGCTTCCCATAAGGAAAGCGACCAGAGAGGCGGCGCGAACCATCGCGCGCCGTCCGAAGTTCGAGCCCGTCTATGCCTGCGCCGCCATACATCATATCAGGCCACCCGCACGCCGGTCAGGACTTCCAGTTGCGCACCGCGCGCAACAGTTACGTCCATGGTCGCCAGCGCCGTAAGCCGCAGACCTCCCGATTGTGCATCCGAGAACGGATCCCGGATCAGGTCGACCGCTCCCCAAGCCCCTATGAAGATCGGAGCAACCCCGCCGGTGTTTGTGGCCAGCAAGGCGGTGCAGGCCAATGGCGAGCCGGTAGGGGCAGCCAGAGCGTTTGGTGACATTGCGATATTCGCCGCTGGGATGTTTGCAATCATCCGGTCCCACTCCGACACGGCAGTGCTAGTGATCAGCACGCCGTCCATGTAGGACCACACCTCCGGGCGGATTAGCAGCTTCACCGCATCGGGCGACCCTGCGGCATTGGACGCCATGAAGCGCGCAACAGCGGCCCGGAACACCGCCCATGTGGCAACCGCTGCGATTGCGGTGCTAGTGATACCGTAGGTCGCAACACCCGGAATAACGCCCAAAGGTTGGCCTGAGGAACCAGTGCCGAGGAACACCGCCTGATCAAGCGCCTGTCCGATTGCCCCGTTCATGTCGCGACGAATGGCTTCCTCGAGCGCAGCACCGCTTTGCAGCAGGGTCTTGCGGGTGAGTTTCATCCCGATGCCAAGTGTATTATTCGGCGCGAGAGCCTTATCGGTGGTGGCGTATGCGGTCGGCCCGCCCACACCGCCAGTTTCAGTTGCCTGCCACGCGGCAGAGACTGCCGAGGTAGTCACAGGCCATTCAACCGCGCCCGAAGGAATACTGATCATTGCCGCACCCATCCGCGCCGCTACCGAGTCAGGGAAAATGCGGTCAATGATCGGGCGAGTTTGCAGCGGGTTGGGCGTGCCGCTGGCAATGGTTTCGCCCGCGCGCCGCTCGAGCGCTTGCCATGGCACCGGAACACCCCGGAAACCGCCGGCTGCGCGCAACTCTTGCACCACCTCAAGCGTGCGTCCTGTAAGCGCCCGGCCCTCGTCCAGCGCAAGCGCCACCTGCCGCAGTTCAAAGCCTGCGATCAGTTCTGATAATTCACGTTCGGAGCGGGTTTCGAGTTCCACACCAGCCTCGCGACGTTCGCCGTCTTCGGCAATCAGCGCGGCCCGATAGCGGGTTTCGTTGGTGCGATACTCCGCGTCCATCGTTTCCATCGAACGGGTTTCGTCTTCGGTCGGGGTAACCTTCCCGACCACACCGGCAAGCGCTTGCCGGATTTCACTTTGGCGGCGCGAGATCTTCACTGAATCAAGCATTTTAACTTTTCCGTTTCTGGGTTGCGGTCCAAATCGCGGACCAGTTTTTTCCACGCTTCTCGCGCGGGGTTCGGTCGGCCGAGGCCGATTTCGATACGGGTTTTCCGGGCATGGCACCGCCCGCAAAGGCACTGCAAATTAGCCAGGTCAAACGACAGGTCGGGACGTTCGCGAACCGGCTGGATGTGATCCACCTCGAGCCAGCGCCGCTCGCCACATTGCACGCAGACCCATCCGTCACGCTCGAGCGCCATGACGCGCAGCGCCTTCCAACGCTGCGTTTTGGTAACCTTGGCTGAATGCCGGGCATAATCTTTCAAAGCCATGTCAGGCCCCCTGATTTCTTCGCGGGGCGGCCCGTCATGCGCGCACCTTCGGCCACGGCCAGCACAGTTGCCGCCGCCGCGTCGATGCGCCCCGTGGAGCGCGCCTTGGCAAGTTTTAGGTTGTTCGCCGGATCGCGCAGGGTGACAGCATCGGCAAAGGCGGAGCGCAACAGCAGCGACGGAGAGGCTTTAACCTTGCCGTCATAGGCCGCGCGCCGGAAACGTTCGCAATCCTCGCCACCATCTTTGAAGCCTTGCCCGCGCCAGATGATCGGCGCGCGGATGCCAGCGCTATCAATGGCCTCGCCAAGTTCCGCTTGCTTGTATCGGTCGGCAGTCAGAGCCGCGACAGGCTCACCCTCGACATGCGCCATCACTTCCCGCAGCCAAGCCGCAACAGGCACCGTCGCATCGCCCAAGGTAGAGAGTTCGCCCCGATCCTTCATTTCGACATAGCGGCCCGACACACCGTCATTCTGCCCCCGGTCCAGCAAGGAAGGTCGCGAAGGGAAGGTGCCGAGGCATTCAAGCCGCCCGGTTTCCGGCCAATAGAACGCCGCCGCCGTCATGGATGCCGAGCCGCCCAAGTCGATGCCGATCACGACAAACCCTTGCCGGGGCGGCAGTGCTGCGACTTCGCAGGACAACCATTCATCCACCGTCAGCAGAACGTCGCGCGTCTCGCCGGAAACCCGTTCGTTGCGGTTGTAGAGTCGGAAGGCGGTCAGGGTGGAACCGCCGCGCGCAATCGCCCGCCGAGCCTGCGCCTGCAACCATTCCAGCGAAGCGCCGATGCCAGCCGCCGCGCCGGGGTTTGCCAGCTTGAGGCTTTCCACATCATCAGCAGGCAAGCCGGGTGGCGGGCGGTGTTCCTGCCGATAGACGCCAGCCTGTTCCTGATCGAGCCAAAGCGAAAACGGATGCGCATCATCCGCAGCCGAGGTGGAAATGATCAGCGCCCGCCCGCCACGCTTGCCCATGCCAGAAAGCAAGGCTTGCTCGAGTGCGTCACCCTGATCAGCCTGCCAATGTCCCCGTTCATCCATGATAATCAGCGTCGGAGCGCCGCCCAAGGCAGACTTACCATCAGCCGCGATAACCCGGATCAGGTGCCCGCCGCCGTCGCCATGATACTCTATCTCGAGTCGGGGAGAGCGCCTTACCGTGAATTGTGCCTGCACCGTATCAGGCAGACCGCGCATGAAACCCACCGCAAAATCAAAGGCAATCCGCCCCTGATCACGGGTCCGCGCCGCGATGATGATTTCTCGCTTCGGCTGCCGGTCCCATTCCCCGATGACAGCACCCAGAGCGATGCCCGCCGAAAGTGCGGTTTTTGCGTTGCCCCTACCGATCGACAAAACCGCGACGTTGATTCCATCAGCCAAGGCACCCTTGACGAATTGCTTTTGGAACGGTGCCAGCTTTATGGCCTGCCCCGATTTCGGCCCCTCTGGGATTGTCAGGGTTTCAAGGAACCTGATGGCTTTTGTGGCGGCGTTCATTTTGCACCCCCATCGCCGCACAGCGCGAAGAGATAACCCAGACCCACGACGCCCTCTCCACCAGAAACGCGGGGCATTGGGACCAAACCGCTCACGTTGTTCATGCTCGCCTCCCGTTCTTGGCTGCGAGTTGCCGAACTATCGAGGCAATCTGCGGGTCGTTGAGCGGGCCGTTTGCAGGCGGCGGTGTCTTCGGCTTAGCATGGCTTCTGAACTCCAGTGCCTTCATCAGCCAAGACTTGAACGCGGCATCGAGGTCTTTAAACAGACGACCGTGAGCACTGTTATGAGCGATGCAGTGAATTACCTGATTGGCGATCTCATCTTGGTCAAAGCCCTGCGCCGCTGCCCATCTGCCGAGAACATCAGAGGGTGCCCAATCTTCTGGAAAGAAAACCTTCCGAGATTGGTTTGATACAATATTCTTTTCTTCTTTTTCTTCTTTTTCTTTTGGTCTTCTTATAGGGACGGGTTCACCGACAATAGGCTTACCCGCAGCCGCCTTTTCAGGCGGCAGTTCTGCTGCTGACTGGTTTTCAGGCGGCGGGTTCGAGACATCCAACAACACCCACTGCGAGCCCGTTACTCGACCGTCAGCCGTTCGCATTGTTTCCCGATTGACATAACCAGCGCACTTCAATTCGCCCATGATCCGCCGAAACTGATCTCGACCAATTCTCGCAACTCTTTGAAGATGCTCAGGATGAAACTCCCATTCATCGGAGTAGGTCATCAGCAAGGCCAGCATCCCGCGCGCCTCGATCGATAGGCGTTCGTCGCGCACTGCAGCGTTTGGAATCGCGGCATAGTCACGATGCGGGCGAGTGCTTTTGTGCCTCATTTCAGATCACTCCGCCGCGACCTGCGAGACAGACCGGCTCTCAATCCAAGAGCGCAATTCGTCTTCATGCCAATACCGTCGGGACTGAATGCGGACAGGCGCAGGAAAGTTCATCGCCGGATCATGTATCCAGCGCCAAAGGGTCATATCGGAAACACCACCAAGCGTTTCGCGCACTACCGTTGCCGTAATTAATTTGGAAGCCATGGTTCACATCCATTCCCTGTTAGAACGTGTGAACCTTATTTATGGTCGGCCCATATCACGGCAAGTGATTTTTTCGATGCGCCATCATCATAACTATTTGGCAAACAATGATATAATCGCTAATAGCGACGACGTTTCAAGTGATCTTTCAAGCGCGATACAAGGAAATCATGGCCTTGCCTTAATATATTAAAGATTGCGCCTTTTTGATTAATCGCTAATAGCGATATTCCACCTTGCATCACGATTTATTGCAATGAAGTCGCCGCGCGTATTTTGACTACGTTATTTGCTTCGCCCTCGACCAAACCGATCACATAGCGGCCCCAAGCCTCGAGCGCCTGCTGCTTTTCGTCGGCCATGTCATATCGGTTATAGACACCGGCAACGCCGCGCCGGGTGCCGCTGCGATGGTTTAACACCGCCTCGACCACATGCGGCGGAAAGCGAAGGCCTGCCATCCCGCTGGCACAGGTGCGGCGCAGATCATGGATTGTGAAGGGCGGGATAGCGATCGGCTCTGCCCCTTCGACCCGGCCCGCGTTTGCGATTTCCTGCATCAGGCTATCCAGCCGCCCTTTTGCCCGCGTGAAACCCGACACCGGACTTAGGCCTGTCGTAGTGAAAATATACCCGGCCTTGCCTTTGATGCGGTCCACGCTTGATAGAACTGCCGCAGCCGCCTCCGAAATCGGCAAAGTGTGTTCGTCTTCATTTTTCACCCGCGCCGCAGGGATGGTCCAGAGACTGCCCCTCATCTCGCCTTCGGTCATTTCGGCACCCTCACGCAACCGCTGGCCAGTGAGCAAGAGAAACCGATAGAGCGCACCGAAGGGCTGGCCCATCCGTTCGCACGCCTGCCATAGCCACACGATTTCTTCATCCGTGAGAACGCGATCGCGCGACTTTTCCTTTGACGGCGGTTTGATCCCGGCGAACGGAGACGCCGCGATGATACCCCGGCCAACCGCCCAAGTCCAAACCGTGCGAATGTGCGCAAGCAGCCTGTTTGCCGTGATAGGACTGCCTCGATCAACTATGGCGTCAAGCACCTCGATAAGGTCACGCTTGCCGATCTCGTGAATATCCTTATCGCCCCACATCGGGATGATTTCGCGCCGAAACATCGCGGCCACGTCATCGGCCCGGCGATTGTGAATTGCATGACGTTTCAAAAATTCGGCGATAACGTTTTTCACCAAGTTGCGCCCATCGATTTCCACCGGCGTCGCTTTTGCCGCCTTTGCTGTTGCTGCCGGATCTAGCCCACTAGTTGCGGCCAACAGAGCAGCCCTTGCCCTATCCCGTGCCTCTGCCAAGCTGACTAGCGGATACGGCCCGAGGGTCATGCGCCGATGAACGCCAGCCGTTCTATATCGAACCTGCCAGCCTTTGCTGCCAGTGGTCTGCACCACAAGGTAAAGGCCGACACATAGCGTGTCAGATATTTCCTGCCTCTTATCCGTCGGCTTGAGTTTCTCTACGGTCGGAGCGGTCAATTTCATGTCATGGAGCCCATATGCATAGTCAAAAGGTCGCTTGGGGGAACAGACCGGGGAACACACGACCCGATAGACACTGTTCCCCAAGCGTTATAACTTCTCATAACATTATGGATAAATTGCTGAAAAACAATGGGAAATTATTGTTATGATGTTTTGATATGTTAGGCCTAGTTTAGGCCCGCTTTCTGAATGGCATTCAAGAGGTCATGAGTTCGATCCTCATTGGCTCCACCAAACAAATCAGCGCGTTAATGAAAGATAGCCTCGCAATCGCGAGGCTCTTTCGATTGCGGGAATGCGCAGAGGTGTCGTGGCACTGTCCCCCTGTCGCGCCGGGTGCCGGTGACCATGGGCATCGCGTCACGCCGACCGTGACGAACGGCGGCTTGACGTATGCCGACGCGCTACAACAAACGTTGCGCGCTCGCGGCAACCGTAACAGCAACACGGCACTGCCGCTTACACTACCTACAAAGCGAAACCCGCAGGTTAGCCTTGCTTGCCCTCAAGCGCCACAATCCGCGCCAACAGCGCTGCATTCTCTTCGCGCGCTTTTTGCGCCATCAGCCGCACCGCGTCGAACTCTTCGCGGGTCACAAAGTCGCGATCTGCAAGCCAGCGATCCACAAAACCTTTCATCGCGGTTTCCGCCTCAGACTTGGCGCCCTGCGCCACACCCATCGCATTGGTCATCAGCTTTGATACATCGTCAAAAAATTTGTTTCCGGCCGTCATTTGGGGCCTCCTTTCGCTCGTGTTCTATATGATGCTCCGAAGGCCCACGCACAAGATGGCGATCTGTCGCGAAGCGACGTTGACAACAGAGCCACGCTTGCCGACAACGCAAGGCAAATTACAGGAAGCCAAATGTCCTATATCGCCTTCCCGAACCTGTCGCCGGATATCTTCTCGATCCCATTGGGTCCAATGACGCTGACGCTGCGCTGGTATGCTTTGGCCTATATCGTCGGGCTGTTGGCGGGCTGGAAGCTGATCGTGCAGATGATCAACACGCCCCGACTATGGTCTGGCCCGGCACCCCTGACGGCCGAGGCGGTGGAGCGCCTGCTGACTTGGGTGATCTTCGGCGTCATTTTGGGCGGGCGTTTGGGCTATGTGATCTTCTACCAACCCGGACATTTTTTGCAAAACCCAGGGCAAATCCTGCGCGTGTGGGAAGGCGGCATGTCGTTCCACGGCGGCTTTCTTGGCGTGATGGTTGCGGGCATCTGGTTTTGTAAGCGCGAGAACATCCCGATGCTGCCAGTCGCGGATCTGATGGCCGCCGTGGTGCCGATCGGTCTGCTGTTGGGCCGGATTGCCAATTTCATCAATGCCGAGCTTTGGGGCCGCCCGACCAGCCTGCCTTGGGGCGTTGCCTTCCCGGGAGAAGCTGCACAGATCTGCCCCGGCGTCTTTACCGTCTGCGCCCGTCACCCCAGCCAGTTGTATGAGGCCGCGCTTGAGGGTCTGCTGCTGCTGATCGTGCTCAGCTACTTGATCTGGCAGCGTGGCTGGCTGAAGACCCCCGGCAAAATCGCGGGGCTGTTTTACGCGGGCTACGGCGTGGCGCGGTTTGTGGTCGAGTTTGTCCGGCAACCCGACGCGCAATTCGTCTCAGAAGGCAACCCGCTCGGGCTGGCGCTGCACGCTGGGGGCTATGGGCTGACCATGGGGCAAATCCTGACGCTGCCAATGATTGCGGCTGGCATCTGGTTCATTGCCAAAGCCAAACCGACCACATTCCAACCCGCCAAAGCAAAACCCGCGTGACTCCGCTCGCGGGCCTGCTGATCCGGCGGATCATGGCCACTGGCCCGATCACACTGGCCGACTACATGGCCGAGTGTCTGCTGCACCCTCAGCACGGTTATTACGCGACCCGCGACCCCTTCGGCGTAAGCGGTGATTTCACCACCGCCCCCGAGATCAGCCAGATGTTTGGCGAACTGCTCGGGCTTTGCCTTGCGCAGACTTGGCTTGACCAAGGCGCACCTTCCCGCTTCACGCTCGCCGAGCTTGGCCCTGGTCGCGGCACCCTGATGGCGGATGTTTTGCGCGCCACCAAAGCAGTACCGGGGTTCCATGCCGCAGCCGAAGTGCTGTTGGTTGAAGCCTCGGCCACATTACGCGCCCGTCAGCGCCTCACGCTTGGCGACCACCCGGCGCAATGGGCCGATCATCTTGCGCCAGGTGACACGCCGCTTTACCTGCTTGCCAATGAATTCTTTGACGCCCTACCGATCCGGCAATTCACCCGCGCCAGACAGGGCTGGGCCGAAACTCTCGTCGGCGTCAAAGAAAGCCACTTGAGCTTTGGCAAATCCGCCCCGATGCCGATTTCCATGCTCGATCATCGCGTTACGGATACGACGCCGGGGGACACCGTAGAAATCTGCCCCTCCGCGAGCGGCATTATGCAAACCATCGCCACGCGAATCGAAACCCATGGCGGTGCCGCCCTTATCCTTGATTACGGCGACTGGATCTCACGCGGCGATACCTTCCAAGCCCTCAAATCCCACCGCTTCACAGATCCGCTTGCAGAACCCGGCGAGGCTGACCTTACCGCACATGTGGATTTTGCCGCCCTTGCAGCCCACGCCAAATCTTACGCCTACACGACCCAAGGCCAATTGCTGACAGCCCTTGGCATCCATCACCGCGCCGCACATCTCGCGCGGGAACTCGGCGGGAACACCCTCATCCAACATAACGCAGCCACGCACCGCTTGACCGCGCCCGAAGAAATGGGAAAGTTGTTCAAAGTTCTGACCATTTACCCAAGTGATTGTCCCAAGCCCCCCGGATTCGCCTGATGCTTGAAATCATCACCTCCGACGCCCTTAGCACCCGCCACGGGTTTTTCACCCGCAAGGGCGGCGCTTCGTCTGGCATTTTCGCTGGCCTGAATTGTGGCACCGGTTCTACCGATCAAGCCGAGGCAGTGGCAATCAATCGCGCCCGCGTCGCCGAGGCTTTAGATCTAGCTCCCGATCATCTGGTTTCGGTGCATCAGGTCCACTCCCCCGATGCCGTCACCATCACTGCGCCCCGGCTGATCCGCCCGCAAGCGGATGCGATGGTCACTGCCACGCCGGGGTTGGGCTTGGCCATCCTGACCGCCGATTGTCAGCCGGTGCTGTTCGCCGATATCAAAGCCCATGTGATTGGTGCTGCCCATGCTGGTTGGCGCGGTGCGAAAGACGGTGTGCTGGAAGCCACCGTTGTCGCGATGGAGGCTTTAGGGGCCACGCGCGCAAATATTACCGCCGTGGTTGGCCCCTGCATCAGCCAATCCGCCTATGAAGTCGGGCCCGAGTTTTTTGAAACCTTCACCGATGACGAGCCCGAAACCCGTCGTTTCTTCGCCCAAGGCAAAGGCGACCGCGTGCTCTTTGACTTGCCCGGCTTTGGCGTGTGGCGATTGCGTGAAGCTGGCGTTGGCCATGCAGAATGGACGCGCCACTGCACGTTCTCGGATGCATCGCGGTTTTTTTCCTACCGTCGCACCACCCACGCAGGCGAGGCCGATTATGGCCGCTTGCTATCGGTGATCCGGCTCTAAAGTCGCGCACCCCGCCACAATTCAACCAAAGCCGCACGAACTTTCCTTAATCCGCTCCGTTTCCGGCCCAAACCGCGCCGCAAACCACTGGCAAAACCTCGTCAACGCACCAATAACCTGCGAAGGAGGCGACCTATGAAAAAACCACCCCGCTGGCTCAAATCCGCAATCGCAGTGAGCACCGATTTGAAACAAGTTCTGCCATGGGCACGCAGCCAACGCAGTCGCCCCGAGGCAATGAAAGCCGCGCCCGCTAAAACCCGCGCGCAGGCCGCGCGCTAAAACCGATCCGATTCGCGCAAAAGGCCGGAACATAGCCCGGCTTCGTTGCGTTCATCCCGCGCCAATTCATCATTGTGCCGCCAGCATCAACAATCATGCATGAACATGCAGATCACGCCGTAACCGCATGTCAATTAAGAATAAACTTTGACAGTCGAACGCGTTTCCGCCATGTTTGGCCTTACAGATGTCCCTCTGTGAAAACAGGCGGTGACGGGCGTGGTAAGACCTAGCGGGGTAACACCTGTCGGCCCCCCCTTCATCGCTCCAGTTCGATGCATGTCGATCTGTGGATGCTCAGTTAAGGCGGCCCCGGTGTTCTCTGGCACCATCAAGGGGCCGCCTCTACATTTCCGCCATCAAGATTTAAGGCCGCTTCGCCAACCGCGCTTCCAGCACATCAAACGGCAGCCCCGGCTCGTCTTTGGCGCAACGGATCACCAGCGAGGTTTTCACATTCGCGACGTTCTCAGCCTTCAGCAACTGCTCGGTGAGGAACAGCTGAAAGCTCGACAAATCCGGTGCGACGCATTTCAAGATGAAATCAATCTCGCCGTTCAGCATATGACATTCACGCACCAACGGCCACGCACGGCAGCGGCCCTCAAAGGTTGACAGGTCCGCCTCAGCTTGGCTTTGCAGCCGCACCATCGCAAACACCTGAACCTCAAATCCCATCTCGCGGCTGTCAATATCGGCGTGATAGCCCTTGATATAGCCCGCTTCCTCCAGCGTGCGCACCCGACGCAAACACGGCGGCGCTGAAATACCCACCCGGCTGGCGAGCTCCACATTGGTCATCCGGCCATCCGCTTGCAGTTCGGCAAGAATACGGCGGTCAATCGGATCAAGTTTAGTGCCAGCCATACCGGCCTCCTTTTTTTTGCCAGTATCTAGGCTTATGCCCCGACTTGCGCAACAATATTTCACAACTGCGCAAGATATTTTCGCCAGACACCCCGCGCCCGCACATTTCAGCCATGCGTCTGCCAGCCCTTTCGCAGCAGCCGGGCAACGCATATATCAAAACCCACACGATTCCGGGGAATGCGATGACCACGACACGTCACACCAAAGTTCTGATCATTGGCTCCGGCCCCGCAGGATATACGGCGGCGGTTTACGCCGCCCGCGCCATGCTGGAACCGATCCTTGTGCAAGGTCTGCAACCCGGCGGTCAGCTAACCATCACCACCGAGGTCGAAAATTGGCCCGGCGAAAAGCACATCCAAGGCCCGGATTTGATGGTCAACATGCAAGCCCATGCCGAGGCGATGGGCGCGGAGGTGATCTCCGACTACATCACCAGTCTTGATTTGCAAAACCGCCCGTTCACCGCGCAATCCGATAGCGGCACCACCTACACCGCCGATGCGGTGATCCTCGCGACAGGCGCGCAAGCCAAATGGCTGGGCCTGCCGTCAGAGGAAAAATTCAAAGGCTTCGGCGTATCGGCCTGCGCCACCTGCGACGGTTTCTTCTATCGCGGCCGCGAGGTCGTGGTGATCGGCGGCGGCAATACTGCGGTCGAAGAGGCCCTGTTCCTGACCAACTTCGCCACCAAAGTTACCCTGATCCACCGCCGCGACACGTTGCGCGCCGAAAAGATCATGCAGGACCGTTTGTTCAAACACGCCAAGATCGAAATGCTATGGAACTCCGAAGTCACCGAGGTTCTAGGCACCGACGCGCCCGCTTCCGTGACCGGCGTCCGCACCCGCAATCTGAAAACCGGCGAGGTCAAAGACATCCCCTGCCACGGCTTCTTCGTAGCCATCGGCCACTCGCCCGCGTCAGAACTGGTGAAAGATCAACTGCCACTATTTGAAGGTGGCTATGTCAAGGTCGAAGCAGGCTCCACCCGCACCAGCATTCCGGGCGTCTTCGCGGCGGGCGATCTGACCGATCACATCTACCGCCAAGCCGTAACCTCCGCCGGGATGGGCTGCATGGCCGCCCTCGATGCCGAGCGTTGGTTACAAGAAAAAGCTGAAGATGAAGGCCACGCAGACATACTTTAAACGAAGCGGACCAAATTTAAACGAAAAAGCCGCGCACTCTGCGCGGCTTTTCTAATCCCTTAACACGCATTCAGTGCGCGTTCACCGGCGCCATATCGTGTTGACGCGCCAGCGAGAACGCCAGCAGCCGATCCGCCACCAACGCCAACTGCTCGCCATCTTCACCATGCACCGCGTAGACGGTTTTCATCCCGTTGATCTGCGCCCGCACCGTTTCGGGCAGGCTTTCCACCGCGATCGGCCGCACATAAACAATCCGGTCTTCCGCCTCTGGCAATCCGTCGAATTTCACATCCATGATCGTCTCTCCTTATTTGCGGCCAATACGAATAGTCTGCACGATGGTGTCAGGCACCATTCGATGCAGGTCTATGTGTAACAACCCATGGTCCAGATCGGCTCCCGCTACTTCGACACCATCTGCGAGCACAAACGAGCGTTGAAACGCCCGCGCCGCGATACCGCGATGCAGGAACACCCGCTCGCCCAGATCGTCGCTCTGCCGACCCCGCACCACCAACTGACGATCCTCAACCGTGATCGCCAGATCTTCATCGCGAAACCCCGCCACTGCGAGGGTGATGCGGTAGGTATTTTCCGAGGTCGCCTCTATATTGAAGGGCGGATAGCCCTCCGAGGCGGTTTTGGCAGTGCGTTCCACCAGCCGTTCCAACTGCTCGAACCCCAATAGAAAAGGGTGTGAGCCAAAAGTAAGTTTCGTCATTACCGATGCCCTTTGCAGCAAGCGACACATAGGTCAGGCCCAGACAGCGGCACCCGACCGTTTGAATATGGGGGCAGCCGTGCGGGCCTGCAAGGTGCGGTGTGATCAAGAAAACTTAGAGTCCCACGCGAAATTTCACACAGAGTCCAGCCGAATCAATGTAGTATAGCACAAAGCCAAAAAGACTGGATTCGGTCCTGCCATGAATGCCCCTTCGGAAATGAACTTTGAAGACATGCTGCGCGTGAAACTAGAGGTTTTGAAGCGTGAGCATCGCGATCTGGATGAGGCGGTCTATGCGCTCGAAACCGCAGGCCGTCCCGACGTGCTGACATTGCGGCGGCTGAAAAAGCAGAAATTGCAGATGAAGGACCAGATCGTTCGGATCGAAGATCTGCTGATCCCCAATATCATCGCGTAAACCGCGTAAAATGGTGCGTGAATAACGCACCCACGCGCTGATCACCGGCTTTTCCTTGCCTCCCCCGCCTGCATTGCTATGAAGCGACCAGAAGCAGCCGGAGGCGCCAATGTCTGTTGATGTCGGAATAATCATGGGAAGCCAGTCCGACTGGCCGACGATGAAGGAAGCCGCACTGGTGCTGGACCAGCTTGGCATCTCGTATGAAACCAAAATCGTCTCGGCGCACCGCACTCCTGACCGTCTGTGGGCTTACGGCAAAGCAGCGGCGGGTCGGCTGCAAGTCATAATCGCTGGTGCTGGCGGTGCGGCGCATTTGCCCGGTATGATGGCCTCCAAAACCCGCATTCCGGTGATCGGCGTGCCGGTGCAGACCAAGGCTTTGTCCGGCGTCGATAGCCTGTATTCCATCGTGCAAATGCCAAAAGGCTACCCAGTCGCCACTATGGCCATCGGTGCCGCCGGTGCGGCCAACGCGGGCCTGCTGGCGGCTGGCATTCTCGCGCTGCATGATCCGGCTCTCGCGGCCCGGCTTGATGCGTGGCGGGATGCACTGTCAGCCTCGATCCCAGAGGAGCCGAAAGATGAATAGCCTCCCCCTAGGCTCCACCATTGGCATCCTCGGCGGTGGTCAGTTGGGCCGGATGCTTTCCGTCGCCGCTGCCCGTCTCGGCTACAAAACCCACATCTTTGAGCCTGCCAAGAACCCACCAGCCGCCGAGGTCGCTCATAAGCTGACCACCGCCAGCTACGACAATATCGCGGAGCTGCAAACCTTCGCTGCCTCGGTCGATGTCATCACCTATGAGTTTGAGAACATCCCAACCGCCGCGCTGGATGCCCTCGAAGCCCTGCGCCCGATCCGCCCCAATCGCCGCGCTTTGGCGATTTCGCAGGATCGTATCTTGGAGAAAGACTTCCTCACCAGCCTCGGCCTGACCTGCGCGCCCTATGTTGCCGTGCAGACCCTCGCAGATTTGGAGGCCGCCATTGAACAGATCGGCGCGCCTGCAATCCTGAAAACCACCCGTCTCGGCTACGACGGCAAGGGCCAAGCCCGCATCAAAACCGCCAGCGATGCCGCTGAGGCCCACTCCAGCATGAACGGTGCAGCCAGCGTTCTGGAAGGTTTCATCACCTTCAGTCTCGAAATTTCAGTGATCGCCGCGCGCGGGGTTGATGGCTCGGTTGCCTGCTATGATCCGGGCCAGAACGTTCACAGAGACGGCATCCTGCACACCACCACCTTGCCCGCCAAACTGTCGCCCTCGATGCGCTCGGACGCGATTTTGCTCGCTGCACGCATCCTGAATGCGCTCGATTATGTCGGCGTGATGGGGGTGGAGTTGTTCGTGACCCCCAACGGTTTGATCGTCAATGAGGTCGCACCTCGGGTGCATAATTCGGGGCATTGGACGCAAAATGGCTGCGCTGTCGATCAGTTTGAGCAGCACATCCGCGCCGTCACTGGCCTGCCGCTAGGCGATGGCGGCCGCCATTCTGATGTGGTGATGGAGAACCTGATCGGCGACGATATGGATCGCTTGCCAGAACTTTTGCGCGAAAATGATTGTGCGATCCATCTCTATGGCAAGGCCGAGGCGAGGCCCGGCCGCAAGATGGGGCATTTCAACCGCGTGATCCGCAAGGGTTAAGCGCCACGCGTGGCCAGCCTAATTTATTATTTCCGATCAATTACTTATCAAAATATTGAGAGTTTGTTAGGCACGAACCTCATCACGAGCAGACCACCGCAATCACCATGAACTTGCACGTCGGTTTCTTCTTCACCGGCGCAACGGGGGCAACCTTCTTGGTCGTGGTAGCCACCTTCTTCGTCGTGCTGGTCTTCTTAGTAGTAGACTTTTTAGGCGTGGTCTTGGTCGGAGCCTTCACCGCCACGGCAGCTTTTTCGCAGGTGTTTACAGGCTCGGCGAGCAATGCCCGATACACCGCCTCGGTAGGCTCCATCTCACCCGGAGCCGCCTTCTTAGCCTCGTAATAGGCCGCCATCGCCCGACGCGAGCCATTGCCCCAATCACCGTCAACCTGCATTCCGTAACAGCCGATCCGGTCCAACTGGGTCTGCACACCCAGCGCCAAGTTCTCGGGCAGCGGTGCATTCAAACTGCGCGTATCGCTTTCCAGCAGCGCCAGTTTATCGTCACCAGCGGTCTGGCCAATCACTGCAATTCCGGGCGGCGGCGCAAGGGTGGAGCTTTGGTTGACCACCATCTCAAACTCCGGCAGCGCCTCTGCCACCTCGGCGACTGGAGGCACAAAATAAAATTGCTCACGCAGCGAGGATTGCTCCCACGGGGTCTGTTTGCCGCCGGTCGCGGTTTCAACATCATTGCGCACGGCGATCATCAGATCAGAGATATTTTGGCCCGCCTTGGCGATATGCACCAGCAAAGCTGCGGTAAACGGGCTGTTGACCGAAGCCGCGTCAACCTTGTCCCAAGCAACCTGCCCCGGCGCGGTCGCAAATGCCACGAAAGTATCCGCCCCGCCGTCAAACTGCGCCAAGCCGCCTCCATCCGCAGCGCCACGCACCGCTTCCGGCAACGGATTATCGCGGCAAGCGTCAACGAACAGCAAAAGCTGACTGGTCTTGCCCTTCAACGCCTTGGCAATGTCATCCAGCCGCCATGTTTCCGAATCCAGCGCCTTGGCATCCGCCAGCCGAGCGTTCACCGGAACCAGATGATTGACGCCATCTTTCTGAAACGCATGGCCGGAATAATAGAACAACACGGTATCGGCTTCATCGATTTGTGCGGTGAACGTGCCCAAAACAGCTTGAAACACCGCTGGCCCCACATCGGTCAGCAGCGTCACCTCAAACCCCAGATTGCGCAGCGCGTTCGACACCGCTTGCGCATCCTCGACCGGAGTCTTCAGCCCCGGCAGCGCGGTGTACGCCTGATTGCCCACCACCAGCGCCAATTTGCGGCCCGCAGCCTCTGCCAGCGCGGGCAGCAAGGCCAGCGCCACCATGCCAAACAGGCAAAGCCGCAGAAATTGCGAAAAGCGATCAAACATCAGCACAACCCATCCGTGAAATATGCGGTTAGTTTAGCTGAAAACGCGGTTTCAGCAAAGTATTCTGTGACTCTTTCGCAAAGCAGTCCCCGAAACCTTACGCTTCGGGCGAGTCCGTGTCGCGCTCTCCCGCTTCCAGCAACCGTCGTGCCGCATTCGCCAAGGCTTCATAGCGCAGCCGGAACGCGTTCAACTCACGCTCATCCAGTTCCTCGAGATCGAGCAAAGCGTTATGCGCGCCTTCGGTTGCCCGGATCAATTCATCGAGTTTCAACTGCATCGCCTGCGTGTCGCGGTTCTGCGTGTTCTGGATTAGGAACACCATCAAAAAGGTGATGATCGTGGTACCCGTGTTGATCACCAACTGCCAAGTGTCTGAAAAGCCGAACAAAGGTCCGGTCACAATCCAAAGCAAGATCACGCCGCAAGCCAGCATGAATGTGCTGGGTCGCCCACAATAGCGCGAGACGGCTTTTGCAAGCCCGGTGTATCCCAGAGCCGCCATAGCGTTAATCCTTATTCAAACGATGCGCAGCGCAGCGCTGTATCCCAGTGCGTGATCAAAGCCGGCTTTGTCCAGAAAGATAATCACCTCAAAGATTACAACCGGGTTCCGCATCAAAAATGCTGGGTCATGCGCGAGGGTAATCTGATTGCCCATCCGTGGCAAACTGGTGTGCAAGACCAAGCCTCTGCCATCGTCCGCGTCGGGGAATCACCGCTCAAATATAGCAGCTTGGGACTTTGCCTCCGCTCCAACGGCGCATTCCGGCGCAGGCAACTCCAACCGCACGACGTCGAAGCCATTCCAAGTCGCAATCCCGCCGAGCCGTTTGGCGGTTCGAACGCCGCAAGATCGCTGCAAACACCTGCCAGTCCTAAGCCGCAACTCCGGTGGCACCACTCCCAAAATTATGAGTTTTGCGCGAAAAACCTCGCCGCCAAATCCTTCCGGTGACGGGATAGCCCCTTGACCTTGCGGCACTTGCGCAACAGCTTGAAGCCATGTCCAAACGTCCGACCCGTCTCGCCACCCGCGCGCTGATCTTGCATGAAGATCGGTTGCTGTTGGTCAACGCCTATCCCGGCGCGCGGTCCGATCTGTGGTGCGCGCCGGGGGGCGGGGTCGAACCCGGCACCTCGCTGCCAACCAATCTCGCCCGCGAGGTGCATGAGGAAACCGGGCTTTCGGTGACCGTCGGCGCGCCGGCTTTGATCAACGAGTTCCACGATCCGATTTCGGGCTTCCACCAAGTCGATATCTTCTTCCGCTGCACCGTCACCGCAGGTGCGATCAACGCCAGTTGGCGCGACCCCGAGGGCGTCGTCACCCAACGCCGCTTCTTCTCGCGCGCTGATCTCGAGTCCGGCCGCGTCCGCTTCAAGCCCGACAGCCTGATCGAAACCGCATGGGGTGTCGGCATCCTCTATGACCCGCTGGAAGTCATCGTCAGATGAGGTTTCGATGAGTAGGGCTTTCGTTAAAGAGGGCGACGGCGGCCTCGATCCCCTCCCCGATCTGCCACTGTCGCCGCATCCAAACTATGTCACTCCGCGAGGTCTCGCCGCCTTGCAATCCCGTCTGCGGGATCTGCAAACCACGCTCGCCACCCTGAAAGCCCGCGCCGAACGCTTGGATAAACTGCCCGAAGCCGCAGCCGAGCGTGACATCCGCTATATTGAGGCCCGCCTGCGCACCGCCATCCTGATCGACCCCACCACCCTGTTGCTGCGCGAGGTCGCCTTCGGCTTAAGCGTCACCGTGAGGGCGGAAGATGGCAGCCAAACCAGCTATGAGATCACCGGCGAGGATGAAGCCGACGCCACCCTGCACCGCATCGCCCCGCAATCGCCGCTCGCCCGTGCCCTCATTGGTGCTCAGGTCGGCGATGAGGTGATCTGGCGCAAACCCTCCGGCCCGGTCAGCCTTGAGATCATCCAGATTTCCCATGCTGATCCGTGAGTTAAACGCCAGCGACGACACCGCTATTGTCGAGGCGCTCTACGAAGATGCCGCCGATTATTGGAACTTGGACCGCCCGCAGCATACCCCCGCTGAAGTCGCCGATGAGTTTTTCACCGATGCGCCGCCCAACTGCGACCCCGCGCAAAGCCATCGGCTTGGGCTGTTTCTAAGCGACCACCTCGCAGGCGTCGCCGAACTCAGCTTCGGCTTCCCCAGACCCGGCGATGCCTACCTCGGCCTGATGATCTTCGCCACTTGGGCACGCGGCCAAGGCCATGGCGCGACCTTGCTCCGCCACATTGAACACCTCGCACGCTCGCGCGGCTGCCACGAAATCTTCCTCGGCGTGCTCAGCAGCAACCCCAAAGGCCGCGCCTTCTGGATGCGCGAAGGCTTCACCGACACCGGCATAAGCCGCATCAGCGCCGAGACCGGCAACAACCTCCACCGGCTGTGCAAAGCGTTTTGAGACGGAGCCCATCCAATGGAAATTTTATGAAGAGTGGCTGAAGATAGAAGAAAAAAGACAATGAGCGAGAACGAGATGCATAAAATCCTTCAGATCATTCTCTCTACTCAAATATCCAAAACGCCACGCCCCCACGCGAGGTGACACAACGCCTAAGGTCATCCTCTCTGCTTAAATATCCAAAAAACCCAAATCCCCACCCAAGCCGACGCCACAGAACGGCCGCCCACCGCGCGTAAGCGCTCAAAGATAATGCGGCGTAAGCCGCTCAATCAGATCACCCGCCTCCAGCCAACCCGCCATAAGAAAAGGGCGCAACTTGCGCTACGCCCCCTCCAATCTCAATCCAGAGTTCTGGATTACATCATGCCGTCCATGCCGCCCATGCCGCCCATGCCGCCGCCGCCCATGCCGCCGCCATTGCCTTTAGGCTCTGGACGATCCGCAATCATGGCTTCGGTGGTGATCAGCAGCGATGCAACCGAAGCTGCATCTTCCAGCGCGGTCCGCACGACTTTCGCCGGGTCGATCACGCCGAATGCGAACATGTCGCCATATTCTTCGGTCTGAGCGTTAAAGCCGAACGACAGGTCGGTCGACTCGCGGACTTTGCCAGCCACAACAGCGCCATCAACACCGGCGTTCTGTGCGATCTGACGCAGCGGAGCCTCCAGTGCTTTACGGACGATATTGATGCCGTTGGTTTGGTCTGGGTTCGCCCCAACCATACCTTCGAGCACTTTACCAGCTTGGATCAAAGCCACGCCACCGCCAACAACGATACCTTCTTGCACGGCCGCACGGGTCGCGTTCAAAGCGTCGTCAACGCGGTCTTTGCGCTCTTTGACTTCGATTTCGGTCATGCCGCCAACTTTGATGACAGCAACGCCGCCAGCCAGTTTCGCCACACGTTCTTGCAGTTTTTCACGGTCATAGTCGGAAGTGGTTTCTTCGATCTGCGTGCGGATCTGCGAAACACGGGCTTCGATCTCGGCCTTAACGCCCGAACCGTCGATGATCGTGGTGTTGTCTTTGGTGATGGTGACTTTCTTGGCTTTGCCGAGCATGTCGATGGTGACAGACTCCAGCTTCATGCCCAGATCTTCCGAAATCACCTGACCGCCGGTCAGAACTGCGATGTCTTGCAGCATGGCTTTACGACGATCGCCGAAACCCGGAGCCTTAACAGCTGCGATTTTCAGACCGCCGCGCAGTTTGTTAACCACGAGAGTCGCCAAAGCTTCGCCTTCAACATCTTCCGAGATGATCAGCAGCGGGCGCTGCGATTGGATCACGGCTTCCAGCAACGGCACCATTGGCTGCAGCGACGAGAGTTTTTTCTCGTGCAGCAGGATCAGCACGTCTTCCAGATCAACGACCATTTTGTCGGCGTTGGTCACGAAGTAAGGCGACAGATAGCCACGGTCGAACTGCATGCCTTCGACAACGGTGGTTTCGGTTTCCAGACCCTTGTTTTCTTCAACAGTGATCACGCCTTCGTTGCCGACTTTTTGCATCGCGTCAGCGATTTGACGACCGATTTCAGCTTCGCCGTTGGCCGAGATGGTGCCAACTTGTGCAACTTCTGCGGTGTCTTTAACAGGACGCGCAGCAGCTTTGATCGCAGCCACAACTTTGGTGGTCGCCAAGTCGATGCCGCGCTTCAGATCCATCGGGTTCATGCCAGCAGCAACTGCTTTCATGCCTTCTTTGATGATCGCTTGCGCCAGAACGGTCGCGGTGGTGGTGCCGTCGCCAGCCTCATCATTGGTGCGGGAAGCGACTTCCTTCACCATTTGCGCGCCCATGTTCTCGAACTTGTCCGCCAGTTCGATTTCTTTGGCAACCGTCACACCGTCTTTGGTGATGCGTGGTGCGCCGAAAGATTTGTCGATCACAACGTTACGGCCTTTCGGGCCAAGCGTTACTTTGACAGCGTCAGCCAGAATGTTAACGCCGCGCAACATGCGGTCGCGGGCATCGGACTCAAAACGTACGTCTTTTGCAGCCATGATATGGACTCCAGTCTAAGATGTTGAAAAGTAAAGCGATCCGGTAGGGTGCGCCTTGGCTCACCCCGGCCAAATTCAGGAAATGATCCCGAGGATATCGCTTTCTTTCATGATCAGCAGATCTTCGCCGTCAAGTTTAACTTCGGTGCCCGACCATTTGCCGAACAGGATCTTGTCGCCAGCTTTGACGGAAGGAGCGATCAACTCGCCCGAGTCCTTGCGAGCGCCAGGACCAGCCGAGACGATTTCGCCTTCAGCGGGTTTTTCTTTGGCGCTATCTGGAATGATAAGGCCGCCCTTGGTTTTGTCTTCGCCTTCGATGCGACGGACCAATACGCGGTCATGCAGTGGTGTGAATGCCATCTGGGTACACTCCCTTGAGTTTCCAGGTTTGAATAAGATTAGCACTCATATTGGCTGAGTGCTAACGACGCTTGAATTAGGCGCTGCGCCTCTCACAGTCAACACCCCTGTTCGCGAAACTTTTACGACGGCAGGCAAGAATGGGGCAAGATCGGGCCGCCATTCTGCCTTCGGGCTTGGCCTGAGCCCGTCAAAATGCAACCCTAGCGCCACGACTTATTCAGCAGGACGCCATGCGCCAATTTTCCGCTATTCTCGTAGGCTTATTGATCTTTTCCACCCCGGCGCTTGCCGAGTGTCAGGGTCAAAATCTGATAGACCAACTTTCGCCAGATGCCCAAACCGCCCTGCGCGCCGAGGCCGCAAAGCAGCCCTACGCCATCGGCAATTATTGGCTTGCCACCAAGCCGGGGCAGAAAATCACCCTGATCGGCACCTATCACTTCGACGATCCGCGCCATACTGCCACAATGGCAGCCCTCGCCCCGGTGCTGGCCGAAGCCAAAACCCTGCTGGTAGAGGCGGGGCCAAAGGAAGAAGATTCGCTCAAAGCCCGCATGGCCGATGATCCATCGCTGATCGTCAACACCGATGGTCCGACCTTGGCCGAAGTGCTTAGCCCCGCCGATTGGCAGCACCTCAGCAAAGCCGCCAATGATCGCGGCGTCCCCGCCTTCATGGTCGCGAAATTCCGGCCATGGTATGTCTCGGTGCTGCTCGCAATGCCCGCCTGTAGCATGGACATCACCGCGCCACCCGAAGGCTTGGACGCCCAGTTGATGAAAGCAGCCACCGCCCGCGATCTGCCAATCCAAGCGTTAGAGCCCTATGACACGCTGTTCTCGATCTTCGGGCAAATGAGCCAAGCCGAGCAGATCGACATGATCACTTCGGCCCTCGCACTGGAAGACAAATCCGCTGACATGGCGGTCACCCTCGCCGACGCCTATTTCGCCGAGGAAGGCCGCCTGATCTGGGAGTTCTCCAAGCTGCAATCGCTGCAAATGCCCGGTTTTACCCCCGAGCGGGTGGAGCGTGAATTCGCGGTGATGGAAAAATTGATGATGAACGACCGCAACCAATCCTGGATTCCGGTGATCACTGCCGCTGCAGCCAAAGGTACGGTGCTGGTGGCTTTTGGTGCGCTGCATCTGTCTGGAAAGCAGGGCGTATTGAATTTGCTGAAGGCGCAAGGCTATACCGTCACACGCCAATCACTTCTTCCCTGAATATTGCTCGCCCCCATAAAGGATTGATATGAAACGTCTGATCACATTTCTTGTTGTCATCGCGCTGGCTGCAGTCGTCTTCCTAGGCTACCGCTACAATGCTTGGGTCAGCAACACCTCCGGTGCGACCGATCCGTTTGACGAGGTTGGCATCGAGCTGCATCAAATGATGCCGGGCTTTGTGCAAGACTGGGGCTGCGGTAAGTTGAAGGCCAATTTCGGCACCAAGACCCTGCCGCCCTATGGTTGCGAGTCTGCGACCGATCCGGCCAAGTGGAAATAACCGCGACGCACGTAACGCCGCGTTCAATCCCCCGCCCCGCCGCGTGACAAACGGCTTTGCGCGTCTTATACAGCGGCAAAATCTCACACGAAAGCTTGCCCCATGACCACTATCGTTTTCGGCCACAAATCCCCCGACACCGATTCCACTGGCTCGCCGCTGATCTGGGCTTGGTATCTGTCCGAAGTGCGTAACACCCCCGCCAAGGCCGTGCTGCTGGGTCAGCCAAACACCGAAGCCGCCTTCATGCTGCGGCACTGGGGCTTTGCTACGCCCGAGATTATCGTGGACGTGTCCGCTGATGATAAGGTGGTGATCGTCGACACCAACAACCCGGCCGAGCTGCCGCCCTCAATCAATGCGGCCAAAATCGAAGCCATCATTGACCATCACATGCTGGTCGGCGGTTTGAAAACCAACACGCCGATCGACATCACCATCCGCCCGCTGGCCTGCACTGCCACGATCATGCACGATCTGATCGGCACGGAAATGGCGAAAGCCCCGCGTGAGATCAAGGGTGCGATGCTCAGTTGCATCCTGTCGGACACGCTGGAGTTTCGCTCACCGACGACCACGCCGCACGACCGCGCCGTGGCGGAATCCTTGGCCGCCGAACTGGGTGTGTCGATCCCCGATTTCGCTGCCGAACTGTTCGCGGCAAAATCCGACATCTCGGCGTTCTCAGAAGCGGCCCTGCTGCGGATGGACAGCAAAGAATATAACCTCGCAGGCCGCGAACTGCGGGTTTCGGTGCTGGAAACCACGTCGCCGGCACCCGTGCTGGCCCGCAAATCCGCGTTGATGGCCGCGATGCCGGGTGTCGCTTCTGAAGATGGCGCCGAGCAGGTCTTGCTGTTCGTCATCGACATCCTGCGCGAGGAGGCCACCTTGCTGGTGCCGAACGATCTGGTGAAATCGCTGGCCGAGGCTTCTTTCGGCGTGACGGTCACAGGCGATACCGTGGTGATCCCCGGCCTGATGAGCCGCAAAAAACAGATCATCCCGGCGCTGAAGTTCTGACCCAAAAACCCGCAGGAACTTTCAAAGCTCCGGCGGGTTTTTCATATGGCCGCTATATGGCCGGTATATGGCCGCTTTCTGGGTCATACACGTTTCGTTAACCCGACCCAAAAATCCCACTCCGGAAGCCCGCCAGATGACCGAGATCGTAGCCTCCCTTGCCGATATTTCCGCCCAGTATGATGCGGTGTTCTGCGACCTTTGGGGCTGCCTGCACAACGGTGTCACGCCCTTCCCCGCTGCGGTTGCAGCCTTGCAAGCCTTCCGCGCCAAAGGTGGCCGGGTCATTCTGCTGACCAACGCACCCCGCCCTAAAGCCAGCATTATCAGACAGTTGGACAAGATGGACGTGCCGCGCGACGCTTGGGATGATGTGGTGACGTCGGGCGATGCCGCGCAATATGCCATGCTCACAGGCGCTGTCGGCCACAAAGTTCACTTCATCGGCGCTGCGAAAGATGAGTCGTTTTTCACCGATTTCGCGCCCGATCTGCAAGCCGTCGCCGCCGCCAATCCCCCGATCAGCCGCGTTGCTGTCAAAGACGCTCAAGGTCTTGTCGTGACCGGTCTGGTTGACGACTTAACCGAGACCCCCGACGACTACCGCTCCGCGCTTCTTTTGGCAAAAAACCTAAATTTACCAATGCTTTGCGCTAACCCCGACATCATCGTCCACTTCGGCGACAAACTGCTTTACTGCGCCGGCGCCTTAGCGAAACTCTACGAAGACCTAGGCGGAACAGCCCTCTATTTCGGCAAGCCCCACCCGCCAATCTACGACCTCGCCAGACGCCGCCTAACCGCTTTGGGGGGTGCAGAAGACGCCCGAATCCTTTGCATCGGAGACGGCATTCACACCGACGTTCAAGGCGCGATCGGGGAAAGCCTCGACGCTTTGTTTGTCACAGGCGGCATCGCTTGTGAAAGCTTTGGGGCCGATTCTCACGATCCAAACAAAGACTTACTCGACGCTTGGCTGCAAGAAACCATGCTCTCGCCAAACTACAGCATCGGCCACCTTCGGTAATTAAGTTGCTTGTCGTCATATTTTTCAGCAACTTTAGGTCGCTTTGACTTTGCGCCGCGCTGCAGCATATGCTATGCTGCTTTAGCAAATTCAAGGGATTCGGCACATGCTCGACAACCACGCGCGCGGCACCATCTGCATCGAAGACCTTGAAATCGGTATGACCCGCAGCTTGCAAAAAACCATAACCGACCGCGATATCGAACTTTTTGCGGAAATTTCCACCGATCGTAACCCTGTCCACCTAGACGACACCTATGCCAAAGACACAATTTTTCACGGTCGCGTGGCGCATGGCATGTTGGTTGCAGGGCTGATTTCCGCGGTGATTGGCGAACAACTTCCCGGCCATGGTTCTGTTTACATTGGACAATCTTTGAAGTTTCTCGCCCCCGTCCGCCCCGGCGATACGGTGCAAGCGGTGGTCAAAGTCGCGGCGATTGATCATGCCCGTCGCCGTGTGACCCTTGAAACCCATTGCGCGGTGGGCAATACCGTGGTTCTGAAAGGCGAGGCGCTGGTTCTGGCGCCAAGCCGCAAGTTCGACTAGGGGCGCGTTGCCGCCCCGCTCTGGGGTAAGATGCAAATAAACCAGCATTGGCAAGGGCTTGACCCTTCAACGCGCGGCGCTTCGGTGGCGATGGGCAACTTTGATGGCGTGCATCTGGGCCACCAAGCGGTGATCGACCTCGCCCGCCCACACGGCCCGCTTGGCATTGTCACGTTTGAGCCGCATCCGCGCGAATACTTCGCCCCACAAAGCCCAGCCTTCCGCCTGATGAACCCCGAAACCCGCAGCAATCGCCTTGCCAAGCTGGGCGTCAAGCAGTTGTTTCAACTGTCTTTTAACGCCGAAATGGCCAGCCTGACTCCCGAAGACTTCGCACGGCAAGTGCTCGCCGAAGGCTTGGGTGTCGCGCATGTCGTCGTGGGCAGCGATTTCTGCTTTGGAAAAGGTCGCGCAGGCAAGGCCGCCGATCTGCAAGCCCTTGGTATCAAATATGGATTTGGCGTCACCATCGCTGATCTTGTGAAAACCGACGGCCGTGAGATTTCCTCAACAGCGATCCGTATGGCGCTGGCCGAGGGTCGTCCGCGCGATGCCGCAGCCATGCTCGGCCATTGGCACCGCATTGACGGCGAAGTGATCCATGGCGAAAAGCGCGGCCGCGAGCTGGGCTATCCGACGGCCAATATGTCGGTTCAGGGCCTTCATCTGCCGAAACTTGGCGTCTATGCAGCGCTCGTGAACGTGCTGACAGGTCCGCAGATCGGCAGCTATCATGGTGCCACGAGCCTTGGTGTGCGTCCGATGTTTGGCGAGAATACCCCGAATCTTGAGACCTATATCTTTGATTTCAAAGGTGATCTCTACGGTCAGCACGTCTCTATCGGCCTCATCGACTATCTGCGCTCCGAGATGAAGTTCGACGGCCTGCCCGGCTTGCTTTTACAAATGGCCGAAGATGTCGTCAAATCGCGCGAAATTCTTAGCGGTCTCTAAGCTGCGCAACCCCTTCCCTTTTCCCGCCCTTCAGGTCAGTTTGCGGCATGACTTTGCGTCCTAAATACTGGGAAACCGTTCCCCTCGCCAAAATGACCGCCCCCGAATGGGAGGCGCTTTGTGACGGCTGCGGCAAATGTTGTCTGAACAAAATCGAATATGAAGACACCGGCGAAGTCGAGTACACCCGCGTCGCTTGCCGCCTGCTCGACAATGAAACCTGCCAGTGCTCGAACTACGCCAACCGTTTCAAATTTGTGCCAGAATGTATACGGTTGACGCCGAAGACCCTGAAAAAGATCAGTTATTGGCTGCCAGCCACCTGCGCCTACAAGCTTTTGCAACAGGGCAGATCGCTGCCCGCTTGGCATCCTTTACGCACCGGTGATCCGAATTCCACCCACAGTTCTGGCAATTCGATGCGCGGCCAGACCGTCTCCGAAGCCAGCGTCGATGAAGACGACTGGGACGATTTTATCATTCAGGAAAACTTGTAATGTATTTCACCTCTGACAATGCTTCCGGCGCGCATCCCGATATTCTTGCCGCCCTCACCCGCGCCAATGATGGCTTTGCCCGCAGCTACGGTGCGGATGCCATCATGCAGCGGGTGACCGAACGGGTGCGCGAGGTGTTCGAGCATCCCGATGCCGCCGTTTACCTTGTCTCTACCGGAACGGCGGCCAATTCGCTGGCCTTGGCGATCTACAGCCAGCCGTGGTCGGCGGTGTTCGCCCATACGGATGCCCATATCGCCACCGACGAATGCGGCGCGCCGGAGTTCTACACTTCGGGCGCGAAACTGATCGGCGTGCCCGGCGATCATGGCAAGATGAACCCCGAAAGTCTGGCGCAAGCCATTGGCCGCATCGGCGAAGTTGGCGTGCATGGCGTGCAGCGCGGCATGGTTTCGATCACCAATGTTACCGAAGCGGGCACGGTTTACACACCTGCCGAGATTGCCGCTTTGACGGCGGTGGCGAAATCCTACGGGCTGCCCTGCCATCTGGACGGCGCGCGTTTTGCCAATTCTCTGGTGACCAGCAACGCCAGTGCTGCACAGATGACTTGGGCTGCGGGTATTGATGTGGTGTCGTTTGGCGGCACGAAAAATGGCTGTCTTGGCGTCGAGGCTGTGGTGATATTCGACCCCGCGAAGGCTTGGGAGTTTGAACTGCGCCGCAAACGCGCCGGGCATTTGGTCTCGAAACACCGCTATCTGTCGGCGCAGATGGAGGCTTATCTCGAAGGCGATCTGTGGCTTCGGCTGGCGCGGCAGGCCAATGCAACCGGTGCACGATTGGCGCAGGGCGTTGCAGGTGCTGGCGCGCGGCATCAGCACCCGGCGCAGGCAAATATGATGTTTCCGGAATGGTCGCTTGGAACCCATGCACGGCTGGAAGCCGCAGGTGCCGCCTATTACCAGATGCCCGCGCGCGCAGGTTTTGAAGCGGCCCGGTTGGTGACGTCATGGAACACCACCGAGGCAGAGGTTGATCAGTTCCTGAGCGTGCTGCGCGCCTAAGCCTCGTTCAGATGCGCCTGCACCACCGGAGCAATCTTGGCGGCGTGGGTGATCGCTACCATATGCCCGGCTTCCGGCACCACCAACCGCGTGGCTCGCGGCAGGCGCTTGGCAAGCGCGCGGTGCAAAGCGTCGATGATGGCGGGGCTTTGGGCGCCCTCAATCAGCAACACTGGCACCCGCACAGCCTCTAAACCTCCACCGCGCAGAATGCCCGCCGCATCGTCCAACAGCGTCGGATTTTGCTCCCCGATAAGATGGATACGTTCGACCATATACTGCCGCGTGCGCTCTGTCAGGTCAGCGAAGCGATCCCCCGATCCCCAATGGCTGTGGAACAAGGCGGCTGCGGCTTCGAGATCACCGGTCTTTACCAAAGCCGCGAATCCCAGATGATCGGTGCGGAAACTGGCAAAAACGGCCGCATCCTCGGCCTTCGCTGCGGCGAAAATCACCGGCTCCACCAGTGTGAGGCTCCGCACCAGATCGGGACGCTCCACCGCGATGCGCAGTGCGACGGTGCCGCCAAAGCTGTGGCCAATCAGATCAATCGCAGTCCCTTGGCCAAGGCTTTCGATCATCGCAATCGACTGGGCAGTGGCCAGCGCGTGCATATCCGTCCTCGCCACCCAGTTGGCAGCACGGCCATGCCCCGGCGCGTCGGTGGCGGTGACCGTCACATCCTGCAACTTCGCCGCCAGCCCCGACCACGCCCCAGCATGGGCGAGACTGCAATGCAGCGCCAGCACCGCGCGGTCGCCGCCCCGATTCCAGACGCGGAACGGTGGCAGCGTGTCAAACAGCAAATCTTCTGGCATTCACAACTTCCCAGACAGATACAGATCAAGGTCTTCCAGCCGATCCTGACCCCAGAACCGCTGATCGCCGACGATATAGAACGGCACCCCAAACACTCCGCGCGCGGCGGCTTCTTCGAGGTTCGCCATATAGGTTTCAGCCGCCATCAGCATGTGTTTGTCCGCGATCTTCGGATCGAAACCGTGCGCGGCAAGAATGTCTTTCACCACCTCATCCTCGGCAATGTTGCGGTTCTCAGCCCAGACCGCACGCAGGAAAGCTTGCACCAAGCCTGCCACATCACCACCAACCTTGGCCGCCGCAATGATCGCATAGGAGGCAGGCGCAGGGTTCGCCGGGAAGAACGCCGGCTGCAAATTCAGTGGCATATTCAGCCGCGCCGACCACCGCTGCAGCTCTTGCAGGCGGTAGGTTTTGCGGGATTCGTGACGCTCTGCCAACACCTGCCCACCCGTGCGCGGGAACAATGCCGGAGCGTTTAGCGGGATATAACGAATGGTCGCAGCGCATTTGGCGGCAATCGTCTCTAGTCTGTCGCCCGCTAGGTAGCAGAACGGCGAGATTGGCGCGAAGTAGTAGTCGATCTGTGGCATTTTATGCGCCCCCAAGGCTTGCACGGTTTGCAAGACCCTAGCCGGGTGATAAGCGGTGTCAACAATCTGTATCCCGTCGCCGGAGTGACCCTATGCCCGCAATGACCGAGCCGAAACTGATTTCCGGCAACGCAAACCTATCGCTTGCGAAATCCATTGCTCGGCGCATGTCGATGCATCGAGGCATGTCGGTCAATCTGGTCGATGCAAGGATTGAACGCTTCAACGATGCCGAGATCTTCGTAGAGGTGTTCGAGAACGTGCGCGGCGAGGATATGTATATCATCCAGCCGACCTCAAACCCCGCCAACGATAATCTGATGGAACTGCTGATTATGACGGACGCTCTGCGGCGGTCTTCGGCAGATCGGATCACCGCGGTGATCCCGTATTTCGGCTATGCGCGGCAAGATCGCCGCGCCAAGGCGCGCACTCCGATCACCGCCAAACTGGTGGCGAATATGTTGGTCGAGGCTGGGGTGGATCGGGTCTTGACGCTCGATCTACACGCGGCGCAGATCCAGGGGTTTTTCGACATTCCGGTGGACAACCTTTATGCAAGCCCGGTGTTCGCGCTGGACATCGAGCACAACTTCAAAGGCCAGATGCACGATATCATGGTGGTCTCGCCTGATGTCGGTGGTGTGGCGCGGGCGCGGGAATTGGCCAAGCGGATCAACGCGCCGCTGGCGATTGTTGATAAACGTCGCGAGAAGGCGGGCGAGATTGCCGAGATGATCGTGATCGGCTCTGTTGCGGGCAAGAAGTGCATCATTGTAGACGATATTTGCGACACCGCAGGCACGCTTTGCAAGGCGGCTGAGGTGTTGATGGAAAACGGCGCGACTGAGGTTCACTCTTATATCACCCACGGGGTTTTGTCGGGTCCAGCGGTGGAGCGGGTCACCAACTCGGTGATGAAATCGCTGGTGATCACGGATTCGATTGAGGCGACCGAGGCGGTGAAAAACTGCCCGAACATCCGCATCGTCCCAACCGCGCCGATCTTCGCGCAGGCGATTTTGAATATCTGGAACGGCACGAGCGTTTCGTCGCTGTTTGAAACGGACACTCTGGTGCCGATTTATGAGGGCATGTATCAGCGGCCCTGATATTGCACGTTAAAGATGGTCCACGTGTGGACCACCTTTTATTCGTGTAATTGAACAGCGTTGCTATGAAATATTTAACCTTTGGCGGCTTAAATTAGCCCTTCGCAGGCTCATTCAACCTTTGCCCGCCACCTTTTTAGCCCGCCTAATAAAGCTGCCAATCTTCTTCACTATCCGCCGAACCTATCGCAATCCAGTCGGCGCGGACGCGAGCAACCCTTGTGTCGCCCCAAGTGCGAAACACCAGATGAAAGCCGGCGACGGTGATGTCCTCGGCGGTAATGTCAGCGCGCGAGGTGTGTTTGTGGTCAATGTCCCACATCGAGATTGACGCCATTACCGTTGGCGGCTCGGTGAACGGCTCTTTGAACACCACCACATGACGGCTTTCGCGCGCGCCCTGCCCTGTCCACATTGCCCCGCCATCCGCGAAGTCTGAAAAGAGGACGCGACTGCCCTGCAGAATGCCGACTGTGTTGGATACGATGCGTTTCATAGGGACTCATTACTTATTCTGTACAGATAGCAGCCAATTCCGACAAAAAAAGGTCAAAACCGGCGCATACGCGGCGCATTTCAGGCGCGTCGATAAACGCATAGCCCCGCCGTGATAAACGAAAAAGCCCCGACAAAGCGGGGCCTGATCTATTCTTTGGCAGCCTGCTTCAAAAGCCAGCAGCGGTGCGCATCGCGACCAGATCGGCCATGACCTTGTCGGCCACATCTTTCTCGACACCAATAGCGGTGGCTTCAGACGCATCAGCGATCAATTGATCCATCAACACCGGGGTCAATTCCTCGACCGGGATGGCACGTTCGGCCAGAACCGACACGCTATCCGCGCTGATTTCAGCGAAGCCACCAGTGACGACGAAGGATTTAGTGCCCTCTGCCGATACGACTTTCAACACGCCGGGGCGCAGGGTGGTGATGGTGGGGGAATGCCCCTCCATCGCCGTCAGGTCGCCATCGGCACCCGGGATTTGCACCTCGGTCGCCACCACGGACGCCAAACGGCGTTCGGGTGACACGAGATCAAATTGCAGCGTTCCAGCCATAATGCCCCCTTAGGCCGCAGCCGCAGCAAGCCGCTGAGCTTTGGCCTTTACGTCTTCAATGCCGCCAACCATGTAGAAGGCCGCTTCTGGCAAATGGTCATATTCGCCGGCCACAACTGCCTTGAACGAAGCAATGGTGACGTCCAGCGGAACCTGCACGCCGTCAGAGCCGGTGAAGACTTTCGCCACGTCGAACGGCTGCGACAGGAAGCGTTGGATCTTCCGGGCGCGCGAAACGGTGAGTTTGTCTTCTTCGGAAAGCTCGTCCATGCCGAGGATGGCGATAATGTCTTGCAGCGATTTGTAGCGTTGCAGAACACCTTGGACCGAACGCGCAACCATGTAGTGCTCATCGCCGATAACAGCCGGGTCGAGCAGACGCGAAGTTGAGTCAAGCGGGTCAACCGCCGGGTAGATGCCGAGTTCCGAGATAGCCCGCGACAGAACGGTCGTTGCGTCCAAGTGGGCGAACGAGGTTGCTGGAGCAGGGTCGGTCAAGTCATCGGCAGGCACGTAGATGGCTTGAACGGAGGTGATCGAACCGGCTTTGGTCGAGGTGATGCGTTCTTGCAGAGCGCCCATGTCGGTTGCCAGCGTTGGCTGGTAGCCCACGGCGGACGGGATACGACCGAGCAGCGCCGACACTTCCGAACCCGCTTGGGTAAAGCGGAAGATGTTGTCAACGAAGAACAAAACGTCCGTGCCGGATTGGTCGCGGAACTGTTCTGCCAAGGTCAGACCCGACAGAGCCACGCGCAGACGTGCTCCCGGTGGTTCGTTCATTTGGCCGTAAACCAGTGCCACTTTCGATTTGGTCATGTCTTCGAGGTTGATAACCCCGGACTCGATCATCTCGTGGTAAAGGTCGTTGCCTTCACGGGTCCGCTCACCCACACCAGCGAACACCGAGAAACCCGAGTGCACTTTGGCGATGTTGTTGATCAATTCCATGATCAGAACGGTTTTACCCACGCCCGCGCCGCCGAACAGACCGATTTTGCCGCCCTTAGCATAAGGTGCCAGCAAGTCGATCACCTTGATGCCGGTGACCAGCACTTTGGATTCGGTGGCTTGCTCGGCGAAAGTTGGCGCCGCGCGGTGGATGGAGCGGTATTCGGTCGCGTTAACCGGACCCTTTTCGTCAACCGGCTCGCCGATGACGTTCAGGATGCGGCCCAGCGTAGCATCGCCAACCGGAACCTGGATCGGTGCGCCAGTGTCCGTCACAGGCGCACCACGGACGAGACCCTCGGTCGCGTCCATAGCGATGGTGCGCACGGTGTTTTCGCCAAGATGCTGGGCCACTTCAAGGACCAGTTTCTTGCCGTTGTTTTCAGTGATCAGCGCGTTCAGAATTGCGGGAAGATCGCCCGCGAACTGCACGTCAACCACGGCGCCGATGATTTGCGTCACCTTGCCTGCAGCTGCTATCGGTGCTTGTGCCATAAAGTTTCTCCGGTTCGTTAAAGCGCTTCAGCGCCCGAAATGATTTCGATAAGCTCTTTGGTGATCGCAGCCTGACGCGAGCGGTTGTAGATCGTGGTGTATTTGGTGATCATCTCGCCTGCGTTGCGCGTTGCGTTGTCCATCGCGCTCATCCGGGCACCTTGTTCAGACGCACCATTTTCCAGCAAAGCCGTGAAGATTTGCGTCGCGATGCTCCGCGGCAGAAGATCGGCCAAGATGCCTTCTTCGCTGGGCTCGTAGTCATAAAGCGCCGAGACGCCGCTGGCTTCGAACTTGGCCGGGATCACCTGCAACGCCGTCGGGATCTGAGCGATCACCGACTGGAAGCGGTTGTAGAAGATGGTGACCACGTCGCATTCGCCAGTTTCAAACCGGGCCAGCACATCACGGGCGATGGTTTGCGCGTTGATATAGCCGACGCGCTTGACGTCTCCCATATCGACATGGCCGATCATATACGCCGCATAATCCCGGCGCAGCTGCTCGCGACCTTTTTTGCCAACGGTGAGAATTTTCACCGTCTTGCCTGCGCCCAACAACTCATTCGCACGCGCACGGGCAAGCCGCACGATGGTGGAGTTGAAACCGCCGCAAAGTCCGCGCTCTGACGTCATCACGACCAACAGATGCACTTGATCGCTGCCCGTCCCGGCCAAAAGCCGGGGCGCGCTTGCCGATTGTCCAACCGAGGCAGCCAAGCCCCCCATCACCGCTGTCATCCGCTCGGCATAAGGCCGGGCAGCTTCAGCGGCATCTTGGGCGCGGCGTAGTTTCGCCGCAGAGACCATCTGCATCGCCTTGGTGATCTTGCGAGTGTTTTTCACACTCGCGATCTTGTTCTTTAAGTCCTTAAGGCTGGGCATGCGTTATCTCCCCTGCCCCGCCCTTAGGCGAAGTCTTTCGAGAAAGCTGCGATCTCGGCTTTGATGGATTTCTCCAGATCGCCCGAAACTTTACGGTCGTTCACGGTGATATCATCCAGCAAAGCTTTGCCCGGGCCGCGCAGGTGCTTCAGCAAACCGGTTTCAAAGCGGCCAATGTCTTTCACCGCAACCTTGTCCAAAGCGCCGGAAGTGCCTGCGTAGATCACGCAAACAATCTCAGCGTTGGTCATCGGCGAGTATTGGTTTTGCTTCATCAACTCGGTCAGACGCGCACCACGGTTCAGCAAAGCTTGGGTCGAGGCGTCAAGGTCGGAACCGAACTGCGCGAAGGCAGCCATTTCGCGATACTGCGCAAGCTCCAGCTTGACCTTACCAGCCACCGATTTCATCGCGTTGGTTTGGGCAGACGAGCCCACGCGGGAAACCGACAGACCGGTGTTCACAGCAGGGCGGATGCCTTGGTAGAACAATTCGGTCTCAAGGAAGATCTGGCCATCGGTGATCGAGATCACGTTGGTCGGGTTAGAGGCCGAGACGTCGCCGGCCTGGGTCTCGATGACCGGTAGCGAGGTCAACGAGCAATTGCCGAAGTCGTCGTTCATCTTCGCCGCCCGCTCGAGCAGGCGGCTGTGCAGGTAGAAGAC
>NZ_JAQGKQ010000016.1 GCF_028290025.1 Cypionkella sp. | reverse complement strand
CACGCCGGTCTGGCGGTCATTGATCCGGTGGCCGGAAGGTGGCGCTTTGGCGCAGGTGCCGACGGTCAATATCGGCCCTTGGGGGCGGGATTACCATACGCCGCTGGAACGCCTGAATGTGGACTATGCGTTCAACGTGCTGCCAGGGTTGATCCGGGATGTGGTGGCGGGGGTGCTGGGCTGACGTGACTGGAACGCAAAATGCAATACCGCTGCCGCACGGCGATGCAACAAATAGGCCGCTCGTGCAGTGCACACGAGCGACCAGTTGGTCAGGGACGGTGTTGGCAAGCTAGTTCCAGACGGGCAGTATTGTACCCTGTGTCAGGCCTTGCGTCCAAGCGACGGACCATATCGCCAGATGACAAGTGCCGCGCAGCCGACATAACCAAAGGCGAGCGCACCAGTCCAAATCTGACTATCTTCGAACTTGAAGATCTGACCGAAATACTGGCCACCAAAGAAGTTCTGCACCCAATGGGCCCCGACCAACGGCCAGATACTGCCGCCTTGGATATAGAGCCACGCATATAATACGCTGACTGCGGGAATTGCGATGGCGATCGGCAGGGGAATTTGTCCAAGTACAAGGACGGGCAAATGCCATATCAACACGCCGCCGCCGATCCACAGCGATGCTCGCAGCGGCGACATGCGCCGTTGCAGTTCATGCTGGGCAAAGCCCCTGAAACCGGGTTCCTCCGGTGCGGGGCCATCGAGCGCTACCAGCGGAATTCCGATCAGCAACGACGCAAGCCCGACCGATGGCAGGGGCAGGCTGTCGACGCCAAGCATCAAGGCAAAGCCGACCGATCCCATGATGAGGCTTAGCGGAACCAGAAATGCGACCGCGTAGACCCATGTTGGTGCTGCAAACCGCAGCATCCGCCGACCCCATTCCCGAACGGCTGCACCGCCACCGAACCACCACAGCATTATGGGCGCTGCAAGGAGCGGACCGAGTGGCAAGATCGGCACCGGCCATGCATCCGAGGGCCAGAGCCAGTTCCCGACCATCCCGAACCATGACAGCGCATAGGTGACCAGAAAGAAAATCACAATCTGCTTTGGTGGCAGGTACATGGGCGATGCCATTCCGCCTTCACCAAAAAGGGGCGTCAGGCCATCACGGGCCGAAGCAATACCCGCGCTGCTTTCTTTGGCGCTTATAACCAATGGTACTGCCATGCTGTGATCTCCTGGCTTGTCGCTTCGTTAGGGTGTTAAACGTTTCGGAGGCTTCGGTCATAGCAGCCCACTATTGGAAACCTGACCAAACCACCGTGCTGGCGGTATTACCGGCCCAGTCGTGCCAAGATTTCGTGCCTGCCAATGCCAATGTCACGCAGGATATAGTCGTCGAGGGACAGGAGCTGGAGGTTGTCGCGACGTGCCCGGGCTTTTTTCATGTGGGACTGCAACTGTTTATTGATCCGCTTGAACATAGTATTTTCCATTGGTGTGTTGTTTCAATGTGCGCTGTCTAGCTCGTCGTTGTTTCATGCGTATTTCAAGGCTGTGAAATTGTGTTTCAATTGTTTCGCTATCACGTGCCGCACCTGGTGCAACCCTGACCTAGTGTGTTGGTGTTACATGGTGTAACCGGGCGAGCGGGACGGTCGTATGGCAAGTCTCGCTTTTTCGGGGAACGATCATTGATGATTGCACAGTATTGGTTGCTGGCTGCTTTAGCCGCGACGATTGTAGTGGCGATGATTGCGTCAGTCCCAAGACGCTGGACCCGTTGGGTGATGGCTCTGGTGGTTGTTTCGCCAGTCATCCTGTACGTCGGGGCATTCGCGTGGGAGGTCGTTACGCGACCCGGTGCAGAGGACGTGTTTGCAAATGCAATGTTGGGCTTTTCGCTTTTAAGTGCGATATTGCTGATCCCATGGGGCGTTACCTGTGTTGTTCTGTTCGCGCTTGGGCTGGGGTTTCGTCGGCTGTTCCGGGGCCGAGAGGTCGCAGATGCCAAGCCCGTAGCTTTGCGCCAAGCGAACATTGCGCCGGCGCAAGTGGCCACCCTGCCTGCCGCAATCAAGTTTTCGACCATGGCTGACGACGGATCGCGCGATGCGATTGAATGGCGGCACGCTCATATCGGATTTGAAAACGACGGTCTGAAGATCGGCGGACAAGACGTGTGGGGGCAAAAGTGGCGGGACGTCGGTGCCGCGCCGTTACGGCTTTCGCATCCTTCATACCCTTTGCAGATGCACCTTCATGCGATCTACGAAATCGGTAACGGGCCATCTGCCACACGATTTGCCGCCAGCGAAGTGTCGAATGGCGTCTGGAGCTTTTATGTCTCGACCCGCTATGTGACCGAAACGAGCGCTGTTTCTGCCGATGGATCGCTCCGCTTTGAACAGCGCGCGGGTGAGATGGTCAACGGACGTTTGGACTCCGTGGGAACTTGCGCCGTGTTGGTGGATGTGGTGACAAACAAGATGTTGCTCGATTGCGGTGCGTGGTCGGCAAGCGAGATCACCAACAGCGCCGACGGAAGCCTGTTGCTGCGGTTGGATCACAAGGATGGTGAGACTTTGCTGCGTATCTTCCCAGCCAGCCGGACATTTCGCGATCAGGGGATGAATGGGCCTGCCCTGCCGCTGGCCGATCTTGCGGCGACGGTGGAGCGCGCGCGCTACGCGGCTGCGCATCAGACCGAACCGACCTATCGCCGCATTTCGCCGGATGGGTCGATCAGAATTGATCTTGTGGCTACAGAATGGGGCAATTCTCAGTGGGTCTATTCGCCCCGCGTGACGGACATTGCCAGCGGCCGGGTGGTGCTTGATCTGTGGAACACCGATTGGGACGCGACGGTCAGCTATCCTGCGAACCGCCGCCTTAGTCTCGATTTCCGCCGCTATCATTTCAGCGGCAATCTGACGATCGAGCTTGATCTGAACACCGACCGATATCGCATCACTCGCGAGCCGGGTGGCGGTGAGAACCTGCCTTCCGGTCCGCTGCACGAGGCTGCCGCAGCGATGGAGGAGTCTGGTCGGCGGACAGCTAAATTCGCCACGGCCCGTCCTGTGTTCAACGACAGGCCCAATCCGTTTGCCGCTTGGCGGGCGGCACTGGTGATCCTGCTCGGGGCGCTGGCGCTGATTGCTGTGGCAACTTTTTTGTCGCTGCATCTTGCAGGCGACAAACCGCAGCTGTTGCGACAGATACCCAAGCTTGATCTGTCCAAAGCGCCTTAGTGGTTTCGGCTTGTTTGGGTGAGATGCGGGTTTCGCCATAAAGCGAGCATAAAAGGAAAAACGGCGCAGGCCCAACAAAGGGACTGCGCCGCGCTTGGTTGATGCAAAGGCCACCGGTAATGGCAGCTTAGGCTTCATAAAAGGTTCGCTCAAAGTCTCAGTCGTAAAATGGTCTCACGCAATATCTCGGGCACCGGGCAGTAAAACCTGCCCAGCATTGTTCTTAAGACAAACTGGCCTTGCGGACCGGCTCGGCGTTTGCAGCGGCTGCCATCATAACGTCTGCGACAGTGCCGTAAGCCATGCCCCACACCCGGCGATGTTCCAGCGTGAAGCGATTGGCAAAAAACAGCGACAAGGTTTCAATCAGCGATTTGCCGACCGTGGCATAATGTTCGTCGCGCACACCGTAGCCGACATGCTTCACAGCCAGCGTTTGCAAGACGGGCACGACGGTATCCAGGCGACGCAGCGATGTCACGACGAAGGCAAGTGCCGCCATCAGCTTGCGGCCCTGATCCTTCATGTCGGCGCTGGCAAACATGACGCGCAGCGACGGGTCATTTACAAACAGGCGTTCGTAAAACAACTCGGCCGCGTCATCGCGGACGGCAGCAACTTCGCGGAAGCTTTCTTCCAGCATGACGATTTCGGCTTCCTGCATTTCATCTCTCCAGCGTGTGTCTCTGGAGCCTGTATTAGATGCCCAATGTTTCTGGACAATTTCGTTGGCGCTCGTCCCGTGTTTCAGTTGTTTCACAGCGGTGCCTCCGCATGGGTGAGCGAGCCTAGAATCCGCTGAATGTCATCTGGAGTGAACGGCTTCTCGATCACCGGGCAGCCCGAGCGCGCAAGGAAACGACCCGCTGCTGGCCCCAGTGTGTCACCAGTGATGAAGCCGATCCGGTTGGTCATCGTCGGGCGTGTCTGGCTGAGCCAGTCAAAGAAGCCCGGGCCATCGCCGTCGGGCATACGAATGTCGCAAAGGATCACATCGACTGCCATGCCCTGCTGATCCAACATCGCCTTTGCCGCCGAACCACTGTGGGCGGTTAGGGCACTGAAACCCAGTTTTTTAACGATATCGGACAGAAGTTCGGCAATCTCGACCTCATCGTCGATAATCAGCACCACCTGTTTGGCACCGCCTCTCGCCTCGGGCTGTTCAACTGCCGCTGTCTCGTCGGAACTTTCGGCATCGGTTACCGGTAAGAGCAGGATGAAACCAGCTCCCGGCAGATGTGGCAAAGGATCAATACCCAGTGTGCCGCCATGAGATTCGATCAGCCCGCGAGACACGGCAAGCCCAATCCCCGTGCCCATTCCCTGCGCCTTGGTGGTAAAATACGGGTCGAATATACGAGAGCGGATGCCCGTCGGTATTCCCGCGCCATTGTCGGAAACACGCAATGCCAATACCTGCGCATCGGTCCGATGTTCAGCGGTTATGTGGATACGGCGCGGGTCTGCGGATTTTTCCTCAAGCGACTGATAGGCGTTGATGATCAGGTTCACCACGACTTGATGGATCTGGTCGCCATCAATCCACCGCGCGGGCAGGTCGGGCGGAAAGTCAGTTTCGACCTCCACGCCAGAAGTTTTCAGGTTGTAGCTCAAAAGCTCCAGGCCCGCCGCAACCACATCCTGAATCAATACGGACTTGCGGGCGTGCTTGCGCTGGCGGGCCATATCCAAAAAGTTGCGGACGATGCGGGCGCAGCGGTTCGCGGCGATCTCTATCTTGATGCTGCGCTGCGCCAACTCGTCAGCCATCGGCCTGTCGACAAGATTCTCGCGAAGCATCATCGCCTGCCCGATGACGATGGACAGAGGGTTGTTCAACTCGTGCGCCACACCGGCTAGCAATGACCCGAGTGCTGCCAACTTGTCCTTCTGGTGCAAAGCCTCGCGTTGGCGCTCAATCTCGGCCTGAGCCTGATGCACTGCACTCAGATCGCGCAGATGCGCTGCAAACAGACGTTTGGCACCAAGCCTGACCTCGGTGATCGTCACCTCGACAGGAATTTGAGCGCCGGAAGCTTTTAGCGCGTCTATTTCCAGACGGCGTCCCAACATTTTGGGCACGCCGCTGGCCATGTAAGCCGTCATGCCGTGGTCATGGGCAGATCGCAGCGCGTCAGGAATAATCAACTCGGCAATCTGACGGCCCATCGCTTGGTCACGGCTGTAGCCAAAGATCGACACCGCAGCGGGGTTGAAATCGACCACCGCGCCGGATTCGTCAATCACCACAATGGCGTCCAAGGCATTGTTAACGATCACCGAATGATAGGCGTCAGCGGCGCTTTGTGCCTCGATCCGCTCGCTCAGTTCCTGCTGTTTCAGCTTCAGGTCGGTCAGATCGCGCGACAACGCAATATAGCCGGATACCGGGCCATCGCCCACCTGATAAGCGGTAATCGTTTGCTCGATATAGCGCTGCCCCAGCCGCCCGTAATCGATCCAACCTTCCCGGCGACTGGGCTTGTTCGGCAAAAGTTGCTTCATGACCGCCTGATAGGCGTTATGCACTGCGTCGCCCAGCACCGCGGACACCGTGTTGCCCACCACATTGACCGCCGAGGTCTGCACGAATGTAAGATATTCTTGGTTCGCATAAAGATAGCGGCCCGCCGGATCTATCACGGCAGCGCAGCCAAGGGTGCCGTTCAATAATGCGCCGACGAATTGCGGCGTACCAACGGGGAGATGCATCAGGCCAGACGGCTCAAACGAAGGCGCTGTATTGGACTCTGCCAGCAAAACGTCCATCGTCACGCCCGCTTGGCAGGCGTGAAGATATAGCCTGCCCCCCGGACAGTCTTGAGCGTTTGCGGTTTGGCTGGATTGTGCTCGATCTTCTTCCGCAGCCGCGTCACCCGAACGTCGATGCTGCGATCGAACGGTTCGATATCGCGGTTATGGGCGAGGTTAAGCAGCCGGTCCCGCGTCAGAACCCGGTCGGGGTTTTGCAGGAAAACTTCAAGCAGATCGAACTCCATCGCCGTGACTGGTTGGCGCACCCCGTCAGCCTCAACAAGGCAGCGCGCGTCGAGATCAACGAACATCTTGCCGAAAGCGCGGATATTGCGCATGGGCTCGACTCTCGCGTCGCTGGCCTGCTGGGGGTCATACCGACGCAGAACAGCCCTGATGCGCGCATGCAATTCGCGCAGATCGAAGGGCTTGGTCATGTAGTCGTCAGCGCCCACATCCAATCCGGCAATCTTGTCAGACACATTGCTGGCGGCGGTCAGCATCAACACCGGAGTCTTGGTCGTGCGGCGGATGCGTTGCAATATCGACAGGCCGTCTTCGCCCGGCATGTTGACGTCCAGCACGATCAGATCGGCGGATTGCTCGGCCAGCAGGCGGTCCAAGGTCTTGCCACATGCCGCCGTGCGGACGCTGAAGTTGTTACGTTCCAGATATTCCGCAACCATCTCGCGCAGATGCGGTTCGTCATCGACGACAATCAGGCGCAGCGCTGGGGCAAAGATATCCATCGGTAAGTCTCCGAAGTCGGCGGCAAAGCAGTCTGGGATTCAGCGGGATCATGCTCAAACTGTCGCCCCATCTGTTGGCTAATGCCTCTACGGATCAGAGTCGTCACCCGTTGGTATGACGCGGGCAACATCGTGGAGCTGGTCGTCGATATTTCTCGAAATGACGTTGGCACTATCATTTCCGGTAAAATCTTCGTTTAACCGGAGGAGGCAGGATTAGAGGCGGTTGGCATGAACGCAGTAAACGACCAGATCCTCTCGTCCATCATCGGCGATATCTACGATTGCGCGCTAAGCCCCGAGGGCTGGGGCGATGTCATGACCCGTATCACCAAGACAGTTGACGCCGCCTACACCACCATCGCCTTGACCAGCATCTCAGACAGTCGCGGCCGGTTTGCGGCCCATTCACCATGGGATCTTGCACGTTTACAGTCGCTTCAGGACTATGACCTTGACGAAATTCCGGGTCTACTGGCCGCCGTGATGGGCGATATCGACCAGCCGTTGACGACCCTGTCCGTCGTCTCTGAAGCACAACTGGCGCAGTCTGCGTTTTTTCAAGACTGGGCACAGCCGCAGGGGCTTCGCGAAGGCTGCACGACGAAATTCGTCCACACGCCTGACCGCATTGGGCTTTTTAGCTGCACCACTTGGGCGGACCGCCGCCGCATCAGTGAGGACGAGCAACGCTTTCTGTCCCTGCTTTCCCCCCACCTGCGCCGGGCCGCACTGATCGGGGATTTGTTGGACCAAACGCATGTCACCGCCACGCTATACCGCGGCGCGCTGGACAGTCTGGCGGTCCCTGTCATCCTCACCAGCGCGGACGGCGTTATTCTGCATGCCAACGCTCAGGCCGAGACTATCCTTGCGACGAAAGCGCCGCTTAGCGCCCGGAATGGCGTGCTTCAGGCCCAAACACCCCTGATCGCGCGGGCTTTGCTCGACGCGATCTCGGCGGCCGCAGATTCCGATGCTTCCATGGGTGCGCGCGGAATTGGCTTGCCTGTATCGCTACCGGGTCAACCCCCAGCCGTGGCCTATATTCTGCCCTTGAGCGAGGGCACAGCGCGCGCGATCTTTCGGCCTGCAAGTGCCGCAATCTTCATCTCCACTACAACCGCCGCAACCCCGCCAGCCGAAGACGTGCTGATCACGCTCTACGATCTGACCGCAGCAGAAGCGCGTGTCATTGTGCACATCGGGCGCGGCCAGACGACTGCCCAATGCGCGGCAGCCCTGAACATCAGTGAGAATACATTGAAAACGCACCTAAGCCGAATCTTCGCCAAAACAAATACGAGCCGTCAAGCCGATCTCATCAAACTCGTCGCCAGCATCAGCTCCCCCATAGACCCACGAATATCGCTGTTAAAGTAAAAGAGCGTACCACCCTGTCTGCGTCAAATCAGCGCCCACCAAGCAGATCCGAAGCTGCTCGCATGTGACTACCGAAGTGCCGTCGCTCTTTTGGCAAACTAATTAAGACGACTCCGCTGGAAGTGACGCGCGCCAAACTCGTTTCGGCTGGCGAATCTCGTCGGCGTTCGCATCGACCGTTTGACTACCTTCGCTGGCCGCGAAAAAAGGCCGCTGGTACGTCTAAATCGACTTGCTGCTGCCCAAACGTTCGGCCACTTCGCGCACTGGGTAGGCCAATCCCCGACCTGCGCCACGACACGCGCGTTAGAACTCATCTGTTAATCAGGACCGGATCTGGCGTTTCCGCCCGTGGCATGGCCGTCGCCAATGCCTATGCTTATGATTTCTTTCAGCCTCTTTTACGTGCATTTGCGATATTAGGTGTGTTGGCAGCATTGCACGGCAATAGAAAGTTTCGGGGGACATGAAGATCGTCCATCAGGTCAGTTTTCCCGCTCGGATGCTCTGCGACAGGCGCGATCTAGCGTATCGATTTTCCTGATACGCCTGATATAGGCGGTCATTAGCGGGGCAAGCAGCCGGAGGTTCTTGATCGTTTGGAAGCCGGCTAGTTCGAGTCGTATTGAACGGCCCGCGGGATGCTTCACGCCAAAACTTTCTGCCAGCTCGGCTTCGATTTCGGACAAAGGCCGCCCAAGCCGATACCACCTGGACCTGGTTCTTGCCCAGCACTGCGCCGAATTGAGAGCGATAAGTGTCATAGGCATGTTCCAAAAATAAAGGAAAGCCGTTGCACCGGATCAGTGCGGCTGCGGCGCATGTTCAAGATCTCCTGCACGCTGGAGCATGCAGACCGCCACCCGCAAACTCGGGCGGAGTTCGCGAAGGGAGGGATGAGCCAAAACCTCGGCGACAGCATTGATGGCGGTATCCTACAGATCGCGCCTCGCACCCTCGCGCCGAACGAACTCTACCAATTCCGGGACGCTGAGATGGCGCAACCGGATCGGAGGGCAACGACTGAGCAATGGTTCGGAACCGGACTTCAGTAGAGCGTCATCGGCCCACGCTTGCCTACTCGCACGTTTATGCCGTCTGTTGGGGACCGATGTGCTCGCCATCAGGCAAGCCAGCTCCGCTACAAGTTCAGCCATCAATGCAACGATGCCATTCCCGCTGCGCGTGGGAGCCCGCCTTCTTTGGCCAGCACGACGCGAACCCCGGTTGCTTTGGTCACGAGTGTCACCGCAATTGCATGGCCATTCGTGGATCGCGACCCGCAGGTCCTGATCGCTTCCGATCGGAGATTGCCCGACGCTGCGCAGCATTACGTCGTCAGGGCGAAGGGGACGTCCCTCTCTCCGTGCCACACCCCGAGCTTTACGGATGGCCGCATCAACATCTGCAGCGCTACTGCCGACGGCAGCGCGGGCAAGCCCGGAGAAAGCACTCCCGACGAACACCCCGCCGAGATGATAGCGTAGGATCCTCAACAGATCTTCTGCGCAAGGCAGGGGCGCCTCGACTTTGAGGTCGAACCGGCCATTCCGCAGCACAGCCGGGTCGATCCGGTCAAGATAATTACAGGTCCCGACACAAAGACACCAGCCTCGCGCGAGACAGAGTCCATCTGTTCAAGAAACCGTTAATGACTTGTCAACGATATCTAGCTCCATGCCGTTCATTATAGACGAGTTGGACCCTTCTCGGTTCTTTCTCTCGTCGTCTCATAGCTTCTAGAAGCGCCCCGCCAATCATTTCGGCAACCAAGCAATAGCCATAACTACCGTTGCTGAAAGGGTTCGGCTCAGGGTCAGGGCAGGTAAATTGTGCAACAAGCCAACTCTGACTAACCCGACCCCGATCGTCCGCAATCCCAGCCCTGTCGCCATCTCTCTTAAGCGGGGATTGGTCCTTCCTTCAACGCGCTTGACGCCATCTGCGTCGCCGTCATCGATCCTGCTGCAGGCCCTGGTTGGTGGTGTTGATCTTGGTATTGGCCTGCTGTCCTTGCTTATCGGGATCGGTCTGCTTGTCGGCAGTGGCTTTGCCGACCGAACCATGCTTTGGCCCGCCCGGACCTTTGTCGCTGCGATTGGCTGGCGGGATCGGTGGGGTCTTGCTGCTCATGGCTGTTCCTGGTCCTCCTGATCCGTGCGACGGTTGGTCGCGTGATCCTGATACTGATCTGTCATGATTTCCCGGCCATCCAACCCGCGCTCGGGCGAGCCCTTTTTGTCGCGGTTCGAAAGGACAGCGTTCGCTGGGATATCTTCGGTGGTGACCTCGCTCATCGCGCCGGTTCCGTCGTTTTTGCCCTTAAGGCCAGCGCCGAAGTGCTTCTTATCCGCATTGGCCATCTGATCCTCCTGCGTTTGATGATGTTAAACAAACGTAGAGTTTTCGCGCAGGTTCCTAATCAACCGAAAGAAACACTCGGCTCGCCGAGCCTTGGGCTGCAATTTGCCGCGTCTCCAACTTCGTTGCGACGCACTAACCCTAACCAAAGGTAGTCGGTCACGCATTTATTTCGTGAGGAGCGTTGAAAGCTTGAAGTCTTCAAGTTCTTCCGGCAGCAGCACGTAAATATCGTCAGGAGGTGTCATCAACGCCTTGGCCATTAGCATCGGATCAACGCCCATTTCGTCGAGATAAGCCATGACTTCGCCTTGTCCGACTTGGATATCGGATACCAACAGAAATGCCGGAAGATAGGTATTTTCGCCGAAGTAATGTTGGTGAACTCCGACTGAAGCCTGCCGTGAGACCTCCCGCGTCAATCCGCCTGCCAGAACATAGGGGCAGGCGGAAAAGCAAGAAGCGCCCGAGGCCACCACGACCGGAATACCCGATGCGCGGATTATCCGGCCGATCTTAAGCGCCTCAACTACCGAACCACCCGGTGAGTGCAAAGCGAATGCAGAGGGAGGATTTTCCAGACCCTCTAGCCATTCGCTGAAACGACGCGCATCGCCCTCTGCAATCGCTCCGGTCACAAGGATTGCCCCATCTCGGCCGCTGACCTCTCCGCTGGTAAAGGTGAGACGCGGCGATACGAACTCTTTTGACGGGAAACCGGGACCGGTGGGCTGTCTTGCCGGAAGGCGGCTCGGCTCGAAGCGGCGCGTCTGGTTGCCGGGCGTCACCGGCACCTCGGTCGATGGAGATTGGGGTGTTGATCCCGGAAGCGCATGGAGGAAGTCAGTCGGTAAATCGCCCAAGGCCACAAGCACCGCAAGCATACACTGGGCCGCAAACATCGCTTTGAGAACGTACGCTGCATTCCACGATTTGCGCAGGCGTTTGGGCAGCGGCGAACTGGTCACTTGCGAAGACCTCTGTCGAGGGGTGCGACATTGTCAAAATCTGCATCCACCTGCACCACCTGCTCCGCTTGCTCCGCCACGTCGTCCGTCGCCGTCGGACGAGGACCACGGGGTTCATTGACCGCTTCGATCCCACGCAGGGCTGCCAGTGCAGCACGCAACTCTCCCAAGGTCATGGTTTCTTCGGCATCGACCACAGCGCGATCTTCGCGGATTGCCGATTGCGCAACCATCATCATAAACACCAACACTGCTGGCAACAGGTCGATAGCGATCGCCCCGGCCCAAGACGGTATGAAATCCCCTGCATAGCGTAGCACGGCGTCAGCTGATGAAATCGGCTGATACGTTGTCTCCTCGGCCGCTGGCAGGGCAATCACCACTTGCGCGGCTGCCCTCAGAGATTCCGCTCGCTGTCCCAGAAGTTGCAGGACCGAGTCTATGGTGGTCTGTTGCGCGCCCCTTATCGTATCGCTCGAACCGTCAAGCTCTGGCAAGACCACCGACGCTGCAAGATCGCGCGCTGCACGATCCACAACTGGGGCCACAGAAAGTTGCCGCAACTGCGCTATAAGCCCGGCCAGTCTTACGGATTCCTCGGCAAAAATCACCGAGCGTTCGCCTACGGGGCCCGCAGCGGCAGTAAGCGCGCGCATACGCGATAGGATGGCGTTGCCTTCCGAGAACGCCGCCGCAATGAGCGGACCTTGTGCCGCAATCTGCGTCTCTAGCGCCGCGAGTTCATCGCCCTTCGAGGTAAGGACGCGAAACACCGCGCCGCGCCCGGACGTGCCAGATAAATTCCCGTCTGCTTCCTGTGAAGACAGATCCTCGAATGACTGGCGGGCACGGGACACGTCGAGTTGTAACCCTTGGCTTGCGACAGCCACCCTGTTCGCCTGTTCAAGTTCGATCTGATAATCTCGGACCGTCAAAGCCAGATGTTGCTCAACCGCCGCTGACCCGGCCAGTGCTGCGGCATTCAACCAGGACGACATTGCGACTATCGCGCAAGAGCCAAGCGCCATCGTCAGAAGCATGCCGATCCGTGCCTTCGCCGTCCGCATCGCAGGCGTAAGACGGATCATGTAGCTCCAGAACACGAAAATGGCGACCGAAACCGCAAGGGAATAGGCAACGGCGGCAAAGAACGTCAGCGCACCCGAACCATCGAGCTGGGCGCGGACGCCCAGATAGGTATAAATGCCCGATGCAACCGCGAGCACACCGAGCGCGAGCGGTGCGAAGCTGTCCAAGGCGGTCAGATGCTGTTCGATCTCGCGCGCCTGTCGCAGGCCCTGAGCTTCTGCCCGCGTGGGGCGCCGTCCCTGATCTTCATTCATGTCGTCCCCGCTCATACAAGATGGCAAGGATAGCGGCCAAGGGAGACGAGACAAACCCTTAATGTTGATCCTTCCGGAGTGCTCGCGCAGATGTCAGAATGCTGCAGGTCGATGCGCTGGTTTTGGGTTGCAGGTTTCATCTTCGCCCTCGCGCAGGGAAAGTCCGGCGCACCGGGTGGCTATGCTGTCGCTTCAGGTCCGTGTAGCGGCCAAGTCAGACGCGCTCCATTTGCAAAGGGAATCGTTAAGCGTCGATGCACTGGCCGAGAACGCCATTTCCAGAAGGTCGGGCAGACGCTCCATACACTGCACATCCCACAGCACACTGTGGTTGCTGCGTCCCGCCAGTGAGATCCTGCGTGAATTTGCGGCCACAGCAGCGCAGCGCGCCGCGAGGGCGTCTTGCGCATTGTCTGCCGCGTGGATCAAGATCACCTCGGTATTTTGTAGGTCATCACAAGCGCATAAGGGGTCGTAGGCGGGCGGGAGTATTTCGCGCCGCAATATTCGCAACGTGTCGTCTATCAACCGCCCGCCAAAGGATAAGCCGCGGCGTAGTCCGAAAAGCTTGGAAAATCGAAGCGCGGGCAATCCACCGCTGCTTGTTCCCAGCGCAATGGTGTCATCATAGCCACCTATAATGGGTGCCATGATGGATGCCAGATCCCGAAGCGTATGATCTCCATCCCAAATGCCGCGTCGATAATGGTTGTTCAATGGATCGTATAAAATCAGCAGATCGGTGTTTGCTGGCAGGGCCTGCATGAAAATAGGCAGCGGCATCATCAAGCGCTGCGCGGCACCCGCAAATGCGATGAGTAACCGTTGCCGAGATGTCCCGGGCGTCGAATAAAGCCGGGCATGGCGAACTTCGGACTGTAAGCGCAGGACCGAAAGGCTAGGTGCGTCGCGCAATGCCTGCAGGGAATGTGACCGCTCCACAATATCGGCAAAGCTGCGGTCTTCAGACTGGCCGATGGCGTTGGCAGCATCGATGAATTCACGGGGCGTCGAAAAATTCTCCAGCGCAGTTAGTCGTCGAACCATGCTGTGCATAGCTTTCGAACGGCCGAGATCGGTCATGCTTTGGCGTCGACTGCAAGCGTCACGGCAGCCACCAGATCAGCCAGCGAAGCCGCAGAAGCGAGGGCTACCGGTGGGATGTCGATGCCGAACTCATCTTCAAGCTGCATTATTATCTCGTATGTCGAAAGACTATCAATGTCCAAGTCTGAGAGGGAAAAATCCCCGCCTGACAACGCAATCGGAGCCAAAGATGGACGATCCATTAACCCGCACGTCTGATCAAGGGCTGCAAGTACTGACTGTCGAATGTTCATAATGCCTCACTACCAAGCTGTGAAAGAGAAGTGGTGCGGGCCGTAAAAACGGATGGAATGTCGAATACATCGTTTTGAGCAAGAGCGAAATCACAAACCGTCAAACTGATATCTTGATCTGCAAGCGCGTCGGCGACGCAGTCCCAAAAGGCCAAAGTAAATGGTCGCCCAAGACAAAGATGCGGACCTGCGCCAAAAAAATGCTGCCGCTCAGCTGCAGGACGCCCCGTAAGGCTATCAAGGCGGCACTCTATGAGCGCCCCTTCTGCTACCGGACAGCCAGCGACTGTCTGCGCAAAGTTTGCTATCCGACCGATCGCGGGCACGCCCGTTTGCGTTGGCACACTTGGCAGACGCCGCTCACAAAGCGATGCCCCGTCTAGGCTGGTGATATGATCATGCAAAGAGAGGCCAAGCGATCCAATCAGCGGATCGCGGCCCATAGTCCATTGCCCCACTCTTAAGGCATGCCGTTCTGGCGGCTCTGCGGGAAAGAGGTTCTGTGCCATCTCGAACTGACGTTTCAGGGACGCCTCAAGCCGCCGGCGCGCTGCCACACCAAGGTTGGAGCTGAAAATGCTGGGAAGGCTCGACAAATCACCATCGGGCCGAGGGATACCGGTAATTTCCTCCATAAACACGTCGACCACCTCGCGTACCAGAGCCAAAAGATCAACACGTGCCGGGCCGCCGGAGCCAAGTGCCTTAGCGATAGCCGCACGGATGCGAGCCTTGGCGCGAGCGAGCTTGACCAACCTATCCTCGGCCAGAAAAGTTGCGACTTTGCGCCGCAGTTCGGCATGCTGCGGCCCATCGACCCACAGAGGCAGGTTGCGCATCACAGTCAGCGTGGCCGATAAGTCGATCTTCAGCCGAAACGCCAAAGCCTCGGTAAAAGCGACATGGGAGGTCACCCGGAACCCACTTTCGGCCAGCACCCTGACAGCGTCGTTGCCCACCACAACAAGCGCCGGATGCGCTGGGTATCCTCTCGCAGAGGGCATATTCGTTAGGTCAATCGGAGCAGCCATTCTTGATACCTTGCAGAACGAC
>NZ_JAQGKQ010000006.1 GCF_028290025.1 Cypionkella sp. | reverse complement strand
GCCGACGGCCATCAACTGACTATGAAACGGCGTGCGGCAGAGCGTCCACCACAGGGCGGCGATGATGCCTAGGGGGAGAAAGCTCCACACCCCAGCCATTGCCTTCAGCCAATCGGGGGCGGGGCCGATGGGGGCGGGCAGGATGGTCAGCGTCAGGCCGCCGAGGATCAGATAGGTGCCGAGGGTGGCGACGATGGGCTGCACGCGCACAATTGTGGCCATGAAGCCGTTGAACGCGCCGATGGCGGCACCGACCAGCAAGGCGGCAGGCCAGAGGATGAAGGGTGAGGCGATCCCGGCGTCTAAGTAAAGCAGCCTGATCACAACGGCGCTGACCAGACCCATCACTGGGCCCACCGAGATGTCTATGCCACCGCGCCCCGCCAGAATAACCGGAGTAGAGGCCAGTGCTGCACCGATCAGCGGGGCCGCGAGGCCGATCAAGGTGCCCCAGCTGCCGGGGTAAAAGCGAACCGGGTTCATCACCAGATTGGCAATCAGCAACACCACAAGGATGCCAATGGCAAAGCCGTAACGGCCAAATATGCGGGTCATGCCGCTCTCCCAAACATTGCCGCGATAACGGTGTCGGTGCGCATCGCGTCGCCTGCCAACTCGGCGGCAAGCGCATGGTCGCGAAACACCAGAACGCGGTGGCAGAGCACAAGGATTTCCTCGATTTCCGACGACAGGATCACCAGCGCGATGCCTTCGGCGGCGAGTTCGCGGAACAGATCATAAAGGACGAGACGGGTCGCCACATCGACACCACGGGTGGGGTCGTTCAGCAAAAGCACCTTAGGATCACGGGCTAAGGCGCGGGCGAGCAAGATCTTTTGCTGATTGCCGCCCGACAGAGCGGTAATCGGTGCGTCGGGGCTGGGGGCTTTGATTTGCAGGCGGTCTTTCCACAACTCATAGCGCGCACGGCGGGACTTGGCGCTGATCAGCAGCCCTTTGCGGTCACGGCCCGGGGTGGCTATGGCAAAGTTATCTAGGATCGACAGGCCGGGGAAAATCCCAGTAGAGCGGCGGTCGCGCGGGGCATAGACGACGGCGTTGCGCTCGGCGTCGCGGAAACTGCCGATGCGGTTGCCTTGCAGATCGACGGCGTTTTGGTTGCGCTCTAGTCCCGCCAGACTGCGCAGGAACACGTCTTGGCCGTGGCCGTCGAGGCCCGCGAGGCCGACGATTTCACCAGCTTTGATTTGGGTTGAGATAGGGGCGGCACCGGGTCGCAAATGCAGGTCGCGGATGGTTAGGGCCAAGTTCTGGGATAGATCAGCCATGCTGCGCCTCTAGTTGTTGGGCCTTTTGCGGTGCCATCAGGTGCAGCAGTTGCGAGGGGGTGGAGGCATCGCGGGTTTGGGTGGCGACAACGTGGCCCGAGCGCAGCACGGAAATGTCGTCGGACAGCGCCATCACCTCATCCATGCGGTGCGTGATAAACAAGATCAGACAGCCCGCAGCGGCGCGTTCGCGCATGAAGGCGAAGACGGATTCGCGGTCGGCAAAGTCTAAGGCGGCGGTGATTTCATCCAAGATCAGCACGCGGGGGTCGCGGGCGACGGCGCGGGCGAGGACGACAAGTTGTTGGGCTGCGAGGGGCAGCGATCCGGCGGGGGCGTCTAGGTCAATCGGGGTGCGGGCAAAGCGCGACAGCACAGCCGCGGCACGGTCGCGACGTTCATGGCGCGGGATGCGGCGGATGAACAGGCCATCGAGGCCAAGCAGGATATTGTCGGTAACCGAGCGGTCGGGGGCAATCAGCACCTCTTGAAACGCGGTGGCAAAGCCTGCGGTTTGAAAGGCGGCGGGGGTGCGGGCGGTGACGGTTTGGCCTTCAAACGTGATCGTGCCAGCATCGGGCAAAACGATGCCCGACAGCAGCTTGACCAGTGTGCTTTTGCCTGAGCCGTTTTCGCCCAAGATGGTGTGGACGGTGCCCGCCCGAAACGAAATGGTCGCCTGGTCCAGAGCCACGGTTTCGCCGTAGCGCTTGGACAGGCCAGTGATCGCCAGCATCGCAGTCTCCCGCAGGATAGGGGTGCCGCGCCCGATCAGGCGCGGCAGATTTGGCTTACTTCGCGCAGGCCGCAGGCACGGTTGCGTAATCCCAACCGGGGCTTGCGGCGGGGTTCGAGAAGTAGGCGTTCATATCCGCTTCAGACACCGGATCAGTTGGCGGCACTGGGAACACCGACACCGCATCCGGCGTCATGCAATCTTGATACCAGCCAGCAAGATCAGCCTCATGCACGGGCGGCAGCGGGATCAGCAGGGTGTTCAGCACGGGTTTTTGGCCATCCATGATGCGCGCGGCAACGCGGAACAGGGTTTGCGCAGTCCAACCCGGCAGCACGGCATGGCCTTCAAAGCGGTAAGCCTCTGGGTTGGCTTTCCAATAGCCGAGCGCATCGCCGGTGATCGAGCCAGTGATCAGCGGCACCGGGCGACCAGCTTCGGCAAACGCCTCGGCAATCACGCGAGACTCAGACCCCGCCGACCAGACAGCGTCAATCGGTGCGGGATTGGTCGCCAAGGTTTGCAGCACGACGGTCTTGGTGACATTCGCCGTCCAGTCGCCATTGACCACACGCGCGGTTTTCAGCTTTGGATAGAGCGCCATCGCCGCATCGCCGCCAGCGCGTTCTTGTGCGACAATCGGATGACCTGCGATGCCTTCAACGATCAGCACATTACCGCCCTCGGGCAGCGCTTTGCCGATGGCATCCATCATCTCATAGCCCCAGCGCTGATAGTTGCTGTCAACGTTGACGGCGGAGGGCGCTGTGACAGAGCCTGCGGCGGTGATGAACGGGATGCCAGCGGCGGAAGCCGCAGCAATAGCCTCATCCAGACCTGTAGCCGAGCCGGGGATTGAGGTGATCACACCGCAGCCTTTGTCGATGAATGCACGGATTTGGTTGATCTGTTGACCCACATCGCTGTTGGAGTCCGAGACCTCAAAATCTGACACAACGCCCTGCGCGATCAGGCCATCGACCAGACGCTTCAGTTCAGTCGTGACCGAAACCCGCCACGGATTGCCCTGATAGCTTTCGGAATGGCACCATTTGTAAGGCTTGGCCTTGGGGGTGAAATCGGCCAAAGGCCCGGCGGTGATGGTTTGCGGCGCGCCTTCATATTGCGCGCGCAAAGCCTCGGGCAAGCCTGCCACGGTTTCCTCAACCGATTGGGCAAAAGCGGGCAGCGCCGCCGTCAGTGCAGTTGCGGCCATCAGGCCACAGATCAGGTTCTTCATTGGGTTTCCTCCTCCCTAGTGCCCCGGAGTGTTCTCTAGGGCGGTTTTCGTCTTAAAAGCTTTCTCGGAACAGCCGGTTAATATCGTTGATTACTGGTGATGCGGATTCTTTGGCGGCCAGCCCTGCGGTGATCCGCTGCGAGGCAGCCTCTTGCAGCGCCATATAGCCGTTGTGGCGCGGGCGCACCCATGCCCCTTCGAGCGTGGCGCGGGTGGCTTGGTAGAAATCCGATGTCGCGGCGTTGACGGCGGCATCTTCCCAAGCGGCGGCATGGCCGGGCTGACCGCCTGCTGCTGCAAAGGGGCCGCGTTGGATGTCACCGCTGGCAATCCAGTAGGCGAAGTCGATGGCCGCGTCTTTATTGGTTGAGAACGCGGAAACCGCGATGCCAGTGCCGCCGAGCGCCGAGCCCACCGAGCCGTTATCGCCTGCGACGGGCATATCGGCAAAGCGGATCAGATTGGGGCGAAAGCCCGCGATGGCGTAGTTGACATAGCCATAAATCAGCGGCGCACAGGCGATGTTCGATGCGGGTTTGGCCATTTCCTCAAATACCGCGATGGGGTCGTAGCCAGCGCAGGCGGGGTCCACCAGATCGGTGATCTCGCGTAGCATATCCCAGACTTGCGCGCCAATGGTGGGGTCGATCAGCGTATCGCCTTCGACGCGGCAGGGCGCACCGAGGTTTCCTGCCAATGTGTAGACCGTCATCAGCGAATGAGGCGGGCGCAGAGGCAGTAAGACCTGGCCTTGTTTTGCGAGCGCTACGACCTCGGCCCAACTGGTAGGCGGTGCGTCGAGCAAATCTGGCCGCCAAGCCAGCACTTGCGTGGCGGCGTCGATGGGGAAAGCCCACTGCTGGCCGCGCCAGAAATAGCTTGGGTAGCTCTGCCCGACCGATCCTGCGGCAAGCGCGGCCCGTTCGGCCTCGCGGCCGGGAACATCCAACGGGGCAAGACAGCCCTCATCGGTGATCTGGCCGACATGCGGGTGGTCGATGACGATCAGGTCATAGGCGCGCGCGAGTTCCTCCACCGGGAAGCTCTCAAAGTCTTGCAGCGAGCGTTTTTCCCAATCAATCTGCACACCCGTTTTCTCGGCCCAGATCGCGGAGCAAGCGACCATCGGATCAAAGCCGCGTGGATGGCTCCACGTCATGCCTTTGAGGCGGGTCACAGGTTGAACTCCTTGCGGATCGCATCGCTGTGCGCGCCGATCAGCGGGGCGGCGGCGGTGTTGACCGGGCGGTGTCCGTTCAGACGCAAAGGCAGGCGGGTTGTCTCAATCGAAACGCCATCAGCGCGGGTGACGGTTTGCAGCATGTCCAGCGTTTTGAAACCTTCGGAGGCCAGCAAAGCGGGCCAATCCAGCACACGAGCGCACCAAATATCGGCGGGTTCTAGGATCGAGAGCCATTCGTCAATCGAGCGGGTGGCAACCTTATCTGCGATCAAGCGTTTGATGGTGTCGCGCTCGGTGAAGCTGAGTTTCGGGTCGTCACGATACGGCGCAAGCGTGTCGATCTGCATCAGATCGGCGAGCTTGGGCAGCGGCGTCATTGCAATAGCAAGCCAGCCGTCGGTTGCCTGATACACGCCATAGGGAGCCGACAGATAGGCATGGGCGCTGCGGAAATCCGAGCGTTTCGGCAGGCGGCGGCCATCGTTCAGATGCGTGGTCAGCACCTCAAACTGGAAATCGACCAGCGCCTCCATCAGGCTGGTTTGCACATGCATACCTTGGTTCGAGATGCCGCGCCGCACGAGGCCGGCAAGGATACCTTGGCAGCAAGCCGCACCCGCCAGCATATCGGCAATCGCCAGACCAAACGGCACCGGGCCTTGATCTTCGTCGCCGTTCAGCCACATCACCCCCGAGCGCGCTTGCGCCAACAGGTCTTGGCCGGGACGCGCGACCCAAGGACCTTCATCGCCGTATCCGCTGATTGACGCATAGACGAGGCGGGGGTTGATTGCTTTAACCGCTGCATAATCCAACCCCAGCCGTTCAATCACGCCGGGGCGGAAGTTTTGGATCAGCACATCGGCGCTGGTGATCAGTTTGCGCAGAGCAGCCAGATCGGCGGGGTTTTTCAGGTCAATCGCAAGGCTTTCCTTGCCGCGATTGATGGCGTGGAAAATCGTGGAATCGCCGCCGATCTCGGTATCCGACAGATACAGTCTGCGCGACAGATCGCCGCCATCGGGGCGTTCAATCTTGATCACCCGCGCACCCATATCGGCCAGCCGCAGCGAGCAATAGGGGCCGGATAGAAATTGGCTCATGTCCAGCACGATCAGGCCGTCAAGCGGCAGAATGGCCTCGGTCTGTGTCACGTCGCTCTCTCCCCGGCGCGATTTTTGCGTCGTCTTCTTCATGCGGCGATGCAGCATGATCTTTCGTTGGTGAATTATGATTTCATTTATGGAAGATTGGCGCAAGCCGAAATCGGCAGTTTAGGATTAAAGAAATGGCGAAAAGAAAAAGCCCCGGCGCGGGACCTGGGCTTGGGTTGGTGAAGATTGTGGGGGCTTAGCTGGTGGTTGATGTAACCGACAGCTCATCGCCAGCCGTGCGCAGCAGGGCCAAGACATGATCGCGGTCGGGTGCGTCAGGGTTTTCAAGGCGGCGCACGAAGGGGCAGGTAAGGGCGGCCAACACTGTGCCATTCGGCCCCATGATCGGCACCGAAAGGTTCCAGACCGTAGGGGTCTGCTGGCTTTGCATCGCCTCATAGCCATGCTTTGCCACATCGGCCAGCCGCTGATCAAGGTCAGCAGGGGCTACTTCGTAGGGCATGGTCTCATGTTCTTCAAACATCAGCGCGCGTTCTTCGGCGGTGGCGAAGGCCAGAATGACATGGCCAGACCCTGAGTTAACCAACCCGATCTGCGCGCCAACGCGGATGGTGACACCCCAATAGCCCGGCGCTTCGACCTGAGCGATCACCACCAAATCACCGCGATCATAGATTACCAGATGGCAGGCTTGCTCGGCGGCGTTGGTGAAGCGGCGCATCACTGGCATGGCATGGCCGACCAGACGGCGGATCGGCGGGCGCAAATGGGCCAGCATGAACAACTTCATCGTCAGGGCGTAGTTGTCGCCTTGGCGCGCGACATAGCCGCGCCGTGCAAGGCGGTCGAGCATCCGGTAAAGCTCGGTCGGAGAGCGGTTCAGGGCGGTAGAGATGTCTTTAAGCGTCATGCCTTCCTCGCGGGCGGCGAGAAGCTCGATCATATCAAGCCCCTTGTCCAGCGCGGGGGCGCGGTAGCGGCCGTCGTCGTCACTCTCGGACATCGTTTCACCTGTGAAATTATGCTTGTAAGCTACGCATTGACGCGGCGACGTCAACAGAGTTTACTGGCGATATGATTTTTCACATGTGGAAATCAGCCGTTGAGGAGCGGGATTTGGGAGGTATTGTAATGACTGACGAGCTGCTGCTGTTTGTCGGCACGCTGAACCGCGAAGCGCCGTATTTTCAAGGCGCTCGGGGCGATGGGCTGAACGTGTTTGGCTTTGATGAGAATGCGCTGACGTTCCGCAAGCTGGCGGGTTATCCGCAGGTCGAGAACCCGACCTATCTTTCGGTCAGTGCCGATGGCGCCAAGGTCTATGCCAATTCGGAAGTGGCCGATTGGCGTGAGGGGTTGGTGACGGCGTTTGCCTTTGACCGTGCGACGGAGCGGTTGGAGTATTTGAACACCCAACCCAGCCTTGGCAGTATTGCGGCGCATAACACGATCTCGCGCGATGGGCGGCGGTTGTTTGTGGCGAATTATACTGTGGGTGAGGGTGGGCCGGATCAGTCGTTGGTCGTTTTTGATATTGGCGCGAATGGCTTGTCGCCTGCGGTGGCGAGTGTGGCACATAGCGGCGCGGGGCCCGATGCGGCGCGGCAGGAGCGGGCACATGCGCATTCTGTGACCGAGGTGGTGCAGGGGGGCATGGTGATCGTCGCTGATCTCGGGATGGATGCGCTGATCACTTACCGGATTGGCGCGGATGGCGTGCCGGAACGGATTGCTTTGGCGCAGACCAAGCCGGGAGCAGGGCCACGGCATTTGGCGCTGCATCCGGGTGGGCGGTTGGTGTTTGTGATGAATGAGTTGGATTCGACGGTAACGGCGCATGGTTTTGATGCCGTGACGGGCGTATTGACGGCGATTGATAGCCAGCCTGCGGTTCCGGCGGAGGCGCGGGCGGGGAACCATTGTTCGGATATCCAAATCTCACCGGATGGGCGGTTTTTGTATGGCGGCAATCGCGGGCATGACAGCATTTCGATCTTTGAGGTGGAGCAGGAAACCGGGCGGCTGATCCCGCGTGGTTTCGTGGCTTGCGGTGGGGTGACGCCTCGGCATTTGGCGATTACGCCTTCGGGGCGGCATGTGTTGGTCGCCAACCAGAACTCGGATCGGGTGAGCGTTCTAGCGCGTGATGAGGCGACGGGGGCCTTGCACGACACGGGGGCGGCTTTGCAGATTGGCACGCCGATGTGCCTGAAATTCGCGGGAGTTTAGGCGATGGCTGAGATTGGTATTCACGCGCGCGGGCTGCCTGGGCTACCGGAAGATCATGCCAAAATCCCGGTTTGGAATGCCGAGAATTGGTTCTACGAGGATTTTGAAATTGGCGATAAAATCCGTTCGATCCGCCGCACGATTGCCGAGGGCGAGTCGATGCAGTTCAACAGCCTTGTGATGGACCATCACCCCTACGTCAGCGATGAGCGGTTCGCGGTGGAGGAGGGCGTGTTCGGGCGGCGTCTGGTGGCGGGGGCGTTCGTGTTCTCGCTGGGGCTGGGACTGGCCGCGACGAACTGTTTGAACTCGTTCAGCTATGGCTATGATCGGCTGCGGTTCATCAAGCCAGTGTTCATTGGCGATACCATTTACACCATCCGTGAGAACCTTGCCAAAGAGGTGCATGGTGAGAAGATGGGTAAGCTGCGCGTCAGCTATTCGGTGTACAAGGGTGAGGGCGAGTTGGTGCTTTATGCCGAGCATTTGCTGACGGCGCTTTACCGCGATCCGACGTTGTTTGCTGAGGCTGCAAGCGTGCGAATGGCGGAGAAGGCGGCTCGGAAGGGGTAAGGGGGGCTTTGCGGCCCCCCAGAGGTTTACAGGTCGTTGACGCAGATTTGGCGCTGTTCGCCCAAGCCTTCGATGCCCAACTCGACCACATCGCCCGCTTTCAGATATTGGGGTGGCTTCATGCCCAGACCGACGCCCGGAGGGGTGCCGGTGGAGATCACATCGCCCGGATGCAGGGTGAAGAATTGCGACAGGTAAGACACCAAGAACGGAATTTGATAGACCATGGTGTTGGTCGAGCCGTTCTGCATTTGCGCGCCGTTGACCTTCAGCCACATGTGCAGATCGTTGGGGTTGGCCACCTCATCCCGCGTCACAAGCCACGGGCCGATCGGGCCGAAGTTGTCGGAGGATTTGCCTTTGGACCATTGGCCGGAACGCTCGGTCTGATAGGCGCGCTCTGACACATCGTTGCAGACACAGAAGCCTGCAACGTGGTTCATCGCATCGGCCTCGACGATATATTTGCCGGGTTTGCCGATGACGAAGGCCAGTTCAACTTCCCAATCAGTCTTTTCCGAACCGCGTGGGATGATGATGTCGTCATGCGGGCCGCAGACGGCAGAGGTATATTTGGCGAAGATCACAGGCTCGGGTGGCACCGCCATGCCGGATTCGGCGGCGTGGTCGGAATAGTTCAGACCGATGCAGATGAATTTGCCGATCTGGCCAACGCAGGCACCATAGCGCGGGTTGCCTTCGACCAAAGGCAGGCTGGCCGGGTCGATGGCTTGCAGCTGCTCAAGATTGGCCAGCACATCGCCAGCAATATCAGCCACATGCGCCGACAGATCGCGGATGCGTCCATCTGAGTCGATCAGGCCGGGTTTTTCAGCGCCACGGGCACCATAACGAACGAGTTTCATACAGATTTCCTTGTTTTAGATGGTCCAGCCGCCGTCAAGCGCGAGCAGTTGGCCGGTTGTATAGGCGGATTCGTCGGCACCGAGATAGGCAACCATAGCGGCGATTTCTTCGGGCTTGCCGATGCGGCCCATCGGTTGACGGGCGATGAAAGCGGCCATTGCGCCCTCATAATCTCCGGTGTCGCGTAGGCGTTGGTGCAAGGACGGGCTATCGACGGTGCCGGGGCAGACTGCGTTGCAACGGATGCCTTGTTTGACGTAATCCTGCGCCACCGATTTGGTGATACCGCCGACGGCAGCTTTTGAGGCCGAATAGATAAAGCGGTTCGGCGGTGCGGTAAGCGGCCCCGCGACAGACGCCATATTGATGATCGAGCCACCGCCTTGCGCGACCATACCCGGCAGCACTGCGCGCAACATGCGATACATTGCCTTGCAGTTCAGCGCGAAGGCGAAATCCCATTCGTCTTCGCTGGATTGCATAATGTCGCCCGCATGAACCACGCCGGCGCAGTTGAACAAAATGTCGATGCGGCCAGCGGCAGCCACCACTGCGGTGATCGCGTCGGCGTCGAGCACGTTCAGCACTTGCGTGGTGATGCCGGGGGTGCCGTTCAGTTCTTCCAGCGTGGCGGCGTTCACGTCGGTGGCCAGCACTTGCGCACCTTCTTCGGCCAAGCGCAGGGCGGTGGCTTTGCCGATGCCTTGTCCGGCGGCGGTGATCAGGGCGCGTTTTCCGCTAAGTCTTTGCATGGTATAATCCTTTATGCGGCGCTTGGCAGGCAGGCCGGGCCGATGGGTTCGAAAGATTTGTAGGTCAGGATAAACTCGCGGTGGCCGAGTTCTTCGGATTTGGTTTGCTGTCCGCCCGCCACGGCGACGACCAGATCGCGGATTTCTTGGCCGACTTCGGGGATAGATCGGCGGCCTTCGATGATGTCGCCTGCATTCACGTCCATATCCTCGGACAGCGCGCGCCAAGTGTCCGGGTTGGCGCAGATTTTGATGACAGGAGAGATTGCCGAGCCTACGACTGATCCGCGCCCGGTGACAAACAGCGTCATATGCGCGCCGGATGCAATCATCTCGACGATTTCCGCGTTGTCGCTGATGTTGGGGAAACCAAAGCGCACCTCGCCGTCGGGGACGACGTCCATCAGGTAAAGCCCGCCGGTGGGGGGAATGTCGCCGGGTTTGATCAGGCCGGAGATTGGGCTGTCACCCGATTTGACATAAGCGCCAAGGGATTTTTCCTCGATGGTGGAAAGCCCGCCAGCGGCGTTGCCAGCGGCGAATGAGCCGTAGCCGAGGGTGGCGTAGTAGCGTTCGGCTTTATGGACGCTTTCGCGCAGGATTTGGCCGAGTTCGGGCGTGATGGCACGTTCGGCCATGATTTCTTCGCAGCCGATAAGCTCGCCGGTTTCCTCGAAGATGCAGGCAGCCCCTTCGGCGACCAAAAGGTCGAACGCCTTGCCCGCTGCCGGGTTGCCGGAAATGCCAGAGGTGCCGTCAGAGCCGCCGCAGACGGTGCCGATGATTAACTCATTGACGCCCATCGGCGCGCGGGGGCCTTGCGCGATTTGGCCGAGGGTCTGCGTGATCCAATCGGCCCCGGCTTGCACGGTGGAGCGGGTGCCGCCTGCTCGTTGAATCACGAGGGTTTTGACTGGGCGAGCTGAGGCATCCACCGCATTGGCGACGCGGACTTTGTCGAAGCTTTCGCAGCCGAGGGAGACGAACAACACCGCGCCGACGTTCGGATGGGTGCAAAGTTTCTCCATCATCTGGGCCGCATATTCGTTGGGGTAGCAGCCGGGGAAGCCGATCAACTGCACCTCGCCCTCAAACGGGGTGTTGCGGAAGCGGTGGACGATTTCGGAAGCCACGAAATGCGCACATTCGACCAGATAGGCGACCACGACGGTGTTGCGGATGCCTTTGCGGCCATCGGCGCGCAGCCAAGCGTCAATCATAGCGATACTCCTGCCGAGACGCCGTCGGCATCCTGCAACGAGATTGTCGCGGTATAGGCCGAGCGGATGTTGTGGATATGAACGTGTTCGCCTGCCGCGATGGCTGCGGTGGCGATGCCGATGGGCATGCCGTATTTCAGGATGGTGTCGCCTTCGGCAATAGAACGGCGGGCGATTTTATGGGCCATCGGGATGGCCCGGGTGAGCGTGGTGGGGCCGGATTCCAGCGTGACGGTCAGCCCCTCAGGCGCGTTGGCGCGGGCGACGAGGACGTTGTCTTTGTCGGACAGCAGAAGGAATGGGCCGAAGTCGAAGGGTGTCATTTCTTGCACTCCACCATGTAGATATGGTCGGCGACGAGAGCCACTTCGCCGGAATGTTTGGTGACGGTGAGGCGTTCAGTGACGCGGCCGTAGCCGGGGCGTTTATCCATCAGTTCCTTGGCGATGATTTCAACCCGGCTGCGGATGGTGTCGCCGATGAACACGGGTTTGACAAAGCGCATCCGGTCGTAGCCGTAGGAAAACGCCACCGGGTTGATGATGGTCGCGGTCAAGCCGACGCCGATGGTGAACACCATGGTGCCATGCGCGATGCGTTGGCCGAAAGGCAGGGTCTTGCAGAACTCGGCATCCAGATGATGCGGGAAGAAGTCGCCGGAATGGCCCGCGTGGACGACAAAATCGGTCTCGGTGATGGTGCGGCCCGTGGTGTCGCGGGCCTCGCCGATTTCGAAATCTTCGTAGTATTTGGTCTGTTCAAGCATTGGGATGCGTCCTGATCGGATGAAGCGGGGCTGCGGCGCTTTCGTAAGCGGCCTCAACCAGCGCCATAGTGTGCCACGCGTCTTCGGCACTGCCTTGTAGCATTGCATCCTCGCCAGTGGCAAAGCGCATGACTTGGGTGATGCGGCCCACAAAGGCGGCGATGAACCAGTTGCCGACCAGCGGAATTTGCTGCCACTCGCCAGTGGTGTTCAGCCACAACTCATCGGGTTCGCCCAACGGGTAGTCGAGATTGGCGCCGACCTTCAGATAGGCAGCGCCCTTGGTGCCACTGATGCGAAACTCGCAGGCTTGGAATTTGCGGCCAAAGTTGTGGTTGTGGTTGATCGCCAGATTGGCGCGGATCTGCGGGCCATAGTCTAAGATCATTGAGGTGCGGCTGTTGGCAACTGTCGAGGATGGATGCCCCATAGTGCGGGCGGCAATGCCTGCTGGATTGCCGAACAGATCGCGGATGAGGTCAAGGTAATGGATCGAGTGCAGCAGGATTTCCACGCGCGGCAGGTCGGCAAGGAAAGCCCAGAGATGCCACGGGGTGTGCACCGCCAACAGCGCGTCGAAGTCGATCACATCGCCAAGTTGGCCTTGGGCGATGGCGTCTTTCAGCGCCAGACACATCGGCGCGAACCGCAGTTGAAAGTTTACCGCCGCGCGGATGTTGCGGGCGCGCAAGGTTCGGATGATTTCGTCCGCCTCGGCCAGATCGCTGCCCATTGGCTTTTGGATCAGCGCAACGCAGCCTTCGGGCAGGGCGCGCAGCAGGGCGGGGATCGCGGCGGGCGGCACGGCGAGGTCGTAGAGGGCTTCGGTGCCGAGCGCGGTTGCGTCAGTGAGGTTGGCAAAGGCGGTCGTGCCGTGTTTTGTCGCCAAAGCGATGGCTTTGGCGTGGTCGGGGTCGTAGATGCCCGCAACGGTGAAACCCGCCTGCGCATAGGCGGGCAGATGTGCGTCGGACACGATGGAGCCTGCGCCGAAGATCACAATCGGCAGGCTTCGAGTTGGTTGTGTGATGGTTTGGCGCAGGTCAGTCATTGGTTTCAGTCATGGTGAAAGATTTCGGTCATATCGGCCCACCACTCACCATCTTTGCGGGTGTCGAGCGGGCGTTGCAGCGGCATGTTGACGGCCCACCATTTTTGCGTCGTGGGATCGGCGGCCATTTTCGCCATGTCAGCCTCATAGTCGGTGCCTGTGTATTCGAAGTAAGAGAATAGCAGATTTTCGGGTTCTTTCAGGAAGATCGAATAGTTGCGGATGTTGCATTCGGTGATCTTCGCCAGCACCTCGGGCCAGACGGCGGCGTGCAACGCGCGGTATTCGGCTTTACCTTCTTCAGAAAGGCCAAGCACAGCGCCATAACGCTTCATAGCTTGCCCTCTTGCACGGTGAAGCGCGAGCCTGGCGCGGTTCGCGCGGCGAGTTCGGCGTGATCCCACTCAATACCAAGACCGGGGGCGGTGGGGGCAAGCGCGTGGCCGCCGGCGCGCGCCATCGGGGCTGCAACATCATCCAGTTGCGGGATATATTCCAGCCAAGGCGCGTTTGGCACGGCGCAGACGAGGGAGACGTGCAGCTCCATCAGGAAATGCGGGCAAATCATCAGGTTATGCGCTTCGGCCATATGGGCGACCTTGAGCCAAGGGGTGATGCCGCCAATGCGGGCGACGTCGGCCTGCACGATGCCGCAAGCCTCGGCTGCGATATAGTCGGCGAATTGACCGGGGGAATACATCGACTCGCCCACCGCAATCGGCACCCGGGATTGGCGATTAAGCCGGGCATGACCTGCGATATCATCGGCGGGTAGGGGTTCTTCAAACCACGCGATGTTGAGGGACTCCAGCAGGCCAAGGCGGCGGGAGGCTTCGGGTTGCGTGAGGGATTGGTTGGCGTCGGTCATAATCTCATAATCATCACCCAAGGCCGCGCGCACGGCGTTCAGGCGGGCAGCGTCGCCTGCGACGGTGGGCTTGCCGATCTTGATTTTTGAGCCTTTGAAGCCTGCCTCGCGCATCGCCAAAGCATCGTCCACCAAAGCGGCGGGTTCGAGATGCAGCCAGCCGCCCTCGGTCGAATACATCGGCACACGGGTTTTCGCACCGCCTGCCAGCAGATGCAGCGGCAGGTTGGCGCGTTTGCCGCGCATGTCCCACAAGGCGGTGTCGATGGCGGCTTGCGCCAGCGCCATGATCGGGCCGACGGCGGTGGCGTGGCTGGTAAACAGAAGATCGCGCCATATAGCTTCGATCATTTCCGCCTCGCGCCCCATCAGTGCGGGCAGCAAAGTGCGCTGCAGCAGCGACAGGATGGCGGGGCCGCCGTCGCCGATGGTGTAGGAATAGCCCATGCCGGTGGCACCGTCAGCATCGGTCAGGGTGACGAAAATCGTTTCCTGCGACTTGAAGGATTGGATCGCGTCGGTGCGTTTCACCTTGGGGATCAGATCGACAAGGAAAGCCTCGGCCAGAGTAATGCGCGCCATGATTATCCCCGCAAGCTGATGCCGGTGTCGGCATCGAAGATGTGGCATTTATCAAGGGCGATACCAAAGCGCATCCGCTCGCCGGGGGAAACCGGGCGGGGGTTGAGCATTTTGGCCTGCACTTCGGTGCCTGCAAGCGTGGCGTAAAGCAGGGTTTCGGTG
>NZ_JAQGKQ010000098.1 GCF_028290025.1 Cypionkella sp. | reverse complement strand
CGACGCTGTTCCTGTTTGCGCTGGCGACGATTTACAGCACCACCGGAACGCTCAACATGGCTGACCTCGCGCAGAAACTGCCACTGATCCCTGCCAATGACACCGCGCTGATCCGAGTCGCCGCCGTGCTTATGATGCTGGTCTTCGCAGTCAAGGCAGCACTGGTGCCATTGCAATTCTGGCTTCCCGGCAGCTATGCCAACGCCCCCGGGCCGGTTGCCGCGCTGTTTGCTGTGATGACCAAAGTCGGGGCCTACGCGCTGATCCGCTTTGGCACGTTGGTTTTTCCGACTGACCTGCCCGCCATCACAACGCTGCTGGCCGATCTGCTTTATCCCGCATCGATAGCGACTATGACGGTCGGCGCGCTAGGCACGATCGCCACCCACAACTTGCCGCGCCAAATTGCCTACAGCGTCATTGGGTCAATGGGAATGCTGATGCTCTCAGTCTCGGCCTTCACGCCACAAGCCACCTCTGCCGCGCTATACTATATCGTGCACTCCACCCTCGCGACCGCAGCACTTTTCCTGGTCGCTGACCTTGCCCGCACCCGCCGCGATGGCCTGACCGCCGCGCTATACATGGCTGCCGCCATCGCCATGGCTGGAATGCCGCCGCTGTCGGGCTTTATCGGCAAACTGCTGATCCTCGACGCGCTGCGCAACGACACGCTGGCGTGGAGCATGATCCTGATCACCTCACTGCTCACGATGATCGGCCTTGCTCGCGCAGGATCAGACCTGTTCTGGAAATCCCCCGGCTCAGAAGCCGCCGCCCAAAGCACAGCCGCCGTCCTGCTTTGCCTCGCAGCCTTGGCCGCGCTTACCCTCGCCGCAGGCCCGATCACTGACGCGCTGAACCAAACCGCCAAAGCCCTGCACGCCCCGCAAGCCTACATCGCCGTCAATCAGCTTAAGGCACCATGATGCGCCGCCTGTTTCCCCATCCGCTGCTTTCCTTCATGCTGTTTATCGGTTGGCTTTTGCTGGCCAACAGCGCCAACCTGAACAACCTGATCTTGGCCACATTGCTTGCTATTTTGGTCCCGCTCGCCACGCAACCGTGGTGGCCCGGTCGCCCGCGCATCCATTCGATGCGGCTGATTGGCTACGTCATTTTTGTGCTTGGCGACATTTTGTGCGCCAATGTAGAGATCGCGGCGATCATCCTTTTCATGCCAGCGCGCAAGATTGCATCGGTTTGGATCACCGTCCCGGTTGACCTGCCCGATCCCGAGGCGATGGCATTGTTGGCAGCCACCATCACCCTGACGCCGGGTACGCTAACTGCCGAATTCTCCACTGACAATAAGGCGCTTTTGGTCCACGTTTTGCACACCCGCAATCCAGATGCCGTGCGCGACGCGATAAAATCCCGCTACGAGTCCAGACTGAAAAGGATCTTTATGTGATGCTTGGATATGCGCTTCCCTTCGCAATCGCCTGCTTTGCATTGGCGCTTTTGCTCAATCTCTGGCGCCTCGCCACAGCGCCGACGGTACTGGATCGCATACTTGTGGTCGATACGATGGTGATCAATATGCTCGCCCTGATCGTGCTTTATGGCGCGCAAAGCCGCTCCGCGATCAGCATGGATATCGGCATGCTGTTCGCAATGACCGGGTATTTCGGCACCGTCGCCTTTTGTAAGTTTTACCTGCGTGGTAGGATTGTCGAATGAACGTCGTGATTGATCTGGTAATCTCTGGAGTGCTGGCAGTGGGCGGGTTGTTTGGTCTGATCGGCAGCTTTGGCATGTTGAAACTGCGCGAGCCGATGCAACGACTCCACGCGCCAACCGAAGCCACCACGGTCGGCGTCGGTGCAATCCTGATCGCGGCAACGGTTATCGGCTGGCAAAATGGCATTGCCAACTGGCATGGCGTGCTGATCACGATTTTTCTGTTGGTGACAGCACCCATGTCGGCGCTGATGCTGGCGAAAGCGCATCGGCATCTGGCGCAGCCGAAACTTCCCGACACGGGCACCGATGCGCAGTGGGCATCTGATCCACCGCCGAGGGACGATAGCGATTGAACTGGTATTGCATTGGTATCGCTTCGGTCCCATGTGCTGCGATCACGGCTTTAACCTGTCGGTCAAATCCTGCCGAAACTTGACAACACGCCCTTGCCAGCCTCCCCCGTCCCGCGCACTCTGCGGCCAACCAGATAGGTGAGGCTTCGATGCAAACCCTGACCCATACCGACACGAACGCGACGCTTGATGCGTCGAAGTCCCAACTGCCAACCCTGACCCACACCCGCAATCCGGGCATGGAGCTGGATTTGGACTGGGTCGCACGCGTGCAGGCCAACACCTCCGCCATTGAGCGTCGTGCGGCCACTTTGAGCGGACGACGCTCGGTTAAAAAAGATTTTCAAGCGGCGTGGCTGCTCAAAGCCATCAGCCTGATCGACCTCACCACTTTGTCGGGTGACGACACCGAAGGCCGCGTCAAACGCCTGTGCGCCAAAGCCCGCCAACCTGTCGCGCCGTGGATACTCGACAAACTGGGCCTGCAAGGTCTGACCACCGGAGCGGTCTGCGTTTATCATGACATGGTCGAAACCGCCGTCCGCGCGCTGGAAGGCACCAGTATCCCCGTAGCCGCCGTCTCAACCGGCTTTCCGGCTGGCCTCTCGCCCTACCACCTCCGCATCGCGGAAATCGGCGAATCCGTCCGCGCCGGGGCGAAGGAAATCGACATCGTAATTTCCCGCCGCCACGTCCTCACCGGAAACTGGCAAGCCCTCTACGACGAAATGCGCGAGATGCGCGCCGCATGTGGCGAGGCGCATATCAAAGCCATCCTAGCCACCGGAGAACTCGCCACCCTGCGCAACACCGCCCGCGCCTCGCTGGTCTGCATGATGGCCGGCGCCGATTTCATCAAAACCTCGACCGGCAAAGAGACGGTTAACGCCACCCTCCCCGTCACCCTAACCATGATCCGCGCCATCCGAGATTACCAAGACCGCACCGGCATCAAAGTCGGCTACAAACCGGCAGGCGGCATCGCCAAAGCCAAAGACGCCCTCCTCTACATGGCGCTGATGAAAGACGAGCTCGGCCACCCGTGGCTGCAACCCGACCTGTTCCGGTTCGGCGCATCCTCGCTACTCGGCGATATCGAACGCCAACTCGAACACCACCTCACCGGCCAATACTCCGCCTCCAACCGCCACGCGATGGGCTAACCCAATGCCTCCGCCAAACATTTCACGTTGGCCCAAAAACTCCCGCCGGAGGCGCACATCAGCCCCAATCGCCCTCGCCCAAAGCCTGCCGCCATGCCAAAGGACAACGCCATGACCAGCCCCACCGTCCGCGAGATCTTCGACAGCATGGCTTACGGCCCCGCCCCCGAAAGCAATGCCGAGGTGTTGGCGTGGCTGCATAAACACAAATCCTTCGGCCACTGGATCGACGGCGCATTCACCAAACCCGGCGCGGTTTTCGCATCGCACAACCCCGCCACCGCCAAACCGCTCGCTCTCGTCACCCAAGGCTCTGCGTCCGACGTCGATGCTGCCGTCAAAGCCGCCCGTCGCGCCCAGCCGAAATGGGCCAAGCTGCCCGGCCATGCCCGCGCCAAATACCTCTACGCGCTCGCGCGGCTGGTGCAAAAGCACTCCCGCCTGCTCGCAGTGCTCGAAACAATGGACAACGGCAAGCCGATCCGCGAGTCGCGTGACATCGACATCCCCCTCGTCGCCCGCCATTTCTACTACCATGCGGGCCTCGCCCAACTGCGCGACGCTGAACTCCCCGGCCAAGAACCCCTCGGCGTCTGCGGAGCCGTCATTCCATGGAACTTCCCGCTGCTCATGCTGGCCTGGAAAGTCGCCCCCGCCCTCGCCGCAGGCAATACCGTGGTGCTGAAACCCGCCGAATACACCCCGCTCACCGCGCTTCTCTTCGCTGAACTGACCCGCGAAGCTGGCCTACCCAAAGGCGTGCTAAACATCGTCACCGGAGATGGCGACACTGGAGCTGCCCTCGTCAACCATCCCGACGTCAACAAAATCGCCTTCACCGGATCGACCGCAGTAGGCCGCAAAATCCGCGAAGCAACCGCAGGCTCCGGCAAATCCCTCACCTTAGAACTCGGCGGCAAATCCCCCTACATCGTGTTCGAGGATGCCGACATTGACTCAGCCATCGAGGGCCTCGTCGATGCGATCTGGTTCAACCAAGGCCAAGTTTGCTGCGCCGGAAGCCGCCTCCTGATCCAAGAGGGCATCGCCGACCGCTTCTACGAAAAGCTGAAACGCCGGATGGATGGCCTCCGTCTCGGCGACCCGCTCGACAAATGCATCGACGTCGGCGCCATCGTTGACCCGGTGCAACTCGCCACCATCCGCCAACTGGTCGAGACCAACAAAGACGGCGAAACCTACCACGCCGCCTGCACCGTCCCCGAGGGTTGCTTTTACCCGCCCACCCTAGTCACCGGCCTCTCCGCCGCCTCCACCCTGATGCAAGAGGAAATCTTCGGCCCGGTCCTCGTCGCGATGACTTTCCGCACCCCTACCGAAGCCGTGGAACTCGCCAATAACACCAAATACGGCCTCGCCGCGACAATCTGGACCGAGAACATCAACCTCGCCCTCGACACCGCCCCCAAAATCAAAGCCGGAGTCGTCTGGGTCAATGCCACCAACCTGTTCGACGCGGCCGCAGGTTTCGGCGGCGTGCGCGAAAGCGGTTTCGGCCGTGAAGGCGGATGGGAAGGACTGCTCGCCTACCTCAAACCCACGCGCGCAACCAAAGCCATAGCCCCAATCAAAGCCTTCGACGCCCCCGCCACGATTGAAGCCTCCAGCATCGACCGCACCGCCAAACTCTACATCGCAGGCAAACAAGCCCGCCCCGATGGCGGCTATTCGCAACCGATCTGGTCGCCGAAGGGCAAGCTGCTGGGACACGCTGGGATCGGCAACCGCAAAGACATTCGCAACGCGGTAGAGGCCGCCCAAGCCGCGAAATCTTGGGCGAAAACCACCGCCCACGCCCGCGCGCAAAACCTGTTTTACATCGCCGAAAACCTCTCGGCCCGCGCCACCGAGTTCGCGAACCGCCTGCGCGATCTCACCGGAAAATCGGGCGAAGCCGAGGTTGAAGCCAGCATCGCCCGCCTGTTCACCTACGCTGCTTGGGCCGATAAATTCGACGGCGCTGTGAAATCCGTCCCCCTGCGCGGCGTGGCCCTAGCAATGAACGAACCCTGCGGCGTCATTGGCGCGCTCTGCCCCGACGACGCGCCCCTGCTCGGTCTGATCTCGCTGATGGCCCCCGCCATCGCCATTGGCAACACCTGCATCCTCGTGCCGTCCGAGCCATTCCCGCTCGCCGCCACCGACTTCTACCAAGTCCTCGACACCTCTGACCTGCCCGCAGGCGTGGTCAATATCGTCACCGGCCCGCACGCCGAACTCGCCAAATCCCTCGCCGGACACCGCGATATTGACGCAGTGTGGAGCTTCTCCTCCTCGCCGCTCTCCACCCTGATCGAGAAGGAATCCGCCGGAAACATCAAGCGCACTTGGGTCAACAATGGCCAAGCCCGCGACTGGATCAGCGAAGGCGAAGGCCGCGCCTTCCTGCGCGCCGCAACCGAAGTCAAAACCATCTGGGTGCCCTACGGCGAGTAGATCACTGCAAATCCGGGTCTAATCGACCGGATTTCGCATGAATTGTTCACCTTTACTCGCAATTTTCTTCTGATCCGACCAATAACCTGTGGCATACTTCCTGCGTCATGCGCCACCGCAGGCGCTCAATCACGCCGAAACGGCGGAACCAGACAAGGGATATTTGCGATGATCAACGAATTCAAAACCTTCATCATGAAGGGCAACGTGATGGACCTTGCCGTCGGTATCATCATCGGCGCAGCCTTCACCGCCATCGTCAGCAGCCTTGTCGGCGACCTGATCAACCCGATCATCGGGCTAATCTTGGGCGGCGTGAACTTCTCGGATATGTTCATTGACCTATCCGGCACCAACCCGCCGACAATGGCAGCCGCTAAGGAATCCGGTGCCGCTGTGTTCGCTTACGGAGCCTTCATCACCGCCGTGATCAACTTCCTGATCATCGCCTTCGTGGTGTTCCTGCTGGTCAAATCCATGAACAGACTAATGCCGAAAAAGCCCGAAGCGCCACCCGTTCTTGGCCCGACCGAGTTGGACGTGTTGAAAGAAATCCTCGTCGCTGTGAAATCCCGCCCGCTGGTTTAAGCGCCACGAAAACGGCCCGAGCACCAAAAGCCGTTCCTGCAACCAACACTGCCAAGAAAACCCGGCAGCGCGTTTGCGGCGGGCTCGATGCCCGCCGCAAACGCCCCAATTCAGATCGTCAAAGCCTCAGCCCCGGTGATCACTGGCAACCCCAAAGCCGCCCCAACCGCCGCATAGGTCAGCTTGCCCGCATGGACATTCAGCCCGGCCAGCAAATGCTTGTCCTCGGCACATGCCCGCTTCCAGCCCTTGTTCGCCAGCGCCAGCATGAACGGCATCGTCGCATTGCCCAGCGCCAGTGTTGAGGTCCGCGCCACTGCCCCCGGCATATTCGCCACGCAATAATGCATGATGCCATCAACCTCGTAGATCGGGTCTTGGTGCGTCGTCGCCCGCGAAGTTTCAAAACAGCCGCCCTGATCAATCGCCACATCAACCAGCGCCGCACCCGGTTTCAACTCAGCCAGTTGCGCCCGTGAGATCAGTTTCGGAGCAGCAGCACCCGGGATCAAAACCGCCCCGATAATCAGATCCGCAGCCCGAGCCAGCTCAATCACCGTCGCCGCATCCGCATAACCGCACTTAAACTGCCCGCCGAACACATCATCTAGATAACGCAGCCGATTGACCGAGCGGTCCAGCACCGTCACATCCGCCCCCATGCCCGCCGCGATCTTGCCCGCATGGGTGCCGACCACCCCGCCACCAATCACCAGAACCTTCGCAGGCAACACCCCCGGCACGCCGCCCATCAGCACGCCACGCCCGCCATTGGCCTTCTGCAACGTCCACGCCCCGACCTGAGGCGCCAACCGCCCCGCCACTTCCGACATCGGCGCCAACAGCGGCAACCCGCCGCGATCATCCGTCACCGTCTCATAGGCAATCGCCGTCACACCCGACGCCAGCAAATCCCGCGTCTGATCCGGGTCCGGTGCCAGATGCAGATAGGTGAACAGCACCTGCCCCGCCCGCAAACGCGCGCGTTCCACAGGCTGCGGTTCCTTCACCTTCACGATCATATCGGCAGCGGCAAACACTTCCTCAGCCGTGCTAACAATCACTGCCCCCGCCGCGATGTAATCCACGTCGGTAAAACCAGCGCCCACCCCAGCCCCGGTCTCAATCATCACGGCATGACCCGCAAGCACCGCTTCCCGCGCAGCATTCGGCGTCATGCCAACGCGAAATTCTTGCGGTTTGATCTCTTTTGGACATCCAATTTTCATGCGCTCTCTCCCTGATCGCAAACTCATCCCTGTGCTCAGCTTGAACCCGATCCGCCGCAAATGTTTTGAAACTTTGCTGACGCCAAGCCGCATCCGTGGTAGAATCTACGAAGAAATGCCGCTGAAAGAAAGATTTCCACCATGCCCGCCGATCTTGACGCCACCGACCGCCGCATTCTGGGTGTGCTGCAAAAGGATGGCCGCATTACCAATGCTGACCTATCGGAGCGGGTGAACCTGTCGCCCTCTGCCTGCCATCGTCGCGTACAACTGCTCGAGGAGGCTGGTTACATCGACGGCTATGTTGCCCTGCTGAACACCCGCCGCATGGGCAAACCCACCACGGTTTTTGTCGAAATCACTCTGCAATCCCAAGCCGAAGACCTGCTCGATGCCTTCGAGCGTGAGGTCGCGAAAGTCCCCGACATCCTTGAATGTCACCTGATGGCAGGCACCGCCGACTACCTGATCAAGATCATGGCGGAAGATACCGAAGATTTCGCCCGCATCCACCGCCAACACCTAAGCCGCCTACCCGGAGTGCGCCAAATGCAGTCCAGTTTTTCGCTGCGCACCGTGGTTAAGACGACGGCACTCGCGGTCTGACTCACCCCTAATTTCTGCTTATAGCTTGTTCTGCGTCATCTTCCGCGAGCACCTGCCCATCACGCACGCGTTACACGCCGCCGCTATCTCTGCTGCGACCCAGCCAGAGGAAACTCCAGTCATGAACAAGACCCCTGACAATTTGCACAACCGTGCCACCAACAAACCAATGCGCGACATCATTGCTGACCGTTCCCGCCGCAACTTTCTGAAAAGCGCAGGAGCCACCCTTGGAGCCGTCGCCGCACAAGGTTTTGTCGGCTCGCTGTTTTCCACACAAGCCTATGCCAAGGCCGCACAGTCCAGCCTGCAATTCACCGAACTGACCCGCATATACGACAAAATGCACCATGTCGCCGACGGCTATAAGGCCGATGTCGTGGTCGCTTGGGGCGATGCCATGAAAGCCGGGCAAGGGGCTTTTGACCCCACCAAAATCGACGCCGCAACCCAAGCCGACCGATTCGGCTATAACTGCGATTTCATCGCCTTCATGCCGCTGCCGCGCGGCTCGCAGACCTCGGATCACGGCTTGCTGTGCGTGAACAACGAATACGTCTCGCCCAACGTCATGTTCGCGGGCATGACCGAAGATGAAGCTGGCGCGAAGATGACCGAAGCGCAGGTTGCGCTTTGCAACATGGCGATTGGGCATTCGATTGTCGAAATCATCCGTAAGGATGGCGTGTGGTCGGTGGTGCAAGACAGCCCGCTGAACCGCCGCATCACACTGGATACCCCGATGACGATTTTCGGCCCTGCGGCTGGCAATGCGCATTTGAAAACCTCGTATGACGCAACTGGCACAATGGCCAAGGGCACAACCTACAACTGCTCGGGCGGCGTGACGCCTTGGGGTACCGTGCTAACCTGCGAAGAAGGTGCGTCAGATACGTTTGGCGGCGTGACGGAAGGCAATCCCGAAGCCGCCGTGCTCGAACGCTACGGTTATGACGGCTCAGACTATTACGGCCGCGCCCGGTTTGATGCACGGTTTGATATGGCAAAAGAGCCGAACGAGCCGAACCGCTTTGACTGGGTTGTCGAGATCGACCCCTACGAGCCGAACTCTACCCCCGTCAAGCGCACCGCTTTGGGCCGCATGTCGCATGAAGCCTCGACCGTTGTATTGAACAAAGACGGTCGCGTTGTGGTTTATATGGGCGATGACGATTACTTTGAATACGTTTACCGCTTTGTAACTGAAGCGAAATATGATCCGGCCAATCCGGCATCGGGAAAAGATTTGCTGGATGCGGGCACGCTTTCGGTCGCGCGTTATGATGCCGACGGCACGCTGACGTGGTTGCCACTGATCCACGGCACCGCAGGGCTCACCGCAGACGCGGGCTTCGCCGATCAGTCCGATGTGGTGCGCAAGGCCCGTCTGGCTGCCGATATCTTAGGTGCGACGCCAATGGATCGCCCGGAAGATATGGAAACCAATCCGGTAACAGGCCGCGTCTATGCCGTGATGACCAAGAACAAAAAGATCACGCAGGATAAACTGAACGCCGCCAACACCCGTCCGGAAAATCTGTGGGGCCACATCGTCGAGATGATCCCACCGGGCGGCGCAGGCGTCGATGCCGACCATACTGCCGAAAAATATGAATGGGATCTGTTCGTTTTGGCGGGCAACCCGAAAGACCCTACGACCGGCTCCACCTTTAGCCCGGATACCTCCGAGAACGGCTGGTTCGTCAACCCCGACAACCTGACATTCGACCCCAAAGGCCGCATGTTCGTCTCCACCGATGGCGCGAATGACTTTGACATCGCCGACGGCGTTTACGGTGTCGATACCGAAGGCCCAGCGCGCGGTCTGCCAAAACTGCTGTTCGCCTGCCCGATCGGTGCAGAAGCTTCCGGTCCTTGCTTCACCCCGGATGGCACTACGCTGTTTGTTTCGGTGCAACATCCGGCAGAAAATGCCGAAACTTTGGATAAAGCTGAAACCTTATGGCCAGATTTTAAAGAAGGCGGTCTGCCACGTCCGGCAGTTGTAGCGATCCAGCGCAACGACGGTGCTGAAGTCGCAAGCTAAGACACATCGCCCACCTGCTGTGCGGGTGGGCGAAACCGCCCAAGCTCTTAAGCCGTCACTTCATCTGCCCAGACGGTGAACTTCTGCAACAGATGCGGCCCGAACGAATGGATCAGCGGCACGTCCGCCGCATCCCGCCCGTAAGCCACCTCTACCCGGCCAATCCGAGGCACATTGTTGCGCGGATCAAACGTGTGCCAGCCGCCATCCAGGTAAACTTGTATCCAGGCTGCAAAATCCATCGGCCCGGTCACCGGAACTCCAATATCCGGAATATAGCCGTTCACGTAGCGCGTCGGAATATTCATGCAGCGACAGAACGTCACCGCCAGATGCGCGAAATCCCGACACACACCCGTCTGCTCTTGCCAAGCCTCATACGCAGTGCGGGTATAGCGGGCGTTTTGGTAATTGAACCGGATGTGATTGTGTACATAGTCGCAAATCGCCTGCACCCGCGCATAGCCCGGCGCGATATTGCCAAACATATCCCAAGCGACCTGGCTCAAACGATCCGTCTCGCAATAGCGGCTGCCGAGCAGATAAATCAGCACGTCATCCGGCAATTCGGCCAACGGTGTCGGCTGCAACCACGGCTGCACCGGATCAGGATCACCGGTAATTTCGATCGTGCAATCGCTGTGCAGCGTAAACGGTCCCGGCTCAGCCACCATCCGCCGACACGTATTGCCGAACAAATCGCGATATAGCTTCGTTGGCACCACTGGCGTCGTCTGCATCGCCGATTGCTGGCGTAAATTCTCGCGCAATTCGTCGCGAACCGACATCATGCAAATCATCGGAGTCTCTAGGATGCAAGAGACCGTAATGTCATAGCCAAACCGCACAAGCATAGACAGCCCTTTCGCTGTTAACCCTCAGGCTAGAACGTCGCCCCGGGTTTTCGGTTGCTGCACTGCCGCATTTAACGCGAGGGAAAGCCACAATTTACGCGACACGCACAAGACGCAAGCATATTGCCCAAAATTCATACGTAAAGAAAAACCCCCGGCCTTGTGGGACGGGGGTCAATCGGGTTGGGGATCGCTCCCCCAGTGTCGCTAACGTGTAGCAATCCCGGCCTAAGCCAAAATTACATACCGCCTTCGCGCTGAAGCTTCTTCCGGGCGAGCTTGCGCGCACGGCGCACGGCTTCGGCGGATTCGCGAGCTTTCTTGACGGAGGGTTTCTCGAAATGTTGCTTGAGCTTCATTTCGCGGAACACGCCTTCGCGCTGGAGCTTTTTCTTGAGGGCCCGGAGGGCTTGCTCAACGTTATTATCGCGGACGCTGACCTGCATGTGGTTGTCACCACCTTCCTAAGTTAGAGTTGCACTGAAATGTGCAGGCTCGGGCCGGATAGCAAAGCCGCGCAGCTTTGTCTACCTTGTGTAAAGAAAGGGAACCAAATGGACGATAATAACACCTCGGAAACCAGTATGGATGCCGCCAAAACACTTATACTCAACGCCGCTTTGCCACACGCGGCGTTTGATGGTTGGTCGGAATCCACTTTTGCCGCAGCATTGACCGATTCGGGTGTGGCCTCCGGTTTGGCGCGTGCCCTCTTTCCGCGCGGTGGCATTGATCTCGCAGTCGCCTATCACCAATCCGGCGACCGGGCGATGACCGAGGCCATAAATGCCGCCGATCTCACCGCTTTGCGCTACACCGACCGCGTCGCCCAAGCGATCAAATTGCGCTTGGCCGATGCCGACAAAGAGCTCGTGCGCCGTGCCACCACGCTGTTCAGCCTGCCGCACCACGCCCCCGAGGGCGCAAAACTGATCTGGGGCACCGCCGATGCGATCTGGAAAGCATTGGGCGATACCTCGAACGATCTGAACTGGTATTCCAAACGCGCCACTCTTTCGGCGGTTTACAGCGCCACCGTGCTGTTCTGGCTTGGCGACCAATCGGATGGCAACGCCGAGACATGGGCCTTCCTTGAGCGCCGCCTTGCCAATGTCACCCAGTTTGAGAAAACCAAAGCCGCCGTGATGCGCAATCCGATTGCCAAAGCCTTGCTAAGCGGTCCGCTTAAGCTGATGGAAAAAATCCGTGCTCCGCAGTCGGCTGCCGACCTGCCTGGCCACCATAAATCCTGAAAGGGCTGCGATATGACGCTTGCCACCTCGATGATGGATACCTCAATGCTGGCGATGGAAATCTCGGCCCCCGGCGGCCCCGATGTGCTGGTGCCGACCTCGCTTCCGGTGCCAGTTCCCGGCCATGGTCAGATCATCATTCGCCTCGCCTATGCCGGAGTGAACCGTCCCGACGCTCTGCAACGCGCCGGTTCCTACGCGCCGCCCGCCAATGCCTCGCCCTTGCCGGGACTAGAAGGCGCGGGCACCGTCGTGGCGATGGGCCCCGGCGTCACCCGTTGGCAGATCGGTGACAAAGTCTGCGCTTTGCTGCCCGGTGGCGGCTACGCCGAATACGCCGCCTGCAACGAAGCCCACGCCTTGCCGATCCCCGAGGGCTTAAGCCTACGCGAAGCCGCCTGCCTGCCCGAAACCTGCTTCACCGTCTGGTCCAACATGGTGATGCGCGGCAAACTCAAGGCAGGTGAGCGTTTCCTTGTCCACGGCGGCTCCTCCGGCATCGGCACCACCGCAGTGCAAATCGCCCGCGCCTTAGGTGCCCGAGTTTTCGCCACCGCTGGCACAGACGAAAAATGCCGCGCAGTAGAAGCCTTGGGCGCTGAAACCTGCTTCAACTACGAAACCACCGATTTTCAGGAAGAAGCCAAAACCCTCGGCGGCTTTGATCTGATCCTTGACATGGTCGGCGGCCCCTACCTACCCCGCAACGTCCGCGCCTTAGCCGACGATGGCCGCCTCGTGCAGATCGCATTCCTGCAAGGCCCAAAGGTCGAGCTTAACTTTGCCGAGATGATGATGCGCCGCCTAACCCTCACCGGCTCAACCCTACGGCCTCAGTCTGACGCCGCTAAAGCCGCCATCGCGCATCAGGTGGAAACCCATGTCTGGCCACTAATAAAATCCGGCAAATTCCGCGTGGTGATCGACAGCGAATACGCCCTAACCGACGCCCCCGCCGCGCATTGGCGCATGGAAAGCTCCGGCCATATTGGCAAAATCGTACTGAGGATGCCGGAGTAACCCAAAACAAACTACAACAATTTATCTAAAATTGTTTCATCTGCTCATAAATATCCCACGGGGGTCAGGTCACATTGGCTCACAGCCAATGTGACTTTGGGGGTGTGAAACCCCCAGTTCCGACGCCAAACTCAATCGCCCAGCTTGGCGTGAACCTCATCCAGATCGACTTCGGCCAAAGGCATCTTGTTGCCCGGATTGTCGAAATCATACTTGAACAACTGGAAATCGCGCTTGTAGATTTCCCAAACCAAATGGCGCGACAGATCGTCGAAGTAATCCTCAACCGGGTGCAGCCGCTTCGGCCCATGCCCCTCGCTCTCGTTAAACTTCGGGATCTTCTTCAGATCAACCTTATGTTTTACTTTGATTTTTTTGAGAACCGCGCCCATTCCCTCATCGAATTTCTCGGTGAAGAAAATCTTGTCATAGCGCCCGCCGTTGACGATATAGGTAGAGACATGCCCCGCCATCGCTGACCAGTGAATGTCAGGCTCCATCGGTTTTTTGAATCGGATGGTGTCGCGCGCAAACAGCAAAAACCGCCGGAAACTGTCGATCTGATCGAACTCGCCTTGCCCATCATCGCCGCCGACCTGCACACCGTATTTTTGGATCAGCAGCGGCACAAGATTGCCGCGATAACGCTTGCCGTTGCGCTGAATCCCACAAATCTTATCGAAAAACGACGACAAAACCCGGGTGTAAGGGTTACGCACGCAGGTAAACGCATAAGACTTATGCGCCTTCACATTGCGTTCGATAATCGGCTGGCTCGCGTCTAGCGCCCACTTATGCATCCCACCGCCGGCATCGTGTATATCGCCATCAAAGAACGTGCCGTGGTCAGAATAGTACATGATCTGTCCGATGGTAGAGCAGGCACATTTAGGCACCACCCGATACACTACCGATTCCGACTCAGTCATCCAAGTTCCGGGAAAACCCATCCACAACACTCCTTCACGCCCGCAAGCACGCGGCACAAACCCACTCAGCCACGAAAAAGCAAACAAGTGCTGTCTTTTCCATACCTCTTCAAGCTATTTAGAGAAACAACGATGCGTTCAAGGGTTTAATGTTCTCGAAATGGCCAAAATAGCCTATATCCTGCTCTGCCATAAAGATCCCGAAGGTATTATCTCGCAGGCCCAGCGGCTGACAGCCGTTGGCGACTTTGTGGCGATTCACTTCGACGCCCGCGCCAAGCCTGCCGATTTTGAGAAAATCCGCACCGTTTTGGCCGACAATTCCCGCGTGGTCTTCACCAAACGCCGCCTTAAATGCGGTTGGGGCGAATGGTCATTGGTCGAGGCCACCCTGCTCGCCGTCGAGGCTGCGGTGAACGCCTTCCCGCGCGCGACGCATTTTTACATGCTTTCCGGTGACTGCATGCCGATCAAATCCGCTGAATACGCGCATAAGTTCTTGGATCGCAACGAAGTCGACTACATCGAAAGCTTCGACTTTTTCAATTCCGAGTGGATCAAGACCGGCATCAAGGAAGAACGCCTGATCTACCGGCACTACTTCAACGAGCGCACACAAAAAACCTTGTTCTACGCCTCGATGAAATGGCAGGACAAACTCGGGCTGACCCGCAAAGTCCCCGGCGATATCGCCATGCAGATCGGCAGCCAGTGGTGGTGTCTGCGCCGCCGCACCGTCGAATCCCTATTGGATTTCACCAAAAAACGCCGCGACGTGATGCGATTTTTCCGTACCACTTGGATCCCGGATGAGACGTTTTTCCAAACCGTCGTTCGCCACCTTGTTCCCGAGGCAGAGCTCAGCACCCGCACGCTGACCTTCTTGATGTTCACCGATTACGGTATGCCACTGACGTTTTATAACGACAACTATGCCCTGCTGATCAGCCAGGATTACCTGTTTGCCCGCAAAATAAGTGTCGATGCGAAAGAGCTGAAAGAGCGGCTCGGCAAGCTTTACGCAGCCCGCGGGGTGCCGTTTGCAATTTCAAATGAAGGCCCGTCGCTGTTTAAGTTTATCACCGGGCGCGGCCGCGTCGGTCGCCGTTTTGCGCCGCGTTTTTGGGAAACCGAAAGCACCTTGGGCCGCCACCGCACCCTGATGATGGTCACCTGCAAGAAATGGCACGTCGCCAAGCGTCTGGTCGAACGTGTCCGCCAAGTCACCAACCTGCCCGCGCTGGATTATCTCTTTAACGAGGCTGACACCCCCTTGCCGGACCTCGGCGGCATCCAGTCCACGCTTGAAAAACGCACCCGCCACCGCCGCGCGCTGATGCGGGTTCTGTTTGATTATTGGCAGACCGATCACCTCGTTGTCTGCATAGACCCCGCCAACGTCGATCTGATGCAGGATTTCTACAACGACAAAGCCAAAATCCGTCTGCTGGAAATTGAGTGCGACTTCACCGACGATTATCTGATCGGCCATGCCAAACGCGTCGGCCTCGCGTCTGAAAGCACGCCACGCGACACCATTGAGCGTCTGCTGCCGACCATCCGCTACGATGTGAAGTTTGAGGGCGACCGCATTCAAGATGCCGGCTTTCCCAACCTGCTGCGGATGCGTCAAAGTGCCAGCGTCGATGAAAACACTATACCACTGGCCGAGTTTCTTGATATCTCACCAGACAAAGCCCGCGAGATCGCCGCCACCGAATATCTGTTTGTGGATTGACCGATGCCCCATAACTACGACCCGCAAAATGTCTTCGCCCGCATCCTGCGCGGTGAGATACCGAACAAGACCGTCGTGGAAACCGAGCATACCCTGGCGTTCCACGACATCGCGCCCTCGGCTCCGGTGCATGTGCTGGTGATCCCAAAAGGCCCCTACACCACATTCGATCATTTCGCAGCCCACGCCTCTGCCGAGGAAATCGTCGATTTCCACCGCGCCTGTGCAAAGGTTTTTGAGATCGTCGGAGTGGCCCCCGGTCAAGGTTACCGCGCCATCACCAACGCCGGCCCGCACGGTATGCAAGAGGTGCCGCACTACCATTTGCACATCTTGGGCGGCAAAGTCATGGGGCCGCTCATCCAGCGTTAAGGCGGTTTGTGGTGTCGTACATGTTGATCAGAACATCCACTCCATCAGTGATTCTGTTTCAGCTTAAAGCCAATGCGTTAACCGCAGGTTTCGGGTCGCCGGATCCCTGATCGCAACGCTATCTGGGCCATACCCTAGCCCAGAGGTCGAAATGATCCGCTTCACCCCAATCCCCACCGCAATCGTCCGCGCCTATCAGGCAGGCGGGCTTGACGCCAACGGCCAAACACCCGAGCGCCACATCTCCGATGGCCCTGGCACCCCCTGCCGCCATTGCCTGCAAAACATTCCCAAAGGTGCCGGAATGCTAATCCTAGCCCACCGCCCGTTCCCCGAACCGCAACCCTACGCCGAACTCGGCCCGATATTCCTGTGCGCCGATGCGTGTGAAGCAGGCGGTGGCGCAGCCGTCCCCGAAATCCTCGCCTCGCCCGAATACATCATCCGAGGCTACTCCGCCGAGCACCGCATCGTCTACGGCACCGGCGCAGTCGTCGCCACGGCCACAATCCCAGCCGAAGCCGAAACCCGCCTGACCGACCCGCGCATCGCCTACCTCCACATCAGATCCGCCCGCAACAACTGCTACCAGTTGCGGATCGACCGCGCATAACTCGACGCCGCCCCGGCCTTGAGCCGGGGCCTTAACGCTGACCCAAAAATACCGGCTCAAGGTCGGTGCGCCCTCTGCGATCAAATGTCCTCGGAGTCTGTGGGCGAGCCCCCAGCGCCAGCCGCTAATGCGCCGCAGCCCAAGTAGCCCCCACACCAGCCTCAACCGTCAACGGCACCTTCAGATGCACGGCGGGATGCGAAGCCCCCTCCATCACACCCTTCGCCACCGCAATCAGCGCCTCAGCCGAGCCTTCCTCTACCTCGAACAGCAACTCGTCATGCACCTGCAACAGCATCTTGGCCGGCATCCCCGCAATCGCCGCAGGCATCCGGATCATCGCCCGCCGGATTACATCCGCCGCCGTGCCCTGAATAGGCGCGTTGATCGCCGCCCGTTTGGCAAACCCCGCCCCCGGCCCCTTAGCGTTGATCTCGGGCGTATTGATCTTGCGCCCAAACAAAGTCTGCACAAAGCCGTTCTTCTGCGCAAACGCCACCGTCGCCGACATATATTCCTTGATCCCCGGAAACCGCTCAAAATACCGGTCGATAAACCCCTGCGCTTCCGCCCTCGGTATCCGCAGGTTCCGAGCCAGACCGAACCCCGAAATCCCGTAGATCACCCCGAAGTTGATCGCCTTCGCCCGCCGCCTGATGTCAGAAGTCATCTGATCCAACGGCACGTTAAACATCTCACTCGCCGTCAGCGCATGAATATCAATGCCGTCTTTGAACGCTTGTTGCAGCGAGGCAATATCCGCCACATGCGCCAAAATCCGCAGCTCGATCTGGCTATAGTCCAGCGATACCAGCACCTTGCCCTTCGGTGCCACAAACGCTTCGCGAATCCTGCGCCCCTCCTCCGACCGGATAGGAATGTTCTGCAAGTTCGGATCGGTCGAGGCCAAGCGCCCCGTCACCGCCCCGGTGATCGAATATGAGGTGTGAACCCGCCCGGTTTCCGCGTTGATATGGTCCTGCAACGCATCGGTGTAGGTGGATTTCAGCTTGGCCAACTGCCGCCAATCCAGCACCAAACCCGGCAATTTATGCTCGGTCGCCAGATCCTCCAGCACATCCGCCCCCGTCGCATAAGCCCCGGTTTTGCCCTTTTCACCCCCCAGCAAACCCAGCTTGTCGAACAGGATCTCGCCCAACTGCTTCGGCGAACCTACGTTAAACGACACCCCCGCAACTTCTTGAATCTCCGCCTCCAGCCCCGCCATCTTCTGCGCAAACGCATTCGACATCCGGCTCAAAGTATCGCGATCCACCTCAATCCCGGCCATCTCCATCCGCGCCAATACCGGCACCAAAGGCCGCTCCAGCGTCTCATACACCGTGGTCACCTGCGCTCGATGCAACTGCGGCTTGAACAGCGCCCACAGCCGCAGCGTCACATCAGCATCCTCGGCTGCATATTTCACCGCGTCATCAATCCCAACCCGATCAAATGTCACCTGAGATTTGCCCGTGCCCAGCAAGCTCTTGATCGGCATACAAATATGCCCAAGATATTTCTCGGCCAACGCATCCATACCATGCGGATTGAGCCCCGCCTGCATCGCCGAGCTCATCAGCATGGTGTCGTCAAGCGGCGCGATCTCAATCCCCAACCGCGCGAAAATCTTCCAGTCATACTTCATATTCTGACCGATTTTCAGCACCGAAGCATCTTCCAGTACTGGCTTCAACGCCGCCAACACCGCCTCCAGCCCCAACTGCCCCGGCACCAGTTCTGACGAGCCAAACAGATCGCCGCCGCCCTGCTTATGGCCCAGCGGAATATACGCGGCCTTCCCCGCATCGACGCACAAAGAAATCCCGACCAGTTCGGCCCGCATCTCATTCAGACTGGTGGTTTCGGTATCAATCGCGACATGACCAACCTCGATAATCCGCGCGATCGACGCATCCAGCGCCGCCATCGTGTCGATCTTCTCATAACCCGCCAAATCAAACGGCAGCTGCTCGGCTTCCAGCGCATTTTCAGCGTCATTCACCGCCGCCAAAGCCAAGCCATCCTCAACGGCGAGGACCGGAATCTTCAACCGCTCCGCCACCCGCTTGGTCAGCGTCGAAAACTCCATCTCGCGCAGAAAGCCCATCACCACGTCCGGCTCCGGCGAAGTCAGCTCCAGATCATCCAACAAACATTCCAGCGGCATATGCGCATCCAGCGTCACCAATCGCTTGGAAATGCGGATCAATTCGGCATTGTCCACCAAAGCCTCACGCCGCGTAGGCTGCTTGATCTCCCCCGCGCGCTCAAGCAAGGTTTCCAGATCGCCATATTTCTGAATAAGCAAAGCTGCGGTTTTCAAGCCGATTCCCGGCGCACCCGGCACGTTATCGACCGAATCCCCAGCCAAAGCTTGCACATCAATCACCCGATTGGGTGCGACACCAAACTTCTCAAACACCTCATCAATACCCAGCCGCTTGTTCTTCATCGGGTCCAGCATATCGACGCCGTCCCCCACCAACTGCATCAGGTCTTTATCCGAGGATATGATCGTGACAGACCCACCAGCCTCCCGCGCCCGCCGCGCCAAAGTCGCGATAATATCGTCGGCCTCAAAGCCGTCTTGCTCGATGCAAGAGACGTTGAACGCCTTGGTTGCCTTGCGGGTATAGATGAACTGCGGCTTCAAATCTTCCGGCAAATCCGGGCGGTTGGCTTTGTATTTGTCGTAAATCGCGTTGCGGAAAGTGATCGAGCCCGCATCAAAAATCACCGCGAGATGTGTCGGCGCGGTTTCCTTGCGGGTCGAGGTCAACTCGCTCCACAGCAGGTTACAAAACCCCGCCACAGCGCCCACCGGCATCCCGTCCGACTTCCGCGTTAGCGGCGGCAGCGCATGGTAAGCCCGGAAAATAAACGCCGAGCCGTCGATCAGATGCAGGTGATTGCCCTTGCCGAATGCCATGATCTCGCAGCCCCTTAATCCGTTACAGGGCCAAGTATTGCCACGAAGCGAGGCCACGTTCCACCCTTACAGCGGCGCGCCTTCATGCCAGCGCAGCGACAACTCCACCGCTTGCGGCGTCGGCGTCCAAATTCCAAACGGCACTCCCGCCGCTCGCAGAGTTTCCCCCAGCCAAGCATTGCACGGATAAAGCAGGCTGAAATGACCGTTAGCCGCGAAAAACGCATCGTGATCGTTGAAACGCGCAGGCAGCGGCAACGGAGCCCCGGTCTGATCGCGCTGGAAATTCGCATCAAGACTGGCGAGCAAGGCCGCATATTGCGCCTCAGACAGCGTCAGATATTCGATGCCATCGACGCCGCTCACATCGCCCGCCACATCCAAGTGCAGCACGGCTTTATCGCCAGTGATCGCAGTCCAAACCGCCCCCGGCTTCATATCGCCGTAGCTGCCCGCAGTCGTGTAGAATGCTTCCGATCCCCAACCCACCAGCAACCACTCCGCTTGCAGCGCTTGCACAGGCACACCAGCACTTTCCGCAAAGCCATAGCGCGCCCGCAGTTCCGGCGACATTGGCAGCAGAAAGTCGTAATGGATCGGCGCACGGGCAAGACCGATCAAGACATCGGTGCCTTGCGGCAAATCCGCGTGCTTGCCGGGAATTATTGCGCCGACAAATCCCGCAGCGAAATACAGCAGCGGCAGGCAAATGATCGCCGTGATCGCCCGTATAATTCGACGCAAGATCAGACCTTAACGCGCAGAGCCGATGATGCCCGAAGCCCTAGTGATCATCATGCGCGTGTTCGCGGTCGATCTCAAAGCGTTTGTCGCAATAGCCACATTCGACATAGCCGGTATCTTCTGGGATAGGCAGCCAAACCCGTGGATGGCCCAAAGGCCCCTCGCCGCCGTCGCAGGCGACTTTCCAATGGGTGACAATCTGCGTTTCCGGCGGGTCGATCGGCATGGGCGCGTCCTTGGCTGAGGTATCTGCATTGTAACCGCTACAGCCTCGTGAGCAAGGGGCACACCATTGATATCGAGCAATGGTATGCGGGCGCAGTTAAGCCATGATGAAACTGCGGAATGTTCACAATTGCTCAATTACTCCCGCCGGCAGCATCCCGAAACTCATCCCGCGGAGTGTTAACAGATTGTGAACATGCCCTATATAACCCATTGAATTTGTTCACAGTCATGTCGTTGTCCACGTGTGGACAGCCCACAATTCGAGCCTAGGCACCTCTCCGCCAAGTGATCGCGAGGGGGGTGCGAACCCGACTTTGATGACGTATATATACCGCATGAAAAAGCTCCGCACCCTGCTTGCCCCGCTCGCCCTGATCCTGCTCGCCGCCCCCGCGTTGGCTGAGAAGATTCCGTTGAAGGATCTGTCAGCCTATCTGAACAGCCTGACCACGGCGGAAACTCAGTTCACCCAAGTCAACGCCGACGGCTCCATCGCCACCGGCAAGCTGATCATCAAACGCCCCGGCCGCGTCCGCTTTGAATACGCGCCGCCTGATAAATCGCTGGTTCTGGCTTCCAGCGGCAACGTCGCGATCTTCGATGCGAAGTCCAACCAAGCCCCCGAGCAATACCCGCTGACACGCACGCCGCTGAACCTGATCTTAGCGGCCAACGTCGATCTGAGCCGCGCGAAGATGGTTGTCGCCCACACCGAGTCGAAAAACGCCACGCAGGTCGTCGCCCAAGACCCGCAACACCCCGAATATGGCCAAATAGCACTGGTGTTCACCGCCAAACCCACCACCCTGCGGCAGTGGGTGATCACCGATGATCTCGGCCAGCAAACCACGGTGATCCTCGGCGATCTAAAAACCGGCGCCAACTACAGCGCCACCATGTTCAACATCACCGACGAAGTCGAACGTCGCGGCGGCAGTCGCTGATCAGTCGCAATAGCTCAGCTGACCCGCATACATCGCCGACCGCCGCCCAATCGCAGCGGCAACATCGACCAACCAAGGCTTCTCCAAATAAGACTTGTTGGCGAACCCCGACCGCCCCTCATGGTAAGCCAAATACTGCGACTCGGCGTCATTCAACGAGATGCCCAGCTTTGCGGTGCTCTGGCTCATGTACCAGCCCATGAAATCAGTCGCGTCGTTGATCCGGTCCCGCTTTGCGCCAAACCGCCGCTGCTCTTGCTGATACTCATCCCAAGTGCCGTCCAGCGCCTGACTGTAACCGTAGGCCGACGACTGCCGTCCCATCGGGATCACTCCCAATGCAAATTGATGCGGCGTGCGCGCATTGCCGATGAACTTCGATTCCTGATAAATCGCAGCCATCTGCACATGCACCGGTACGCCCCACTTGCGTTCAGTTGCCCGCATCGCTTTGAAGTACGCCGGGCGCTGCCGCAAAATTGCGCAGGCATCATCCATGTTTTGCGGCGCCGAAGAGTTTCCTCCCCCGCAAGATGCAAGGGCCAGCAACAGGATCGACGCACGGAGAAGTCTGCTCATTCGCCCCTCGTGCTTTTATTTTGTGCTGACGATACGAGAAAACCATCGTCGAGGAAATGGGTATGTCTTCGATTTTCCATGACATTCCCGTGCAAAGCAGGAGCCATACATATTTCCGCCTGCAAGCAGCCTTGGCAGACTAGGACCAAGCGCACGACAGACTGTTTCCCCTGCGGCGCGCCTGTGGAATAGACACCGCCACGCCAAGAGATTACTAAACCTTTATGGGGAGCAAAAATGAAATGCTGACGACGGCGGCCAAATATCACATCGGTCAGGTTTTGCGCCATCGCAAGCATCCGTTTCGCGGTGTGGTTTTTGATGTGGATGCGAGGTTTTCCAACACTGAAGAATGGTATCACGCTATCCCGGAAGATGCTCGCCCGTTACGCAATCAGCCGTTTTATCATCTGTTGGCCGAAAATGAGCAAAGCTACTACGTCGCCTACGTGTCAGAGCAAAATCTTGTGCCTGATGAAACCGGCGAGCCCGTGACTCATCCCGATCTGCCCGATCTGTTTGGCGATTTTGAGAATGGGCGATACCCGCTGCAATTCCAGCTCAACTGATTCTCTGGCCCCGCTTACCAAACAGTAACCTCTTCGGCTTAACCTGAGCTTACAGATTCAGGAAAGGGCCAAGCGGATGCAGCTTTTGGCAGAACAACGCGGCGAGGTTATTGTCGTGCAGGCGCTGGGTGATCGCATCGACGCGGCAGGTGCAATTCAGTTCAAAGATCGTATGCGCGAATTGACGCAACTGCCTTCCCTGCGGGTGATATTGGATTTGTCACGCGTGGCCTTTCTAGACAGCAGCGGTTTGGGTGCCGTTGTCGCGGTGATGAAGGCATTGGGACCGGAACGTAAGCTCGAACTTTCCGGTCTGACCCCGACCGTGCAGAAGGTATTTCGGCTCACCCGAATGGACAGCATTTTCATCATCCATGATCAATTGCCGGAAGATTTGCTGCCAGCCAAGCCAGGCCAATGCAGGTAATTGACGCCGAATACGCCACCCGTACCCGGCTGACGATACCTAGCCATTACAACGGCGTCCGCGATGGCTTGCGCGCATTGTTAGACTCGGTCCTGCTGCGCAGTTTACCCGAGGACGGTCGAGGCAACGCTGAAATTGTGCTGGCAGAAGCTTTGAACAACATCGTCGAGCACGCCTATGCCGGACGTCAGGGCGAAATCGAAATCTCACTGCATTTGCGCCAGAATGAACTGCTGTGCCAAATCTCAGACACTGGGTTACCGATGCCCGGTGGCACAATACCCACTGGTAGCCTCGCGGCTTCCGGCGAAAGCGTCAATCCGCCCGAAGGTGGTTTCGGTTGGCATTTGATTCGCTGCCTATCGAAAGATTTAGCGTATCAGCGGATCGGCGGGCGGAACCTGCTCAGCTTCAGTCTTAATACGCAACAATCGCCCGCATAGCAGGCTATTAATCACAAATCGTCAAATATGCCGTCAGTTTGCCGAAATTTCCCCGTAAAACAGCCGCGCAAAATGCCGATAATGTAGGTGTAGCTGCACAAAGCTTCACTCGGCGCTGCGGATCAAGCCCCCACCCAGTTCGTGGCGCCGAGGTCCACTTGCTCTTGGAAATTCCGCCGCACTTCCTTAGGCTTGCGCCAACAGGAGGGTTTTCATGCGCGATTTTCAGGCTCCGGGCCGATCTGCAATCTACGCCAGCAATGGCATATGCGCCACGTCGCATCCTTTGGCTGCCAAGGTGGCTGTCGAAACGCTAGAAGCAGGCGGTAACGCCGTCGATGCAGCCTTGGCAGGTGCCATTCTATTGGGGATTTGCGAGCCGCAAATGACCGGGATTGGCGGCGATTGTTTTGCCCTCATCAAGCCCGCAGGCGATGAGCGAGTCATTGCGCTGAACGGTTCGGGTCGCGCGCCCGCAGCCTATTCAGCCGAATCAATGCGTGCACGGGGCCTGAGTGCCGTCCCGGTACGCGGGGTCGATCCGGTCACCATTCCCGGCGCGATGGACGCGTTTTGCAAGCTTTCCGCCGACTGGGGCAAACTCGGGCTCGCCCGCGTTCTCGCCCCGGCCATCCGTTACGCCGATGAAGGCGTCCCCGTGGCCCCCCGCGTGGCTTTTGATTGGGCCGAGGATGGCCCGGCCTTGACCGGCGATGCGCGCAAGTTTTATCTCATTGACGGCAATATCCCCCAGATCGGGCAGATTTTCCGCGCCCCCAGCCAAGCTGAAGTGCTGCGCCGTGTCGCCAGCCAAGGTCGCGCTGGTTTCTATGAAGGTGAGGTCGCCGAAGATATGGTCGCCTCGCTGCAGGCCATGGGCGGCACGCATACACTGGAAGATTTCGCAGCAACTGCGTGCACTTACGAGCCTCCAGTTGCCGGTGATTACAAAGGCACCGAACTGGTTGAGCATCCGCCAAATGGTCAGGGTGCCACCGCAATCCTGCTCTTGAACATCCTCAAACATTTCGACCTTACCGCGATGGACCCATTCGGCACCCAGCGCGCGCATATTGAGGCAGAGGCGAGCAAACTTGCCTACGACGCCCGCAATCGCTTCATTGCCGAGTCGACGCCGCGCCTTGACCACATGCTTTCTGTCGAAACCGCCGCCAAACTGGCCGCACTGATCGACCCCAAACGCGCGATGGCGCAGGCCGCCCCGCTGACCGAGGCCGTCCATAAAGATACGATCTATATCACCGTGGTGGACCATGATCGCATGGCCGTCTCGCTGATTTACTCGATTTTCTGGGGCTTTGGCGCCGGGATAGCCTCGCAAAAGTTCGGCATCAACTTCCAAAATCGTGGCGCGGGCTTTAGTCTTGAAGCTGGTCACCCCAACGAAGCAGGCGGCGGCAGACGTCCGATGCACACCATCATTCCGGGTATGCTGCGCAAAAATGGCAAGGTTATCATGCCGTTCGGGGTGATGGGCGGCGCGTATCAGCCCTGCGGTCACGCGCGGTTTGTGACGAATATGGTGGACTATGGCCTGCAAGCCCAAGCCGCGATCGACGCACCGCGCTGTTTTTCGGGTGCCGACGGCATGTTAATGGAAAGCGGCTACAGCCCGCAGGTGCGCGCCGAACTGGCGGATATGGAGCATCAGGTGTCGCTGTCGCCCGAGCCGATCGGTGGCGCGCAAAGCATCCTGATTGACGAATCCGGCATCCTGATCGGCGCGTCAGACCCGCGCAAAGACGGCTGCGCTCTGGGGTATTGAGATGCAACATATCACCGAAACCATCCGCGCCCTGACGCATGGCGAAACCGACACTGTGGCACTGATGGCGACCGTCGCTTGTGAAATTCACCATGCGCATCCGTTCGCCGATTGGACAGGTTTTTACCGGGTAACCGAGCCTAACCTGTTGAAAATAGGGCCGTATCAGGGCGGCCACGGCTGCCTCGTCATCCCGTTCTCGCGCGGTGTATGCGGTGCTTGCGCCCGCACGGGACAGGTGCAAAACGTGCCAGATGTCGATGCCTTCCCCGACCACATCGCCTGCGCTTCGAGCACAAAATCCGAACTCGTGATGCCAGTTTGGAACGGGGTCGGAGAATTGCTCGGCGTGTTTGATCTCGACAGCAATACCCCCGCCGCGTTTACCAAAGCTGACGAAGATTGGCTGGTGCCACTGCTGGCCGAAGTCTTCAAGGACGCGATATGAGGGGCGGGTGTCTTTGCGGTCAAGTTCGGTTTGAGGCCGACGCCCCCCTACGCGACGTTGTCGCCTGCCATTGCACGCAATGCCGCAAAACGTCCGGACACTTCTGGGCCGCAACTTCGGTGCCGCACGACCGTTTCCGCCTAACCGAAAGCACTGGCCTCCGCTGGTTTCAATCTTCCGATATCGCCAGGCGCGGCTTTTGCGGCACCTGCGGCTCCAGCCTGTTCTGGGAACCCGTCGGAGAAAACCGCATCAGCATCGCCGCTGGAGCGTTGGAAGGCCCGACGGCCTTGAAGATAATCGAAAACTCGTGCCTTGAGGACAAGGGCGATTATTACGATATTCCCACGGCTTAGAATGTCGGAGATTATCAGCGGCATCGGCCTGAATAACCTGCTCGCCTTTCATCGGCGGCGGTATGGCTATGCTCAATCAAGTCGCAGCGGCGCCGTTCGCGGGCTTGGCGGCAAAACTAACACGGAGTGAATGATGCAGATTACCCTTCTCGACGGCGGCATGGGGCAGGAACTGGTGGCGCGCTCTGGCGATGATCCGACCCCGCTTTGGGCGACCCGCGCGATGATCGACAACCCCGGTTTGGTCAAAGCCATTCACGATGAATACTTCGCAGCGGGCGCTTCGGTGGCAACCACCAACACCTACAACATTCTGCATGATCGGCTAGAGGCCGTTGGTCTCGACGCTTTGTATCACGCCCTGCATCTGCGCGCGTTGATGGAGGCGCATGAGTCGAAAGCCCAAGCGGGTCGGGGGCTTATCGCAGGTTCGATGGGCCCGCTGGGCGAGTCCTACCGCCCCGATCTGACACCTCCAGTCTCTGTTTCCGCTCCGCTTTACGCTGAAAAGGCCCGCATCCTTGCCCCGCATGTCGATGTCATTCTGCTGGAAACCATGTCGTCTCTGGACCTTGCGCGCGGCGCTTTGCAGGGTGCGCAAGCCGCTGGCCTTCCGGTGTGGCTTTCGGTTTCTGTCGATGATCGTGACGGTAGCCGCCTGCGTTCGGGTGAACCGATAGCCGGCTTGCGCGATCTGATAGCCGAGCATCCCACCGCCGCCGTGCTGGCAAATTGCTCGATGCCAGAGGCGATGCTGGCCGCCCTGCACGAACTTTCGAGCATGGGCCTGCCGTTCGGTGCCTATGCCAACGGCTTCAGCGAAATCTCCAGCCTGCCGCTGCCAGACACCGTCGCAGCACCTGACTACACCCACCGCCACGACCTATCCCCCGAGAAGTATACCGCGTTCGTCATGGAGTGGGTCGCCCTTGGGGCCAGCATTGTCGGCGGCTGTTGCGAGGTTGGCCCCGCCCATATCCGCCACCTTGCCGCCAGCCTCAAAGCCGCCGGTCACAATATTTTATGATCCCAGATTTCATCTACAACCCGCCGGATGTTCCGCTGGATATTCTATATCAAGATGCCCAAATCATAGTGGCGAACAAGCCTGCTGGCCTGCTCTCAGTGCCGGGCAAGTTGGCGGGTCGCGAGGATTGCCTGGTCAGCCGCTTGCAAGCTGCGCTGTGGGACACTTTACTGGTGCATCGTCTGGATTGTGACACCTCTGGCGTGATGATTTTTGCCCGCACCAAACAAGCTCAGCGCTTTTTGGGACAGGAGTTTGAAAAACGGCGCGCCAAGAAGACTTATATCGCAGAAGTTTACGGACAGTTAACGCCCGATCAGGGTCATATCGACCTGCCAATTTGCACCGATTGGCCGAACCGCCCGCGCCAAATGGTCGATCACGTCAATGGTCGCTCCGCGCAAACCGATTGGCAAGTGCTCAGCCGTGGCGGCGAAACCACCCGCGTCCGGCTGTTTCCCTTGACGGGGCGCAGTCATCAGTTGCGCGTACATATGTTGGCGCAGGGCTGCCCGATCTTGGGGGACCCGATCTATGCCACTGGTAACGCCCGAGAATTTCCGCGACTTATGCTGCACGCCGAGAGCCTGTCGCTGCACCATCCGACCACCGGCGATTGGGTGACTTTCACCGCGCCGCTGCCATTCTGATCTGACAAGACTCTGTGACCTTCTGTCGTTAATCTTGCCGCAACATCTTTCGCTTTAAATGGTCAGCAGCCACGCTGGCCCAAGGATTATTATGCAATTTCTGCGCTATCCGTTTGAGCCCCGCTATATGCTGTTAACAATGTCGGTGATGCTTTGCGCATTGTTTGTCGTGCTCAGCCAAGCCTGGCCCTATTACGCCGAAGGGCTAGAGCTGCTGTCCGTGATCATGGCGGCGTTTGTGGCGCTCGGCGTGCACGATTTATTGCAAACCCGCCACGCGATCCTGCGCAACTACCCGATCATCGCGCATATGCGCTTTTTGCTCGAAGACATTCGCCCGGAGCTTCGGCAATATTTCTTTGAAGGCGACAAAGACGGCGCGCCGTTCCCGCGTGATAAGCGCGCGATTGTCTATCAGCGCGCCAAAAAAGACCTCGATAAGCGGCCATTCGGCACGATGTATGACGTCTACCAAGAGCAGTATGAGTGGCTGCATCATTCGATTGCGCCCCGCCCTGCCGCCCCGATTGATGCGATGCGGGTCAACATCGGCCTTGGCCCGCAGGCATATTCGGCGTCACTGCTGAACATCTCGGCGATGAGTTACGGCGCGCTTTCTGCCAATGCGATCAGGTCGTTAAACCGTGGCGCCAAGGCTGGTGGCTTCTTTCACGACACCGGTGAGGGCGGCGTTTCGCCCTATCACCGCGAATTTGGCGGCGATCTGGTGTGGGAATTGGGCTCGGGTTACTTCGGCGCGCGCAATATGGCGGGCGGCTTTGATGCCACGTTGTTCGCCGAAGCTGCTGCCGATCCGCAGATCAAGATGGTCGAACTGAAACTCTCGCAAGGCGCAAAGCCCGGTCATGGCGGCGTACTGCCAGCGGCGAAAGTCACCGCAGAAATCTCAGCGATTCGCGGTGTGCCGATGGGGCAAGACTGCGTCTCGCCCGCCAGCCATTCCGAATTCTCAACCCCTATAGGTCTGCTGGAATTTGTTGCGCGGATGCGTGAATTATCCGGCGGCAAGCCTGCTGGATTCAAGCTGTGCATCGGTCACACATGGGAGTTTATGGCGATCTGCAAGGCGATGTTAGAGACCGGCATCACCCCGGATTTCATCGTTATCGACGGTAAGGAAGGCGGCACGGGCGCTGCTCCGTTAGAGTTTATGGATCATGTCGGGATGCCTTTGCGCGACGGATTATCCTTTGCGCACAATGCTTTGATCGGTGTTGGCCTGCGAGATAAAATCAAGATCGGTGCTTCCGGCAAGATCACTTCGGCTTTTGATATGGCAACAATTCTGGCGCTGGGGGCGGATTGGTGCAACGCCGCGCGGGGTTTCATGTTCGCGGTTGGCTGCATTCAGGCGCAGTCTTGCCACACCGGGCTGTGCCCCACTGGCGTCACCTCGCAGGATCCCATCATCCGACAAGGTGATCTCGTTCGCCGAGCAATATGAGCAGCTTAAACCCGGTCAGTTACTCGCAGACCCCGCCTCATCGCCACATTTTCGCGACGCTTGGGCGCTGTCATCGGCCTACAGTTTCGCGCGCGTCGGCTAAAGCGATATTGCCAGCTTGCGGCCTTCGTGAAACGCGTAGGCCGCCAGCCGGGGTGCCACACAATCGCCGATCCGATGGGTTTGTTTTCCGGCAAAGACCTCGGGATTTAAATCAAAAGCCCGGTTCGTCGTCGCCATCACCAGACCCGAGGCCGCGATGGTTTCTTCCTCCCCTGTCAGCAGGTTGAGAATCGAGGCGCCATTGCCATGCCAGCGCGCGATGCAACTTTCGGTTTTGAACACCACGCCAAGCTTTGCCATGCGCCGCCGCGCCGCGCCATCCGCTGCCGTCCGTGCGATTTCTTTCCCGACAAAGGCTTCGGGAGTCACAATCGTCACCTGCTTGCCCGCCTCGGCCAAACTCCAAGCCGTGCCCACGCCGCGCCAGTTAGAGCCCTCGTCACAGACAATCACCGAATCGCCCAGCCGAGCCTCGCGCCTCATCACTTCCTCTGGCGACCAAACGCCACCCAACTCTAGCCCCGGCAGGCTTTCGAGATGCGGTAACCAGCGCTGAAATGCTTTTTCGTCGGGCAGTGAACCCGTCGCTAGTACCACTATATCCGCCGGATGCGCGGCGATTTCATCCTCATCCAGATAGGTGTTCAGCCGCAGCGTCACGCCAAGTTTTTCAAACTGCCGCTCATACCAATCCATCAAATCCAAAATCTGTGCGCGGCGTGGCTGCATACCCGCGAGCCGGAATTGCCCGCCAATAACAGGTAAGGCTTCCACGATTTCCACGGCAAAGCCGCGTTCTGCCGCGCCGCGCGCAGCCTCCAGCCCCGCGGGACCTGCTCCTACGACCAAGATAGATTTTGCTGCGGGTGTTGGAACAAAACGGTCGCCGCCCCATTCAAATTCGCGGCCCGCAGAGGGGTTAATCAGGCAGGAGATCCAGTAATCCCGGCTGCGACGCCCCCAGCACATCTGATTGCACGAAATGCAGCCGCGAATATCGTCGGCGCGGCCTTCGGTGACTTTTCGCGCCAAATGCGGATCAGCGATTTGACCGCGCACGATGGACACCAAGTCGGCCTCGCCGGCAGCGATCACCTGCTCGCCATTTTCCGGCGTGCGGATCCCAGCTTCCGAAGTCACCTTGATATGTTTCGCCAGCGCCTTCAGCTGAGCCGTCAGCGGCGTCGTCAGCTTTTCGCCATGGGTAAACGGTGGAATAATCGCGTCAAATTCCAGATAGCTGCCTGCGCCGACCGTGACATAATCGAGGTGCCCCGTCTCATCGTGCAAAGCTATGATTTCACACAGGTTTTCCGCTGAAAGCGTCGCCGAAAATGCCGTTGAATAGCTGACAGCCATCCCGACAATGAAATCCTCGCCACAGGCACGGCGGATATTTTCCACCAAAGTCCGCGAGAACCGCGTACGGTTTTCCAGTGAACCGCCCCATTTATCATCGCGCTGGTTTGACCACGGTGTCCAAAACTGATCGAGCAGCGAGTGGTAAGCCGCCCAAACTTCAACCCCCTGGAACCCAGATTTCTGCGCGCGCAACGCCGCGTCCAGATGCGCCGCCAGCAGTTCCTCGATCTCGTTTTCGGTCATCTTATGCGAGCCGTCGCTGTCGTGATACGAAGGCCCACCCGAGGGCGACCAATGCGGTGCAAAGCTAAGATCGGAATCGCCATGCGCGCCGACATGGTAAAGCTGCTGGCAAATCACCGCGCCCGCAACTTTCACGCGCTCGGTAATGCGCTGAAAATGTGGAATAATCTCATCGGAACCGTGTAGCATATTGCCGCGTGTCAAAACTCCGGTGCGGTGCACTGGTACTGGTTCGGTCACGATCATCCCAGCACCGCCTAAGGCGCGCTCGACAAAATAGCCCTCCATCCGCGGCCCTGGTATGCCCTGATCCGCCATATTGTTGGTATGAGCGCCGAAAACGATGCGATTGCGCAGGGTCTGGCCCCGCATTTGCAACGGCGAAAGCAAGCGGGGATGCGAGGTCATATTGGCTCCTGCGGTGGCTTCGGCCAGCAGAGCTCGAATCGACACATGTGTCAAGTTTTTCTGGCCGGCCGCAAAAGCAAAACGCCGCCGACAATGCGGCGGCGTTTCAAGCTATCGGACGAAGCTAACCCAGATTAGAATCCCAACCCGAAATCGCCTTGGCCTCAAGAAACTCCTCCAGCCCCCAATGGCCGCCCTCACGCGCCCGGCCCGAGGCTTTCACACCACCAAAAGGCGCTCCCGCACCCCGAGAATTGCCGTTCATCTCAACCATTCCAGCGCGCAACTGCCGCGCCAGCCGATTGCGCCGCGCGCCGTCACTGGACTGAACGTAGTTGGTGAGGCCATAGGGCGTATCATTGGCGATGCGCACCGCTTCTTCCTCGGTGTCAAAGGGGATGATCGACAGCACCGGCCCGAAAATCTCCTCACGCTCAATCGTCATGCCCGGCACCACATCGGCGAATACCGTCGGTTTGATATAATAGCCGCGATTAAACTCCTCCGGCAGACCCGGACCGCCCGCCACCAGACGCGCGCCCTCGTCGATGCCCTTCTGGATATAGCCTTGGATCTGATCCCACTGCCGCTTGTTCACCACCGGGCCGATATGTTTCCCCGGCTCATGCGCCGAGCCGACCTTAATGGAATCAGCCACTTGCGCGGCGATCTCAACCGCGCGATCGTAAATCGGACGCTCCACCAGCATCCGGCTTGGCGCGTTACACGACTGCCCCGAGTTGTTCATCATATGACGCACGCCACGTTCGACGGCCTTGTCGTCGGCATCGGCGAAAATCAGGTTTGCGCCTTTGCCACCAAGTTCCAGCGTCACGCGCTTCAATGTCTGCGCCGCTGCCGCCGAAATCGCACGGCCAGCGCGGGTAGACCCAGTGAACGAAATCATCTCAACATCCGGATGCGCCGACAACACCGAGCCCACGCCCGCGCCATCGCCGTTTACCAAGTTGAACACCCCCGGCGGCACGCCAGCGTCATGGCAAAGCTCGGCGAACAGCAGCGCGTTCAGCGGGCTTTCCTCTGACGGTTTCAGCACGCAAGTACAGCCCGCCAAAATCGCCGGAATAACCTTCAGCGCGATCTGGTTCATCGGCCAATTCCACGGCGTAATCAGGCCAACCACGCCAATCGGCTCCAGCGAAATCCGGTCATTCGGCGCATGTGGCCCCAAGGGTCGCACCCATTCCAGCGCATCAAACGCCGTCAGGAAATTCGTCGCGTGCCACGGCAGGCAAGGCGCCTGGCTGCCACGCGCCATGTCAATCGGCGCGCCCATTTCAATTGCGATGGCATGGGCGAGCTCGTCCAACCGCAGCTCGTATTGCTGCAATATCTTCACCACAACCTCGCGCCGCACCGCTGGATCGGTCGCAGCCCACGCCGGAAACGCCGCCTTCGCCGCAGCCACAGCCGCATTGGTATCGGTCTCTGACCCAAGCGAAATCACCGCGCAGGGTTCTTCCGTCGAAGGGTCAATCACCTCGCAATCGCGCGGCACAACCGGGGCCACCCATTTACCGTTAATGTAGAAGTCGCGCTTGATGATCATGTCAGTCTCCTGAATTTGATCAGAATATGGCAGCGGCAACCCCTTCGCACAAGCGCAAGCCCGACAAGAAATGTCGCGAAACCAGCCCCGCAAACCAACGCGGCCTTCCTTCTGGCAACCGTTTCGCAGAATTTCGTTCCATTCTGGGGCCGAGCCCACACATGATAGTGAATTTGCGTTCCAAATCGCTTACATCAAAGCCATCAGACAGCTGCAGGAGAACTCATGTCTATCCGCATCAACGACGTAGCCCCCGATTTTACCGCCGAATCGACCGCCGGCACCATTCATTTCCACGATTGGCTGGCGGGCGGTTACGCCATTATCTTCAGCCATCCGCGCGATTTCACCCCGGTTTGCACCACCGAGTTTGGTGCGGTCGCCCAACTCGCGCCCGAGTGGGCCAAGCGTAAAACCAAGGTGATCGGAGTTTCGGTTGATTCCGTCGGCGATCACGGCAAATGGAAGCGCGATATTGAGGCGTTCGGCGGTGCTGCTGCCGATTTTCCGATCATCGACGATACCAGCCTGGCCGTCGCCAAAGCCTTCGACATGCTGCCCGCCGATTACTACCTGCCAACCGAAGGCCGCACTCCGGCCAATACCGCGACGGTGCGGACGGTTTATATCATCGGGCCGGATAAAAAAGTCCGCCTCTCAATGACTTATCCAATGTCTGTCGGTCGCAACTTTGCCGAGATTTTGCGCGCCTTGGATGCCGTTCAAGCCACCGATGGCGTGCCGATTGCCACCCCCGCCAACTGGCAGCCCGGCCAAGACGTCATCGTGGCGCTTAGCCTAAACAACGAGCAGGCGACCGAGAAATTCGGCCCGCTGGACATCAAACTGCCTTATCTGCGGTTTGCGAAACAGCCGAAGTAAGGCCACGCTCCGCCAGCATATCCGGGCCCATCGGATCGCCAAGATCGTTGATCAAGGCGATCAAGGCGGCCGTCTCGCGGACGTTTGGCCGGAATATCTTCTTCTTCAAGAAGGTGTGGTTCTTCTGTTCGATCAAAAACCGTGGCGCCGTCATCGCGGCGCCACCTTGGCCAATAGCAAAGAACATGAACTGTTCCAGTTGTTGACGCGTCAGGTTTTCAACGCCGGGACAAGTTGTTAATATTTCATGTTCGTGGCTGCGTTTTGGCGCATCGAAAAAGTTCAGATTTTCAAACACATGTCGAAGTGCTGGAAGGTCCATCGCAGCAAAGACCTCGCCGAGATCCGCCATTTCGGTGGTGCTGCCATGGCTGAACCCGTTACGCAAAACCCATTGTGAAAAACCTGTTTCACCCCGCCGAATAGTGCGGTGCCTGCCTTGCGAAATGCGCAGTTTTTTCCACCACTTTAGAAAGCCTGTATCACCCAGCAGTTTGGGCCCGATAGAAAGCGCGTAAGAGCCGTAATGGAAATTTTTCCGGGTGCGATCCGCCGCCCACTTCCGCGTTTCAGACGACTCGACTTTGCCACGATTTTTAATGAAGCCAGACTCCATTGCGCCAACGAAATCTTTGCCTAAAGCTTCCGCCTCAGCCAGCCAATTCATTTTTCCGGCTAGCGGAAACCAAGCGGAATCGTTCAGCAAAACAAGGCGATCCAGTGTTGGCAGCATCTTTTCAATTTGCAGGATAGCCGCTCGGTAGCCGCCAAAATCATAGCCGAAGTTTGGACGCTCCAACACTTGCCAAGCATAGGGCTGCAGCACCAAAAGATCCTCTGGCAGCAACGGCAAGTTCGCCACCACAAGCGGCGCATAGCCGTTTTCGATCATGTAACGCAGCGAATGTAAATGGGTTGGCAAGATGCCGGTCTTGGGAAAAATCAGGTAAATCGCAACTTTCTTGCTGGCTGGCACCGATCCTTGAGAAATTTTGTGAAAACGGCTTAGATATAAATCACTAAATTGCCGCGGAAACACATTTTGAAACAATTTAAGTGCGGCTTTTTTGACGATACCCGGATTGCCCGGCGGTACACGCCCGCGATTGATCGCCATGTCAAAAAAATCCTCATAATATAATCAGTTGATAACCCTCAAACTCCTGCATGCGACAAAGACAGGCTGCACAAATGCACTACGGGCAGGGAATAATCCCTGCCCGAACTGTTAAGGCAAAAAAGCTTACGCCTCAGCGCCTTCTTCTTTTACTTCAGTGATTTCCACACCAGTTTCCTGATCGACCATCTTCATGCCCAGACGGACCTTGCCGCGATCATCAAAGCCCAAAAGCTTGACCTTCACTTCTTGGCCCTCTTTCAGGATTTCATTCGGGTGGTTCAGGCGCTTGTTGGCAATCTGGCTAACATGCACCAGACCGTCACGCTTGCCGAAGAAGTTCACGAACGCGCCGAAATCGACCAGTTTCACCACTTTGCCGGTGTAAACTTGGCCTTCTTCTGGCTCTGCCACGATCGACCAGATCATGTCATAGGCTTTCTTGATCGACGCCGCATCAGACGAGGCAATCTTGATCACGCCGTCGTCGTTGATATCAACTTTAGCACCCGAAAGCTCCACGATCTCACGGATCACTTTGCCGCCCGAGCCAATCACTTCGCGGATTTTGTCGGTCGGGATTTGCAAGGTTTCGATTTTCGGAGCGTATTCCGAGAAGCCTTGCGGAGCCGACAGCGCCTTGTTCATCTCACCAAGGATATGCAAACGCCCGTCCTTGGCCTGACCCAAAGCCTGCGCCATAATCTCCGGCGTGATGCCAGCCACTTTGATATCCATCTGCATCGTGGTGATGCCGTTGGCGGTGCCTGCAACCTTGAAGTCCATATCGCCCAAGTGATCTTCATCACCCAAGATGTCGGTCAGAACAGCAAAGCGGCCATCGTCTTCTAGGATCAGACCCATCGCGACGCCAGCGACCGGCGATTTCAGCGGAACGCCCGCATCCATCATCGAAAGCGAACCACCGCAGACCGAAGCCATAGAGGATGAGCCGTTAGACTCCGTGATCTCCGACACCAAACGGATGGTGTAAGGGAAGTCGGTCGAGGCTGGCAGAACAGCCTGCAACGCGCGCCATGCCAGTTTTCCGTGACCAATCTCACGACGACCCGGGCTACCCACACGGCCAACTTCACCAACCGAATAGGGAGGGAAGTTATAGTGCAGCAGGAAGTTCGAACGCGAATTGCCATGCAAAGCGTCGATGATCTGCTCATCTTCGCCAGTGCCCAAAGTGGTCACAACCAGACCTTGAGTCTCGCCACGGGTGAACAAAGCCGAACCATGGGTGCGCGGCAGAATTCCGGTTTCCGACACGATCGGACGCACGGTTTTGTTGTCACGCCCGTCAATCCGCGCGCCACCGTTGATGATATCGCCACGCAGGATCGAGGCTTCCAGCTTTTTGATCGCCGAACCAAGGTTCGCATCGGCCTTGTCCTCGTCAGACAACACGCCTTTGATCGCCGTAACCGCTGCCGAAATCGCCGAAGTCCGCTCTTGCTTGTCACGAATAGCAAAAGCCGCGCGCATCTGCACTTCGCCAGCCGCTTTCACCCGACCATACAGCTCGGAATAATCCGGCGCATGGAAGTCGAACGGCTCTTTGGCGCAATCTTCGGCAAAGTCGATGATCAGATCAATCACCGGCTGCATCGCGGCATGGCCGAACTTCACCGCGCCCAGCATTTCTTCTTCGGTCAGCTCATAAGCTTCCGATTCCACCATCATCACGGCGTCTTTGGTGCCAGCGATAACCAGATCCAAGCGCTGATCCGGGTTGTTGCGCAGCTGATGCATGTCATCCACGCTCGGGTTCAGCTTGTATTCGCCACCCGAGAAACCAATGCGCGCGGCGCCAATCGGCCCCATAAACGGCACGCCAGAAATCGTCAGCGCCGCCGAAACCGCGATCATCGCGACGATATCCGGGTCGTTCTCAAGGTCGTGGCTCAGCACAGTCGCCATCACCAGGACTTCATTCTTGAAGCCTTCGACAAACAGCGGACGGCACGGACGGTCGATCAGACGCGAGGTCAGCGTCTCTTTTTCGCTCGGACGCGCTTCGCGTTTGAAAAAGCCGCCCGGGATTTTGCCCGCAGCGTAGTATTTCTCTTGATAATGTACGGTCAGCGGGAAGAAATCCTGCCCCGGTTTCGGCGCGCGCGCGTAAGTCACGTTGGCCATAACGCTGGTTTCACCCAAAGTGGCGATCACCGAGCCGTCAGCCTGACGGGCAACCTTGCCCGATTCCAGCGTCAGCGTTTCATCGCCCCACTGGATTGATTTTTTAGTCACGTTGAACATCTATCGTTCCCTGTATGAGAGCACCCACGACCCCTGTCGTGTCTCCCGTTTGCATAGCGGCCCCATTGCCGCCGCCCCCAATCCTAAATGCATGTGGCCGGGGGCAGGCCTCATATCGCAGATTGCGCGCGTTTACAGGAAAATTGGGCGTTTGGGAAGGGGGAGTGGCAGTTGACAAACTTTAGCGAGAAGAACACATTTTAAGAATGCGCAGCAAAAACATTCAGTCTTCCGATGGAGATTCAGAGCCCCATCAGGCTATCAATGTTTCATCGCAGTAGGTTGCTTTTGACGAAATTCAGGCTTTGATCGACGCAGGTTTAGCGTCTGGCGCTGCGCAAAGTTTTTATCGCGCGTTTATTACTACACAAAAAAACCGCAAATCCCCTCTGACCCCAAAAAGCAAAACGCCCGCAGCTTTCACCACGGGCGTTCCAACCAACAAACCGAAAAGCTTAGCGACGCAGGCCGAGGCGTGCGATCAGCGAAGCGTAACGGGCTTCGTCTTTGCCCTTCAGATAGTCCAACAGCTTACGACGCTGAGCAACCTGCATCAGCAGACCGCGGCGCGAGTGGTTGTCTTTCTTGTGGGTTTTGAAGTGCTCGGTCAGCGTAGCGATACGCGACGACAGAATCGCAACCTGAACTTCCGGCGAGCCGGTGTCGTGTTCTTTAGTCGCGAATTCTTTGATAAGGCGGGCTTTTTCTTCGACGGTGATCGACATCGGGATCTCCTGTTAAGTGGGTTGCGGCACAAGCCGGGATGTCGTCCAGCAGGGCCAATGACACCACCATCACTGGCGGATGCGCGCGTATAGGGTGATTTCGGCACAAAGGGAAGCCGATTCGCCCTACCGCCCGAGTTGCGAGGCGTGGCCGGGCCTTCGGCAACATTGTTTACCACGCTTCCAATATCCGGCAGAAAACCACAATCAACTTTTGAACTGGGCGGCTTTCTGTGATAATTTCTATCTCGGATTACCTAATATAAACAATAGGTTAATAGGCAATTCAGTTACTGAAAGATTAATATCACCACTCGCCGGAGGTTATCTTATGCTTGGATTGCTTGGCCTGCTCGGCGCTGTATTCGCTGGCGTAATGGTGGACTCGTTCAGCCACACCGATGACGCATCGGATAACGATGACCAGCAGGACGATCAGCACGAAGATAACGGCGATCCATCAAATATCTTTCATATGTTATCATCCCGCGATGGCAGCGAAGCTCATGCCGATGAAGGCGACGACCCGGAACAAGACGGGGTAAATTCTTCAAATGACATCATCGCGCCCGTGCCCGAGGATTTGTGGCTCCATGGCGATGATCTGGCGAATATGCTGGGCGGCAATGGGGGTGATGATCTTATCACTGGCGCGGGCGGCGATGATGCGCTGACCGGCTATGCTGGCAACGATAGTTTGGCCGGGGACGACGGCGACGATGCCCTGAATGGCGGCGCAGGCGACGACAGTCTTACTGGCGGGGTGGGTGCCGATGTTCTGCATGGCGAGGCGGGGAATGACCTGCTTGACGACGGCATTGGGGCCGACACTCTGCAAGGTTGCGACGGCGCTGACAGTCTTATCGGCGGCAAGGGGATGACAGCTTGATCGGTGGCGAGGGCGAAGATAATCTGCACGGCGACACAGGCAATGACGCGCTTGATGGCGGCTATGGCAATGACATTCTCGCAGGCGGCGCGGGCAGCGATACGCTCGACGGCGGTGCCGGCAATGACACGATCTGGGGCCAAACCGAAGCCGATCCTGACCATAGCCTTGACCAACTGAATGGTGGCGACGGCGATGACACTCTGATGCTTGGCGCAGGCGATTACGGCAACGGCGGTGACGGCGCGGACGCTTTCCACCTGCTAGACATCAGCGCGAATGACCCGCCGATGCAGATCACCGACTTCAACCCGCATGAAGATGCGCTGGTGGTGATGTATGACGCCGCCGTGCATCCCGACCCGCAACTGACGATGGAAACCTCGCCCTCTGGCACCCTGCTGTTGCTTGATGGCGTTGCCTTGGCCAGCCTGCACTCGGTCGCCAACCTTGATCTTGGCAGCATCACATTGCAGGCAGCTTAAACCCACAACTCCGGCTGCACCTGATAACCAATATACAACGGATGTTTCGGCGCGCCCGCCAGCGTCAGCCCCAAATGATACAGCGGCAATCCGGTGTCGCGCAGCAAGTTCGCCACCGCTGCACCGCGCTCCAGATGCGCGCCATGTGTGCCCCAGCCACAAACAATCTGATCCGCCCAAGCCGCACCCTCGGCAATCGCCGCATCATTGCCCGGCCCCACTGGGTCCGCCTGCGCCCGCATTACCTTCGGGTCAGTTGCGCGATAGGCAAAGATATTCGCCACCCGAAACGCACCAAACCCCAAAGCCCGCGCCCGCCGCTCACAACGCTCCACCGTCGGATCATTCTGCACTTCGGTTGCCGTTGACGGGTTCAGCATCACGAACAACGCCCTCCGCCCCCCCCGCTGCCACACCCGCGTCAAAGCATAGCGATACGCCTCACAAGGCGAATAAACCGCCACGCTTTCCGCATCACCCTTCAAATGCACCCGCGTGATCATCGTCTAGCCCTTCACATTGGCACAAATACTCCCTGCGGAGCATCCAAACTCAGCCTCAAATCGCTACGATACAAACCTTAACAAACCGTAAACGAAATCAATAATTCGTTGATATTAAACGATAATTAAACATGCCCACATGTGGACGCCCCGATTTAATTAAACACCCGGCTCGGATGCAGTTCCCCGGATTTATAAATACCCACCGCCACAGCCCGCCCCTGATAGCTCGCCCAAGCCTCATCGCCGTAGCCGACTGAGGATGCCAGAACCATCCCTGGATTACCGTTCTTCAGCCGAGCAGCCCCCTCCGGCGTGCAGGGCAATTCCGGCAAATCCGCCAGCCCCAACTCCAGCGGCTTCAACCAAGCATCCAATTCCGCCGTCTTCGCCAGCGCATCAATCTGCTCCAGCGAAATCCCCTCAGCCGCCGTAAACGGCCCCGACCACTCCCGCCGCAACCAAGCCACATGCCCCAAACAGCCCAACACCGCCCCAAGATCGCGGGCAATCGAGCGCACATACCCGCCCTTACCGCAGACCATCTCCAACTCCACCTGATCCGCCGAGGGCCGCGAGAGAACTTCCAACCGCTCCACCCACAAAGGCCGCGCCGCCAGATCCATCGCCTCGCCAACCCGCGCCAGATCGTAAGCTCGCTCGCCATCAACCTTCACAGCCGAGAACTGCGGCGGCACCTGCTGAATATCGCCGCGAAACGCCACCAAAGCCGCTTCAATCTCGCCGTCCAACGGCCGCAACGCGGACTCAGAAATCACAGCCCCCTCCGCATCATCCGTCGTCGTCGCCGTCCCGAAATTGACCACAAACCGATAACATTTCAGCGCATCCGTCACATAAGGCACCGTCTTGGTCGCCTCACCCAAAGCAATCGCCAGCACGCCAGTCGCCGCCGGATCGAGCGTGCCCGCATGGCCCGCCTTCTGCGCGTCCATCGCCCATTTCACCTTGTTGACCACGGCGGTTGAGGTGATCCCGGCAGGCTTGTCCACCACCAGCCAGCCCGAAACCGCCCTACCCTTTTTGCCGCGCGCCATGCTGATCTCCTGTTGCAAACCGCCCGATAGCCCCCGGTCTGCCCGAGGTCAACGCGGAACCACCACGCCCACCATCGGCCCCATCGGAAACCCGGCGTCATGCCGATCCAACTCGGGCGCATAGAGCCGCGAGATCGAGCCATCAAAATACAGCGCATCCGGCAGCCCCAGCCCATCGCGAAACAGCCGCGCGAAGGCATAGAAATTCACCGCCTGATTAGAAATCACGAACACCGCACGGCTGCCATCCTCGGAAACCCCCACGCCATTGCGCACATTCAGCGAATCAGAATCCGCCAGAAACTTCGGATGGAGCTTGCCGCCAATCACCAACATCGGCCCCGACTGCGTCGCATAGCGACAGGCGGGCTTTTCCGCCTCAAACGTCAAGGTCTCAATCACCCGCAGCGTCGCACCAACGCAAAACACCCCATTCGGCACCAGCCCAAAATTCCCCGGCCCCGCCCGCGTCACCAATGGCGTCGCCTGCACACCGTCCTCGACATATAGACCCACCGGAGCCAAATCGTGATGATACATCCCGGCATTCATCGCAAAATCCAAGTGCAAACCCTGCGGCTCCAGCAGCTTTTCTACCGCGTTGAAATTTCCCAAAGCCCCGTCAGCGCCAGAGTGGAACAGCCGCACATCCGCGCCCGCCACCACCTCACAAACGGTATAAGATGCGCCTTCAAACGCCACGTCCCGGCAACTCGCCGCAGCGTTTCCCGCCCAAACCGCCAGCACAAATGCCAGCCGCCACATGATTATTCTGACGCCTTAGGCGGCTCACCATCCGCGGCCGCATCGTCCGGCTTGGCAATATCCGCCTGCACTTTAGGGTCAGCAAACAGCCGCCGCGCTTCTTCCAGCCGATCAAACGTATCATCTGGCCGGAACCGCAACTCCGGCGAATGCCGCAAAGTCATTTCCGCCGAGACGCGCTTGCGCAGCTCCCAAGCGTTCTTCGCTAGTGACGCTATCGCGGCCTCAACCGTCGCCCCGCCCAGCAGCGGCATCACATAGACCGTCGCCACCTTCAGATCGACCGAGACCGAAACCTCGCCCACCGTGATCGACATGTCGTTCAGCACCGGATCATGCACCTCGCCGCGTGCCAAAATCTCCGACAACGTGCGCCGGATCAATTCGCCAACCCGAAGTTGACGCTGCGAAGGCCCCTTGGCCGAATAAGAACGTGTGTTTGCCATGCCGCCCCTTACGCCAATCCGTCCGCGCCCGCAACGCCGGGCTTTCACCACTCCGTCAAACCCGCTAAACCCTGCCAAAATTCGAAAGGCGCGCCATGACCCAACTTCCCGGCATCACCGTTACCGGCGCCTCAGGTCGCATGGGTCAAATGTTGGTCAAAGGCATCAGCGCCCACCCCGGTGCCACCCTCGTCGGCTGCATCGAACGCTCCGGCCACGCTTGGATCGGCCAAGATATCGGCATCTGCATGGGCGGCCCAGCTTTAGGCGTCAAAGTCACCGACGACCCGCTCGAAGCCTTTGCCATATCGCAAGCGGTGATCGATTTCACTGCCCCCGCAGCCACCGTCGAGTTCGCGGCCCTAGCCGCCCAAGCCCGCGCCGTCCATGTCGTCGGCACCACTGGGCTGGAACCCGCACATCATCACAAACTCGATCTCGCCGCACATCACGCCGTGATCATCCAAGCTGGCAACATGAGCCTTGGCGTCAATCTGCTCACCCGCCTGACCCAAAAAGTCGCCGCTGCATTAGATTCCGATTGGGATATCGAGATTATCGAATCGCACCATCGCAACAAGGTCGATGCTCCCTCTGGCACCGCTCTGATGCTCGGCCAAGCCGCTGCCGCAGGGCGCGAAGTCGATTTCGACACCGCAAAAGTCTCGGGCCGCGACGGTATCACCGGCGCGCGCCGCCGTGGCGATATCGGCTTTTCGGCGATCCGAGGCGGCGATATCGTCGGCGAACATGACGTGCTTTTCGCCGCTGATGGTGAGCGCATCATCCTGCGCCACATTGCCACCGATCGCTCCATCTTCGTGCGCGGCGCATTGAAAGCCGCCCTCTGGGGCCAGTCGCAAAAACCGGGTCGCTACGACATGATGGACGTGCTCGGCATCTAAATACCTAAACTTTATCTAAAAATTGCTTTCAGACTGGCTCAAATATCCCGGGGGTTTGGGGGCTGGCCCCCAATCCGGCTTGTCAAAAATCACCACAAGTCTGATCCAAACCCTTTGCCGCAGCGTAACCGCGCGATGTCCCATCAAGGTATCACCATGCGCAGCCTCGCCGCTTTCCTGCTTTTGACCGCCCCGACTTGGGCCGAAACCTATCAACCAATTACCGACCGCAGCGCCTTCGTCGATATAATCGGTAAGCACGAACTGCGCATCGGCCTCTATAATCTCAGGATTACCATCAGCCCCAAAGGTCAAATCACCGGCTCTGCCTTGGGTTGGCAGATCACTGGGAATTGGACATGGGAGGATGGCTATTTCTGTCGAAAGCTGGATTGGAGCGGCACCCCGATCCCCTACAATTGCCAATTGGTTGAGGCCAAAGGCACCGAAAAACTGCGCTTTACCACCGACAAAGGTGCCGGCGAATCAGCCGCTTTTGATTTGCGTTGAAAGCTGTACGCGCTCTTAGCTGCCTGATTTGGTAGTCCGACTTCCATTAAACACTGTCAATTCTCAGCTGGGAAGACCAAACCGGCCAAATCAAAAATCGACCGCCAGCCCCTTCTTCTCCCAATCGCCATAGCGCACAGGCTCCGGGCCGTCTCGGCCGCCCAATTCCACCGGTCGCTCGATCAAATCGGCTAATCTGCGGCGCTCCTCGGCCTCGGCCAAGGCGCGCAGAGCGGCGGCGGGCAGGTCAACTGTGTCTGACATAGCGGTTTCCTTGCGGCTTCATCTTTGTTGATATACGGCCAAGCCACGCAATCTCAAGGGTAGGCATATGGCAGAGGCGAACGCAGGCTTGGCAGCACGGGCCGCCACCTTGGCAATCCTGTCAGCGATTATGGAGGAAGGTCAGACCTTGGCCGTCGTCCTCGCCAACAAAAACGGCGCGCTGAAAGGTGTCGGCCCGCAAGATCGCGCCCGGGCGCAACGGCTTGCCTTGCAAGTTATACGCCTGCTGGAGCCGATTGATCGCCTGCTGGAACCGCATCTGCGCAAAGCCCCGCCGTTGGCGGTGATGAACATTCTGCGGCTGGCTGTAACGGAATTGCATGAAGGCACAGCTGCGCATGGGGTCGTCAACACTGCGGTAGAACTCGCCCGCCAAGGCAAGAAAACCACCCACATGACCGGCCTAATCAACGCGGTGTTACGCAAAATCCCCGAAGGCGCGCCGTTGTCTGGCCCGGCGCAGATGATGCCGCGCTGGCTGCGGCAGCCGTTGGTTCACGCTTATGGGCGGGAGGCTGTAACCGCGATAGAGGCCGTGCAGGCCAAAGCCCCACCGCTGGATATTACTCCACGCGGCCAGACTTTGCCCGAAGGCACCACGCTGCCGACCGGCTCTATCCGCCTCACAGAACCCGGCCAAGTCTCAACCCTCCCCGGCTTCGCCTCAGGCGATTGGTGGGTGCAAGACGCTGCTGCGGCGCTGGCAGCGCAGCTTCTCGCGGCTCAACCCGGCGAGAAGGTGCTTGACCTTTGTGCGGCGCCGGGTGGCAAGACATTGCAACTTGCCGCCGCTGGGGCACATGTCACGGCTTTGGATATCTCCGCCCCTCGGATGGAGAAGCTGCGCGAAAACCTCACTCGCACCCGGTTGCAGGCCAAAATAGTCATCGCCGACGCCCTGCATTGGCAGCCTGAGCATCTGTTCGACGCCGTTCTGCTTGATGCTCCGTGTTCCGCTACTGGGACGATCCGCCGCCACCCAGAACTGCCGTTCCTCAAAGACGGCTCGGAACTGGCTGAACTTACGACGCTACAAGCCGCGCTGATTGATCGTGCGCTTATGTTTCTGAAACCCGGTGGGCGGTTGGTATTTTGTACCTGCTCGCTTTTGCCCGACGAGGGCGAGGCGCAACTGACGAGCGCCCTCACCCGCCACCCCGGCTTGACGGTGCAAACACCAACTTTAATCGGCATTGATCCAAACTGGATCACCCCGGAGGGCGGGCTGCGTTTGCGCCCTGACTATTGGGCCGATATGGGCGGGATGGACGGGTTTTTCATGGCGCATGTCACTCGGGGATAAGATGTGTCCGCGCGTGGCACGCCATGGGTCTCATATAGTTCAATGACTTAGCGGCCTATCATTCATCCTTCCTTAACCTTTGCCTCGGTTAGCTTGCGCGGTTTTAACGGGGCAAAGATTCGGTAATACAGCCAATCTGGCAAAAACTGGCTGCCACGAAATAGCCACGAAAACACTGTTGGAAAGCTGCGCTTGAAGTGCGTGGTTTTCATCAGCGCCAGCATCTCGGCTGCGGCCTGCTCCGGCTCCATTAAGAACGGCATCGAGAAATCATTCTTCTCGGTCAACCTTGTGCGAATAAACCCCGGGTTTCCCAACTGCACCCGAACTCCAGTCCCGCGCAGATCGGCGTAGAGGCTTTCAGCCAAAGCCATCACTCCCGCCTTGCTGGCCGCGTATCCCAACGCACCCGGCAAGCCTCGGAACCCGGAAAGCGACCCGGTAATCACCAGATGCCCCTCTCCGCGCGCCACCATAGCAGGCAGAACCGCTGCCATCACCCGCGCGCAGCCAGTGAAGTTAACGTCACACATCGCCTCTAACTGGCCCGCATCGACTGTTTGCGCGGTCATCGGCCAATAAACTCCGGCGAGAAACACCACGCCGTCGAGTTTGCCAATCTGCGCGACCGCTGCATTGATGGAATCGCTATTTGCAACGTCCACCACCACCGCACTCGCCCTAGGAACCGCGCCGCAGGCGACTGCGAGCCGATTCGGATCACGCGCGGAAAGGATAACGTCTGCGCCCTCGGCCGCCATCGCCTGCGCCAGTGCCAAACCCAAGCCATCGCTCGCGCCGACAAGCCAATAGCGTTTGCCTGCAAAGTTCATCGCCCTGCCCTAACGTGAGATTTCGTCGCGCGGAGGCTCGGGGCGAGGACGGAACCGCGCACCTTTCCACCACAGTTTTATCGCCTGCCAATGGATCAACGCCAGCACCCGACGCGAGCCGAACGGGCGACGCAGGCAGGCCCGCAGGATCGCCGCATTGGTCAGCGGCGCGCGCGGGCCGGTCAGCGTGGCGATCAGGCCGCCGTCGCCGGTGCTATAGTCGATCCAGATGCCGATCTTGCTGGCTGTGATGTCAAAGCGGAAGCGGTAGCTGCCTTCAACCGGTTGAAACGGCGAGACATGAAAGATTTTCTGCGCCGTTACGGTATCATCGCGGGTCAACGGCACCAGATCATCGCGGTGGCAGAGATAGCTATGCCGATCGCCAAAAGTGTTTGAAACCTCTGCAATCACCACCCTCAGGCCCTTGGCGTCGCTGCATAACCAGAATGACACCGGGTTGAACACATGGCCCAGCACACGCGGTTGCGCCAGGAACAAGATTTCGCTGGCTTGCGGCAGGTTGTGCGCGGCCAAAACTTCGCGCACCCACGCAACCCCGCGCCCCTCTTTCGGTACCCCGCCGTGGTCGCTGTCAAAAACCGAGGTCAGATTGCGCCGATTACGCGAAAACAGCCACGGCCCATGCGAATCTTCAGGGTTCAACAGCACATAATCGACGCGGTAGTTGAAGCGATTCGCCACCGCACCGCGTCGTCCGTGAAACGTGCTGCCCGCAACATGCTCGACCGCACTCATCTGTCTTCGACCGCCGCTCGCATCGCATCAACCACATCGACGGCACTGGCGAAGCCATCCTCGTGAAAACCGTTGCGCATCCATGCGCCACAGAACCACGTGTTGTTATCGCCATTGATCGCTCTGATCTGCTTTTGAGCCCGCAAAGCCGCGCCATCATAAACCGGATGCCGAAAGGTAACTTGGTCATAAATCAGCTCTTGGCGGATAGGCTGATTGGCATTCAGCGTCACGAACATCGGGTCGTCGTGCGGGATCGGTTGCAGCGAGTTCATCCAGTAGGTCAGGTCAATTTTATCGGAACGCTCTGCGGCAGGCTCGGTGTAGACCCAACTCGACCAGCACTTGCGCAAACTTGGCATCAAGCTGGCATCCGCGTGAAGCGTGGCATGGTTGGGCTGATAGCGGATCGCTGACAGGGCGGCGGTTTCAGCGTGGGTGGGATCAGACAGCAAACGCAAGGAGTCATCCGAATGCGTGGCGAGGATTAAATCGTCAAACAACTCCCACTCGCCGCCCGCCGCACGCACCATCACGCCATCGGGTAAGCGTTGAATACCCGCAATCGGGGTAGACAGTCGCAGTTCAACGCCATGACGTCGCAGGTCGGCAGAAAGGCGGCTGACGTATTGGATCGAACCTCCGCGCACAGTAAACCACTGGTGTTGACTGGATATTTGCATCAACGCGTGGTTCTGGAAGAACGAAATCAGCGCCTGTGCCGGAAAATCGAGGATGTCTTGCGGTGGCGTTGACCAGATCGCGCCTGACAGCGGCAAGATGTAGTAATCTCGGAAATACGGGCCGGTGCGCAGGGTCAACAACAGCTCGGCAATGGTCATTTGAGGATCTTGCGCGAGCGTGGCCGCGTGTTTGTTGAAATGCGTGATATCGCGGCACATCCGCAAAAACGCCGGGCTGAGCAGGTTGCGACGCTGCGCAAACAAGCTGTCGAGGTCGCGCAGAGCGTATTGCAGGCGACCGCCCCTGATCGAAGCGCCAAAGCTCATATTGCTGGGGGCGATTGGCACGTCCAAGGACTCGAACAATTTGAGGAGGTGGGGGTAGTTGACCTTGTTGAAGACGATAAATCCAGTATCGACCGGCTGATCGCCGCGCTTGCCTGCGTGCACTGTGCGGGCATGGCCCCCCAGTTGCGGTTGAGATTCGAACAGCACTACCGCATTGTGAGGTGCGAGGAGATGCGCCGCCGCCATGCCTGAGATGCCACCGCCGACCACTGCAATCCGGCGTGGCATCTGGTCGTAATTCTCAAAAGGCATGGAGCGTCCTTGGGTAACGTTTAGTGTGATACGCGGCGGATGGCGGGATGGATCATCTTTTGTTGTGATCCAGTTACGGGTGGTGCGCGTAAAAGTTTCATGTTGCTTGACCTCGCCCCCTGCACGGCCATTTATGGCGCGAAGCTACCGCCCGTTCGGGTGGTGTGGCCGGACATGGGCACAGGGAAGTTGCGAGTGGTCGAGGCGTCGTGCGAAACCGATTGGGCCGCTCTGATGGTGGCGGTGCGCGATAGCCAGGATCGGGCGGCTTTCGCGGCGTTGTTTCAGCATTTCGCGCCCCGGGTGAAGGGTTTCTTGATGAAGTCCGGCACTGACGCGGCAATGGCGGAAGACTGCGCGCAAGATGTTATGGCGACGCTATGGAATAAGGCGGCGTTGTATGATCCTGCTCGGGCAAGCGTGGCGACATGGGTGTTCACCATCGCGCGCAATCGGCGCATTGATCTGGCCCGCAAGGCGCGCAGGCCAGAGCCCGATGCGTTGGATTGGGGGCCGGATAGCCAGCCAGATCAGGCCGATATTTACGAGGCCGGGCAGGAAACCGCGCGGCTGGTGGCAGCGTTAAGCGCATTGCCGGAAAAGCAGCGCACCCTGATCCAACGGGCGTTTTATGGCGAGTTGTCGCATTCCGAAATCGCGGCCGAGACCGGGTTGCCTTTGGGCACGATCAAATCTCGGATCCGGCTTGCGCTGGACCGTTTGCGTCAGAACATGAAGTAAGGCACTGAAATGAGTATCCGTCATCATCTGTCTGATGCGCTGTTGATCGCCTACGCGGCGGGGAATTTGCCCGAGGCGTTTGGGCTGGTCGTCGCCACGCATGTCTCTATGTGCGACGATTGCCGGGCACAGTTGGCAACGTTTGAGGCCGTTGGTGGTGCGGTTCTGGACGGTGATGCCGCGGTTGCGATGACTGACGGAGCGTTGGATGCGGTAATGGCGCGGTTGGGTGCGCCGGAAATTATTGCGCCGCCGTCGCCGCAGGAAGATTTTCCAGCGGCGTTGCGGGGTTATCTCGGTGGTGGTCTGGCAGCGGTGAAGTGGCGCAATCTGGGGATGGGGGTACGGCAGGCGATTCTGCCGACCAGCAAGGGTGCGATGGCGCGGCTTTTGTATATCCCGGCGGGGCAAGCGGTGCCCGATCACGGCCACCGCGGCACCGAGTTGACGCTGGTGCTGCAGGGTGCATTTCGCGATGCCGTAGACCGTTTCGGGCCGGGTGATTTAGAGATTGCGACAGAGGAGTTGCAACATACTCCGGTTGCAGAGGCAGGCGAGGCATGTATTTGTCTGGCGGCTACGGACGCGCCGCTGCGCTTTAACGCGTTCATTCCTCGGCTGTTGCAGCCGTTGTTTAGGATTTAACGAGCGAAGCCGCTGGCGCCAACCTTAGCGAAAAAGTCTTACGGCGATCATTTGGCCGACAAGCGATACGGGTTCATCGGTAAGTACAAGGTCGTAACGACCGACAACGGTTCCGTTGATTTCTCCGGTTTGCAGAGCAAAAATCGCAACCGTATCTCGCCCCGGCAACTGAGCCGTTCCCGTAATCACAGCCACATCCGGGCGGGGCAGTTTGCGGGCGCTCATTACGTTGAAATCATCGCTGGGCGTGGTGACGGCTTCGGCGCGGATCGGTGTGTCGCCCGCGAAAGCCACCGGGATCAAGGGTTTGGCGGGCAGGTGCAGGCCATCGCCGACCAAATCAAAGCCGGGGCCAGTGATGACGGTCAGATTGCGCTCGATGCCCGGAAACAACGAGAAATCGCCATTCTCAACCACCGAAGCGCGGGACAGTCGCCACAGCAGTTGGCCGTTTTCTTCAAGCTTCAGCATTTCCACAGTGACGCCTTTGCCATTGGCCCAAGGCATGGTTTTGTAGTCGGCGGGCGTCAGATGACGGATCATTCAGCTAATCGCGATGGAGATGTCGGTGCCGCGAGGATTGGAGTTGGCTCGTTGCGCTCCAACTCCTCGAAGTCGAAATTATCCAAACGCGCGGCACGTTTGCCAGCACGCTCGGCTGCGGTTGAGATGCCGTCGAGGTCGGCGCGGGCTTGGTTGAAATGGGTGGAGAGTTTCTCAGCCCGCTCCACCACAATCTCAACATCGCGGTGCAACTGCCGCAGGGTCGTGCGGATCGCGCCCGCCTGCTCGCGCATCCGTGCGTCTTTCAGCACGGCGCGCATTGTGTTCAACGTCGCCATGCAGGTGGTGGGCGAAACGATCCAGACACGGGCGGTGAAGCCATCGCGCACCACTTCGGGGAAGTTCGCGTGCAACTCGGCGTAGACCGCTTCCGATGGCAAAAACATCAGCGCGCCGTCGGCCGTCTCACCGTCAAGGATGTATTTCTCGGAGATCGCCTTGATGTGAACACGCACGGCCGAGCGAAGTTGAGCCTGCGCTTCGGTCGTCTCGCGCGGATTTTGGGCGCGGCGCAAAGCCTCGTAAGCTTCCAGAGGAAACTTGGCATCAATGACGATTGGCCCCGGTGGATTGGGCAGGTGGATCAGGCAATCAGCACGCTTACCGTTACTCAAGGTCGCCTGCATCGTGTAGGCGTCCGACGGCAATGCCTTTTGCACAATGTCGTTCAACTGGATTTCGCCAAACGCACCGCGCGCCTGTTTGTTGGCAAGAATGTCTTGCAGGTTCAAGACGTTGCCAGACAGCTTTTCGATATTGGCCTGCGCTTTGTCGATGGTTTGCAGGCGCTGCTGCAACTCGCCAAGACTATGCGCGGTGCGGGTGGCGGTGCCGTGCAGGCTTTCGCCCATCGCACGTTGCACTTCCGCCAAGCGTTTTTCCATCAGTTGCAGCATGGCCGCTTGGCTGACCGCTTGGTTCTCTGAGACATGGTGCAGACCGCCCGCTAGACGTTCCTGACCCTCGCCCAAGGCTTGCACGCGCTGACCGAGCCACCCCATTTCGCGCATCAGCGGTGCGGCCATGGTCGCCGAACGTCCAGCAGCGCGCAGGATCAGGATGAGCAGAGCCGCAAGCAGCAGAACCGCCCCGGCGATCAGCAGAATCTCAGGCGCGTTCCACGCATAGGTTTGGCCGAAAAGAGTGATCATCTGCGCCCGAAAAGCCTTTCGATATCGTGAAGTTTCAACTCCACATAAGTGGGGCGGCCATGGTTGCACTGACCGGAATGCGGCGTCGCCTCCATCTCACGCAGCAGGGCGTTCATTTCCTCTGCGCGCATTTGGCGACCGGAACGGATCGAGCCATGACAGGCCATGCGGGACAGGATCGCTTCCATTTTCGATTGCAGCGAATGGCTTTGGCCGAGGTCTGTCAACTCATCCAGCACGTCGCGCAGCAGGGCGGCGGCAGAGGTATTGCCAAGGATGGCCGGGATTTCACGCACCGCTATGGCGTTGCCGCCGAAGGGTTCGATGGTTAACCCCAGCGCCGTCAGATCCTGTGCAATCTCGAGCAGGCGGATCGCATCGCTGGCGGAAAGTTCAACGATTTCAGGGATTAACAGGGCTTGAGCTTTGATGCCAGTTTCCGCCATCTGACGTTTCAGGCGTTCATAAACAAGGCGCTCATGTGCTGCGTGCTGGTCAACGATCACCATACCAGTTGCGGTTTGGGCGATGATGTAATTCTCATGCAGCTGCGCGCGGGCGGCACCTAGCGGGGTGTTGGTGTCGTCCGTTCTTGCAGGCTCGAAGCGGGCAGAGGGTGCTTCGGCAAAGCCCTGAGCCTCTGGCGCTTGATAGGCATAAGCGCGGCCTAAAGCGGCGCTGCTGGGGCGGTCCATTTGGTAAATGCGGGGATAGGCGATGCTGGCTTGCATAGTGGGTTCAGGGCGCATCGCGGCCAAAGTCGCATCGGCGACAGTGCTGCTGGCGCGGTGGCCGGCTTGGGTCAAAGCGGTGCGCAACCCGGTGATGAACAGGCTGCGGGCGGCTTCGGGTTCGCGAAAACGCACCTCAGATTTGGCCGGGTGGACGTTCACATCGACGCGCTCGGGGTCGCAGATCAGGTTCAGCACGGCAGCCGGATGGCGGTCTCGACTGAGGAAATCGTAGTAAGCGACCCGCAAAGCGCCCAGAAGCGTGCGGTCGAGCACTGGGCGGCCATTGACGCAGACGAATTGCTGCACCGACGAGCCGCGCGAATAGGTCGGCAGGGCCGCGTATCCGGTAAGACGCAGGCCGTCGCGTTCGACGTCGATTTTCAGCGCGTTGTCGATGAAATCACGGCCCAAGACATGCGCTAGGCGACCGTGCAGGGCGTCGAACAGATCGCCAGTCAGCGGGTCTGCGCGGAAGATTGTGCGAGGGGGTTCCTCGGTGATCTCGGTCAGCGTGAAGCCGACATGCGGTTCGGCCATCGCGAGGCGCTTGATGACTTCGGCAATGGCTTGGGCCTCGGCGCGGTCGGTGCGCAGGAATTTCAGACGGGCGGGGGTGGCGTAGAACAGGTCGCGGAGCTCAACAGTGGTGCCGCGCGATGCGGCAGCGGGGCGGGCTTGGCCCAAGCGTCCGCCTGCGATGGTTAACGAAGCGCCGACGTGGCCGTCAGCGCGGGAGGTTAGGGTGAGGCGACCGACGGAGCCGAGGGAGGCAAGCGCCTCGCCACGAAAGCCGAACGAGCGGATATTGAGCAGGTCGGAGCCATCGATTTTCGAGGTAGCATGGCGCGCGACGGCGAGGGGCAAGTCTTCGGGGGTCATGCCACAGCCGTCATCGGTGACGCGAATCAGGACTTTGCCGCCAGCGGAATATTCAACGGCGATACGCTTCGCGCCTGCGTCTAAAGCGTTTTCGACCAGCTCTTTGACGGCAGAGGCTGGACGTTCCACCACTTCACCCGCTGCGATGCGGTTGATGGCGGCTTCGTCCAAAGCGCGAATGATGGGGCGTATATTGGGGGCATGCAGCGTCATGCCCCCAGTTCTAGCATTGTGTGGCGCAAACCTCCACAGATTCGCTATTCGTTCACAACCCCTGTCGGTTGCCCCACCACGGTGAAATGCAGATCATCCGGCTTGATCAAACGAGCGGCGACGCGTTTGACATCCTCCAGCGTGACAGCCTCGACCTTGGCATTGCGGGTCTTCGGATAATCGGGCGAAAGGCCCAAGTCCTGCATACCAACAAGGATCGAGGCAATCGTATCATTGCCATCAAAACGCAGCGGATAGGCGCCGGTCATATAGGTTTTGGCGTTGGCGAGTTCTTGCTCGGTCACACCATCTTTCGCCAGTTTCGCCCATTCGTCGCGGATCACCTTGATGGCTTCGGCAACTTTGTCATTGCTGGCTTGGAACTGACCGATCAGCACCTCGGCATGATCGTAGGCGGCAAGGCCGGTGCCGATACCGTAGGTCAGACCACGCTTTGTGCGCACCTCGTTCATCAGGCGGGCGCTGAAACGACCACCGCCGAGAATTTCGTTCAGCAAGCTCGCCGCAAAGTAATCGGGGTCAGAAAACTTCATGCCACCTTGGGCAAAAATGATCGTCGATTGCGGGCCGGGGAAATCTTGCACGGTGATGCCGCCTTTGGTCAGCAGCGTCGCCTCGGGAGGAAGCGGCGCACCTTGGGCGGGCAGATCGGCGAGTAAGTTGTCGAGCACGACGCCCAGTTCGGTTGCTGTGATGTCACCAGCGGCGGCGACGGTGATGCGGTCGCGCGCGATTGCGTCGTGGAATGCGAGTTCGATATCGTCGCGGGTCAAGGCGGTAACGCTGGCGATGGTGCCAGAACCATCCGAGCCATAGGGATGGGTGCCAAAACTGCGGGCGCGCTCCAAATTGGCGGCAATCGTGGCGGGGTCTTTGGCGTCCGAGCGCAGGCCCGACAAAACCTGTTCACGCACCCGGTCCACCGCATCTTGGTCAAAGCGCGGCTTGGTCAAGGCAGAATGCAGCAGTGCCAATGCCTGATCCCGGTTCTCGGTCAGGAAGTGGCTGGAGACCGAAACGCCATCAAGATCGCTGCTGAATTGGAAGCTGGCCGCCAGGCCATCGCGGGCGGCGGCAAAGCCTTGGCTGTCAAGCGGGCCCGCACCTTCCTCAATAAGCGCCGTCATCAAATTGACCGCGCCGCGCTGCTCGGGCGCATCAAGCGAGGTGCCGCCTTTGAAGCGGATCTCCAGCGCGGTGAAGGGGATACCGTGATCTTCCACCAGCCATGCCTTGATGCCACCCGGAGAGGTGACGGCTTGGATGTTGATTTCAGCGCGCAGTGGAGCGGCAAGCGTCAGCAGAAGAATTGCGGCTTTAAACAGGGTGCGAACGGTCATTCTGCGGCCTCTTTGGTGGTGAGCCATCCGGTGACGGCTTGATCGCGGTTAAAGACCAGCTTGGCTGCGGCCATCACGTCTTCGGGGGTGACGGCTTGCAGCACGTCCGGCCAATCCTGCACGTCCTTGACCGACAAGCCGACGGCCAGCGCCTCGCCATACATGCGGGCGAGGCCGCCTGCATCGTCGCGCGCATAGATCTGGCCCGCGCGGATCTGGGTCTTGATGCGGGCAAAATCGTCGGCGTTGACGCCGTCTTTCAGGAATTGCGCGATGACTTTGTCCATTGCAGCCTCGGCATCGGCCAAGCTGACACCCTCGGCAGGGACCACGACAAGCCCGAAGGTCTGCGGATCAACCGAAGTGCCATCGTAATAGGCCGAGGAATAGACCGCGGTTTGGGTGTCAAACTGCAACGCTTTGGTAAGCACCGAAGTCGTACCAGAGCCGCCCAGCAGATCAGCCAACACCGCGAGGGCTGCGGCTTGCTTCTGATCGCCGGGATTACGTTCGGGCGACATATAGCTGCGCGCGACATAAGGTTGGGCCACACGCTCATCTGCCAGCACCATGCGACGCTCGGCCAGTTGTGGCGGTTCTTCCGGGCGGTGACGCGGTTTTATTTTATCGGAGGTGGGCAGCGGTCCGTAGTATTTCTTGGCCAAGGCCAGCACATCGGCAGGCTTCACATCGCCTGCGACGATCAGGATGGCGTTATTCGGCGCATAATAGGCGCGATAAAAATTGATCGCATCATCGCGGGACAGCGCTGCTATTTCAGCGCGCCAACCGATCACCGGGATGCCGTAGGGGTGGTTCAGATATTGCGCCGCCGACATTTGCTCTTGCAGCAGGCTGCCGGGATCGGAATCTGTGCGCTGACCGCGTTCTTCCAAAATCACCTGCCGCTCGGTCGTCACATCTTCTTCCGACATGTTCAGATTGACCATGCGATCAGATTCCATCTGCATCATCAGATCGAGCCGATCAGCCGCAACACGCTGGAAATAGGCGGTGTAATCCTGCGTGGTGAAGGCATTATCATTGCCGCCCTGCTTTTCGACCGTCGCCGAAAACTCACCCGTTGGCACTTTTGCGGTGCCTTTGAACATCAGATGCTCGAAGAAATGCGCGATGCCGGAATGGCCGGGGGATTCGTCGGCGCGGCCGATTTTATACCAGACCATCTGCGTGACAACCGGCGCGCGATGATCTTCGATCACCACCACCTGCATGCCGTTATCAAGGGTATAGCTGCTGACTGTATCGGCGCTTGCGGGCAAAGACAGGGCGAGAAGGCCGAACATCGTGCGGCCAAGGGTGCGAAACATCGCGGTCCTCCGTTGGATGGGCTGCGGGGGCAACTTGCGGGCAAGCTAACCGCAACGGACGCCTACCGAAAGCCGGGGCAACGGGGTTGTGATCATTCGCCCTTATTACGTGGCGGGGCGGAAGGAGTGCGCGCACCTGCTGCCCGCCATCGCAGCAATTCTGCGTGCTGATCCAACGACATTTTGGCATAGGCTTTGTAATAGACGTTCTGGTTAAACAAACGCTCTAGCGGACGACCGCGATTTTTGCTGCGGAATTCAAGATCTTCTGCGGCCAAAGTCGCACGGATGCCCGGCGTTACGCCCTGACGGGTGGCATAGTTGTAAAGCCCCGCATCGCTGACGCCAGTGGTCGGTTGGGGTTTGCCGCCCAAGGCCAGGATAGCTTCATTCTGCGGTTGCGGATCGGTCATATTGCCGCCACCCGGCGTAGGCGCAGGCAGTTCAGCCAAAGATACTGGCATTTCCAGGGCTTTCGGCGGCAGAATCGCAAATTCGTCCGGGCCATTGCTGTCAGAGCGCAGATTCATCAGCTCTGGCGCCTTTTCGCTGCAAGCCGACAGCGCCAACAACGCTGCACCCGCGATTGCGAGAACCACCCGTGCTGATCGCATGTTGCTGCCTCCAGAAAGCCTTACCATCGCCGTCTTAGCCTATGATCCCGCCCGCGTCACGGGGTCTTTCGGCGCTTAGGCGGGGTTGGCTTGGCGGATTTGCCACCAAACAGCACCAAACCCAGCGCACCGGCGAAAATTGCGATGTCTGCGACGTTGAATGAATAGGGATTTTCATAGCCGCAACACGCCATCGTCAGGAAATCCGCGACATAACCGTAGGCAATGCGGTCCACCACATTGCCCAAAGCGCCGCCGATCAAGAGGCCGCCCGCGATCATCGACCATTTGCCGGGACGCTCGCGCCGCAGCCACCACAACACCCAAGCCGAGATCACAAGGGCTATGGCGATCAGCACCCAACGCATGAATTCCGCGCTGTTGGCGAATAGGCCAAAGTTGACGCCACGATTCTCGGCCCAGCGGAAGTTCAGCAGCGGGTCGAGCACTTCGATTTCGCCGCGTTCGCGTAAGGACAGAAGGCGGATCACGCCGAGTTTGCTCAGTTGATCCAGCAGGAAGACGATGATGGCGGTGAGGGAAAGCGCGCGCATCTAGTGCCGGAAATGCCGTTGATCGGTGAACACCATCGCAAGGCCCGCCGCATCTGCAGCCGCAATAACTTCATCATCGCGCATCGAGCCGCCGGGTTGGATAATCGCGGTAGCGCCCGCCTCGGCTGCAGCGAGCAGCCCATCGGCAAAGGGAAAGAACGCATCCGACGCCACCACAGAACCGACAGTCGGGCTTTGGCTAAGGCTAAGCGCATCGGCCATATCGCCCGCTTTACGCGCAGCAATGCGAGTCGAATCAATGCGGCTCATCTGCCCTGCCCCCACCCCAACCGTCGCTCCATCCTTGACATAAACGATAGCGTTTGACTTCACATGCTTGGCAACTTTCCACGCAAACATCAGGTCGGCAAGTTCAGTGTCGGTCGGCGCGCGCTTTGTCACCACCTTCAAATCGGCGGCTGTGATGCGGTCAACATCGCGGTCCTGCACAAGAAAACCGCCCGCGACCTGCTTGAAGGCGAGCGATTTCTCGGTGGGGTCGGGCAAGCCCTTGGTGGTCAGCAGGCGCAGGTTTTTCTTAGTGGCGAAGATCGCTTTCGCCTCATCGCTGGCACCGGGCGCAATCACCACTTCGGTGAAGATTTTAATGATTTCCTCAGCCGTTTCGGCATCAAGCGCCTGATTAAGCGCGACAATCCCACCGAAAGCACTCGTCTGATCGCAGGCATAAGCCCGCAGATACGCCTCTTTCAGCGTCGTCGCCGTGCCTACTCCGCACGGGTTGGCGTGTTTGATAATGGCGCAAGCTGGGCCCGCACCCGCAAACTCCGCCACCAATTCGAACGCCGCATCGGTGTCGTTGATGTTGTTGTAAGACAGTTCCTTGCCCTGCCATTGCTTCGCCGTAGCAACCCCTTCACGGCGCGAACCATCAGTATAAAACGCCGCCGCCTGATGCGGATTTTCGCCATAACGCAAGCCTTGCGCCAACACGCCGCCGAAGCTTTTAGAACGGGTGAACGGCTGGTTCAACTGCCCCGATAGCCAGCCCGACACAGCCGTGTCATAGGCGGCAGTGCGGGAATAGGCGGCCAGCCCTAGTTTCTGCCGGAACGCCAAAGTCGTCGCTCCGTCATGCGCTTTCATCTGGTCGATCAACCCGGCGTAATCGGCAGGATCGGTCAAGACCGTAACAAAGCGGTGGTTCTTCGCAGCCGCCCTGATCATCGCGGGCCCGCCAATGTCGATATTCTCGATGCAGGTGTCGTAGTCGGCACCCTTGGCGACGGTTTCCTCAAACGGGTAGAGGTTGACGACCAGCAAATCAATCGGCTCGATCCCATGCGCCGCCATTGCCAACAGGTGCTCGTCATCATCGCGCAGCGCCAGCAAAGCGCCATGCACATTCGGATGCAGGGTTTTGACGCGGCCATCCATCATCTCGGGGAAACCGGTGACGTCCGAAACATCACGCACTTTCAGTCCCGCCGTGCGCAACATACCGCTTGTGCCGCCGGTTGAAATCAACTCGACCCCCTGCGCAGCCAAGGCGCGCGCAAGGTCCAAGAGGCCAGATTTATCGGACACGGAAATCAGCGCGCGGCCGATCGGCACGAGGTTGGTCATCGTCTAGCCCCTTCGAGGTCAGATCGGAACCGGCATCTCATCGCGGTCCAGATCACGGATCGCAAGCGGAGTATCCTGTGCTTTCGCCAAGGTCCAGCCGATCCGCGTCTCGAGATCAACCGCGCGAGCCGAAAGGACAATCTGCCGCGTCGGACGCGGTTTTAAGCGGCCTTTCTCCAGATAAACCGAAGGCTCAAGGGACAAAGTTGCAAAGCCATCATGGCGAAACACCCAAATCTCTCCGCTTTTTAAGGCAAGTGAGACTGCAGCCCCACCCATATCCAGCGTTGCATCGACATCGGGATGCAAATGGAATCGCACAGCAAAGCCCGCACCTTGCAATTGCGCCTCATTCATCAACCGCTCAAATCGCGCCCGTTCGGCTTGAGTGCGAGCAATCAGCGCGTCAGTGCCCGCCAGCTTGCGACCGTTTTTCGTCAGCAATAATTCGCGGGAATGCGACAGGCCATGCGTCACCGACCACCCCGAATGCGCCATGTACAGGTGTAACCCATCCGGCAGCTGGCCCTGCCGCAGCGAAGTCACCTGCGCGCAATCAACCAATGCGTCACGCCCGAATGCCACCCGAGGGCCGGGCTTCAATCGGCTCGATGAAAACCCATCCACCGCCAAAGTTGCATGCGACGCCGTCGCCCGACCAGCTTGCCGCCAATCCGCCCCAAACGGCGCACCCGAACCACAACTCACGATCACCGGACGTCGCCCTGATGTCAGCTCGAACGCGGCTGTCGAGGCATGTGCCCACACTCCCGCAGCCCCACCCGGAGGCCGCGCCGCGTCGATAATCACCGTTGTACGGGCCTCGGCCATACGGACAAACCCCATTGCAAAGGCTTGACCGACGCTCGGTCCCGGTTTGACGCCCGTTGCGGCAAGCGCCATATCCAGGCGGCCTTCCAATCCACGCCCGCCGCCATGAAACCGGGCAAGCCCACCATCGGCATGGCGCAGCGCCCTCAAACTGGGCGCAATCCGCTCCAACGACGCGACCAAAGCGGGCGGCGGCGTGTGGCCCGCTTCGGACAGAGCCTGCTCGGCCCAAGTCAAAAGCGTGAAAACTTCCAGCAACTCCTCGGGGTTGCGGGTGGGAATACCGCCCATCGCGTCAATCTCGCGACCACATTCCACTGCCAAAGCGGCGACAGCCGGCGCAACGCGGGCTTCCATTCCGGTCAGCGCAAGACCGGCATAGATCAGCCCGGTCAGCGCCTCAAACCGCGGCAATCCGGGGGCTACATGCGCCCAGCGCCGTGACAAAAACACCACCTGCGCCGACAGACTGCGATAATAGGCATCGGATTGCACCCTATCGCGCCCTTGCAACAACAGCAGCGCGTGGTTTATCAGACGGATAAGCCGCCGTCCGGTCAGATCGGGCGTCCACCCCGGCCCTTGGCCGCGACCAAACCGCGCGATCCAATCCCATGTCCATTCCTGCGCCCGGGTGCGGGCGGCGGAATCGCCCAAAGCCGCCAGATCGTCCAGCCACAAAAATCCGTGCGTCTCAGTAGGGGCGCCGGGATCATCCAGCTTGACGTCCCAGATCGACGCGCCCACGGCTTGAACCAACTGTCCGGCAAACTGGAAATTGCCCGCCACCAACTGCCGCCCACGCGCATAAAGCCCGATTGAACGCGGTTCGGGCTGCGAGACAAATCCGGTCGCAGCTTGCGCCCGCAGCGCACGCCACATCGCCAGCCGATTGCCAAGGCTTCCCTTACCGGGCGTCCGTGTCATGCCGATCCTGTAATTCCTGTAGCCCGCTTCAGCCGCCGGGTCGTTGCAGGTAACATAACGCCCGAAGCCCTGCCTGTCACCGCTTCATCTTGGCGAAACATCCCCGCCGGAGGCCCTCCGCCTATCGAAAGCAAGAAAGGCCGGGCATTACACCCGACCTCGCAAGCAGCACCAAAGCCGCCGAGTGGTGCCTCGATGGCACCCGAAGCGGCACCCCGCCTCAGATATGCTCGATCCGCTCCATATATTGCGCAAGGCCGCGCACTTGGCCAAGCCAGCTTTTCAACAGCTTCGGGTCATGCGGTGCGGCATGCACACCGACGGCGATTTCACGGTTCAGCACCGACTCCACCGCGAAACTCACCGGGGTTGATACCAGCCGCGCCATAGCAGAGCCGCGCGCATCGCCCCAAGCATCCATCGCCCAAGTCTCATGGAACACCGGGCGGCCATCGCGCTCGGCTTTCAGCGACACGAACAAGATCACCCGATCCGGCTCTCCCGGCGCATAAGAGTTCTCGGCGACAAACTGCGCCGCCATTTCGGCCAGCCGTGCATCGCCGCTTGGCCCTTCCAGCGTCTCAATCTCGCGGAACACCGGTGTCCAAGCCGCTTCCCAGCCGTTCAGCCGAATGGTGCCGCGCACGAAATCCTTGACCTTCCAATCGGGATCAAACCGATAATCCTCCATGAACGGGTAGCTGTCACGGTTGGGATAAACCTCAAAGCTTTCCGGTTGCGGCAGCGGCGCGTCATAGCGGGTGATCGCATCCCACGGACGATTGACCCGCAATTCCGCAAAGTTCCGCAAGCTGCGCGAAGGTGAGCGCAGGGCTTTCAGCACCCCCAGCGGAGCCCATGAGAATTTGTAACGGAACGGGTTCGGAATCTTTGGCACACCGCCGCAATAGCTGGTGAAGGAGATCACGTTATCAACGTGGTAAGCCTTCGACGCCCGGTAGCGCGCCACCAGATCATGCGCCATCACGTGATCAATGCCGGGATCGAGACCGACCTCGTTGACCGAGACCAGACCGGCCTCACGGAACGCACTGTCCAATGCCTTCATCTCGGGCGCGATATACGATGACGATACAAAATGCGCGCCCTTGTCCAAGCAGGTCTGCGCAATCGCCACATGCTGATCGGCGGGCAACATCGAGATCGCAACATCACCGGGCTGCAAGGCTGCCGCTAAAGCCTCAAGGCTATAGGCGCGAATGTCCGCGCCCAGATCGCCGACAGCCTCTTGCGCCTTCTCAACAGTTCGGTTCCACACCACAACCTTGTGGCCAGTTTCAATCAGCCGCCGCAGGCCCGGACCAGATGACAGCCCTGTGCCACACCAATGAATCGTCATGCTTTTCTCCTTTACAGGCTGCCCGAGCTTAAAGTTTGGCCGAGTGCAGGACGAAATCCGCCTCGGCCCGGCCCCAAACGCCAGATTTCAAATCATTCAGCGTTGCCAAAGATGGCAACAACTGCGCCGCATAATCTTCGCTGCTTTCTACCGGCAACAACGACGGCAAGTTGTCAATCGCGGTCACGTCCAGCACTGGATCTTCCGCCACCCGCAAGGCAGGCGCATCCCATTCAGTCACCCGATCATAAACCTTGATCGGTGAGAAATCCGAGGTTGGATCGCAGGCAATATCACCGATCACCGTCAGTTTCCGCGCCGCATCGGTTTTGGCCGAAGCTGCTACGAACACCGGGCAACCGGGGCTGGCGAGGATGCAGTTCAGGAAAATCTCATGCTGCAACACCTCAGGGAACGGCCCGCCGCTTGCCGTTTCGGCCTGATCCCATTTTGTCACCGCCACGCCCAGCGCCGCGCACAGATCAGACGCACCGGTGCCAACCCGGCCCAAGGCACCGATCACGATGGCTTTCGGGCGCGGGAAGCCTGCTAGTTCAGCCTTCAAATCCGCCAGCAAGGCCGCTTTGCCGGGATACTTCGCCACTGGCCCAGCAATACCCCCACGCTGCTGTGCGGCCCAGCATTTCAGCGAAACCGCAGCACCCGCATAGCCCGCCCAATAGCCAAAGGCTGCCACCCGGCGGCCATTTTCATTCACCAGATATTCCAGATCGTACAGAGTGCCGCCGCCCGCTTTGAATCGCTTCAGCAACACCTGCCCAGCAGGTTGGCCTTTGAACGCATGGCCGAACATGATGTGACGATGGGTCAGCGGGGTGCCATCCTCGGGCAGTTCTTTCAGCCCAAAGATGATCGCATCGGCAGGCGCTTTCGGCCAAAGATTTTCTGCTGCAATCTCGCAACCCGCGCCCTTGTAGCCCTCAATGCCAATCGCGCGCACCGAGCTTTGCTCGACCGTCACCCGAATGCCCGCCTTGATCAGCGTCGCAGCACCTTCCGGCGTCAAGCCGACGCGCTCTTCATTCGGGCGCTGCTCTGCCCGGACCCACAGATGCGTCATGCCAATCCCCGAACTTGTCCAATTGTGCGGCTGAATATCAGATCACCGCGCAAGAAACAGGGGGCACGTCACCTCGCGGCCCGAATTTTGCCCAAGCTGCGGCATAGGAGAAGTGGCGAGGCGGCGGCGATGCGGCTATCGTCACCGCAACCCGCTGAAAGAGGCACCGATGTTCCTGCTGTCTTTGCTGACCGATGTGCTGTTTATCGGCCATTCGTTGGTCGGCCCCACACTGCCCACCGTGCTGGACGCCACCTTGCGGGCGATGGGTCAGCCTTCGGTCGTGCAAGCGCAGATCATCAACGGCTCATCGCTGGCCTACAACTGGGACAATTCCGCCAATGCCGAAGGCGTCGATGCCAAGGCGCGGCTGAAAGCGCAGCCGACCGACGTGCTTATCATGACCGAAGCGCAGCCGCTGAAAGCGCAGCTTCAGTATAACGACACTTCGGGCTACGTGGCAAAGTTCTCAGGGCTGGCGCTGGAAGCCAATCCGCACACAAGGCTTTATGTGTATGAGACTTGGCCCAGCCTGAACTCCGGTCCCGGCAATATCACCAAAGACGACCCCGACGCAGGCATTCCGTGGCGCGAACGTTTAGCACTCGATTTGCCTTTGTGGGAGGGCGTGGTAGCGGATG
>NZ_JAQGKQ010000075.1 GCF_028290025.1 Cypionkella sp. | reverse complement strand
CACGCGAATGCGAGTCCCGCTAAGATAAAACTTGCCCAGAGGGGCCACTGTGCAGCTTCGCCGCACACTGCAGGATGTGGGCTGGCGATCATTAATAGAATGTTCTTGCGCGATCGGCCGCTTCTCGGGTGAATTATATGGTGACGTCGCCGCCGCGAAAACCGTTCGGGCTATTGCTAACGCACCGCACGCGCCGCCTTTTGCAGCAGCTTGAAGGCATCATATCGACGGGCATGGGTCGCCACACATTTGCCCAAATTCGGTGCAAATCTTTGCTTTTGCCGAGACATTGCGGCCATTGCCTGTGCGATCCCAGGAAAAGCACCTGCCGCAACTGCCGCCAATATTGAAGAGCCCAACAGCACGGGTTCGTCGGCTTCGGTGGCGATAACCTCAATACCAGTGCTATCGGCCAAGATCTGCCGCACCAGATGGTGCTGCCCCGCGCCGCCGCTGATCATCAACCGCCGGATCGGAGCGCCATGCGCCGCTTGCACGTCGATGATTTGCCGCAACCCGTAACCGATTCCGCACAGCCCCGCGACATAAAGTTGCACAAGGCTGGAAAGGTCTTCCTCCATCCCCAACCCAGCAACCAGCGCGCGGGCGTGCGGATCAGCAAACGGCGCGCGATTGCCAAGAAACTCCGGCACCACATGCACGCCGCACGCCAAATCAACGGCATTCGAAGCACTTGGGACACTATCCGCCGCCCGATTGGCAAGCCATACCGCCAAGGGCAGACCTACAGTATCAGCCTTGGCTTTCGCTTCCCCCCAAGCCGGGTGCAATTTCAACAAATGATCAATCGCCGCCCCGGCCGCCGATTGGCCACCCTCGTTCAACCACATATTCGGTAGCATCGCAGAATAATAAGGCCCCCATACCCCTGGCACGAAGCGCGGCTCGGCCGTGGTTGTCATCGTGCAAGACGAGGTGCCAAATACATAGGCCATATTTTCGGTTGCATCATTGCCCATCGCGCCAACGGTGCCCACACCACCTGCATGCGCGTCGATAAGGCCGGCGCCAACCGGGATACCCACAGGCAATCCCATCTGCGCGGCCGCCCGCGCAGTCAGTCCCGAACCTAGCGCAGTTCCGGGCGCCGCCGCTTCGGTGCCGATGCGCGCGAAACCTTCATCCGCCAGCATCCCCAGCCCGATCTGCCGGAAATAGCTTTCGTCCCAACGATCTTCATGGGCCAGATACGTCCATTTGCAGGTGATGGTGCAAGTGGATCGCACGAGACTGCCCGTAGCAGCCCACGTTAAATAATCCGCAAGATCGAAAAACCCCCAAGCCGCATCAAACACTCCGCGACGGTTTTCCTTCAACCACAACAGCTTCGGCGTCTCCATCTCGGGCGAGATCACCCCGCCGACATAGCGCAACACTTCATGCCCTGCCTCATTGATCCGCTCGGCCTGTTCCACGGCGCGGTGATCCATCCAGACAATGATGTTACGCGCGGGGTCGTCCGACGGTCCCACCGCAAGCGGCACGCCTCCCTCGCCCAACACCACCAGAGAACAGGTGGCGTCAAAGCCAATCCCGCCCACCTTTGCCGGATCAACCCCCGCCGCCTGCACTGCACCGCGAACTGCTTCACACACGGCATCCCAAACCTGGCTAGAGGATTGCTCGACGATTGAGCCCGCGTCACGCCAAATCACCAGATCAGCCTTGGCTGAAGCCAGCATCGCACCTTCGTAGTCGAATACCCCAGCGCGGGCCGAGCCGGTTCCGACATCAATGCCGATCAGATACATTATAAATCCACCGAGTTTGGCAAGATCACCAAATCCCGGATCGTCACATTGCGCGGGCGGGTCAGCATGAACAACACCGCATCCGCCACCTCTTTCGGCATCATCAGACTGCCATTTGCCAAAGCCTCATCCATCTTCGCTTTCGGCCAATCGTCCAGCAACGCTGTGACAACCGGACCGGGGCAAACCGCCCCCACGCGAATGCCATGTTTGGCAACCTGCCGCCGCACCGTATGCACAAACGCCTGCACCGCGAATTTCGACGCGGTGTAAATCGGCTCCCACACCACCGGCACGATACCGGCAATAGAAGACGTCATCAGAATATCGCCAGTTTGCCGCTCCACCATATGCGGCAGCACTGCTTGCACGGCGCGGAATGAGGCGTTGATGTTCAGGTTCAGCATCCGATCCCACGCATCCGGGTCGCCCGTCACCACATCGCCGCCAACGTAAGACCCGGCATTGGCGTGGAAAATGTCCAGCTGCCCCGCCAGCGCCAAAATCTGCGGCATCATCGTGGCAACACTTGCAGGGCTGGTCAGATCAATCACCAGTGCTTCGGCATTCGGCCCTAACTCGGCGCAAAGCGAAACCAGCTTATCCTCGGCGCGGTCGATCAGCACTACCTTTGCGCCTGCCTCAAGCATCGCCTTGGCACACTCCAGTCCGATGCCCGACGCCGCCCCGGTGACGGCCGCGACTTTTTCGTTCAACTCATTCGACATGATCACATTCCCAGTATTTGGCCCAGATTTAAGCCCGGCCATGCGAGGCACGGCTTTGGCGAGCAAGACTGTCCACGATCACGGCGATGGCGAGAACTGCCCCAGTGATCATGTAACGCAGGCTTGACGACAGATTCAAAAGCGTCAGGCCGTTGGCAATCGACTGAATCACAATAATTCCCAGCAGCGCCGAAAACGCCGTGCCACGACCGCCGAACAAACTGGTGCCGCCGATCACCGCCGCAGCGATGGCGTTGAGATTAACGTCGCCCGTCCCGGCTTGCTGGCTAGACGAGGCGAGCCGCGCGGCAGACAGCACACCGCCAAGCGCCGCAAGGCTCGAACACAGGGCAAATGCACTGATGTAAATTGCCCGTACGTTAATCCCTGCGCGCCGCGCCGCCTCAGCATTGCCGCCCACAGCCTTCATCGAGCGGCCCCATTGCGTGCGGGTCAGCGCGTAGTTCATCAGCAAGACCAACGCCACGAACAACGCAAACATCCACGGCACCCCTCGTCCAAGCGTTAGGTAAAACACGATGCCGAGCAGTACGACAGTGGTCGCCACCGCTTTCAACACCAAACCCGAAGCCGACCCCGCCGACAAGTTCGCCGCACGCCGACGCGCATTGGTAGAGCGCCCCACCACCAGCATCACGATGCCAGGTATCACCGCCAGACTATACGACAGCCATGCGGGCAGGATCATCAACTGACCAAACTCTACCATCTTCGAGCCATAGGGCAGGTTGATTGACCCAGTCGAACCCAGCATGTATAGCTGCAAACCCAGTAGCGCTAACAATCCCGACAAAGTGGAGACGAAACTCGGCATCCCCAAGCGATTGCGCAAAGTCGCATAGATCGCGCCAATCAGCGCACCAAGCGCAATCGCGGTGCCAATCGCCACGGGCAGCGGAATCCCCTGGTTGACCCAGACTACCCCGACCAAAGCCGAGCCGACCCCGCTCATAGAGCCAACCGAAAGATCAATCTCTCCCAGCATCAGCACGCAGACGATCCCCAGAGCGATCACTCCGGTGGTGGAGCAATCGAACAGCAGGTTCACTAAGTTGTTCGGCGATAGGAAAATTGGGTTCAACGCGGTGAACACCGTCCAGATGATCGCCAGACCGACGACCACAGGCAACGATCCCAGATCACCCGATTTCACCCGATCCATAAACGCTTTAACCGTGCCAGAAAAACCGGCGGCATGGGTCACGCGCGCATCGGCGCGGTCTAATTGTGGACTCATATCTGTTCTCCTGCCGCTTCACGCAGACGATCAGCCCGGCGCGACACGGCGTTATCGGTGGCCCCTGTGATAGCCCCCACAAGTTCCTGATTGCTCGCATCGGGTGTGAACACGCCATTGTTGCGCCCCAACCGCAGCACAACGATACGGTCAGCTACCGCCCGCACGTCCTCCATGTTGTGACTGATCATAATCACGCCCAGCCCCTTGTCGCGCACCCGCTCAACAAGGTTCAAAACCTCAGCGGTTTGCGCCACACCCAAGGCAGCCGTCGGTTCATCCAGCATGATAATCTTCGGGTTCAGCAGCAAAGATCGCGCAATCGCCACTGTCTGACGTTGACCCCCCGACAAAGATGCAATCGGTTCACGCACGGACGGGATGCGGGCGGCGAGTTCGTTCAGCAAGGTCCAAGCTCGAACCTCCATTGCAACTTCATCCAGTCGCAACGGGTTCAATTCTTGCCCGAGGAAGATATTCGCCACCACATCCAAATTTTCGCACAAAGCCAAATCCTGAAACACTGTGGCAATGCCCAGCTGCAACGCCGCTGCGGGACTGGCCATCGTCACCGGCTTGCCTTGAAACTCTATAATGCCCGACGAAGCCTGATGCACCCCGGCCAAGACCTTCACCAGCGTGGATTTGCCAGCGCCATTGTCGCCTACCAGAGCCACGACCTCGCCCGCATGGATATCCAGATCAATATCCGTCAACGCCGACACCGCGCCGAAATTCTTGGAAATGCCGCGCAAGCTAAGCAATAATTCGCCGCGTGGCTTGCGGGATTGTAATGGGTCCGACATGGCGGCTCCTATGAATACGGGAAGAAACCGTCTGGCTGGGGGAGAGCCAGCCAGACGGCGGAGGTTGGATTACTTGATGCCAAGTTCCTCGCAGCCAGCGGCATAGCGATCAACACACAGCTCAGCTGCGGTGTTGATGCCCTTGTCGATGATCTCCGCTTTCAGGTTTTCACGCGTCACCACAGCCGGCACAAACAGCTGCGAGGGCGTATTGTACAAGCTCATCTCGGATTTCGGCGTTTCGCCATTCAAAAACTGTACCGCGATATTCGCAGCAGCCGCAGCGACGATTTCCGAAGGTTTTGAGATCGTGTTATACTGATCCCCCGCAATGATCAGTTGCAGCGCCGCAATCGTCGCATCGTTGCCCGTCACTGGTGGCACCGGATCGACACCAGCCGCCTTGAAGGCCGCAACTGCGCCGCCGCCGGTGCCATCATTCGCGGCCACGACGCCAATGATATCCGTGCCGAAACGAGTGATTTGCCCCGCAGCCCATTCCTGCGCTTTCGGCGGCGCCCATTCTGGCGTGTCAAACTCGGCCAAAGTTTTATAGCCGCTCGCCGCGATACCCTCGTGAATACCGTCTTTTATCAAACCAGCCGCCGCATCGGTGGGTGAGCCATTGATCTGCAACACGCCGCCTTTATCCGTCGGCAGGCCCAAATCTTTCAGATGCGCCATCAGAGAGTCAGCGATCGCCTTGCCGATGCCTTGGTTATCAAACGACACGTAGTAATCCGCAGGTTTGTCCGGGATCGGACGGTCATACGCGATCACCTTCACACCTTGGCTTTGCGCGATGCTGACCATTGCCGCAGCCGCACTGCTGTCCACTGGGTCCAACACGATCACTTTAGCGCCTTGGGTGATAACCGAATTGAACTGCTGTTGTTGCAGCGCCGCATCGGCGGTTGCGTTCTGATAAATGACCGTGCAATCAGCGCACAGCTTTTTCATCTCGGCCTCAAAGCCGGGGAAGTCGTGCTGCTCATAACGGGTTGAGGCTTGGTCGGGCATCAGAAACGCAACGGTGCCAGCGGTTTGGGCAAAAGCAGCGCCCGAAATCAAAGCTGTCGAAAGCGCCAAAGCGCCCGTCAGATGCGATGCAGAAAGTTTCATTGGTCATCCTCCATGTTGACCGGTTCGGTTGGCACCCCGCAGCGTTGGTCATCGCCCTCGGGGTCGATCAGCTTTTCGCCTAGCAAAGAAAGCGCAAGCCGGGTCTTCGCCACAATTTTGGCCCTCCGGGTTTCCTCCTCCCGAATGGGCTTGGCTTGCGGCAGAATAGGTTCTCAGGCCGCTAACGCCGCCTGTTGGTTTTCCGCCAGCAGATCCCGAAAGCGCGAAGGCGTCATGCCCTTTTGCGCCTGAAACTGCCTGTTGAAATTAGATATGTTATTAAAACCAGACGAAAAACACACATTGGTAATCTTCGTCTGATCCGCGCCCATCAGCAACTGACAGGCCAGATTGATCCGCAAACGATTGACGTATTTCACCAAAGCCTGCCCGGTATGTCGCCGAAAACTGCGCGAAAATGCCGAGGGGCTCAGACCAGCAATCTCGGCCAAATCGGTCTCGGTGAACGGTTCGGTCAGGTTGGTGTTGATATAGGCTAGGGCTTCGTTGATGCCAGTTGACATAAACCCGGAAGGATCAGGCACATAGTGGGCCGAGGTTAAAGGCGTCACCTCGGCGCGCAGCAACACGCCCAACAGGCCGATGAACAACTCGATCCGGCGGATGCCTTTTGCCGTGACCAATTCGCCCATCAACGGTCCGGCCGCCTCGGCAGCGGCGGGGCTAAACAGCGCCCCCCTGCGGCTGACTTCCAGCAACGCTTGACAGGCGGTAAGCTCTGGCAGCAGCGTCATCGCATCGCCAATAAACTCTTCGGTGAACTGCAATACCCGACCCCGCAGCGGCACGCTTTCGCCCGGTGCCAGATGACTGACCCAGTTGTGCGGCAGGTTGGGTCCAGTCAGCACCAGATTGCCGGGCTCAAAATTACCAATGAAATCGCCGACGAAGTAATGGCCTTGGGTCGCCACCACATGGTGAATTTCGTACTCAGGGTGAAAATGCCAGCGCACCGTATGATACGGATAGCCGTGCGCCCACGCCTTGAAAGATTCCGAGCGCCCAATCTGGACGACCTCTAGATCCGGTTTCATCCGCGTCTCCTCCCTGCGCAAATCCGGACTCCCGGCCCGGTGCTTGCGTCGTCCACCTGGCAGATTTTCGCCGGGTAGTGACAACGCTAGCAGGGCGCATCGCCCCAGACTACTACAGCAGCTAAGATCTACCGATACTTTTTTGCCGAATCGAC
>NZ_JAQGKQ010000055.1 GCF_028290025.1 Cypionkella sp. | reverse complement strand
GATCAACCACCTGAAATCCTTGGCGAAATGATCGGCTCGGCGCTGGTTGGCACCTTTCTGGGCGTGTTTCTTGCCTATGGCATCATGGGTCCGTTTGCCGCGCGAGTGAAGACGGTGATCGAAGATGACGGGCATTTTTATCAACTTGTCCGCGAAGTTCTGGTGGCCAATTTGCACCGGCACGCACCGAACATCTGCATCGAAGTCGGTCGCCAAAACACGCCCCACCACGTGCGCCCCACATTCGCGGCGGTTGAGGAATCGCTCAGGGCGCTAAAGCAGGAGGCTGCATGATCCGGCTGATTTTAGCGATCTGGTTTGCTTTGGCGGGTGTGGCAATGGCCACCCCGGTGTTGGTGAAAACCGGAGAACATGACGGCTTCACGCGCTTGGTGCTGGAGTATCGCGGCGCGGTTGACTGGCAATTGGGGCGTAGCGATGACGGTTACGATCTGGCGATTGCCAAAGCCACGCCAAGCTATGATCTGACCGAAGCATTTAAGTTGATCGGTACAAGTCGCTTGGCCGGAATTTCGACGGATCCCGAAAATGGCAACTTACATCTCTCGATCGCTTGTGCCTGCTATGCGATACCGTTTGAATTTCGCCCCGGGATCGTGGTGATCGACCTGCGTGACGGCACACCGCCTAAGGGCTCGTCTTTTGAACACCCGCTCACACAGACTCTCGCGCCGAAAACCGCTGCCAAACTAACCACCACCCCTTGGTCGGCTACCAGCGGCTATAACTGGACGGTGGAGGCTGTGACGCAGCTGCGCGGTAACCGTCTCATCCAATCCCCGCCAGCCGATACCGCGTTGCAGCCGCTGCGCAACACGCTTTTGCATCAGCTCAGTCGTGGTGCTGCAGAGGGCGTTGTCGAGATGGCGAAGCTGCGGCCGGGCAGCGGGCCGATCCTGACGCGACCAAACGACAGCTTCGACTCGGCGCGTGTCGGCTTGGGTGAGTTGCCGGGGGTGGCGGTTTCAAATGGTCTGTCGGATCATCAGAATATCGGTGCGCAAGGGCAACGCTGCATCGAGAGTCAGCGGCTTGACGTGGCAAGCTGGGGCGATGGAACGCCGGTTTTAGCTCAAATGGCGATGTCAAATTCAAGTTTGATCGGAGAGTTTGATAAGCCTGACGCTGCGGCCCTGCAACGCGCCGTGCAATTTCGCCTATCTATCGGTTTCGGTGTTGAAGCGCTGCAATTGCTTCAAGCTTTCCCCACTGATTTGGCTGACCGCGCAATTTGGAAAAGCATGGCAAAGCTGGTCGATGGCCGCCCTGACCTCGGCTCGGTATTTCTTGGACAGCAATCTTGCGACACGTCTGCGGCTCTTTGGGCTGTGCTCGCGCAACCCGATCTTAGGCCAGACCAATACGCCAATACGGATGCGGCCTTTCTGGCGTTCTCGGCCTTGCCAATAGGGCTGCGGCGCGATCTTGGCCCCACTTTAGCGGATCGCTTCATTGCCATCGGGGCAGACCGCACTGCGACGCGTGTGCGCGATGCCATCTTGCGTGCACCGGGTGGAGCAGGCCCGGATGCCACGCTGTTGACTGCCACGCTGGACATGCGTACCGGCGATCCGGCGGCGGCAGAGGCGGTTTTGCAGCGCATGATTTCCGACCCTGGTCCCGGCACACCCGACGCTATTGTCGCGCTTGTTGAAGCCAGAGTTGCGCAAGATCTGCCCGTCGCTCCGGACATGGTTGCGGCAGTTCAGGCAATTGTCAGGGAACAAATCGGCGCGGGTGCAGAGCCAGCGGCGTTGCGGGCGCTGCTGCTGGCCACAGCCGCGTCGGGAGATATCGACGCTGCCTTCTCGTTGCTGCCCAAAGCCCCGGACGCCGAGCCGAAACTTTGGCGTGTGCTGTCGCTGTTGGGCACCGATGACGCTGTTTTAGCGCATGCGGTGCTTACACCAAACGCCTCGCTGCCACATATTGAGCCTCAGACTGCGGCAAAACTTGCCGAGCGGCTATTGCTTCTGGGCATGGCCGATAGCGCGCTAAAGTGGCTGCCTGATGCGGCTCATTTCGACCCCATTCTGCTTGCCCGCGTTCATTTGCAACGACACGATGCGCGGGCTGCACTGCGCGCGTTGACGGGTCAAAGCACAAAACAGGCGGTGATGTTGCGCGCACAAGCAATGTTGCAGCTGGGCGAAAACGACGCTGCCGCACAGATTTACGCCGAAGCGGGCGCCGCGCCGTCCGAACTGCGCGCGCTTGGCAAGGCTGAAAACTGGGCCGAAATTGGCAAGCACGGCGCCGATCCGTGGAAGCAAGTCGCAGCCGAGTTGGCACCTCTGCCATCATCCAACACTGAGACAGCACGTGTCGAAGGCCCGCTCGCGCAAGGCAAGCGCCTGGTCGAAAACAGCGCCGCGACGCGCAGCGCAGTCGATAAATTAATCGCGAAAATTGCACAGCCATAATTCGTCAACTATCGGCACTGGTTACGATTTGGAAAGATTCGCAGCGTAATCTGCCAGAACCGGCGTCACAAAACGTGGCCGATCACTCGGGTGAAACCCATGCGTCTTCATTCAAAATCTATGCGGCTTCGCGGGACTTTTCTCGCACTTACCGCGATCCTGCTGCTTGCGGGTGCTGCGCCCAGTCATAACGATGCCACGGCCTGCGATATTGCGGCACAGCACGCGGCGCAAAATAGCACTGTGCCTCTGGAGTTGCTGATGGCGATCAGCCGCGTGGAAACCGGAAGGCGCGTCGGCGACGAAAGTCTGGCTTGGCCATGGGCAATCAATCAGGGTGGTCAGAGCCATTGGTTCGACGATGCCGACCAAGCCATCAGTTTTGCCAACGATCTGCTCGCTAACGGAGAGGAAAATTTCGACGCGGGTTGTTTTCAGATCAACCTGCACTGGCACGGCAAGAATTTTGGCTCGGTCGAGGATATGTTCGATCCCCAGACCAATGCCACCTATGCCGCAGCGTTTCTGACCGAGCTGTTTCAGTCCGAAGGCGGCTGGCCTCAGGCCGTGGCCGCCTATCATTCGCGTAGCCCAGACGAGGCGCAGATCTATCTGGTCAAGGTGGAGGCCGCGCTAAACGATTTGCGAGCGACCGGCGCGGTTCCGACTGCGCCTGACTACGTGATGGCCGCTGCGCGAGGCCAGACGCCGCGTATCAATCGGTTTCCCTTGCTACAGGCGGGTGCGCACGGGTCGCAGGCCTCGCTGGTGCCGCTCAAAGAAGGCGTTTTGCCCCTGTTCGCGGCGGTTCCGTAAATGCCCAAATTTCAACTGACCGCAGCCTCGCTTTACCAGCCAACCATCTGGCTCGCTCTCGCTTTGATGGCCGTCATCATGATGATGGTGCTGCCAATGCCCGCTTGGGTGCTGGATCTCGGGCTTGCCCTGTCCTTTGCGCTGGCGATCTTGATGCTGACAGTGACGCTTTTCATCGAGCGTCCGCTGGATTTCTCGGCTTTCCCGACGATCCTTCTAGCATCTTTGATGCTGCGGTTATCGCTGAACATCTCCTCCACCAAGCTTATTATTGGTCAGGGTCACACCGGAACCGATGCCGCTGGCCATGTCATCCAAGGGTTTGCAGAGTTTATCATGGGCGGTAATCTGCTGCTCGGCATCGTGATTTTTTGTGTGCTGTTGATCGTTAATTTTGTTGTCATCACCAAAGGCGCCGGCCGCATGGCCGAGGTTGGCGCGCGGTTCGCGTTGGATGGAATGCCGGGAGAGCAGCTCGCGATTGATGCCGATATGGCGGCAGGCGCGATTGATCACGCCGAAGCCAAGCGTCGGCGTGAAATGGAATTGGCCGAAACCACCTTTTTCGGCTCGCTGGATGGTGCGTCGAAATTCGTGAAGGGCGATGCCGTGGCGAGCCTGCTTATCACCGGACTGAACATCGTCGTGGGTTTGGTGGTGGGCACGGTGATGCATGGCATGCCTATTGGTCAAGCCTTTGAAACATATGCAATTTTGACCGTAGGCGACGGCTTGGTCAGCCAAATTCCGGCGGTAATCATATCGGTAGCGGCGGCGCTCTTGCTGTCGCGAGGCGGTGCAAAAGGTGCGGCTGATGTGTCTTTCTTTGCGCAGCTTGGTCGCTACCCCGGCGCGCTTGGCACGGTGGCGGTGCTGATGGCGCTTTTTGCCGTGGTGCCGGGTATGCCGTTTCTGCCCTTTATGACAGGGGCGGGTTTGATGGGGTGGGGAGCTTTTGCAATGCACCGCAAAGCGCAGCGAGCAGCCGTGCTTCCCGAGCCGCAAGCCGAAGCGCCAAAACGCAAACAGATGGGCGATGTGCTGGATTTCGATGAAATTCATATTGAATTTGCGCCCAATCTGGTGGGCATGGTGCTGGATCCGGCCACCGGTCTTGATGTGCGTATCTCCAACATGCGCACCCATGTGGCCTCGGCTTTCGGGTTGATCCTGCCCGAAATACGGTTGACCGATGAGGCCAGTCTGCCGCCGGGAACCTACCGGATTCGGTTGCAAGGCGTCGAACGTGTGCGTGATAGGTTGATGCCCGACCGGGTGCTGGTTTTGCTGGCCGATGGTATTGATGCCCCGGCAGGGCAGGATGTCCGCGAGCCGGTTTATGGCGCCCCCGCGCGCTGGATTCGGCCGGATAATCAGGAAGAGGCGGCGCTGGCAGGGTTAACGGTGGTTTCGGCGGCAGAAGTGCTGGCAACGCATTTGCTGGAGGTGATCCGAGGCAATCTTTCGCGGCTGCTTTCCTTGCGTGGATTGCGTCGGCTGCTCGACGAGTTCGCGACGCTTTCGGACGCCAGCCGCAGCGAGTCCAACCGTCGTTTGCTGGATGAACTGGTGCCGGATAGGGTGCCGGTCGATCTGCTGCTGACCGTGCTGCGCCTGCTTTTGGAGGAACGCATCTCGGTTCGCAACCTGCCGCTTATCCTGGAGGCCATCGCTGAGGCGCGCAGCTTGGGTGCGCCAGAGTCCATATGCGAGCATGTGCGGCAACGGTTGGGTTTTCAACTTGTCGCCGAGTTGAAGCGCGAGGATGGTACCATCCCGCTGGTCCAACTTGCGCCGGAATGGGAGAAAATCTTCACCGCCTTCCAGATCGACGGCGATCGTGGTCAACGCGACGTTGCCCTGCCGCCAGAACAGTTCAGCCGGTTGGCAAATGCCATCGCTGACAGGCTGAACCGCGCCGCCGAGACCGGGATTTATCCGGCGCTCGTCACCTCAACTCTGCGCCGCCGGTTTTTGCGCACGGTTCTCGCGGCAAAGGGGCTGACGGCACCGGTGCTCTCGTATGAAGAAATCGGCCTAGAGGCGCGGCCTGCCATGGTCGGGATCGTGCCGCCTTGAACGATCTGATCACTCACCTAAATGCGCTTACCGGAATTGGCGCCCAGATGCTTTGGCTGGGCCTTGTGGTGTTCATGCGCGTGGGCTCGGCGATGTCGCTGCTGCCGGCTTTCGGTGAGCAGGCTATTCCCACACGGGTGCGGCTGATGCTCGCGCTCGCGTTTACCGCTATCGTAGCACCGGCCGTGCAAATCGCGCCCGATCCCGCGAACGCAGGCGTTCTGCCCCTGTTGATAGAGGTCGTGATTGGCCTGATGCTCGGCATGGCGCTGCGGCTTTTCGTATTTGCGCTGCAAATCGCTGGCACGATGGCAGCACAGGCGACCACGCTTTCGCAGATGTTTGGCGGTGCCGGACCCGAGCCGCAACCCGCCATTGGCAACCTTTTCGTGATGGCGGGCCTCGCCGTTGCCGTGGCAACCGGTCTGCATGTGCGCGCCGCTGAGTTGTTCATTCTGTCCTACCAGATGCTGCCTGCGGGACAGCTTCCCGGTGCCGAAGACGCCGCGCGCTGGGGGCTCTCGCAGATCAGCCAAGCGTTTTCCTTGGCGTTCTGTCTGGCGGCGCCCTTCACCATTGCGGCGCTGCTTTATAACATCGCGCTGGGCATCATCAACCGTGCGATGCCCGCGTTGATGGTCTCAATGATTGGTGCGCCGGCGCTTACTGCGGGCGGCTTGGTTTTGATGGCAATGTCGGTGCCGATGGCCTTGGCTTTGTGGTCGCAATCGCTCCAAAGCTTTTTTGCCGCGCCGTTTCAGGCTCTACCATGAGCGACGACGATGACGACAAAACGAACCCTCGCAAAAGCGGCTGGATGAAGCACGAAAACGCGGCGAAATCCCCAAGTCCACCGACCTGAGCACCGCTGCGGCCTATGCTGGCTTTGTTTTGGTCGGGCTGGTCGGCGGGACCGCGATGTTGCAGCACTTCGGACAGGCAGGGCTGGTGCTGCTTGACCAGCCCGACCGGCTTGCCCCTTTGTTTTTTGGCAACGACACCGCACCGATAGCGGCAATGAGTTTTGCGTTCGCCAGCGCGATTTTGCCGATATTCGCGGCCCCGATGCTGGGTGTCGCTTTGATGCTCGTGGCCCAGCGCGCGGTGCATTTTGCGCCAGAAAAGTTAAGCTTGAAGTGGTCACGCATCTCGCCGCTTGCCAATGCAAAGCAGAAATTCGGCCGCGAGGGCCTGTTTGAGTTTGGTAAAAGCTTTGCAAAACTTCTGGTGGTGGCGTTGATATTGACCGTGCAGCTGTCAGAGAACGCGGCCGATATCCTTGCCAGTCTTGCGATGGAACCGGCCCAAAGCATGGCGCTGATGTTGCAACTACTGCTACATTTCATGCTTTTGGTCGTCCTCACGATCGGCATTTTTGGTGGCGTCGATTACTTCTGGCAGCAGATGCAGCATCGGCGGCGCAACATGATGTCGCGCAAAGATCTGATCGACGAGATGAAGGATTCCGAGGGCGATCCGCATGTCAAACAGCAGCGCCGCCAACGCGCACAACAAATCGCCACCAATCGGCTGCTGCAAGATGTGGCGAAAGCTGACGTGATCGTGGTCAATCCGTCGCATTATGCGGTCGCCCTGAAATGGAGCCGAAAGGGTCGCGCCGCACCGATCTGCGTCGCCAAAGGCGTCGATGAAGTTGCCGCCCGGATTCGCGCAAAGGCTGCCGAAGCTGGCGTGCCGCTGCAATCTGATCCGCCCACGGCGCGGGCGATTTATGCGACGGTGGATATAGGCCAACAAATTCGCCCTGAACATTACCGCGCCGTCGCGGCTGCGATCCGCTTCGCCGAGGCCATGCGCAAACGTCGGAAGATTTATGTGAAATGAGCCAGAAAAACCAAATCGCTCAGTTGCAGCAAGTGTCAAAACTGCTGCTGGACAGCCGCCTCGCCGTGCTGAATGCAGCGGCTCGGGCAAAGCTAGAAAGCGAAGCGCAACTGGCAGGGTTAACGGTGCCACCGCGCGCGGCCGCCGATGTAGCGGAAATCGCGGGTGCTCTGGCGGCCTTAAACTACCCCGCTGCTGGCGAAATTCGCGCGAGGGGTCGATGCAGATGTGGTCGTGATCGCTTTGATCGGGGAACGTGGCCGAGAGTTACGTGAATTTGTCGAGCGGGTGTTGGGGCCCGAAGGCATGAAACGCTCGGTTCTGGTGACGGCGACGTCGGATCAATCAGCCCTCGCCCGCCGCCGTTGTGCGATGGCTGCGATGTCGGTGGCCGAGCATTTTCGCGCCCAAGGTCTGCATGTGCTGTTTTTGGCCGATTCGATCACCCGTTTTGCCGAGGCGCATCGCGAGGTGGCTTTGGCTTCGGGCGAAACGCCTGCTTTGCGCGGCTACCCGCCTTCGGTCGCTCAGGCCATCATGTCTTTGGCCGAACGCGCCGGACCGGGTCCGGAGGGCGAGGGCGATATTACCGCGGTGTTTTCGGTGCTGGTCGCAGGCTCGGATATGGAAGAAACCATCGCCGATATTCTGCGTGGGGTGTTGGATGGCCATGTCGTGATGGATCGCAAAATCGCCGAGCGCGGCCGCTATCCGGCGATTGATCTGCTGCGTTCAGTCTCGCGCAGTTTGCCCGAGGCGGCTACAGAGGGTGAGAATGCCCTGATCTCTCAGGCCCGCCAGCTTCTCGGCGCTTGGGATCGGGCGGAAATGATGATCCAAGCCGGGCTTTACGCCAAAGGTTCTGATCCATTGGTCGATGCCGCGATCAAGGTTTGGCCCAGTCTTGATGGCTTTCTCGCAGAAACCGCGCCTCTGGACGGCATCGCGGGCAGTTTTAACCGTCTCGCCGAAGCGATGGGTGTCAAATATAGCGCGCCCTAGCGTTGCTCGAAATCTGGCTCATCAACAGCAAAGCCGCATTGCCGCTGCCCGATTTCGCATAAGTTTGCGCTTCGGACCGAACCAAGAAACGCCGCACCAAACCTTCCAGCTTGGTCGGATCGGCGAAATCCGCCACCGCATCGGTGCCCAGTTGCGCCTTTGCTTTGGCTTTAAAGGCCCCCAACTGCTGATCCAGATCCAAAACGCCGATGCTGCTTGGCAAACCCAATGCCTTTTCAAACACCGTCCGAAGCGGGGTATTTCCCAGAATTGTGAACCATTTGGTGTTATCAGAACTGCTGGTTTTTGCGGCCAACAGCGGCAACTCACGCTGCAAATTCAGCGCCAACCGCAGATCTTCGCTTTGATCACCCACCGCGGTTTCGAACCGCCGCGCTTTATAGGCAGAGATTATCTCATCGGCGAAAGTCGAAATCTGCGTGCTCGGCACCGCATAATCGCCAAAACCAAACGCCTTCGACAGCTTTTGATACTGCTTGTCGGCCAGTTTATTCGCCAAAGTTCCGGTTTTCAGCGTGCCATCTTGCAGCACTTTCTGAATGAAAAATTTGTTGTCCAAATCCTTCTCCAGCCCGAAAGCCGCCAAAGCGAGCTTTAACAGCCGACGATCTGCCACCAACTGCGCCGCCGTGGTGATCTTACCGATCTTGTCGCGGAAATAAGTCTCATCGCTTTTGACTTCCGGCGCATTGTTGAACGCCTTGGTTTGCGCCGCCATCGTGCGTTTCAGATAGGCCCAGCCAGCGTAGCCATTGAGCGGGATGGCTGGGATGTAGCTCATGCGTGGGCCGCGAAAAGCCGATCTTCGCGCGGCAACAATCCACGCAACGCCTTAAGCACTTGGTAATGCTGGTCTTCCAGTACCCCCGCCGTCGCCTGTGCCAGCAACAAACGGCTGTCGTGGTCATTCATCACCTGACTTAGCTGCTCAATTCCGCGCAGCAAGGGCAGCCGAGCATCCTTCGCCGCAGTATCTCCCGACAGAACCAACTGCGCCAAATAGCACACCCGTCGCACCGGAGTACCGGCCTGTTCGGGGTGAATAGCATCGCGCAGCCGCAGGATATTTGCGTTCGGCGTCATAATGGCAAGCCGAGAGCGTCTTTCGCCATTCTCAACCACGGCGCCATTGATCAAGACCCGTTCATGCGGCCCGAGTTTCAACACCAGGCCACTCATGCGCCACCACCATCGCCACGCAGACCGCGCATCACGGCTGTGTTGATATCAACCAGCACCTCGACCGAGGCTTTGTCCTCACGAATGGCGCGACTGTGCAGGTTGGTAAACTCAAACAGATAAAACAACTGCGCGCGCAGTTTGGCGGGCAAACCGTTGCGGGTCTCAGCAACATCCGCGGCCAAGGTGGACCAGAGCTGCAAGTTTTCATCGAGTGCGGCGATCAAGCCGGGGTAGTTGTCACGCCGCGCCGCAGCCGCCTGCGTCAGGCGCTTGGTGATGCGGGCAAGCAAATCATATTCAAGCGAACGCGGGTTTTTTTGCGGTGCGTCGGGCCGTGCGTAAACCGAGCGCGCAGCGGTAAAGTGGGCTGTCACGGGCTTTCCTTCCTGGGAATCTGAGGGGCACAGATGAAGGCCGAAGGCTTGTGCGCCCCCGGCCCCGTCTTACCGCGTTACGAGCGGAACAGCGCCAGGATGTTCTGCGGTTGCTGATTGGCAATCGACAGCGATTGCGTCGCCAGTTGTTGTTGCACCTGCAACGCTTGCAGACGCGCCGAGGTTTCTTCCATATCGGCATCGACCAGCGTACCAATACCGGCCTTCAAAGCATCCGTGAGTTTGCTGACGAAATCCGATTGAATCTCGATGCGTGACTGCGTCGAACCAAATTCAGCCGCCGCGTTAATCGAGGTTTGTACCATCGCCTCGATACTGCCCAACGCGGTCGTCGCCCCAGAGGTCGTGGTAACGTCGATTGAGGCAAGCGCCCCCAAACCGCCCGAAGCTGCATTCTTAAACTGGCCACTCACGGAAAGGTCACTGGTGCCAGCGTTGGTAAAGGACAACTGACCGGGGCTTGCCGAGTCGTAATCTACCGTCAGCCCCGTTACCCCAAGAGCGTCGATGGCGTTCTTCATGCCAACCGCCACCAAATCGGCGATCGCATTGGCGCCGCTGGTCACATCATTGCTGGAAATCGTGTAGGACGCGGTTTTGTCACCGATCCGCATACTGATTTTATCACCCGCAGCCCAAGCGGTTGCGCCGTCTTGAATGGTGATATCGTCGGTGCCACCGCCCTGATCCAAGGTCAGCACAAACGTATCCGCATCGGTCGAAACCGTGCCACCAGTGGTTGCACCAAACACATCATTCGCGGCATAAGCGCCGGTCGACAGGTTTTGCGCGGTCACCGTGATCGAAGACGCCGTCACGCCGGTGCCGCTGCGATCCAACGAAGACAGCACATCAATCGACGTTTCCGAGCCGTTGATCAGGTTAAGCCCGTTGAACTGCGCCGCACCCACAACCGAATCAATCTGGCCTTTCAGCGCATCAATATCGGTCTGGATTTTAGTGCGATCGACGTTGCTGCCTTGGGCCGCGACGATCTTGCCTTTGATCTTGGTCAAGAGGTCCGTGACGGTTTCAGAAGCTTCACGCGCCACTGACAGCGTCGACGACCCCAGATTGAGGCTGTCAGAAATCCCCTTGAAGCCTTCGACGTCGGATTCCATCACTTTGGAAATTGCCCAAACTGCCGCGTTGTCTTTGGCGCTGGAAACCGACTTGCCCGTCGAAATCTCAGACTGGGTTTTGTTCATGTTGTGATTGATGCCTTTCATAGTTTGCAAGGCAACCATTGCACTCGTATTGGTCAAAATGGACGACATAACCTGTTCCTTCACGATCTGCCTGCGCTTTGCGCCCGGCAAGTTTCGCCACCTTACGATGGCTATTTCGGCGTTCTGGCCGCTGCCCCTGAGGATCCAAAGGCGCCACCCCGTCGTGGGATGCAGGTCTGATAAGCGGGCAAAAGTTCTAACAGAGTTCTAATGCGCGGCGGTGATATCCGTCGGATTTGAGGCAAACCTTCAAAATCTGCGCTGGATTTCTTGTTGGCCGCCATGCGTGGCGCGCTGGCCGTTTTCATCGTAAGTAACGAGCGCAATTGCGTTTTGTTTCACATCATTTAGCCGCCGGATCGCCGCACGCACGCCTTTCGCCGCCGCCGCCGCACTGCTTGCGTTGCGCTCCGCCTTGCGTTGCAGACGTTGCAGCAGCTTTTGATCCATTCGCTTTGGCAGACTCTCTAGCGCCGCATCCAACTTTGGTGAAAGCCTGCCAAGCCCGTCGAAATCCGCAGTAACAATCGCCGTATGCATCTCGTCCATCAGGCGTTCAATTTGCATCGCTTTGGCCTTTCGTCATGGCACGAAACAATTGTTCCGCCAGCCCAATGCCGCCTTTTTCAACCATCTGTCGCGCCTGCTCGTCACGCAAGAATGAGCCGAACTGATCCTCACCAATCCCGCCGCCAAACTCCTGAGGCGTCTTGCCGACCCCCGCATACCCCAGCATTTCCGACAAGAAACTCGCCTCCAGCGCCTTGGCTTGCACCATCAGCGGGCCGTCTTTCTGTGGTCTGGGTTTCGGCAGTGGCAAGGCGGCGGTGATATCCATGGCGGTCTCCTGATCATTCAGATTTTTTGCAGTATCCCGCAGGGCGGTAAACAAGTGGTAACCAATCCCGGCAATAAAGCAGGGACAGCGGGCAAAGTCGGTGAAAGATGATTTCGATAATTCCTCAGGTTTCAGGCGCTTTGGCTCCCGAACAACGCATGTCCTGCGACGATACGCCGGATGCGCAGGGCTTCATCGACGTCCTAGATGCAGAGCAAGACCGCGAGCTGCTGCCAGCCGCGGATGCGCTTGTTCTCGTGGACGGCGCTTTCATATCCTTGCCACTGCCCCCCGCTCTGTCCCGGTCCGTTAACGATCAAACCGCAGGCGATCCGCCAAAATGCGCGCAGCCCTTGACCAAACCAGACGCGCGTCAGGCTTTGAATGTGGCGCAGGCGGTGTCGGTCACCGGCTTTTTGGCACCAGACCATGCGCAGCCGAGGCAACCTGCCGAGCCGACTGTACCGCTAAACCCACCTCACCTCGACCCGTCTGACAGCGCCGCCAAGCCTACTGATACGTCCGTGCGATCTGCGCTTTCACCGCCCGAGAATCCGCAAGCCGCCCCGCCTGAAAAAGCTCAAGCTATCACACCTGCGCAATCAGCGTGGCAAACGCGCCTGCAGATTTTGCCGGCCAACACGCTGCATCCAAACGGTGCAAATGCTCTGCCAACCGCTGACGTCATCGCCATCCCACTGATGAACCGTCCGACAAAACCTGTCGCTCAAACCATTGAAACGGCGCAGGTTTCCGGCCAGCCAACTCACCTTTCGTCGTCGCAAAGTCTCACACAGCAACCCTTCGATCTGGCGATTGTCGCGCCCATCGCTGGCATTGTCGCGGATAGCCCGCCGCCGAAACACCTTGCGCAAGCGGCCCCGCCACCGCCCGATGACGGCCAAGCCAGCCCCCCCGATGCTCAGGCATTTGTCACGCTCGCGGTTGACCCCGCTATCATCCCCGGCCATCCGATCACCGCGCATCGACCCGCTGATCTGCCGACGCAGCCCCCCCTGCCGCCCTCGATTCCCGCCACGCTGCTTCACCACGCAACCGCTGCCCAAGCTGGGCCGGTTGATCTCTTGCTGACGCCGGAAGATCTCGGCCATGTTCGGTTCCAAATTCAGCACCGTGGCGATTCGCTGCATGTGATGCTCAGCGCCGAACATCCCGAGACGTTGGCGCTTTTGCGGCGACATGCCGATCAGTTGCAGCAAGAATTTCGCCAGGCCGGGTTCGCCGAGGCGTCACTAAGCTTCGGCCAATGGGGCCAGCAGCACAAATCCTCAGCCCCGCCAGCTGAATACGAAGCCCCGTCTGACGATCTCGCGTCAGAGCCGAAAATTGCGCGGCCGCGACCCCCTGCCGACGTAAACGGATCATCCGGGCGCGGGCTTAACCTGCGGCTCTGATGCTTTCTTGCTGAGGAAAAGGCGAAGCAATCCGCATAAAATGCAAATCGAAAAGCTCTTGAAAGGAGCGCGCGATGGAAACCACCGCAGTTACCACCCCCCAAACTTCTGCCGCAACGACGAAGCCCAAGGCCGCGATCTCGGCGGATTTCGACACGTTCCTAAAAATGATGACGACTCAGATGAAGAACCAAGACCCGCTCAATCCGATTGATTCGTCCGATTATGCCGTGCAGTTGGCAACGTTTTCCGGTGTCGAGCAACAGACCAGAACCAACCAACTGCTCGAAGGTCTCACCAGCCAGTTTGGTGTGCTGGGTATGGCGCAACTCGCCGCTTGGGTTGGTCAAGAGGCGCGGTCTGCCGCACCGGTCTATCTGGGCGATAAGCCCGTCACCATCAATTATCATCCCGCTGCACAAGCAGATCGCGCCGTTTTGGTAGTAAGAAATGTGAAGGATCAGGTCGTATCGCGAGAGGATGTTTCGCTAGAAGGCGGCGCATATCAATGGCTTGGCGCGGACGCCGCTGGCAAACCTTTGCCGAACGGCGTCTATACGCTGAAAATTGAAAGCTACAACGGCGAGCAGCAACTCGGTGAGGCCGTCTCCGTCGAATCCTATGCGCGCATCCTAGAGGCGCGTGGCGGCAGCAATGGCCCGACCTTGGTTCTGGAGGGCGGCATAGAGGTGAGTGCGACCGATATTACCGCTCTGCGCGTGCCGTGATCACAGCAGATGACCAAGCCAAATCCCCAGCGCAAACACAATGAAAGCGCCAACAATCAGCCGGGTAATCGACACGCGCCGCCGCGTATTCACCGGCAGCGGCGACTCGGCTTGCGCAATCAGAGCGGCCTCAACCAAGCGCGGCAAACGCGGGCCAAACCGCGCCAAAACCCGCGCGGTATGTGCCAGATCACGCAGCAAGGCCACCGGTCCAACATTGCGACCGACATAAGATTCAACCACCGGCCTTGCCACTTGCCAGATGTTAATGTTCGGGTCCAAGCTGCGCGCGACACCTTCAACCACAACCATAGTGCGCTGCAGCAAGATCAGCTCTGTGCGAGTCTCCATGCCAAATCTCTCTGTCACTTCAAACAGATAGGACAGCAACCGCGCCATCGACACGCGGGTGGCCTCAAGCCCGAAAATCGGCTCACCCACCGCCCGCAGCGCACGGGCGAACTCATCAATGTCACGGTCCGGCGGCACATAACCCGCCTCAAAATGCACTTCAGCGACGCGGCGATAATCTTTGCGGATAAACCCCATCAAAATCTCGGCATAGACCCGCCGGGTATATTCGTCGATCCGCCCCATGATACCGAAATCATAAGCGATCAGATTGCCGCTCGCCGCGACCTTCAAATTGCCCTGATGCATGTCGCCATGGAAAAATCCATCGCGCAAAGCGTGGCTTAGAAACAGTTGCAGCACGCGCGCGCCCAAAGCCCGCCGATCCAATCCCGCCGCATCAATCGCCGTGTTATCAGCAAGGTTGATCCCCTCGGCCCAATCCAGCGTCATCACCGTGCGACCCGACAGATCCCACACCACCTTCGGCACCTGAAATCCGGCATCATCTTTGGTGTTATCGGCGAACTCCGACGCCGCCGAAGATTCCAGCCGCAAATCCAACTCGCCCAAAACCACGCCCTCAAAATGCGTGATCACATCCAAAGGTCGCAAGCGGCGCGATGCAGGAGACACAAACTCAATCGCCCGCGCCGCGAAATAAAACGCATCAATGTCGCGGCGAAACGCCCGCTCAATCCCCGGACGCAGCACTTTCACCGCCACATCTTGCCCATTGCTGCGCAAAGTCGCGCGATGCACCTGCGCAATAGAAGCCGCCGCAACGGGTTCCGAAAAGCTGGAAAACACCTCATCCACCGGCAGCCGCAGTTCCTCCGCAACCATAGCCTTGGCGACATCAGTCGGAAACGGAGGCAGCCGATCTTGCAGATACTTCAGCTGCAAAGCCAATTCTTCGCCAACAATATCCGGCCGTGTGGACAAAATCTGACCGAACTTGATATACGCAGGCCCCAGTGCCGTCAGCGCCCGCGTCACCGGAGGCAGCGCCAAATCGCCCTGCAATCCCAGCCACTTAAACGGCCAGCCCAGCATCCGTGCGGCAAAGCGCAGACGCGGCGGCACCTGCATCGCCTCCAACGCCACCGCCATCGCCCCGGTGCGTTCAAACGTTGCCCCGGTGCGGATCAGCCGCCAGATGTTATGCGGTCCTCTCACAGTTTCCAGCCCGAATGCAGCGCCGCAATCCCCATCGTCAGGTTGCGAAATTTCACCTGCTCAAACCCAGCCGTGCGGATCATCGACGCGAACGTCTCTTGTTCAGGAAACTTGCGGATCGATTCGACCAGATACTGATACGACTCGCGATCGCCGGCCACCACCTGCCCCATCACCGGGATCACGTTGAAGCTGTATTTGTCATAGGCCCACTGCGCCAAGTCATTGGGAATCCGCGAAAACTCCAGCACCATCAGCCGCCCGCCCGGCCGCAACACCCGGTAAGCCTCGGCCAAAGCATCGCCAATCCGCGTCACGTTCCGAATACCAAAGGAAATCGTGTAAACATCGAACGAATTGTCGGAAAACGGCAGCGCCATCGCATCGCCGACCACCCAATCGAGCCGCGCCGCGAGTTGATCGGCCTCAGCCCTTTGCCGCCCCGAAACCAGCATCGATTCCGTCAGATCGCACACTACCGCCGTCGAGCCTTCAGCCCGCTTCATAAACCGAAACGCCACATCGCCCGTGCCGCCCGCCACATCCAACAGCCGCTGACCCGCCCTCGGTGCCAGCCAATCCATCATCGCGTCTTTCCAAAGCCGATGCATTCCGCCCGACATCAGATCGTTCATAATGTCATACTTGCTGGCAACCCGCGTGAACACGCCGTGCACCATCCCGGCTTTGTCCGCCTCTGGCACAGTTTGATAGCCGAAATGCGTGGTGTTGTCGTTCATCTCTTGCCGTCCTGTGATTGCACCCCCCTTATAGGCGCGCGCGGCGCAAGCCTCAATGCGCCGATCTGTCACCTGAGGTTCCATGCCAGAACTGCCCGAAGTCGAAACCGTCCGGCGTGGCCTTTTGCCCGCAATGGAGGGCCGCCTGATTGAGCGCGCCGAGGTCAACCGCCCCGATTTGCGCTGGCCTTTGCCCCTGAATATGGCCGAACGCTTGACCGGGCAACGGGTCGTGGCGCTGCGCCGTCGCTCCAAATACATCCTCGCCGATCTGTCCTCGGGTGAGACGCTGCTAATCCACCTCGGCATGTCGGGCCGGATGTTGGTGTCTGGTATCACGCTTGGCAATTTCTTCCACGACCATGCCGCTCCCGAAAAACATGACCATGTTGTGTTGCATATGGAAGGCGGTGCGCGCGTCACTTTCAACGACGCCCGCCGCTTTGGTGCGATGGATCTGCTGCCAACGGCCACCGCCGATGAGCACCCTTTGCTGTCGGAAATCGGCCCAGAACCGATGGGCAATGCGTTCAATGAGAGCTATCTCGCGGCCAAACTGAAAGACCGCAACACTCCAATCAAATCCGCCCTGCTCGACCAACACCTCGTCGCGGGCCTTGGCAATATCTACGTTTGTGAGGTGCTTTACCGCGCCCGCATCGCCCCGAACACCCGCGCGGGCAGTATCGCCAACGCAGGCTCACTGGTGCCGATCATCCGCGAAGTCTTAGCTGAAGCCATCGAAGCCGGCGGCTCCAGCCTGAAAGACTACCGCCGCACCAATGGCGAACTCGGCTATTTCCAGAAATCTTTCGCCGTCTATGGCCGTGAAGGCCAGCCTTGCCAAACCCCCGGCTGCACTTCAACCATCGCCCGCATGGTGCAATCAGGACGATCATCGTTCTACTGCCCCACCTGCCAGATTTAAGGAACCGACATGACCTATGAGACCCTACTTATCGAAATCAACAACCATGTCGCCCTGATCCGCCTGAACCGTCCCGAGGCATTAAACGCGCTCAGTCAACAGCTTATGTCGGAACTCGCCACCGCATTGCAGGCGATGGATACTGACGACACCGTGCGCTGCGTCGTCATCACCGGATCAGAAAAAGCCTTCGCAGCGGGTGCCGACATCCGCGAAATGGCTGGCAAGAGCTTTGCCGAAGCCTTCGTCGGCGACATCTTTGGCCCCGAAGCCGAGGCCATCCAGCGCATCCGCAAACCGATCATCGCCGCCGTGGCTGGCTTTGCTTTGGGGGGCGGCTGCGAACTGGCGATGATGTGCGATTTCATCCTCGCCGCTGATACCGCCAAGTTCGGTCAGCCTGAAATCAACCTTGGCATCATCGCGGGCATGGGCGGCACGCAGCGGCTGACCCGCGCCGTCGGCAAAGCCAAAGCGATGGAGATGAACCTCACAGGGCGCATGATGGACGCAGCCGAGGCTGAACGCGCGGGCCTTGTCAGCCGCATCATCCCTGCCGCAGACCTGATCGACGAAGCTTTGAAAACTGCCGGGAAAATCGCGGCCAAATCGGCCGTTTCCATCCGCGCCGCGAAGGAATCCGTCAACCGCGCCGAGGAAACCACCCTGCGCGAAGGCTTGCTGCACGAACGCCGGCTGTTCCACGCGATGTTTGCCACCGACGATCAAAAAGAGGGCATGACCGCCTTCATCGAAAAGCGCCCGGCCAAGTTTACTGACAGCTAGTCGCAAACACCAAGCCGCCCCGGACTGGATCCGGGGCCTCATGGTATGAGCAGAGGCCCCGGATCAAGTCCGGGGCGGCGGGTTTCGAGATAACTCTCCGACCTCTAAAGCCAGCCCTTCCACCGGAAGAACGCATAGGTCACCACCGCCGACCCGACCATCATCGCCAGCGCCATCGGATAGCCCAAAGCGAGCGTCAGTTCCGGCATGAACTTGAAGTTCATCCCATACATGCTGGCGATCAGCGTTGGCGGCATGAACAGAACGGCGACCACTGAAACGATCCGCACCGTGCTGTTCTGCGCGAGGTTGATCCGCCCCATCGTCGCATCCGACATCAGGCCCAACCGCGACGACAGGAAATCCGCGTGAACCTCCAGCGCCTCAATATCGCGCAACTGCCCGTTCAAAACCAGCCCCAAGCCCTCGTCATTCAGGCGGTGCCCAAGCATCTGATCGACGTAATTCAGCGCCCGCCCCAATGTCAAAAGCGCCAGCCGCACCCGGCTAAGCCGCTCGCCCTCGCCGCCCAGATTGGCCAGCGCCTCCTCAAGTTGCTTTTGCTGATGGCCCTTCGGATCGGGATGATAAATCCCACGCGACACCTTATCCAAGCCGCCGCCCGCGATTTCAAGATGATCCGCCAGCCGTCCGATGACTTCCTCGATCAGCCCCAGAAACACCCGATCTGGCGTTGAACAGCCCAACGTACTTTTGCCTGCGCGCGCCGGATAGGTCTCAAAAGGCCGCGGCGCGTGGTGGCGGATCGTCACCAGCCGCGCTTTCGACACCACAAAACACACCGGCCCCATGACCTGCACACCCAGCGCATCCTGCCCCGGCAGCACGACGGTGAGATAATCCAGATCTTCCTCGTGGTACAAACGGTTAGAGATTTCGATCTCTTCCATGTCAGCCAGCGTCGGCACATCGACGCCCAAAGCCCGCACCGCCGCTTCCTCCTCGGGCGCAGCACGCAGCAGATCAATCCATTCGGCCTGCTCCAATGCCGCCTCGGGCAAAACTTCCAAGCGTTTGTTGGCAAAATTATAAGCCGTCAGCATCCTGCAATCCCCAAAACCTAAGCCCTCTGCGTAGCGCCAATCCTGCCCAGCGCCAAGGCTTCGATTGCCCCGTGTCCGATGGAAAATTGGTTAATAAATAATGAATGAACTACGGTAGGCCGTTGTAATCAAGTGATTATTACCTGTGTCCACGTGTGGCGACCAAGGCCGCATAATCACGCAACATCGGCACCCGCCGAGGCCGAAAGCTTACCCCGGTCAACGCCACATCCTGCATCCGATCCAGATGAAACCGCCGGAAATCTTCCCGCAAACAACACCAAGCCAGACACATCAACGCGTGATCAAAATACACAATCGACAGCGGCCAAATCCTCCGCCGAGTCTGCGCGCCATTCAGATCAAGATAGTTCAGCTCCACCTCTTGCTCAGCCCAAGACGCCTCCCGCAGCAGCGCCACATGGGTCGGAGGCGCCGCCCGCAGCTGAAACTTGATCGAGCGTGAAACCGCATGAACCGCCTGCCGTTGGACCCGTTCGGGCAAGGTGGCGACAATCTTCGCCATCGCTACTTCAGCAGCTTTTGCAAGCGCCGGATCACCCATCTGCCGCACCTCCGCCAGCCCCAACACCAGTGATTCCACCTCCAACTGCGTAAACATCTGCGGCGGCAACGCGGGATCTTCGGTCAACGTGTAGCCAACCCCGGCCTCACCATCAATCAAAGCACCGCCTGCCCGCAGACTATCAATGTCGCGATATATAGTACGCTCCGACACCGCCATTTCCTCCGCCAACCGCGCAGCCGTCACCGGTTGAGGCAACATGCGCAGCGCAGTCAGCAGACGGAACAGGCGATCAGATTTGGCCACAACATCCTGACGGTTTCTGGCAGTAGGGATGCAGCATATGGTCTTTATCGACAAATTCAATGGAGACAAAAATGTTGACCCTGTTCCACTCGCCGAACTCTCGCTCATCCGCCGTCGTCATGCTGCTAAATAAAATGGGCATCACCGACAAAGTGGAAGTCCGTCATGTCAGCATCAAACGCATCGACGGTTCCGGTGAGGTCGATCCGACAAACCCGCATCCGGAGGGCAAAGTCCCCGCCCTCCTGCATGACGGTCATCTTATCACCGAACGCGGTGCGATCATGCTGCATTTGACCACGATTTTCCCGGAAACGGGCCTTGCGCCGCCTGTAGGCTCGCCGCTGTGGGGTGAATATCTGACTTGGCTTTCTTGGTATCAGGGTGTGCTGGAGCCTGTGATGGTCATGGACGCACTTGGGCTTGAACATCCCGGCCTCGCCAGTACGTTTCGCAGCCATAACGAAGCTGCCGCGCGCATTCGCACCGCTTTGAAAAATGGGCCATGGTTGCTGGGCGCGCAGTTTTCGGCCGCCGATCTTTTGGTCCATTCGCTCTATGGTTGGTTCAAAGACGCAGTACCGGACGATTCCCTGATCCGAGACTGGGTGGCACGTTGCGCCGCGCGTCCCGCAAGACTGCAGGTGCAGCAAGCCGATGCCCTAGTCACGGCAAAAGCTGCCTAGACCACTGCCCTCGCTTCGGCGGGGGCAAAATTTGAACGCGGCGCGGCTAAGTGGCCGGTTGAACGATGCCTGCCAGCAGACTGGCTTTCAGTGCCGATAGCACTCCCACCGTCATGGTGGCAAAGTTAAATTATCGTTAACTCGACGCCATAAGTCATTGATTTCTATGCAAACGAAGCCCCTGCCACGCGTGGACAGCCTCAAAGCAAGCAAAAGGGCCGCCTAGCAGGCGACCCTTTGCAGACCTGTTTCAGAGACGAAATCAGGCGTTAACGCTGTCTTTCAAAGCCTTTGCAATAGCGAACTTAACTTGTTTGTCCGCAGCTTTGGTGACTGTTTCACCTGTCGCAGGGTTGCGAACCTGACGCTCAGGACGCTCACGGCAGACCATTTTGCCCAGACCCGGCAACGTCACCGAACCGCCCGCAGCAACTTCACGCGCGACAACAGCAGCAACAGCATCGAGTGCAGCAGCAGCGGTTTTCTTGTCGGAACCCATCGCATCCGAGATAGCGGCCAGAAGTTGCGTCTTTGTCATAGCTTTGGTTATCATTGGTTCCTCTTTCTGGCCCCGTTAGCTGTGGAGCCTTAATTTGTCTGATCCGACGGATGCAGCGGCTTCTCACGCTTTTGCGCCCCAAGGCAAGCTCTTTTTGGCGTAAAATAAGGCGCTTCGCCGCGGCGACCCAGTTTTCGCCGAAGCAGACTACAGGAACGCAGTCTCTTCAAAGCTGCGCAGCTTGCGGCTATGAATTCGCTCTGTCGGCATATCTCGAAGGCGTTCCATAGCGCGGATACCGATTTGCAGATGTCGCGCGACCTGAGTCTTGTAAAACTCGCTGGCCATGCCCGGCAGCTTTAATTCGCCATGCAGCGGTTTGTCGGAAACGCACAGCAACGTGCCATAGGGCACTCGAAACCGGAACCCATTCGCAGCAATCGTGGCGCTTTCCATATCCAGCGCGATCGCACGAGATTGCGAAAGCCGTCGCACTGGCCCGGACTTGTCGCGAAGCTCCCAGTTGCGGTTATCAATCGTCGCAACCGTCCCCGTCCGCATGATGCGCTTTAGCTCGTAGCCCTCCAGCTGAGTGACCTCAGCCACCGCTTCTTGCAAGGCAATTTGAATCTCGGCCAGCGCTGGAATTGGCACCCAAACCGGCAGGTCATCATCCAAGACGTGATCTTCGCGCAGATAAGCGTGTGCGAGGCAAAAATCCCCCAAAGACTGTGAATTCCGCAAGCCGGCACAATGGCCGACCATAAGCCAGGCATGCGGGCGCAGCACGGCAATGTGGTCTGTGGCGGTCTTGGCATTGGAAGGCCCGACACCAATATTCACCAGCGTAATGCCGTTACCGTCAGCTCGCTTCAGATGAAACGTCGGCATTTGCGGCGTCTTCGAAGAATGGGCGATCATCCCATCCGGCGTGGTGATTTCCTGATTTCCGGTCGCCACAAAGCTGACATAGCCTAAGGTCGGATCAGCCAGCATTGCGCGGGCATAAGCCTCAAATTCGTCAACGTAGAACTGATAGTTGGTGAAGAGCACATGATTCTGAAAGTGCGTGGGGTCTGTCGCAGTATAATGTGACAGCCGCGCCAAGCTGTAATCCACGCGCTGCGCCGTGAAGGGTGCCAAGGGTTGCGAGCCATCGGCATTGTGGGTGCGGGTGCCATTGACGATGTCATCGTTGGTGGTAGCAAGATCGGGCACATCAAAGATATCACGCAGGGAAAACTCAAGCACGCCTTCTTGCGGAACCGAGACCAGAGGATTGCCCGCCACCGCGAAATGCACCGGAATTGGCGTATCGGAATAGCCGATTTGCACGGGCACGCTGTGGTTCTGCATCAGCAAACTGATTTGTTGAATCAGATAATTGCGAAATAAGTCCGGTCGGGTGACGCTGGTCGCATACACGCCGGGGCTTGCGACGTGGCCATAGGCAAGGCGGCTGTCGGTCTTGACATGGCTTGTCACCACCAACCTGATCTCGGGATAAAATGCTCGGATACGCGTCGAAGGCTTTGCTCCCACAACCGTGGCGCTGAAATGTTGCGAAAGAAAGCTTACCGCGTCAGCATACAGCGCCTCTAGCCGATCAACGGCGGCGGCGGCATCGGTGAACGATTCAGGGGCGGTAAACTCGGGGATCAGGATCAAAGCGGGTTCGTCGTTCATGGCGTCATCTTCTTCATTTCGATCGGGCATCTAAGGCCGAAGCGGCCGGTTTCGCAAGTGAAGTCTTAATGACGGCGTGCTGCTGCTAGGTTGGGTCTTGCGAAGCAACGGGAGCGCGGGAATAAAGGCGCGATGAAAACCTTGCTGTCTCTTGGTCATGGCTATTCTGCGGCGGCGTTGGCGGCGCTGTTGATTCCGCAGGGTTGGCGGGTGATCGGCACCACGCGTTCTCCCGACCGGATCGCTGATCTGCGGGCTGAAGGGGTGGAGCCGCTGTTGTGGCCGTGCGATATCAAGACTGCGCTTGACGTCGCCACGCATGTGCTAGCCTCGGCCGCGCCGGACGGGTCGGGTGATCCTTTCTTACATGCCGCGCGCGATCAGATCATCGCAGGGCGACCTGAATGGGTGGGCTACCTTTCTACCACCGCTGTGTACGGCGATCATCAGGGCGGTTGGGTGGATGAGGATACTCCGGTCAATCCGCAGTCGGCGCGAGCGGTGCAGCGGGTGCTTGCGGAACGGCAGTGGCTGGCTACGGGGTTGCCTGTGCAGGTGTTCCGCTTGGCTGGTATATACGGACCGGGACGCGGGCCGTTTGAGAAGGTGCGCGACGGGTCGGCGCGGCGGATCATCAAGGCGAACCAAGTTTTCAGTCGCATTCATGTTGCCGATATCGCGGCAACTTTGCTGGCGTCAATCAACACTCCTGAGGCTGGCGCGATCTATAATGTATGTGATGATAATCCTGCGCCGCCCGAGGATGTGCTGAGTTATGCTGCGGCGTTGTTGGGGCTACCGGAGCCGCCTACGGTGCTGTTCGAGCAGGCTGAAATGTCGCCGATGCAGGTCAGTTTCTATTCTGAGTCGAAACGGGTCAGCAATAATCGGATTAAGCGCGATTTAGGGGTGAAGCTTCACTATCCGACCTATCAGGACGGATTGAAGGCGCTGTTGGGATAGTGTCCACATGCGGGCATCTTGCTAACCCGTTGTTTTGTAAGTATTTAATGTTTTTCATTATGGAAGAATTAAGCATCTTTTGACAATATATAGCAACGAAAGACCGCTCAATGACCCCCGCAAAACCACCTCGCAAATTGTCTCGGGAGGCCCGACGCGAGCAGTTGATCGAGGCCACAATCGAAGTACTGGCGATCAAAGGCTATGCGCGCGCCACAATGAGCGATGTCGCCAATCAGGCGGGGCTGTCGCACGGCTTGGTCAATTTTCACTTCCAATCGAAAGAATTGTTGCTGGCCGAGACGCTGACCTATCTGGCCGAAGAATATGTGCAAAACTGGCAAAACGCACTGGCAGCGGCAGCGCCTGAGCCTGCGGCGCAGCTGGATGCGCTGATCCGCGCAGATTTCACCCCTGAACTTTGCACGCCGCAACGGTTGGCAGCATGGTGTGCGTTTTGGGGTGAGGCGCAGAGTAGGCCGCTTTATCAAGAGAAATGCGGCTCTAACAATGCGGAATACGTCACCAAGCTGGAGGGACTTTGCGCGGCTTTGCTCGGGCCATCGGGCAATGCAGAGCGTGTGGCACGGGCGATCAGGGTGGCGAGCGAGGGGCTGTGGATGGATCTGGTGACGCAAGCCGAGCCCTACAGTGTGCATGAAGCTCTGGAGACTTTGCTTGCCTGCGCTGCGGCGTTTTTCCCGAAAGTGTTCGTAAGACCGTGACAGCTTTGCAAGCCTGCCCAAACGAACTCGGAATTATGACAATTTTGGTGATTAACGCGAACGGGCTCGCCAATGACGAGCCCGGACGCGATTTATGTGATCGATTGTTATGTGAACGTTTGGCGGTCAGTGATGATGTTCGGGCAATTCTTCGAGCTGTTCTTTGGTCCAAGAAGTGACGCCGTGAACCTCTCCATCTTCGTCGCGCATCAGGTTCAACTGATCAACGCTGACAAGCACTGGTTTAGAGCCGATGCCCAAGAACCCGCCGACATCAATCACCACTTGGGTCACTGCACCAGCACCGTGGACATGGGAAATCGTGCCGATTTTGCTGTCATCCACGCCGTAAATCGGGGCACCTTCTAAGGTGGTGTTGTTGATTTCGCTGCGATCAAGAGCAGTATGTCTGCTGTGGTCCATGTGTATCTCCAAGGTTGCGGGTCAGCCGCCTTAGCGGCGACAGATGGGTGAAAACGCCGCCAGCAAATGGGACAGAAGCTCGCCTGCCGATGCGTTGGCCAAGGTGAGAAACCGGGAAAACCACCTCGTTCTTCGTACCATTGCGCCCGGTTGACATGCAGGCAGCGCTTTCAGCTTTCAAACGCGCTTAGATTGTGGCGGTTCCGTGATATTGACGTCGCGACATAACGCGTCGGAAAATTTGGGGTGCGGCGCTGTACGGGGCGTAGCCTTCGGTTGCTTCACGCGCGCGTGATATTTTCGCGGCGGGGGTTGAACGGCGCAAATGCCGCCCCAAATCTGGATTGCGGGCCGGGCCCCTCTGACGATCGTCGCGATCGTGATGTCGGACCGCATCGAGTGCGCTCGATGTCATGCCCGGTGGAACTTCGGTTCAAAGCGTATTCGGCTGAGCTCTGGCGCTGTGTAAAACAGAGGATGGCTATGGACACTCTAACTACAATATTTTTGGGCACGCCGCTGTGGATGTGGCTGACCTTTATCGGCATCGTTCTGGTGCTGCTCGCCGCCGATCTGGGGCTGGTGAACAACGGCGATCAAGAGATCGGCGTGTCAAAAAGCCTGCGGTTGTCGGCGGTCTATATCACTTTGGGCCTGGCATTTTCAGGCTTTGTGTATTGGCAGATGGGGTCTGAGGCCACCGCGCAATATCTGACGGCATTCGTGGTGGAAAAGACGCTGGCGATGGACAACGTGTTTGTTATCGCGCTTATTTTCAGCAGTTTTGCCATTCCGAGGATGTATCAGCATAGGGTGCTGTTCTGGGGCATTCTGGGCGTGATCGTGCTGCGCGGTATTATGATTGGTCTGGGTGCTACTTTGGTCGCCGAATATGCGTGGCTTTTGTATGTGTTCGCCGCGTTCCTGATTTTTACCGGCATCAAGATGCTGTTCACCGATGAGAGCAATCACTCGGTCGATGGCCCGGTGTTGCGGTTTTTAAAGCGGCGGATGCGGGTGACGGAACAGCTTGAGGGCAATTCGTTCTTCGTCAAACGCGATGGTCTGCGCTATGTGACGCCGCTGTTTCTGGCGCTGGTGCTGATTGAGATTGCCGATCTGGTGTTCGCGGTGGATTCGGTGCCTGCGGTGTTCGCGATCACCACTGATCCGTTTATCGTTTATACGTCGAACATCTTCGCAATTTTGGGTCTACGGGCGCTGTATTTCGCATTGTCGGCGATCTTGCACCGCTTCGCCTATCTAAAATATGCGCTGTCGTTGTTGCTGGTGTTCATCGGCTCGAAGGTGTTCGTGGCCGACTGGATGGGGCTGGAGAAGTTTCCACCAAGCTGGTCGCTAGGCGTGACGTTCGCGATCTTGGCGGCGGGTGTACTGGTCAGCTTGTACAAGACTCGCGGCCAGACGGCGTAAGCACGATGGGCAGCGCGTCTGATCGGCGCGCTGTTCAATTCAGACAGCGAGCGGGATCACATCGACGGCTTGTTTGCTATTCTGGCCGCCCGATATTCGCATGGAACCTCTGATCGGAGAGACATCGCCATAGTCGCGACCGCGCGCGACAACGATGTGATCTTCGCTGGCGAGTTTGTCGTTGGTCGGATCAAACTCGATCCACCCGGCGTAGGGGCCACACCATGCACGCACCCAAGCATGCATGGCGTCGGCACCCTCAAGCCGAGGCTTACCGGGCGGCGGCAGGGTGCGCAGAAAACCGCTGACATAGCCCGAAGGGATGCCAATGCCGCGCAGGCAGGCGATCATAATGTGCGAAAAATCCTGACAAACGCCGTGGCGCTTGGTGAAAGCCTCGGTTGCGGGGGTGTCCACCGTTGTGGCTTTTGGATCGAACCGCATGTGTCGATAAAGCGCGCTGCCGATGGCGACAACGGCCTCGGCCACAGAGATATCGGCATGAAGCGCGCCTTGGGCAAAGGCGGTCATCGCAGGATCGCGTGGGACACGGGTTGAAGGTGACAGGAAATGCAACGGAGACTCTGGCCCAAGATCGCGGCTGGCGGCGAGTGCGGCGGGCATCGCCGTCAAAGCGATCGTATTCAGCGGCAAAGGCGCCGCCGCAAAACGTTCGATGCGGGCTTTCAGGGTGAAGCCGACCGACGTATGCGGACCGCGAAAGCTGAATTCGCTGATGCGGTTGCCGAAGAAATCCTGCCGATCAAGACGCTCCTCGGGGCGGGGCGCGATATCCAGCAGGCTCGCCATTACGCGCTGACCACGGCCATCAATCGGCATCGCACAGACAACATGCCGCCCTCCCACCGCAGGGTTGGTATATTGATAGGTGATTTGCAGCTTGATGTCATAGATCACCGCGAAACCCCTTAATGCATAAACGCCGCGCCAAGCGCCGTTGAGAGATCATAGATCTGGTCGCGTGCTTTCAACAGCGCGTCGGTGTCAAACGTCTCAACCGTGTGGACAATGACTGAAGTTTGCAGCATCCGCACCTTACGTTCAAACTCGGTCATCTGACCATGCGGGCCGGTGCTGGACAGTTCGGTCGCGCATTTGGCGATCACGTCGAGATGGAACCGGACAGAGCGCGGATTGGATTCGTCGAGGCCCAGCAGGTCGATAACGCTTTCTCGGCTGGTGAACACTGCGTAGCGCTGACGGTGGACCATGATGCTGTCGCCCACTTCAATCGCCATATCGAGGCCGCCGGTTGGCGAGGTTAGTCCAGCCACCGCAGCCAGAAGGTTTGCCATCATCGCGGCGCGTTCCAGCGAACGACCCATCGACAGAAACTGCCAACCCGTTGCGCGATACATGTTTTCATGCACCAAGCCGGAGAAGCCCGCGATTTTGCGCAACATCACGCTCATCACCTGCGCCGCGTCGCCACCTGCTTCGGCGGTCTTGGCGATGCGGGTCATGGATTTCTCCATGTCTTGCAGGGCGGACCAGCCATCAACGCTGAAACGGTCGCGGATTTGGCTGGCGCTGTAGACGGCGGAGCTGAGGGTGCTGAGGACGCCTGCCGGAAAAGCCTCGGTCGCGTCAACGGAATAGGATTTCAGGCGGGCGCGGATGGTGGCAAGCAGCGGCGCGTTGCCAGCCTCATTCACCCTGATATTGTAGGCGCGGACCAGCCGCAGCAGGCCCTCGGTGCGTTCAACGTAGCGGCCCAACCAGAACAAATTGTCAGCGGCACGGCTGGGCAATGGGCCGGGCTGGGCGCGCACGAACGGAGCAGTTGGCGGGGCGCGCAGCGTGACAGGCTCAACCGGGCTATCGCTGACCACCCAGACATCGGCGACCGAACCGCCGTTGCGCATTGACATCGCCGTGGTGTCGGTGCCTGCGCCAATACGGGCGAAACCACCGGGCATCACTTGCCAGCCTGTCGGGGTGCGCGCCAAAAACACCCGCAGCGACATTGGGCGCGGCACCAGCGCACCGTTTTCATAGAACGGCGTGGTGGACAGCGTCACCAGTTCTTTGCCGACCAGCCCGCCCGCATTGTCAGTCAACCAATCGTGCAGATCGGCGTCATCCTCGGCGTCGCGCATCTGACCGCCAACGGCATGAGGAGCCGTCGATTCAAAAGCGATGCGGGTCGCCATGGCAGGCCCGATCAACATACGATCTGCATTGGCGCGCACATGCGCGAGCTCTTTTGCCTGACCACACCACCACGTTGCAACATTGGGGATTTGCAGGCGTTTTCCGGTCAGAACCTGCGCGATTTTCGGCAGGAACGCCATCAAAGCCTGCGTTTCCAGCACACCGACGCCGAGCGCGTTGACCATGGTAACATGACCTTGCCGTACCGCAGACATCAGGCCCGGAGTGCCAAGCTGACTGTCTTCGCGCAACTCTAACGGGTCGGCCCAGAGCCCATCCATCCGCCGCCACAGCACGTCAACCGGAGCAAGCCCCTCCACCGTGCGGACAAACAGGTGGCCGTTTTCAACGGTGAGGTCTTCGCCTTCCAGCAGCGCCATACCCAGATAGCGGGCGATGTAAGCTTGCTCGTAGTAGGTGTCGGTCAGCGGGCCGGGGGTCAGGATGCCGACCCGAGACGACGGATCGCTGCGCAGCTTTTCCAGCGCATCGCGGAAGGATCGGAAGAACCCCGCGAGGCGATGCACGTTGGTGGTGCGGTATAAGTCAGGAAACACCCGGCTGGCGGCGACGCGGTTTTCCAGCGCAAAGCCAGCGCCTGAGGGCGCATCGGTGCGATCCGCCAACACCCACCAGCTGCCATCCGGTCCGCGACCAATCTCAAATGCCATGAAATGCAGGAAATGCCCCGAGCGCGGCTTCACCCCAACCATAGGTCGCAGCCATTCTGGGTTTTGCGCGATCAGGCTGGCGGGCAGATGACCTTCCGCCACCAGACGGTTTTCACCGTATAGATCGGCCGCAATCAGTTCCATCAGATCGGCGCGCTGGATCAGCCCCGCCTCAATTCCGTGCCAATCGGCCTCTGGCAGGATGATCGGCACCGCCGAGAATGGCCAATCACGCCCGACGCCCGACTTTTCGCCGTATTTGCGAAAGAACACACCGGTATCTGCCAAATGCTGTTCGCCGCGCGCGAAGGCATCCTGCACTTCGGTTGCGGTCAGGCCAGACATATGCGCGATCAGGCCAGCCCACACCGGACGCATCGCGCCTTGCGCGTCCACCAGTTCATCCGGCACGCCGGGAAGCGGGCGATACCGGGCGAAAAGCTGGGTATCGACCGGCTTTGCTTTAGCCTTGCGTGCCATCAGTGCCGGGGAGCGCGGCGCATATCAAGGGTCATCGGGAACTCGGGGTGCGGGGTTTCGGTAACTGGTTCATACAAGCCGCCAGTATGACCGTGCGGCTCGAAACGAGCAAGCCTGCGCGCTTCGGCTTCGTTACTGTTCACCGGGAACGTATCATAATGCCGACCACCGGGATGCGTGACGTGATAGGTGCAGCCACCCAAAGCGCGACCCGTCCAAGTGTCGTAAACGTCGAAGGTGAGCGGCGCGTTGACGGGGAGGACCGGATGCAAAGCGAGGGGGGGCTGCCACGCTTTGAAGCGAACGGCAGCGACGGCAACGCCTGCCCCGACCGTCTGCATCGGCATTTGGCGCTGATTACAGGTGACGGTATAACGGCCCGGATCGGCGCAGGTCAGCTTGGCTTGCAGGCGTTCAACCGAGCTGTCGGTATAGCGCACGGTGCCACCAATCGCGCCAGTTTCGCCCAGCACATGCCAAGGCTCCAGTGCTTGGCGGATTTCCAGAGTGACGCCTTCAAAGGTCGCCTCGCCGCAGAACGGGAAGCGGAACTCGGCTTGCGCCTTGAACCAGTCAGGGTCGAAATCAAAGCCGTGTTGGCGCAAGTCGGCCAGCACATCGAGGAAATCGGCCCAGACGAAATGCGGCAGCATGAAGCGATCCGACAGGTTGGTGCCCCAGCGGGTCAGGTTGCCTTTGATCGGGTTCGCCCACATCCGGGCAATCAGGGCGCGGATCAGCAGTTGTTGCGCAAGGCTCATACGGGGGTTTGGCGGCATCTCAAAGCCACGGAACTCCACCAGACCTAAGCGGCCTGTCGGGCCGTCGGGGGAGTAAAGCTTGTCGATGCAAATCTCGGCGCGGTGGGTGTTGCCTGTGACATCGACCAACAGGTTGCGGAAAAGTCGGTCGGTCAGCCACGGCGGCGGCGCAGCACCCTGCCCCGGCAATGGGACTTGGGCGAGGGCGATTTCAAGCTCATAAAGCGCGTCCATCCGCGCCTCATCAATGCGGGGGGCTTGGCTGGTTGGGCCGATGAACAGGCCGGAGAACATATAGGACAGCGACGGATGGCGCTGCCAGTGCAGGATCAGGCTGGCGAGCAGATCGGGGCGGCGCAGAAACGGGCTGTCACTTGGGGTGACGCCGCCGACAACGACATGGTTGCCGCCTCCGGTTCCGGTATGCTTGCCGTCGATCATAAACTTATCAGCGCCAAGGCGAAGTTGGCGGGCTTCCTCGTAGACGATTTCCGTGGTGAGGACGGTTTCAGCCCAGTTGTGCGAGGGGTGAATGTTGACCTCTATCACACCCGGATCTGGAGCGACGCGGATCACGTTCAGGCGTGGGTCATTTGGCGGGCCGTAGCCTTCGATATGCACCGGCATGCCAAGGTTTTTCGCAGCGGTTTCAGCGGCGGCGACGAGTTCGAGGTAATCTTCGACTTTCTCGACCGGGGGCATGAAAACACACAGGCGACCATCGCGGGGTTCTACCGAGATGGCGGTGCGAACGGAGCCGGCGAGATCGGAAATCACCTGTTCGCGGCGGTCTTGTGTGGCCTCGGATGCGGTAAAGCTGGCGATGGGTTGCGCGGGTTCTGCTGCGGGTTCGGGCGTGAAATCGGGCAACGGGCCGCGATTGTCGAACGGGTCGGATGGGTAAATATGCGGATAGTCAGCGGCTTTAACATGGGGCAGTGAGCCTAGTGGCAAGCGGTAGCCGACAGGGCTATCGCCCGGCACAAGGAACAAATGGCCACGCCGCAGCGCCCATTTCTCGGATATCCAAGTCTGTGCTGCGCGAGATTGCCAGCGCTGTATTGGAAGCACAAAACCTGAGGGTTCCGTCAGGCCACGCGAGAACACCCGGGCGATGCGGTTGCGCTCCTCGGGGTCTTTAAGCTGCGAGTTTTCCGGGGTGACATTTTCCGGCAGATTGCCTTCCTTGACGATCCATTCGGCAGGGTCTTCATAAGCGGGGGTCACATTTTCCGCAGGCAAACCAAGGGTTTCCGCGATGTTTTGCAACAGAGTGCTGGCCTGTTCCGGCGTCGCCTTGGCATGGCTGATCTCAGGTGCGATCAGGTCGGGGTTGTGCCAGATCGGCTTGCCATCGCGTCGCCAGTATAGGCTGAACGTCCAGCGCGGCAGGGTCTCGCCGGGATACCATTTGCCTTGACCGTAATGCAGGAACCCCCCCGGCGCGAACTTGGCTTGCAGGCGGCGGATCAGCGCATCGGCAAAGACCCGTTTGGTGGGGCCGACGGCATCGGTGTTCCACTCGCCTGCCTCAAAGTCGTCGATTGAGACGAAAGTAGGCTCGCCGCCCATCGTCAGGCGCACATCGCCCTCGGCCAAAGCGGCATCGACCTTGTGGCCGAGCGCATTCAGATCGTCCCACGCGGCTTCGGAAAACGGCATGGTGATGCGGGGATGCTCGGCGGTGCGGGTGACGCTCATGTCAAAGTCAAACGCGACCTCGGCGTAGCTCGCCATGCCGGAGATCGGGGCGGCGTTGGAATAATGCGGGGTGGCCGACAGCGGGATATGGCTTTCCCCCGTCAGCAGGCCAGAGGTGGGATCAAGGCCAATCCAGCCTGCGCCCGGGAGGTAAACCTCGCACCAAGCGTGCAGGTCGGTGAAATCTTTGTCGGTGCCTTGCGGGCCATCGACGGCCGTCAGATCGGGCTTCAACTGGATCAGGTAGCCGGACACAAATCGTGACGCAAAGCCCAGATGGCGCAGGGCTTGCACAAGCAACCAAGAGGTGTCGCGGCAAGAGCCCAGCGCCAGACCGAGGGTTTCTTCCGGCGTCTGCACCCCCGGCTCCATGCGGATGACATAGCCGATTTCTTGGGCAAGCTGGGCGTTCAGCCGCACGATGAAGTCGATGGTGCGCAGAGGGTCGCGCGGCACACGATTTAGGAACGCTTGCAGCAACGGGCCGGGGGCATCGCAGTTGCGATAGATCACCAGATCTTCGGCAATCTCATCGGGATATTCGAACGGCCAGGTCTCGGCACTGGCCTCAACGAAAAAGTCAAAGGGGTTATAGACGGCCATGTCGGCGGTCAGATCGACCTCTATCCTCAGCTCTGTTACCGGGCCATCGAACACATAGCGCGCCAGCCAGTTGCCATACAAATCCTGCTGATAGTTCACAAAATGGTTCGCAGGCGTCACCTTTAACGAATGCGAAACCACCCGCGTGCGACTGTGCGGCGCAGGGCGCAGGCGGATCACCTGCGGACCAAGCGTAACCGGGCGGTCGTATTTATAGTGCGTCAGGTGGTGGATGCTGGCGAGAATGGACATGATATCTTCTTTCAGGGCTGACTGCTTTTTTTCACAGCCAGCAGCGTTCCTCTATCGTTTTTGTGCGTCTCAGGGCGGTTTGACGCGAAGTGATCAGTATTTCCGTTAAAGCCGCCTAAAAAATAAGCACCTCACAGCATCGCATGCTGGGCGCGCAGGGTCAGGGCCGAGTGTCGCACCAATTCTGCGACTTGCAACAGTTGCTTGGCAAGCGGGCTGGTTTTCCGCCACACCATCCCGACCGAGCGTTGCGGCTTAGGGTCACCAAAGCGCGCCACAGAAACGGCCGTCGCGCGGGTTTCAACGGCAATCGCCATCTCGGGTATCAACGTCACGCCGATGCCTGCGCTGACCATTTGCACCAGCGTTGATAGCGAGCTGCCGTCCAAAAGCTCTCGCGGCGGAGCGGCAGAGGTGTTGCAGAACGACAGCGCCTGATCGCGAAAACAATGGCCTTCCTCTAGCAACAGCAGCCGCATTTCGCGCAGTCTCTCACGACTGGGCACCGGTTTGCCTTCATCCTCGGCAGGGCGGATCAACACGAAACCTTCCGAGAACAGTGGCACCTCGGTCAGTGAAGGCTCTGAAATTGGTAGCGCCACGATAGCGGTATCCAAGCGACCCTCGGCCAGTTCGGTGAGCAGCTTTGGCGTGATGGTTTCGCGCAGTTGCAGGTCAAGATCGGCGTTGAGCCGCATCAGATTGCCGATGATTGTTGGCAACAAATACGGTGCGATGGTGGGAATCACCCCGATCCGCAAGCGCCCGACCAGTTGCGTCTGCGCCGCCCGCGCGATGTCGGCGAGTTCATCCACCGAGCGCAAAATGTCGCGGACCCGCAGCGCAAACGCCTCGCCAAAGCTGGTCAGCCGCACCTGCCGCGCGCCGCGTTCAAACAGCTCGGTGCCAAGGGCCGCTTCCAGTTCTTTGATTTGCATCGACAAAGCGGGTTGTGAGATCGCACAGTTCTCTGCCGCCCGGCCGAAATGACCATGCTGCGCCAAAGATTCAAAGTAGCGAAACTGCTTCAGAGTGACATTCATCAGATAATCTTATCGCAATAATCAGTTTATTCAACTTAAACTAATGCCACTCTGTTGCTATAGCTGTCGCAGCAAACGCAAGAGACCGTTCATTTGAGCGGTCTCCAGCAGCATAGGGGAAAGTTATGGACGGAAATGACAATGCCAGTGGCGGCAAATGCCCGGTGATGCATGGCGGTGGCAAGCACACCACTCATAAAGCACGCTCTAACCGCGATTGGTGGCCGAACCAGCTTAACCTACGGATTTTGCATCAGAATGCGCCGAGCTCGAGCCCGATGCTGGCAGAGTTTGACTATAAGAAAGCGTTCAACGAACTCGATCTGCCCGCGGTGAAGCAAGACCTTCACGCGCTGATGACCGATAGCCAACCGTGGTGGCCTGCCGATTGGGGTCATTACGGACCGTTCTTTATTCGCATGGCGTGGCACAGCGCTGGCACCTATCGCACCGGTGATGGTCGCGGCGGTGCGGGTTCGGGCACCCAACGATTTGCGCCACTGAACTCTTGGCCGGATAACGTCAGCTTGGATAAGGCCCGTCGTCTGCTGTGGCCGATCAAACAAAAATACGGCAACGCAATTTCCTGGGCCGATTTGATTGTGTTGACGGGTAACGTCGCGCTGGAATCGATGGGCTTCAAGACCTTCGGTTTCGGTGGTGGACGCGTTGACGTGTGGGAGCCGCCAGAGGATATTTACTGGGGCTCGGAAGACACTTGGCTGATCGCCTCGAACGATCCAGCCAACAAAAACAGCCGCTATTCGGGCGAGCGCGATCTGGAGAACCCACTCGCCGCTGTGCAGATGGGCCTGATCTACGTCAACCCGGAAGGCCCGGATGGCGTGGCCGATCCGGTGGCGTCTGGCCGCGACATTCGTGACACGTTTGCGCGGATGGCGATGGATGACGAAGAAACCGTGGCTTTGGTTGCGGGCGGGCATACTTTTGGCAAGGCGCATGGCGCGGGCGATCCGGCTTTGGTCGGCGCTGACCCAGAAGGCGCACCGATGGCGCTGCAGGGCTTGGGCTGGCAGAATGGTTTTGGCTCGGGTTCGGGCATTCACACCACCAGCTCGGGGATCGAGGGCGCGTGGAAGCCGAACCCGACGACGTGGGATAACGGTTATTTCAACATGCTGTTCAAATATGAGTGGGAGCTGACCAAAAGCCCCGCAGGCGCGCAGATTTTCCTCGCCCGGGATGTAGAGCCGCAGGATATGATTCCCGACGCGCATGATCCGTCGATCACCCATCGCCCGATGATGACGACGGCTGACCTTGCGATGCGGTTTGATCCGATCTACGGGCCGATTTCGCGCAAGTTTCACGCTGATCAGGCGGCGTTTGCGGATGCGTTTGCACGGGCTTGGTTCAAGCTGACCCACCGCGATATGGGGCCGAAAGTGCTGTATCTTGGGCCAGAAGTGCCTGCGGACGATCTGATCTGGCAAGATCCGATCCCCACGCCAACGGCGGCGCCGATTGATGCGGCGGATGTGGCGGCGTTGAAGGCGCAGATCTTGGGCTCGGCGCTGACGGTGTCGGAACTGGTTGCGGTGGCTTGGGCTTCGGCCTCAACCTTTCGAGGTTCGGACAAGCGTGGCGGTGCCAATGGTGCGCGTATTCGCTTGGCTCCGCAGAAGGATTGGGCGGCGAACCAGCCGGACGTTTTGGCCAAGGTGCTGGCGGTGCTGGAAGGCGTGCAGGCTGCGTTCAACGCGACTTCAGGCAAAACCGTTTCGCTGGCCGATCTGGTCGTGCTCGGCGGTACGGCGGCGGTTGAGAATGCGGCGGTTGCGGCTGGGCATCCGATTGCGGTGCCGTTTGCACCGGGTCGGACGGATGCTTTGCAGGAGCAAACCGATGTGGAAAGCTTCGCAGTGTTGGAGCCTGTGGCGGACGGGTTCCGCAACTATATGAAGGTGCAGTATTCGGTTTCGGCGGAAGAACTGCTGCTGGATCGGGCGCAACTGCTTACCCTGACCGCACCCGAGATGACGGTTCTGGTAGGCGGTATGCGGGCTTTGGATGCCAATACCGGGCATTCTCAAGCTGGCGTTTTCACCGCACGGCCCGGGGTTCTGAGCAACGATTTCTTCGTCAACCTGCTGGATATGGGCACCGTTTGGAAAGCCACCACTCCAGCTGAGACGGAGTTTGAGGGCCGGGATCGTGCGACGGGTGCGTTGAAGTGGACCGCGACGCGGAATGATCTGGTGTTCGGATCGAACTCGCAACTGCGGGCTTTGGCTGAGGTTTACGGTCAGAGCGACGCTCAAGCGGCCTTCGTGCGCGACTTTGCCAAAGCTTGGGTCAAACTGATGAATGCGGATCGGTTTGATCTGGTTTAACCGAGGCTAGCATTAAAAAACGCGCGCGGGTCTGGACCTGCGCGCGTTTCTTGTTGGAGTGTGTCCACACGTGGACAGGGGTCTCGGCCTAAGCATATCAAGGGCTTAGGGGTGGTCGATTAACTTGCAGTTAATCTTTGCCCCAACTAAGGTGATGGCGCGAGAGCTTGCCCGCGCCAAAGCCATTCACATCTTCCCTGCTTTCATCGCGTCCATCACCGTGCCGTCTGGATGCGCTTTGCAGGCATCTTGCGCGGCCGTCGTAGCGGCTTCATCGGTCATCGACGTGACCGTAGCATCGGTTGACATCGCCTGCTTCATTGCAATCCCGGCGCTCGACATACCTTGCGCATCCATCGCCATCAGATCAGCACAGGTCATTGTCGTGCCGTCCATGGTTCCCGTGGCCGCAGTCCCTGAAGTTGCGTCCCCCGACGTCGTACCTCCGGATGTGGTACCTCCGGACGTGGTGCCACCTGAAGTCGTGCCGCCTGACGTCGTGCCACCTGAAGTCGTGCCGCCTGACGTGGTGCTTCCCGAGGTGTCTGAGTTCGTGGTTCCCGACGTCGAGGTGTCGGAATTCGTTGTTCCCGAAGTTGTGGTGTCAGTGCTCGTGGTTTGCGCGAAAGCCGGCACTGCGATCAACGCAAGCACAGCGCAGGTGTAAGAAAGTTTCATCATATTGTCCTCCTCCAGCACCCGCTCAAATGCGGGCCCTATAAACGTTAGGTCGGAGGGGCCATCTGAGTAGCGAAAAGCGCGTGAACTCACGCAGCCGTGAACCCCACGGCAACGCGGACTTGCCGCGCATCCACAGTTCGCGGCGTCCAAAATAATACTAAAACGCGCTTTTGTGACAAGAGATATCGGTCACGCTCGCTTGCCTACAACGGCCACGCCCAAAGTCTCTAACACTTTCGCTTCAATGTGCGCGGCGTCCATGCTGGCGCTGCGATACATTGCCTCGGGGGAGGCGTGGTCGATAAAAGTGTCCGGCAGAACCATGCTGCGGAACTTGAGCCCGTGGTCAAAAACCCCCTCATTGGCGAGCAGTTGGGCGACATGGCTGCCGAAGCCGCCGATGGCACCTTCTTCTATTGTGATCAGGGCTTCGTGATTGCGGGCGAGATTGAGGATCAGGTCGCGGTCGAGTGGTTTGGCGAAGCGGGCGTCGGCAATGGTGGGGGTCAAACCTTTGGCCGTAAGGGACTCGGCGGCCTTTTGCACCTCGCTTAGGCGGGTGCCGAAAGACAGCAGTGCAACGCGGTTGCCTTGTTGGATTAACCGGCCTTTGCCAATTTCAAGCGGGATGCCGCGGGCGGGCATTTCGACCCCGGTGCCTTCACCCCGCGGGTAGCGGAAGGCGATGGGGCCAGAGTTATGGGCGGCCGCGGTGGCGACCATGTGGACGAGTTCGGCCTCGTCTGCGGCGGCCATGACGACGAAACCGGGCAGGTTAGAGAGAAACGCAATGTCAAACGAGCCGGCATGGGTCGCGCCGTCTGCGCCGACCAATCCGGCGCGGTCGATGGCGAAGCGGACGGGCAGTCGTTGGATGGCGACATCATGGACGACTTGATCGTAGCCGCGTTGCAGGAAGGTGGAGTAGATCGTGCAGAACGGTTTCATGCCACCAGCGGCGAGGCCGGCTGAGAAGGTGACGGCGTGCTGCTCGGCGATGCCGACGTCAAAAGTGCGTTTCGGGAAGCGCGCGGCGAACAGATCAAGGCCAGTGCCGTCCGGCATCGCGGCGGTGATGGCGACGATTTTGTCATCGGATTCGGCTTCACGGATCAACGCTTGCGCGAAGGTCTTGGTGTAGCTGGGGGCATTGGAGGCAGCTTTTTGCTGCACGCCTGTCAGCACGTCGAACTTGCCGGTGGCGTGGCCTTTGTCACGGGCAGCCTCGGCCGGGGCGTAGCCCTTGCCCTTTTTGGTCAGAACGTGGATCAGCATCGGGCCAGTGGCGCGGGCTTGGGCGGTTCTGAGCACCGGCAGCAGTTGGTCAAGGTCGTGGCCGTCGATGGGGCCAACATAAGAGAAGCCGAGTTCCTCAAACAAAGTGCCGCCGACGGCCATGCCTTTCAGCATTTCCTTGGCGCGGCGCGCACCCTCTTGGAACGGCTCTGGCAGCAAGGAAACCATGCCTTTGGCGGCGGATTTCAGGTCATGGAACGGCTCACCTGCATACATCCGGCTGAGGTAGGCCGAAAAAGCGCCGACCGGGGGGGCGATGGACATTTCGTTGTCATTCAGGATGACGAACAGGCGTTTTTTGAGGTGGCCTGCGTTGTTCATCGCCTCAAACGCCATGCCTGCCGACATCGAGCCATCGCCGATCACCGCGATGGCATCGCCGGGATCGCCGCCCAGCTCTGCCGCCATGGCGAAACCGAGAGCGGCGGAGATTGAGGTGGAGGAATGCGCCGCGCCGAATGGATCATAGGGGGATTCGCTGCGTTTGGTGTAGCCCGACAGGCCGTTCTCGGTACGCAGCGTGCGAATGCGGTCGCGACGTCCCGTGAGGATTTTATGCGGGTAGCATTGGTGGCCAACGTCCCAGATGATCTTGTCGCGCGGGGCGTGAAAGATGGCGTGCAGGGCGACCGTCAGCTCAACCACGCCGAGGCCCGCACCGAGATGACCGCCGGTTTCGGACACCGCTGAAATGGTTTCAGCACGAAGTTCGTCAGCGAGTTGCTTCAGCTCGCGATCCGACAGGAACTTCATATCGGCGGGCAGATGCACCCGGTCCAACAGCGGGGTGAGGGGGCGGTTTGACATAAGAGCCTCAGCTTTCCCGCGCGATGGTGAACCGGGCGCAGTCTATCAGGTTTTGGGCGGATGCGCCGTATGGGGCGAGGTGGTCGCACGCCTCATCTATCAGGGATTTGGCGCGGATGCGTGCGGCATCAAGCCCCAGCAGCGAAACGAAGGTAGCTTTGCCGGCGGCGGCGTCTTTTTGCAGACGTTTTCCGGCTTTATCGGCGTCTCCGGTGACGTCAAGAATGTCGTCAGCGATCTGAAAGGCGAGGCCGAGGGCGGTTGCATAGGCGCGCAAGGGACGCGGATTTTGCTCGGCGAGGATGGCCCCGGCTTCGGCGGCAAAGCGGAACAGCGCACCAGTTTTCCCGGCTTGAAGATGGGTGATCTGGCTGAGGGTTAGCGGATCGGTGGCGGTTTCGGCGGCGATATCCAGGGCTTGACCGAGCACCATGCCCTGCGCGCCGGAGGCTTTGGCGAGGCCCGCTATGAGCTTCAGGCGGGTGTCGGCGGTGCCAAGGCTGGGGTCGGTGAGGAGTTCAAACGCAAGCGTTTGCAGAGCGTCTCCGGCGAGGATGGCGGTGGCTTCATCCCATTTGATGTGCACAGTGGGCAGGCCACGGCGTAGGCTGTCATTGTCCATCGCGGGCAGGTCATCATGGACGAGGCTGTAGGCGTGCAGGGCCTCAATTGAGGCTGCGGCAGAGATTGAGCTGGCAGGCGAAACCCCGAGCATCTGGGCGGATTGCAAGGTGAGGAAGCCACGCAAGCGTTTGCCCCCCGCACTGGCATAGGCCATGGCGTGGATCACCGCTTGGTCGGGAAGTTGCGCAAAAGCGGCATCAAGGCGGGCTTGGATCAGGCCAGCATCGGCGGCGAGAAGGGTCGAAAAGCTCACATTCCCTCCACCGGGGTGGTGCCCACGGCACGGCCTTCGGCGGCGCGGATCAGTTCGACCTTTTCCTCGGCAGATTTCAGTTTGGCGGCGCAATGGGCTTTCAACTGCGCGCCACGTTCGTAAAGCGCGATGCTTTGTTCCAGCGCCACTTCGCCGCGCTCCAGCTGGGTCACGACGGATTCGAGGGCGGCCATGGCTTCCTCGAACGACATATCTGTCACGGCTTTGTCGGTCATTTCCCGCGCTCCTGCAAAACACCCACATGTGCGGCGACCGAGGCGGTCAACGCGGGCAGATCATAACCGCCCTCAAGGCAGGATACCACCCGGCCCGCGCAATGAGCGTCGGCCAAATCGCAGATGCGTTGGGTGAGCCAAGCGTAATCGTCGGTTTGCCACTCAAGTCCCGCGAGGGGGTCGGCTTCATGCGCATCAAAACCTGCCGAGATCAGGATCAGATCGGGCTTCAACGCTGCAATGCGGGGGAAGATCAGGCTTTCGTATGCCTCACGCATCGGGCCGGAACCTGTAGCCTCGGACAACGGCACGTTGAGGATTTGGCCATGCGCGCCGGTCTCGGTCGGGTTGCCGGTGCCGGGATACAGTGGCATCTGGTGGCTGGAGCAGAACAGGGCGCGGGATTCATTCCAGAACAGATCTTGCGTGCCGTTGCCGTGATGCACGTCAAAATCGACAATGGCGACACGCGCGAGATTATGGTGATTTAAGGCTCTAAGTGCCGCAATAGAGACTGTTCCAAGCAGACAAAAGCCCATCGCGGTTTCAGATTCGGCGTGGTGGCCGGGAGGACGGGCGGCGAGGAAAGCGTTCTTAGCCTTGCTTGAAAGCACGGCATCGACTGCGGCGCAGGCTCCACCAACGGCATACAAAGCGGCATTGAGCGAGCCGACAGAGAGGAAGGTGTCGCCGTCGAGTTGCGCCCATCCGGTTGCAGGGGATGCCGCGCGGAGTTTGGCGAGATATCGGGCGGGATGCGCGCGCAGGATATCCTCATCGAGGCCAAGCGGCGCATCGCGGCGAAGCAAATCGAGGTGGCTTAGCCCCGCTTGAACGGCGGCGTAGCGCGCGACCTGCTCGGGGTGGCCGGGGGGTGTCAGGTGGTTTTCGGATTCGGGGGAGTTGATGAGAAGAGTTGTCATGCGTGCCTCGGCTGGTTTGGTTCGAAGATAGCGCGGGGCGGGCAGAACGGGAATGGTCGGTTTTGGGACCGTCGCCGGGGGTTTCACACCCCCGGACCCCCGTGGGATATTTTTGCCAATGCGAAAGCAAATTTTAGTCAAATCTTACGGGATGGGGATTGCAGTCTTGGCGAGACAGACATTGTTGGTGCACCCCGCCGTCTACAGGCGCACTGCTCAAAGTTCGGTTCTGTGCTCAAATATCCCGCGGGGGTCTGGGGGTGTGAAACCCCCAGCGTGGTCGTTGAAAGCTACGCGGCTTAGTCGCGCTGCGAGATCAATCTGCGTGATCAGGTTCAGCCCTTCTCTTGCTCTTCCTGACAAGCAACCGTCTCTGTCACTGCTTCGTCGCTGCCAGAAAGGTCGATAGACATGACTTCGGTGCCTTGGCTTTGCAGCACCATGACTTCTTTCGCGGAAAGGTCGGTCAGAAAGTCGGGGCTGTCAAAGCTGACCAGCACGCCCGGAACCTCGTCGAGGTGCATGCCCTTGCCAGTGCCATCGTATTTTTCATCATCCAGCATAAAGCTGATCGGATAGTCGGTGCCATCCTCTATCTCACCCCAAGCGGTGTTGAAGGCTGCAACATAGCCATTGCCTGCAGTGCGGTCAAAACCGATGCGAACATGGCTGCCGTCCTCGAAATCGGACGACAACAGGCAACCATTGCCCAAAGTGGTGTCAACTTGCACATCCCAGCCGCCAGCTTCGGAATAAGGCACCAGATCATCGGCATAGGCCGCGGTAGACAACAAAGCAAAGCCGCAGGCGGCGGTGAATTTCAACAAAGTCATAGTCTCTCCCAAGGATGTTATTGCACCAAAACTGGCAGGAAATCGTTAAGCAACTGAAGCGATCGGCTTCAGTCGGTTTGCAACATATAGCCTTCGCCGCGCACGGTTTGCAGGTAGCGTGGCGATTTTGGGTCGTCTTCGATTTTGCGTCGCAACCGGGTGATCTGCACGTCTACGGCACGTTCTTGCCCAGCACTGTCATCGCGCGGCATGTCGCCGACGAGTTTATCGCGTGACATTGCTGTGCCGGGTTGCGCCGAGAAAATTCGCATCAAGGCGGCCTCGGTCGAGGTCAGGCGGATCAGATCGGTGCCGCGCCATAACTCGCCGCGATCCATATCGTAGCGCACAGGGCCCATATGCAACACCTTCGGCGCGGGGCTAGCGGGCTTGGCAGCCGGCACGCGGCGCAGAATGGCGTTGATGCGCAAAAGCAACTCTTTCGGCTCGAATGGTTTGATCAGGTAATCGTCGGCCCCGGCCTCAAAACCTTCTATCCGGTTCGAAGTTTCACCCTTGGCCGTCAACAGCAAGATTGGCACGGTCAGGGTTTGACGCAAAGCGCGGGTCAGGCTGATGCCATCCTCGCCGGGCATCATTACGTCAAGCACCAGCATATCAAATTCGAGCCCTGCGAGCAGGCGACGGGCTTGGGCAGCATCGCGGGCGACCGAGACAAGGAAGCCGTTGCGGATCAGGAATTTTTGCAACAAGCCGCGGATGCGTTCGTCGTCGTCCACGACCAGAAGATGTGGCGGAAGCTCTGTCATGTGCCCTCTTTTGATCCCTGATTTTGGCCTTGATACTGGCGGCGCTGCTCGGCGTCCATCATCGCCTCTAGCACGGTGCGAAACCCCTGCACAGCGCTCGGCCCAGCGGCGCGGTAGGCCGCGCGCATCCTTGCACGTTGCGCGTCCGACAGCGCGCGTTCAAGCGAGCGGCCTTTGTCGGTGAGGTAAAGGTGGCGCTCGCGTTTGTCTTGTTTGCCGACGCGGGCCTCAACCAAGCCATCGTCAAACAAGGTGCGCAACACGCGGTTCAGCGATTGTTTGGTGACGCCGAGGATGGTCAGCAGATTGCCGACAGTGGTGCCGGGTGAGCGATTGATGAAATGCACGGCGCGGTGATGGGCGCGGCCGTAGTCCATGTCTTCAAGGATACGGTCGGGATCAGCCGTGAACCCGCGATAGGCGAAGAACATCGCCTCGATGCCTTTGCGCAGGTTTTCATCAGTGAGAAACAGCAGGCTTTCGCCGCTGTTGCTTGGGTCGGGCATGGTCGTCTCCTCCGCCGATAATATACGTCAGCCTTGTTGACATTCCAAGTCATAAGGTTTAGCGGATTCGTGATTTCACGCAATATTATGACCGTATTGGACCTATATTGCGCAACATTCGCAAATATGGAGGCTGCGATGGCAGGTTATGACGATCGGGACGGGTTCATCTGGATGGATGGCAAGCTGGTGGAATGGCGATCAGCGAATGTGCATATTCTGACCCATGCGCTGCATTATGCGTCGTCGGTGTTTGAGGGCGAGCGCTGCTATAACGGCAAGATTTTCAAATCGGTGCAGCATTCGGAACGGCTGCGGAACTCGGGTGCGTTGCTGGATATGGAGTTGCCATATTCGGTGGCGGAAATTGAGGCGGCTAAGCAGGCGACGCTTAAAGCCAACGGGTTGAGCGATGCCTATGTGCGGGCGATTGCTTGGCGCGGGGCTGGCGAGGATATGGGGGTGGCCTCAAAACGCAACCCGATCCGGCTGGCTGTGGCGGTGTGGTCTTGGGGGAATTATTACGGCGATGCCAAGACCAAGGGTGCGAAGCTGGACATCGCCAAGTGGAAGCGGCCCTCGCCCGAGACGATCCCGCATGAGGCGAAGGCGGCGGGGCTTTATATGATCTGCACGATGTCGAAACATGCAGCCGAGGCGAAGGGCTGCTCGGATGCGATGATGTTCGACTATCGCGGCTATGTGGCCGAGGCGACGGGCGCGAATATCTTTTTTGTGAAGGATGGCGAGGTTCACACCCCACTGCCGGATGCGTTCCTGAACGGCATCACCCGGCAGACGGTGATCGGGATGCTGCGCGATCAGGGCATTGTGGTGCATGAACGGCATATTCTGCCTGCCGAGTTGGAGGGCTTCCAGCAATGCTGGCTGACCGGGACGGCTGCGGAGGTTACTCCGGTTGGGCAGATCGGCGAGTATAGTTTTGAGGTTGGGGCGCTGACTTTGGGGATCTCGGATCAGTATGAGAAGCTGGTGCGGGCCTAACCTGCCGATCTGCTGGTCGCGGCGGCAGAGCACCCATCCCTAGAGGGCGGTCGTACACGGTCACGGGTTACGCCGCCGCTTGCCAAGACCACCGGGCTTTGGCAAGCGGCGCGGGCCGTGCGCCAGCCCAGAGCATAAGGCCAGTCTGACGGCCGACTGCATTTCTCAGCCTCGGCCGCAGTGTGCGGCTGAATGTTGCGATCTGGATCAAATGATCAGGAACTCATGCGCACCGAAGCCAGCTCGATTGGCCCCGACATTGGCAAACACCTCGCCGGCGGCACCGCCTACCCCGTCCGGGTCATAGTAAATATTGCCGGTGTCGCGTTCATAGATGATGTGATCGGTGGCCCGCACCGCAAGCCCGCTCAGGTTGACAGCGAAATTCTTTGCAGCGAGCGCGCCGGGTGCCAGCGCTGCAAACACCGCATCCTCCAGCTGGATCTGATCATCCGCTGAGACATAGCCGTTGATCTTGTCACTGTTCGCCGCCCCGACCGCCGAGCCGAAACTGAACAGGAACACATCCTTCCCCGCACCGCCGGTCAGCGCGTCTGTGCCAGCTCCGCCAGACAGTGTGTCGTGGCCGTCGCCGCCGTAAAGTCTATCGCGGTCACCGCCGCCATACAGCACGTCACCGCCCTTGCCACCGTAGACCATATCGTTGCCGAAATCGCCATACACCCTGTCCTTGCCGTCACCGCCATAGGCTGTATCGGCGCCGTGCCCGCCATAGACGGCATCCTTGCCGACGCCGCCAGACAGCTTGTCATTGCCGTGCACGCCCCAGAGCACGTCATTGTCATAACCGCCGTAGACCGTATCGTCGCCGTCGTCGCCATACAGAAGGTCCTTGCCGTAGCCGCCATAAGTCGCATCATTGCCCGGTCCGCCGAAGACGGAATCTTTGCCGATGCCAGCATACAGGTAGTCATTGCCGATCGAGCCGCCCGAGAGGACATCATTGTCATAACCGCCGTAGACCGTATCGTTGCCTTCACCGCCACTCAGATAATCGTTGCCGCCACGGCCGTAGACGATATCGTCGCCGGGCCCCATGCTGAAAGAATCCCGGCGGTTGGTTCCGAGTATGAAAGTCATGCTATCACTCCGAAATAATGAGCGTAGGCTCTTGCTCCTCCGCAGGGATCATCCGCAGGGATCATCCACCCCCGCAGATGAACTGCACCTTCCTAAAATAGCATGCGTTGCAAAGTCAGCGGCAGAAACTCTGGGGGAGGGAGTAGGGAACAAATCGCACAGACCCAGCCTTGACGCGCTATCCGTAAGGAGTGTTCGGCGGCGCGGCCGGTGCGATTGTGGGGTATCCGACAAGCTTTGGAACCGCACACAGCTTTCTGAACGAACCGAAACGCATAATTTGCACGCGCAGGCTGCGTTGAAAGCGTCACCTCATCTGGCAGTCAACGGACAGGGCTTTAGCCGCGCTTCATAATTGCGTCGCAAAATAATTGCGTCGCAAACTCGTAGCCTTAAGCCTCAATCCCGCGCTCAATGCGCAGATATTCCTGCATACGGCGGTTGTCTTCGCTGCGGGTTTGCGGGCGTTGGTGGAGTTGGCGCGGTGCGGCCGGGGAGGCTTCGCGGGCGAGGCGCAAGAAGTGTTGAAGTCGAGCGCCATTCGACGGTTCGCGGTGGTCTGCGATGTGTTTGGTCATGGGATGCTCCCTTTCGGTAACGTTAATTAGTGGGTTGATTTGGTTAGATTAGCACAGAACGAACTGCGTCCAAAGGGGCAGCGGCAGGCTGATTGCACGTTCGGCAAAAACCGGAGAGATCGACGGCAGCATTGGCATGAATCCGCTTGCTGGCTGAGAATACTAGCTGGCCGTTTGTCAGGCTGTGGACCGAAATTGCGACCTTTCGCATCGCTCTCAACGCGCGCAGTCCGATACGACCGATTGGCGCTAAACCGCCGAAAATCCGCCATCGACGAACAGTTGCGTGCCGGTGACGAATTCAGCGTCGTCGGAGGCGAGGTAGAGGGCGGCGCGGGCGATGTCTTCGGGTTGGCCGAAGCGGCCTTGCGCGGCTTTGATCGCGGATTCGGAGGCGTCGACTCCGAGTGCGGGGAGTTCGGCTACTTCGCGCAGGCCGTGTGGGGTCTCAATAAAGCCGGGACAGACGGCGTTGCAACGGATGCCTTTGTCGCGAAACTCCACCGCGATGGCGCGGGCGAACATGTGGCAGGCGCCTTTGGTGGCGTCATACAGCACCTCCATCGGGGTGGCGTAGACGGCGGAAATGCTGGAGGTGCAGACGATGGAGCCTTTGCCTTGCGCCAGCATCATCGGCAGGACGGCGCGGGTCATCAGGTACATGCTTTTCACGTTGACGTCGAACAGCATGTCCCAATCGGCTTCCTCGGTCTCAAGGAAGGGTTTGATGACGATGGTGCCGGCGTGGTTGAACAGCACGTTCACCGGGCCGAGTTGCGATTTTACGATGGCAACGGCGGCATCGACTTGGGCTTTTTGGCTGACATCGGCGGTGGCGAAACAGGCGCGGTGGCCAGCGAGGACCAGATCAAACGCGAGGGCTTGGCCTGCTTCGACATTGCAGTCGATGATGCCGACCGCAGCGCCTTCGGCGGCGAACAAGCGGGCAGCGGCGGCTCCGATTCCGGTGGCACCGCCGGAGATGATAGCAACTTTGCCTTTTAAGCGGTCCATCGAAAAGCCCCCTGCCCTGTTGGGGTTAGCCTAGCAGGGCAAGGGGTAGTGGCAAGGGGTTAGACCCCGGCCTTAAGACCGGAATGTTTAGACCAGCGTGGTGGTGACGTCGATATTGCCCTTGGTGGCGTTCGAGTATGGGCAAATGAAATGGCCGCGATCGACGATTTTCTGCGCGGTTTCACGGTCAACGCCGGGCATCGAAACTTTCAACTCGACTTGCAGGCCGAAGCCACCTTCGTCGCGCGGGCCAATGCTGACGGTCGAGGTGACGGAGGCATCCGCCGGAACGGTGCCGAGTTTCTCGCTCGACGCGGCAAAGCGCATCGCGCCGAGGTAGCAAGCGGCGTATCCCACGGCGAACAGTTGCTCGGGGTTGTTTCCACCACCATTGCCGCCCATTTCTTTTGGCACAGCCAGAGTGACGGCCAACGCGCCATCTGTGGTGGCCGATTTTCCATCACGACCGCCGCCAGTTGCGGTGGCTTCAGTGGAATACGCTATTTTTGTCAACATGATATTTCCTTTGCGATTTAATCGTGTGCGATATATTTAACGCGAGTCGGCAGCGAAGTCAACACGCTTCAAATCCCTTGCGATTTTATCGTGTGCGACTTATCCTGCTGGAAAGGAGCCCGATGATGCCAGCGCCCACCACTTTGCCGATCTCCGAGATGATCTGTTTCTCGCTGTATTCGGCGACCCATGCGATGCAGCACGCCTATAAGCCGATGTTGGAAGCGTTGGGGCTGACCTATCCGCAATATCTGGTGCTGGTGTCACTGTGGGGCGAGGACGGCCAGACCGTCGGGCAGTTGGGGCAGGCGTTGCAGCTGGAGAGCAACACGCTGACGCCGCTGTTGAAGCGGTTGGAGGCTCAGGGGTTGGTGGCGCGGGCGCGCGATAGTCGCGATGAGCGTCAGGTGCGGGTGTCTTTGACGGGCGTGGGCCGCGACATGCAGGCGCGGGCGGCGGATATTCCCGGGTGCATACTGGAGAAGTCAGGCATGACTTTGGCGGCTTTGACGGCGCTGCGCGATCAGGTCAATGCGCTGCGAGATCAGTTGCGGGGTTAACTTGGCTTTCTGGGCTGATCGCCGGGGGTTTCACACCCCCGGACCCCCGTGGGATATTTATGAGTAGATGAAAAATTTTGGTTAAGTTTGAAAGATATGCAAGGAGCCGGAAATAGTTCGTCCGGTTCCTTGCATATCGGCTTTAGTTGCCCAAGATTGTCGGCAGCCGAAGGCCTTGCTCTTTGGCGCAATCAATTGCGGTCTCATAACCCGCATCGGCATGGCGCCAGACGCCCGAAGCTGGGTCATTCCACAGCACACGCTCCAGCCGTTTGGCGGCATCATCGGTGCCATCGGCGACGATCACCACGCCGGAGTGTTGCGAAAAGCCCATGCCGACGCCGCCGCCGTGGTGGATGGAAACCCATGTGGCCCCGGATGCGGTGTTGACGAGGGCGTTGAGCAGGGGCCAGTCGGAGACAGCATCCGAGCCGTCCATCATGCTTTCGGTCTCACGGTTGGGCGAGGCGACCGAGCCAGCATCTAGGTGATCGCGGCCGATGACGATGGGGGCTTTGAGTTCGCCAGATTTTACCATCTCGTTGAGCATCAGGCCAGCGCGGTGGCGATCCCCCAGACCGATCCAGCAGATACGGGCGGGCAGGCCTTGGAAGGCGATACGGTCGGCGGCCATATCCAGCCAGCGGTGCAGGTGGTCGTTTTCCGGGAACAGTTTCTTCATCGCGGCGTCGGTTTTGTAGATATCTTCCGGGTCACCGGACAGGGCCACCCAGCGGAACGGGCCGATGCCTTTGCAGAACAACGGGCGGATGTAGGCGGGGACGAAACCCGGGAAGGCGAAGGCGTTTTCCAAGCCTTCTTCAAGTGCGATTTGGCGGATGTTATTGCCGTAATCCAAAGTCGGCACACCTGCGTTCCAGAAATCGACCATCGCCGCGACATGGGTGCGCATTGAGGCGCGGGCGGCTTTTTGCACCGCTTTCGGGTCGGTTTCCTGTTTGGCGCGCCATTCAGCGACGTTCCAGCCCTGCGGCAAGTAGCCGTGCAGCGGGTCGTGCGCCGAGGTTTGGTCGGTGACGATATCGGGGCGGGCGGTGCCAGCTTTCATGCGACGAACAAGTTCGGGGAATATGTCGGCGGCATTGCCCAACAGGCCGACCGATTTGGCCTCTCCGGCAGCGGTCCATTCGGCGATCATCGCGAGGGCTTCGTCGAGCGTATGCGCTTTGGCATCGACGTAGCGGGTGCGGATGCGGAAGTCGATGCGGGTCTCGTCACACTCCACCGCGAGGCAGCAGGCTCCGGCCATCACAGCCGCCAGAGGTTGAGCGCCGCCCATGCCCCCCAGACCGCCCGTCAGAATCCATTTGCCTTTGAGCGAGCCGCCGTAGTGCTGACGGCCCGCTTCGGCAAACGTCTCATACGTGCCCTGCACGATGCCTTGGGTGCCGATGTAAATCCACGAGCCAGCGGTCATCTGGCCGTACATCATCAGGCCCTTTTTATCGAGCGCGTTGAAATGGTCCCACGTCGCCCAGTGTGGCACAAGGTTGGAGTTGGCGATCAGCACGCGCGGGGCGTCTTTGTGGGTGCGGACCACGGCGACAGGGCGACCGGATTGCACCACCAGCGTCTCATCATCTTCTAGCGTTTTCAGCGTGGCGACGATGCGGTCAAAATCGCCCCAGGTGCGGGTGGCGCGACCGATGCCGCCGTAGACGACCAGTTCGTGCGGATTTTCGGCGACGTCGGGATGCAGGTTGTTCATCAGCATCCGCATCGCGGCCTCGGTCTGCCAGCTTTTCGCGGTGATCTCGGTGCCAGTGGCGGGGTAAATGTCGCGCATATTGTGGCGGGAGTTGTCGAGCGGTTTGTTCATATCAGCCTCGATTTACAAGGTGGGAAGGGTGAGGGCGGAGGCTTCGGTGAGGGCTCCGGTGGCGATCAGATTGGCGGCGGCGATCAGGTCGGGGGCGAGGTAGCGATCATCGCCCAAGGTGGCGACGTCTTGGCGCAGGCGGGCGACGACGGCTTGCAGCGGGGTCGAGGTTTGCAGGGGGGCGCGGAAATCGACGCCTTGGGCGGCGCAGATCGCTTCAACGCCGAGGATGACGTTGAGATTTGCGACCATCTTGCCGAGGCGGACGGCACCGTGCGCGGCCATGCTGACGTGATCTTCTTGGTTGGCGGAAGTGGGGGTGCTGTCGGTCACGCAGGGCATGGCGGTGTGTTTGTTTTCACTCATCAAAGCCGCCGTAGTGACTTCGGCGATCATCAAGCCGGAGTTCAGGCCGGGGCGTGGGGTGAGGAAAGGCGGCAGGTTGAACGACAGCACCGGGTCAACCATCAGGGCGACGCGGCGTTGCGCGATGGCACCGATTTCGGCGAGGGCCAGCGCGATCATGTCGGCGGCAAAGCCCACCGGTTCCGCGTGGAAGTTGCCGCCCGAGACGATCAGGCCCGCTTCGGTCAGCACGAGGGGGTTGTCAGTGGCGGCGTTGGCTTCGATCTCCAAGGTGGTGGCGGCTTGGCGAAGGACGTCCATCGCGGCACCGGTGACCTGCGGTTGGCAGCGAATGCAGTAGGGGTCTTGCACGCGGGCGTCGCCCTCAATGTGGCTTTCGCGGATTTCCGAACCTGCCAGCAGGGCGCGCATGAAGGCGGCGGCTTCGATCTGGCCTGCATGGCCGCGAAGCGAGTGGATTTCGGGTTGCAGCGGCGCGGTGGAGCCCATGATGGCGTCGGTCGATAGCGCCGATGTGACAAGCGCGGATTGCGCGGCATTCCAGCCGTCAAACAGGCCAGCGAGGGCGAAAGCGGTGGAGAATTGCGTGCCGTTGATGAAGGCGAGACCCTCTTTCGGGCCGAGTTGCAGGGCTTGGAGGCCAGCGGCGGCGAGGGCTTTGGCTCCGGGCAGGATCTGGCCTTGGTATTCGGCTTCGCCTTCGCCGATGATCACGGCGGTCATGTGGGCGAGTGGGGCGAGGTCACCGGATGCGCCGACGGAGCCCTGCGCTGGGATTTGCGGGGTGACGCCTTTGGCGAGCATCGACTCCAGCAGTTCGATGAATTCCCAACGGATACCGGACGCGCCGCGACCGAAGCTGAGCAGTTTCAACACCATCAGCAGGCGGGCGTGGCGGCGAGGGATCGCCTCGCCGACACCGCAGCAATGCGACAAGATCAGATTGCGTTGCAGGGTGGCGGTGTCGGCGGGGGCGATGCGCATGCTGGCGAGTTTACCGAAACCCGTGTTGACGCCGTAAACCGGGGCATCGCCAGCGGCGGCAGCTTTGATGGCTTCGGCGGCGCGTTCGATGCCGGGTTTGGCGGCGCGATCGAGGGTGACGGGGAGTTCGTCGCGGTAGATGCGGACCAGTTGTTCGAGGGTGGTTTGGCCGGGGGTCAGGGTCAGTGCGGTCAAAGCGCGCCTCCGATGATGCGTTGATGAAGTGGGTTGAAGCCGATGCGATAGGCGAGTTCGGCGGGGTGTTGGGCGTTCCAGATGGCGAGGTCGGCGACCTGACCTGCGGCCAGCGTGCCGTGGCTGGGTAGGTTTAGGGCGCGGGCGGCATTTATGGTGGTCCCCGCGAGGGCTTCGGCGGGGGTCATGCGGAACAGGGTGCAGGCCATGTTCATCGCCAGTAATAGCGATGACATGGGGGAGGAGCCGGGGTTCATGTCGGTGGCGACGGCCATCGGGACGTTGTGTTTTCTAAGGAGCGCGACGGGCGGGGCTTGCGTTTCGCGCAGGGTGTAGAAGGCTCCGGGGAGGATGACGGCGACGGTTCCTGCGGCGGCCATTGCGATGACGCCAGCTTCGTCGAGATATTCGAGGTGATCGGCGGAGATGGCGTTAAAGCGGGCGGCTAGGGCTGCGCCGCCAAGGTTGGAGAGTTGCTCGGCGTGGAGTTTTACCGGAAGGTTCAGGGCGCGGGCGACCGTGAACAGACGCTCGATTTGGGCGGGGGAGAAGGCGATGCCTTCGCAGAAGCCGTCCACCGCTTCAACCAAGCCTTCAGCGTGGGCAGCGTGTAGGGCCGGGATGGCGACGTCGTCGATATAGGCGTCAGCTCGGTCGTAGTAGTCGGGAGGAATGGCCTGGGCGGGAAGGTAGCTGGTTTTGACGGTGATTTTGCGCAGGGTGGCGATTTCGCGGGCCGCGCGCAGCATCCGAAGTTCGGTGACCTGGTTCAGGCCGTAGCCGGATTTGATCTCGATCACCGCGACGCCCTCGGCGATCATCGCATCGACGAACGGTAGGGCTTGGTCGACCAAATCGGCTTGCGAGGCGGTGCGGGTGGCTTTGACGGTGGAAATGATGCCACCGCCAGCGCGGGCGACTTCTTCGTAAGTGGCACCCTCAAGGCGCATCTCAAACTCTGTGGCGCGGTTGCCACCGTGGACGACGTGGGTGTGGCAGTCGATCAAAGCGGGGGTGATCAGGCGGTTGCCGCAGTCATGTTGCGGCAGGCGAGCGTGTTCAGCGGGGAGGTCAGCGCGGGGGCCGACCCATGCGATACGGCCTTCCGCCAGCACCAAAGCGGCGTCTTGGATCAAGCCGTAGGGGTCCGCGCCGGACCTATCCGACGACTGCATCGTGGCGGCTTGCAGGCCGATAAGAGTGATCGGGGAAGGATGCACGGGATGCCTCGCCAAAAGCTATTGCCTCAACAAGGTTTATGCGAGTATGTTTATTATGTCTACACATAAGGAGTCGCCATCGTGATTTTTGCTCAACGTGCTTTGTTGCCGCAAGGCTGGGCTGAGAATGTCAGGATCACTGTGGCGGAGGGACATATCTCGGCGGTCGCGGTCGGGGCTAAGGTGCAGGCGGGCGATGTGCTGGTGTCGGCGCTCCTGCCTGCGCTGGCGAACCTGCACAGCCATGCGTTTCAGCGCGCGATGGCAGGGATGACCGAGCATCGCATCGCCGGGCGGGACAGTTTCTGGACGTGGCGCGATTTGATGTATCGGTTTCTGGACCGTCTGACGCCGGAGCAGATGCAGGCGATTGCGGCGCTGGTGTTTATGGAGATGCAGGAGGCGGGCTATGCCTCGGTCGGCGAGTTCCATTATGTGCATCATCAGCCGGGTGGGGCTGTCTATTCGGATATTGCCGAGCTGTCGGGGCGGATTTTTGCGGCCGCCGATCTGACAGGGATCGGGCTGACGCATTTGCCGGTTTTGTATACTTACGGCGGGGCTGGCGAGCAGCCGCTGACGGCGGGGCAGTTGCGGTTTGGCAATGATGTGGATCGGTTTGCGCGGTTGGTTGAGGCGGCGCGAGTTTCGGCCCGGGCTTTGCCGTCGGATACGCGGGTGGGGATTGCGCCGCATTCTTTACGGGCGACCAATCCGGGGGATTTGCTGCGGGCATTGCCAATTGCGGCGGGCAATCCGGTGCATATCCACGTGGCAGAGCAGCCTAAGGAGGTCGCGGATATTTCGGCTTGGTTGGGAGCGCGTCCGGCGGAGTGGTTGCTGGCTAATACACCGATTAACGCCGATTGGTGTGCGATTCATGCGACGCATATGACGGAGGCGGAGACTTCGGGGCTGGCGCAGTCCGGTGCTGTGGCGGGTCTGTGCCCGATCACCGAGGCGAATTTGGGCGATGGGCCGTTCAATGGGCCGGGGTGGCTGGCGGCTCGTGGGGCGTTTGGCATTGGCTCGGACAGCAATGTGCGGATTTCTTTGACCGAGGAATTGCGGACGTTGGAGTATAGCCAGCGGCTGCGGGATATTGCGCGGAATGTGATGGTTGTGGGCGAAGGCTCGGTTGGGCAGTCGCTTTATATGGAGGCTGCGAAGGGCGGCGCGCAGGCTTTGGGGCGGCAGTCTGGGGCGATTGCGGTGGGGATGCTGGCGGATGTGGTGGCGATTGATCTGGCGCATCCCTCGCTTTGCGCGCTACGGAATGATCAGATTTTGGACGGGCTGGCGTTTGCGGCCTCGGATAACGTCATCACCGATTTGTGGTCGGCGGGGCGGCATCAGGTGCGCGGCGGGCGGCATATCCAGCGCGATCAGATTATCGCGGGCTGGCGGGTGGCTGTGCGGGGGCTGGTGGACGCGCTTTAGGGCGGCGTTCGGGAGGGCGCGATGGCAGAAATTGCAAAGCATGAGACCACGACTTTCCGCGAGGTGATGGCCGAGATTGTGCAGCGCATCACCGAGGGGCCGTGGGGGCCGGGAACCTTGCTGCCGGGTGAGGTTGAACTGGCGGAGGAATTCGGCTGCTCTCGCACCACGATGAACCGGGCTTTGCGAGAGGTGTCGGAACTGGGGTTTCTGGACCGTAAGCGTAAGGCGGGAACGCGGGTGCGGATGGCTCCGATCCGGCAAGCGCGGTTTGAGATGCCCGTGGTGCGGTCTGAGATTGAGAAAACCGGGGCGATTTATGGCTATCAGCTGCTTGCCCGCGAGGTGCTGGTGGCCCCGGATTGGCTGCGGGGACGGCTGGGGTTGAAAGCGCGCGCCCGGGTGGTGCATCTGCTGTGTTTGCATTTCGCCGACGGGGTGGCGTTTCAACTAGAGGATCGTTGGATCAATGCGGGGGCTTTGCCAATGGCTTTGGAGCAAAATTTCTCAACCGTTGGGCCGAATGAATGGCTGGTGGCGACGGTGCCATTCTCGGAGGTGGAGATCAGCTTTCTGGCGGCGGCGGCGGATGCAGTGATGGTCGCGCATCTCGATCATGCTTTGGGCGATCCGGTGTTTTGTGTCGAGCGCGCAACGTGGTGGCAGAACGCCGCCGTTACTCTGGTGACGCTGGCGCATCGGCGGGGGTATCGCATGACGACGCGGTATTGAGGCACGTCGCTGACAAAGTCCTCCCAGCGGGGAGGGACTTGTGTAACGCGCCTTTTGAGCCAGTCTGCACCATATGTGGTAGGATCGCGACTAAATTGCCCTACGAGTTCACGTCGATCACGCAGCGCCCCTTGATCTGGCCTGCCAAAATCTCAACCCCGAGGCGCGGCAGATCGGCGAGGGTCGCCATTGTCACCATCGACTCCAGCTTATCCTGCGGCAGATCGGTGGCGATGCGGGCCCATGCGGCTTGGCGATTGGCGTAGGGTTGCAGCACGGAATCGATGCCGAGCAGGTTGACGCCGCGCAGCAGGAACGGGATCACAGAGGCGGGCAGGTTCGTGCCTCCGGCCAAGCCGACAGCCGCGACCGAGGCGCGATATTTCAACTGACCAAGCACGCGAGCGAGCATCGCACCGCCGACGGCATCAATGCAGCCGGACCAAGTTTCAGACTCCAGCGGCCGTTTGACGGTCTCATTGATCTGATCGCGCGGGATGATTTGGGTGGCGCCAAGGTCGCGCAGATAGGCTTCGGTTTCGGGCCGACCGGTGACGGCCGCGACCTCATATCCCAGATGCGCCAAGATCGCGACGGCAGCGGAACCGACACCGCCCGCAGCGCCAGTCACCAAAACCGGCCCCTGCCCCGGCTGCAAACCATGCGCCTCCAAAGCCATCACGGCGAGCATTGCGGTCAGGCCAGCAGTGCCGACGGCCATCGCGGCGCGGGTGGTCAGAGTGGCGGGCAGCGGCACCAGCCAATCGGCTTTGACGCGAGCTTTTTGCGCAAAACCGCCCCAATAAGCCTCTCCCACACGCCAGCCGGTCAGCACGACCTTATCGCCGGGCTGGTAGCGCGGATCGTCTGAAGCCTCGACAATGCCAGCAAAATCAATCCCCGGCACATGCGGATAATTGCGCACCATGCCGCCGCCCGATCCCATGCACAGACCGTCTTTATAGTTAACGGTGGAGTATTCGACGGCGACCAGAACCTCGCCTGCCGGAAGATCGGCGAGGGTCAGAGTTTTGATGGCGGCATGGGTCGCGCCCGCAGCGTCCTTATCGACAACCAGTGCTTTGAACGTCATCTGCGGCCCCCTCATGCGGTTTGCCCGAGCCTAGCCCGGATCGCGCAGCTTTGGAACCGGGCTACTCGGCGGCTTGCGGGGTGGCGAGCGGCATGGTCGCGGAGTAGTTTTCCTGCATGAAGCCGATAAAGTTATCGCGGAATTGGCGGGTGTGGGCATGGGCCAAAGCATCGGCGCGCGGGATGTCGCGGTCACGAATGGCATCAAGCATGTCGGCGTGCTCGTCGGTTAAAAGATAGCCGTCATGGGTGCGTTCTAGGTATTGGAAATGCAGATGCAACATGCGGCGGCCTTGATCGAGCAGACGTTGGTAAAACCCTGACAGATATGGGTTTTTACCGGCATCGGCGATGGCCATGTGGAACTGCTTGTTGGCCTCCGACATTGCCAGATGCTTGCCAGTTTTCACCGCAGCTTCAAACGCGCGTTGACGTTTGGCGATGGCTTTCAGATCGGCGTCGCTGCGCAATTCGGCGGCCAAACGAGTGTTCATGCGCTGGGCAATATCCAGCGCCTCGACGTATTTCGGAAAGCTGGTAACGTCGATTGGGGCTACGATGGTGGAGCGGTTGGCGAGCATAACCACAAGGTCTTCGCCAGCCAGCCGGATCAGCGCCTCCCGCACCGGAGAGCGCGACATGCCGAAGCGATCGGCGAGCGACGTTTCGTCCAGCAGCGCACCCGGCGCGAGGGTCAACGACAGAATCTCGTCGCGAATGGCTTCATAGGCGAACTTCGCGCCAGTGCCTTTCGCCCGCTTGATTTCTGTCTCGTCGCTCATCTGCTGCCTTTGCATTGCGTCGGAAAAGGCTAATCTTTTTTGCCAATCATGTCGACACAGAATATTTTTAAATTGACGTGTCGGCACGCTGTCGTCATGTTTTGAACAGCGCCTGCACGTGTGGGCTTTCGGTTGATTCGCGCTTTGAAAGGCCACCTCATGTTGAAACTGTCCGGCGTCATGCCCGCCCTTGTCACCCCGTTTGATGCCAACGGCAAAATCGACTTCGTGGCGTTTGAAACCCATTTGACCAATCTGCGCGCGGCAGGCGTCAGCGGTTGGGTGCCGTGTGGGTCGTCGGGCGAGTATAACTTCCTGAGCGATGCTGAACGTGAGGAAGTGCTGGCGTTTGTGAAGGATTTCGCACTGCCGTCCGAGACGCTGATCGCAGGCACCAACGCGCCGCATACTGCGGGAGTGATCGCCAATTCCAAACGCGCGAAAGAGTTGGGCTATGACACTGTGCTGCTGGCCACACCGTTCTACACCAAGCCAACGCAAGCCGAATTGATCAAGCATTTCAACGCGGTGTTGGATGCGGTCGATGTGAATATCGTGCTGTATTCCTATCCGGATAAGGACGGCGTCGAACTGGGTTGGGAGGTGCTGGATGCGCTGGCGGATCATCCTCGGGTGATCGGGATCAAGGAAAGCTCTGGCGCGTTGCAGCGCGCGATTGGCATTGCGACGCGCTATGCGGGGCGGATTCAGCTGGTTTCCGGCTCGGACGATATCGCGCTGGATTTCATGTTCTGGGGCGCGGATAGTTGGATTTGCGGGCCAGCGAACTGCATGGCGCAGGCGGTTTGCGATCTGGATCGGACTTACCGCTCGGGTGATTTGGTGAAGGCGAAGGCGCAGATGGCGACGCTTTACACCGCGATGAACATTCTGGAATCGGGGAAATTCGTCCAGAAGCTCAAGTATGGCTGCGAGTTGCAGGGGCTTTCAGTGGGCGAATGTCGGATGCCGCTCGGCCCGCTGACCGACGACGAAAAGGCCGATTTTGCAGCCGCTATGCAGCCGATCATCAACCGGCAATAAGCCATGACCACGGTTGTGATTGGGGCCGGAATTATCGGCACTGCCATTGCGCATGATCTGCAAAAGCGCGGGCGGCAGGTGGTTTTGCTGGACCGCGATGCGCCGGGGCGTGGAGCGTCTTTCGGCAATATGGCCTCAATCGCGGTGACGGAGTTTATGCCGTCGTCGCGCCCCTCAATCTGGCGGCAGATACCCGGCTGGATGCTCGACCCGGAAGGTCCGGTGCGGGTGCGGCCTTCGTATATGCCGAAACTGGTGCCGTGGTTTTTGCGGTTTATTGCGGCGTCGCGGCCAAGCAAACTGCGTGCGTTAGAGGCGCAGGGGGCGGCGCTTTGCAGCCGTGCGCTGGCGGATACGGTGGAGTTGCTGCGGGAAACCGGGCTTGCGGATCAGCTCAGCGAGCAAGGTTGCCTGTCACTTTATACCGACGAAGCCGAGTTTCGCGCCGACCATGAGCATATCGAGATTTTAAAGCGGTTTGGCTTCGCGCATGAGGTGATCGGCGGGCCGGAAGTACGCGCGTTGGAGCCTGCCTTGTCGGATAAAATCGGCATGGCGGTGCGGTTTCCCGACAATCGTTCGATGAAAGATCCCTATAAACTGGTGCTTGCCTTGGCCGATCGCTTTGTGGCTATGGGCGGACGCGTTGAGGAGGGTTCGGTCGTTGGCTTTGCGCGCAGCGATAAAATCGACGCCGTTAAGCTGGCGGATGGGCGTGAGATTGCGGCGGATGAGGTGGTGATCTGCGCCGGGGCGTTCTCGGGCAGGCTGTCAACGCTGCTCGGCGAACCGATCCCGCTGGAAACAGAGCGCGGCTATCACACGCAGATCATGGCGCCGGGCATTGAGATCAAACACTCCATCATCTGGCCGGCGCGGGCGTTTATGGTGACGCCGACGGCGGGCGGTATTCGCGTCGGCGGCACCGTGGAAATGGCGGGGCTGGACGCCGCACCAGATTATCGCCGCGCCAAAGTAACGGTCAGGCGGGCCCAAACGGCGACACCGGGGTTGCAATGCGCGAAATTTACCGAATGGATGGGCCACCGCCCTGCCCTGCCGGATACCGTGCCGATATTGTCAGCCTCGGCCAAAACAAAGGGCGTATTTTATGCCACCGGTCACGGGCATTTAGGGTTAACGTATGCTGCAACCACCGCGCGACTGATGGGCGAGCTGATCACCGGCACGAAGCCCGCGCTGGACTTGTATCCTTACCGTGTTAACCGTTTTTAGGGGAATGAACTCATGTCGGACATAGCACTTTGGAACGGCGCGTTAGAACTGCTGCTGGTGCATTGTCAGGGCGAGATCGGCAAGGTCATTGTCGGCGGCGCACCAGAGATTCCGGGCGCAACGATCTTGGATAAAATGAACTACATCAACAATGTAGACGATAGCCTGCGCCGCTTTGTAACGCTCGAGCCGCGCGGCCATGTGGCGATGTCTGTGAACCTGTTGCTGCCGCCCTGCCGACCCGATGCCGATGCCGCGTTCATCGTGCTGCAACCGGATCGGGCGCATCCAATGTCAGGATCGAACTGCATATGCGTGGTGACAGCACTACTGGAAACCGGGCGCGTCAAAATGGTGGAACCCGTCTCGGTTGTGCGACTGGACACTGCGGCAGGGTTAATCACGGCGCGGGCGCGCTGTGAAAATGGCCGCTGCATGTCGGTCAGCTTGGACAACGTGCCAGCGTTCGTGGTGGAACTGGATATGAAGGTGAAAACCAGCGATTACGGTATCTTACGCGCCGATATTGCCTTTGGTGGCGTGTTTTATGCGCTGGTCGACGTGGAGCAAATTGGCCTAACGATTGTGCCGGAAAATGCGCGGGCTTTGGCTGAGGCGGGCATCGCGATCAAGGCGGATTTGCGCGGGCAGATCAAGGTCAACCACCCCGAAATCCCCGGTTTGGACGAGGTCGCCTATGTGATGTTTCGGGCGCGCGACGCCGACGGCGCTATCGTGACTTGCACGACTTTGAAGCCGGGGCGGGTCGATCGCTCACCCTGCGGTACTGGGTCGTCGGCGAATTTGGCGGTAATGTTTGAACGCAGTGAGGTCAGCGTCGGTGACAGTTTGACCTCGCGTTCGATCATCGGTGGTACATTTGAGGCGGAAGCAATCGGCGAGGCGGTGGTAGGCAAACACCGGGCAGTGCTGCCTCGGATCACCGGGAAAGCGTGGATTTACGGTCGCGAGCAGTTGCGGGTGAACCCGGATGATCCGTTTGTCACCGGGTTTGCGCTGTCGGATACATGGGGTCCACAGGTGGGCGAACTATGACTATGGCGAGAAGCCTGTCTGAGCGGAACGTGCTGGTCACTGGTGCGACGGGGGCGATTGGGCAGGCGATTTGTAGCGCTTTGGTTGTTGAAGGCGCGCGAGTGGTAATCCATTACGGACGCAATCGGGCCGGGGCAGAGGCTTTGTTGGCTAAGATCGGCGGCGCAGGTTGGTGCGTTGGCGCGGATTTGTCAGAGCCTGCAGGGGCAACTGATTTATGGGATCAGGCGCAGGCTTTGACCGGGCGATTGCATGGGCTGGTTAACAACGCGGGCATCCGGTCTGAAGTGGCCGTAGATGCGCCGTTGGACCAGTGGCAAGCGGTGTGGGAGCGTGAGTTTCGGGTGAACTTCCTCGCCGCCGTTGATCTGACCCGCGCGGCGATCTTGCACTTTCGGGCGCATGGTGGTGGGCGGATTATCAATATGGCGAGCCGGGCGGGGCAGCGCGGTTATGCCTCGAACGCGATGGCTTATGGCGCGAGCAAGGCCGCACTGATTAACCTTACGAAATCGGTGGCGCAAAGTCATGGTGCGGAGGGGATTACGGCGGTGGCGATAGCGCCGGGTTGGGTTCGCACCGAAATGGCCGAGGCGTTTATTGCGCAGCATGGCGAAGCGGCGGCTATGGCTGGCATCCCGATTGGCGCGATGGCCAAGGCTGCCGAGATCGGTGAGTTGGTGGCGTTTGCGCTGCGGCCAAGTCAGGCGTCGCTGAACGGCGCGGTGCTGGATGTGAACGGCGGCAGCTATCTGCGTTAGGGGAATAAAATGCGGTTTCAGGATAAAGTGGTTGTGGTTACGGGGGCTGCGGGCGGTATTGGCTCGGCGATTTGCCAGCGGTTTGCCTCGGAAGGCGCGCGCGTGGTGGTGACAGATGTGAACGCGGACGGGGCGGAGAAGACGGCGTTGCGGCTGCGCGATGCGGGCGGTCGTGCGCGCAGTTTTGCCGCTGATATTGGTGGGGCCGAGGGATGTCGCGCGGTGATTGCCGATGTGATCGCGGTTGAGGGGCGCCTTGATGTTCTGTGCAACAATGCGGGGGTCAATCGGCGTGGAAATCTGTTGTCGTTGACGCTAGATGATTGGGATTTATCCTTCGCAATCAATATCGACGCGATGTTTCATCTGTGCCAAGCAGCCCTGCCGCATATGATTGCAGCGGGTGGTGGAGCGATTGTGAACACCGCTTCACAATGGGGGCTTTACCCCGCGCCAAACCACATCGCCTATAACGTCACCAAAGCGGCGGTGGCGAGTTTCACGCAGAACCTTGCGCGCGATTATGCTGCGCAGAAAATCCGGGTGAATGCAGTGTGTCCGGGCGAAATTCACACGCCGATGCTGGAGGCAGGGGTGAAACGCTCGGGCCGCACCATTGCCGATCTCGACAAGATGGTGCCATTTGGGCGGATTGGTCGGCCCGAGGAAGTGGCGGCCTTGGTGGCGTTTCTAGCGTCCGATGAGGCAGCCTTTATGTGCGGATCTTTGGTGGAAATTACCGGCGCGCAGGCGGTGGCCTAGATGCGGCTGGGGTTTATCGGCACCGGCACGATCACCGCGCATATGGTGCGGGGGCTGAAGACGTCGGGGCTGGCGGATTGGCAGATTGTCGTCTCACCGCGTGGTGAGACGGTGGCTGCGGAACTGGCGCTGCTGCCGGGCGTGACGGTCGCTGCTGGCAATCAAGCGGTGCTGGATCAGGCCGATGTTGTGATCCTCGCGGTGCGTCCTCAAGTGGCGGAGATGGTGATTAAGCCGTTGATTTTCACAGTAAATCGCCCAATTATCAGCCTGATCGCGGGGCTGCATATCGAGACTTTGGCTGAGTGGACGGGCGCAAAAGATATCGCCCGCGCGATCCCGTTGCCATTTGTCGAACGGCATGAGGGGGTGACTCCGGTGTTCCCGCCCCAGCCCGTAGCGATGCAGATTTTTGCGGCTTTGGGCACCGCTTTGCCTGTCAGTGATCTGGCCGCGTATGATGCATACGCGGCTGCGAGCGCCTTAATGGGCAGCTATTTCGGCCTGCTCGAAACCGCCTCGGCTTGGATGGTGGCGCAGGGTCATTCGGACGCTGATGCCGCGCTGTATCTGCGCGGATTGTTCGGCAGCTTGGGCGATGTCTTGCGCGAGAAACCTGCCTCGTTTGAGCAGTTGCGGCAGGATCATTCCACCAAGGGCGGCCTAAATGAAATGATTTTTCAAACTTTCGTTCAAGGTGGCGGCGGTGCTGCGATGGAGACCGCCTTGACCGTCGCCTTCAAACGGGTGCAGGGCTAGGCTGCCTCAAGCATAGATGTAACCTCCTGAAACGATGATGTTTTCCCCTGTCATATAGGTGTTGCGCGGGCCGCCTGCCATAAGCACCCACTCGGCCATTTCGCGCGGCTCACCGCCACGACCCAAAGGGCTGGCTTTGGCGAGTTCATTCAGAAAGCCCGACTCGCGGGCCTTTTCGGTAGCCATCCCCGCAGGAGCAACCGAATTAACTAGAATGCCATCAGGCGCGACCTCTTGCGCCATGCTTTTGGTCAGGCTCACCACCGCCGCCTTGGTCGCCGCATAATGCGCGTTCTGCGGGTGGGCCTTGAAGGCATCGACCGAGGTGATGTTAACGATGCGGCCACGGATATGGTTAATGGGATCTTGGCCGCGCATCTGGCGAATCGCGGCGACCATCATGTGATAGGTGCCCTTGACGTTGATCGCGTTGGAGGCATCCCAATCGGCATCCGAAATCTCTAGGATCGGCTTGCGCGGATAGATCGCGGCGGAGTTGATCAGGGTATCGACGCGACCCAAAGCGGCGGCAACTTGGGCGAAGGCAGCGTGCGCGGCCTCGGCGGTGCGTATGTCGCAGGCGGCAAAGGCGTGCGGCAGACCAGCGTCGCGGGCGGGGGCTAAAGCTGCCTCGGCGGCGGCTGCGTTCACGTCGATGATGCCCAAGGCGCTGGCACCTTCGGCGACTGCCATCTGTGCCAATAGCGCGCCCAAACCTGCACCGCCTCCGATGATGACGACTGATAACCCCTTCATTTCACGCCTCTTTCTTGGGGGTGCCCGTGGCGACCCCTTGATATGTGGGAAGAATATCGAACCGCGCCACATCGACCGATTGCGGCAAGGCCAGCACCGCCAGCAGCATCGCTGCGACATCTTCGGGCTGCACGGCGGAGTTGCCTGCATACATCGCGGCGCGGGCTTCGGGCGGAAGCAAGGTGCTATAAAGCGCAGTTTCAACGCGGCCTGCGACGATCTCGGTGACGCGGACATTGTGCGGCGCTAGGTCCAACCGCAGGGCTTGGGCAAAGCCACCAATCGCAGCCTTCGTGGCGCAATAGACCGCGAGATTGGCGAAGGGGGCGTGGCCTGCCGTCGATCCGGTGAAGAAGATATGACCGTGACCCCGCGCGCGCATACCCGGAGCTATCGCGTGGGTCAGAGCCAGAACCGAGCGCAAATTAACGTTAATCGCCTGATCAATGTCGGCCAGATCGGCGTCGCAAAAATTGCCCAGCGGCGGCATCACGCCAGCGTTATTCACCAAAATATCGGGGGCGAGACCGTTCAGAGCCGTTGTCAATTCGGCTGCATCCGCCAGATCAACCTGCCGGGTTTGCATCCCCAGCGCGCTCAATCCTTGAAGGGCGGCAGCGTTGCGACCAAGCGCGATAACCTCATGACCCGCGCCATGCAACGCCAGTGCAATCGCCCGACCAATGCCGCTGGTCGCCCCCGTCACCAATGCCTGCGCCATGCCGTCTCCCGTCTAAACAATGGGCAAAGCCCAGTTTTCATGCGCCACCCAATCGCAAAATGCCGCGATAGATTTTACCCGGCGATGCGCTTTTGGCAGCACTAGATAAAAGCCCGGTGTCTGCGTTTCTGGCATTGCTGCCATCACATCGCGCCCAAACGGAGCCACCAGTTTGCCGGAGGCTAAATCCTCGTCAGCGTCAATCGTGGAGAGCAAACCGACGCCCAAGCCCGCCAAGGTCGCGCGGCGCATCGTGGCGGCATCCTGAAAGCGGAACGCGCTTTGGGCGATCGCGCCGACCACGCCCAGATGCGTCAGAACCGGAGCCCAAAGGTCGGCCAGAACCGAATGCAACAGCGGTACTGCGCGCAGATCTGCGGGCGCGTGCAGGCTTTGCGCCAGCGTCGGCGTGCAACATATCACCTTGATATCACGCAGTAAAAGCACCTGATCGAACTGCGTCCAAGTGCCAAAACCCCATTGGATCGCCACATCAACATCATCGGCGACGAAATCGGGCAGCTCTACCATCGTGGTTAACCGCAGGTCGGCACCGGGCATGATTTCACGGAATCCCGCCAGCCGATCCAGCAGGAAACGGGTGGCGAAATAGGGGCTGGCATTGAGGTTGATACGGTTGCGCTGACCGAGTTTTGTGACGCGGCGCACACCTTCGGCAAACTCATCGAAGCCGGCTTGGACGTAATGGGCGAGTAAAATCGCCTGCTCATTCGGCTCAATCGCGCGGCCTTTGCGGGCAAATAATTCCAGCCCCAACGTGTCCTCCAGCAGTTTGATTTGCTGGCTGACGGCTTGCGGCGTGACGCTCAATTCATCCGCCGCGCCGCGAAAACTACGCTGCCGCACCACGGTCTGAAACACTCGCAGAGCGTTCAAAGGCGGAAGGCGGAAGGGGCGATCCATCATCGCAGCGTGCCCGTTTTAGATCACCGCTTTCTCAAGGAAAGGGCGGTTTTCGACGATGCGTTCATAGCCGACTTCGGACATATCGAGCGTGCGATAGCCGCCGTATATGATCAACTCGGACACCGCGCGACCTGCGGCTGGGCCTTGTTGCAAGCCGTGGCCGGAGAAGCCGTTGGCAAAAACAAAGTTGCGCACCTGCGGGTGGCGACCGACGATCAGGTTATGGTCAAGCGTGTTGAAATCATAGTGGCCAGCCCATTGGTTAACCACTTTGATCGCCTCAAACCCCTGCGAGCGATTGGCGAGGGCGGGCCAGATTATGTCTTCAAACTCCTCGTAACGCGGTTCGAAATCGTCCCAATCGACGGCGGGATCTTCGACGGGGACGGCTCCGGTCAGGAAGAAACGGCCTTCGGGGCGGCAGAATACGCCGGACGGGTCGATCATCAGGGGCAGGCGACCTTGGTTAACCGTGGCGCTGCCTTCGGGAGTTTTGGCGCAATCGAACACGAACAGGGTGCGTTTGCGGGGTTCAACGGGGACATCGAGGCCAGCCATCCGTGCAGTGAGGGCCGCGCGGGGGCCGGAGGCGTTAACCACGGTGCCCGCCTGAACAGTTGCACCGGATTTCAGCGTGACAGAGGTGACGGCATCGCCAGTGCGACCGATGGCCGTGACCTCATCATTGATAACTTCGGCCCCCAAGGCGCGGGCTTTGTTGCGGAAACCGGACATGATGCCGGTGTTGTTGAACCAACCTTCGCCGGATTGGCCGTAGCTGGCGAGGCGAATATCATCGACGTTCAGATGCGGGAAGGCGCGGGCCAATTCGTCTTGATCCCACAGCACGGTGTCGGCCCCACATGCCCGCTGCACCTCATGGCTTTCGCGCAAGATTTGTTCCTGCTCGGGCGTGCCTGCGAGATAGAGATAGCCGCCGGAGTGGAAATTCAGGTCGGGCTTGTCATCGCCGACCTGCATTACCTCTGGAAATTGCTTGATAAACTGATAGCCAAACTGGCTGATCTTCACGTTGATCGCGTTGGAAAACTGCGTGCGGATTGAGGCCGCTGACAGCGAGGTCGAGGCTTTGGCGTAGGTCGGATCACGCTCCACCACCAATACAGAGCCATCAAAATCGGGGTTCGCCATCAGGAAATACGCCACCGCCGAGCCAATCACCGCTCCGCCCACGATCACCACGTCATATTGCGTCTTCATTTCGACTCCTCGTCGGGGTGACCTAAATCTACGAACCAGCCGCCCAAATGCCGCACCGCTGGCGCGTTCGGATCGGGCGGATCGGTGCGCGCCTCGACCCCGGCACGGAAGGGTTCCGAGCTGTCTTTTGCGTGATAGCCAAGGTGGCCCGCAAGGCGGTTATCGACGGTTTTCACGGTGTTATCTGACATGCCGAAGCCAACCGTGAAGCCGACACGAGGCGCAGTCAAAGCCGCTGTGACGAGGCGGATGCAATCGTCAAACGACAGGTAGGACCACAACATGCGGCGGTCTTTCGGCTCGGGGAAGGACGAGAATATCCGCAATGCCGCGGTTTCGATGCCGAATTTATCCCAGTAGAGGCGGCCCAGATCTTCGACGAAGCACTTCGACAGGCCATACAGCCCATCGGGGCGATGCGGGGCGTTGGCGTCGATCTGAGTTTCCAAGTCGTGATAGCCGATAGCGTGGACCGACGAGGCATAGATCACCCGTTTGACGCCATTTTTCCGCGCGCCTTCGTAGATGTGATAGCTGCCGCGAATGTTGACATTTAGGATGCTGTCCCAAGGCCGCTCCATCGGGACGCCGCCGAAATGCACAATCGCATCAACGCCTTGGGTGAGCGACAGGATCGCGGCCTCATCGGCCAGATCGCAGATCACGGCTTCCTCATTGGGTTGCAAATAGCTGATCTCGGCCACATCAGACAGCCGCAAACGCCGTGCCAATGGGGCCAGACCCCGGCGCAGTTCGGTGCCTAAGCGACCCGCAGCGCCGGTGATCAGGATGGTATCAAATCGGCTCATTTTGCATCCTCCAAAGCGGCCACGGCAGCGGCGATGCGGGTGATGGCTTCGGACAACACGGCGTCGGAAGTCGCGGTGGAGATGCGGAAGAACGGTGACAATCCGTAGGCAGCACCCGGCACGGCTGCGACGCGGGCCTCGGCCAGCAGGTATTGCGTCACAGCGCTATCGTCGGTCAGCACATCGCCTTTAGGAGTGCGTTTACCGATCATGCCGTTGCAGCCGATATAGGCGTAAAACGCACCTTCGGGCGGGGAGAGCGTCAGGCCGGGAACACCTGCGATCCCCGCGACGACCAGATCGCGGCGACGTTCAAAAGCGATGCGAAATTCGGTGACGCAATCCTGCGGGCCAGTTAAAGCCGCCAGTGCCGCCGCCTGCATCGGCGCCGCAACCGAGGTCACCGACTGGCTTTGCACCGTATTCATCGCCTTCAGCAACGGCGCGGGGCCAGCCGCATAGCCGACGCGCCAGCCAGTCATTGCATAGGCTTTCGCCACACCGTTAACGATCAAAGAGCGGTCGCGCAGCTCGGGACAGGCATAGCCAAAGCTGACAAATTGCCGACCGTCAAACAGGATATGTTCGTAAATCTCATCCGACAGGATCAGCACCTGCGGGTGCCGTGCCAATACCGCGCCAAGCGCATGCAACTCGACCAAGCTGTAAACAGCGCCGGATGGATTGCCCGGCATGTTCAGAAACAGCCATTTGGTGCGGGGGGTAATGGCCGCCTCCAACACTTCGGGCGTAAGGCGAAAACCGCTTTCCGCTGGGCAAGCTGGCATCACTGGCACGCCGCCGAGCAGCTTCACCATCTCGGGATACGAGACGAAATAGGGCGTCGGTAAGATCGCTTCATCGCCGGGATTAAGCGTCGCCATCAAGGCGTTGAAGATGATCTGCTTGGCACCATTGGCGACGGTAATTTCATCGGCGGTGTAGTCTAAGCCGTTATCGCGCTTGAATTTATCCGCCACCGCTTGCCGCAAAGCTTGCGTGCCAGCCGACGCGGTATAAAGCGTCTGCCCCGCCGCAGCGGCCTTGAAAGCGGCATCCACCACATGCGCGGGCGTTGGAAAATCAGGCTCGCCAA
>NZ_JAQGKQ010000053.1 GCF_028290025.1 Cypionkella sp. | reverse complement strand
TCCAAAGCTTCACCGCTGGATGGGTCAAAAGATTCATCCGCCAAGCCGTCCGATTGAACACGACCCAACACAAAACCATAAACTTTATCGGTGAAGTAGTAGTTGGCGTCATAAACGGCCAACACGTCTTCTTTGGTCGAATCACCATCGTCATCAGCATAATCAATCACAAAGCTCAGCGTTTGAACGAAGCGATCCATCCCGAAGCGCAAACGCGCCCCTGCCGAGAATTCTTGTGATTCATTGTTACCGGTTTTGCCGCTATAGCCGAGCGATGCCGAACCCGACATGCCTTCACGCATATCTTGGTTGCCAAAGCGCATATCGTCATTGCCACGCGAAATGTCACGATTGGCCCGAATTGCCAAATCATCGACCTCATCGTTCACCGCGTTCGATCCAAGCAGCGTAGTCTGTGCCACGGCAGGCAGCGACCCAACAGCCAGAGCGAATGCGGATACTGCCGCGATACGAGTTACGTTTCTCATGATCAGTCCTTTCAACATCTATCCCTGACGCCGAAGTTTTCCGACGTTGGCCATGCAAATGTTGCATCATCCATTCGTGTTCAAGAGTTGATGCCAATCAGAAGCGGCGACTTCGCTTTTCCGCCGATTTCTAGATAAGTTTTGGCAAATTTTTGCGCAAAGCCTGCAATAACCGAAGTGTTTCAAAAATTTGATGGAACCAAATTATTGAACCTATTCTGACCCCCTAAATCGCTATTATTAAATTAAAACATTTTTGACGCCACTTGGCGAGTTTACGCCGCTGTTGCGAGGAATCCGCAAAATCTGCCTGTCAAGCACGTGATGAAGATCAAAACAAGTGTTTTGTGCTAATTTAAGTGTCAGCTCGCGACATTATACGTTGGCTCGCCAAGTACGCTTTTTGCATGAAAAAGGGGACAGCGCGCTGTCCCCTTTTCAGGCTATTCGCTCCGAAAACGCTGGTCAGAAACCGTAAACCAGCGAAACACCCAACTTATTATCTGCGCGGATCGTGCGGCTGTCGTTATACTCAGTCAGATAGCTGACGCGGGTAGAAAACGCATCGCTCACCTTCATATTAACACCGAGATCGTTATTGATCCGCAGCGCCGCATCCGACTTCAGAACGTCGGTGTCCATGCTGGCAAACACGTTCTCGTTGAACTTATAAAAGAACCGCGACGACACGATGCCAGCCTCTTCGGTGGTGCTGTTGTCATCACCGTATTCAAGATAACTGATACCGACACCAGCTTGCACGCGCCAAGCGATTTGCTCATTGTTCACAATCCGGTAACCCGGACCAAAACCAAGAAATGCGTCTTTGGAAATTGCGGTTTGGCGTGGGTCGGGGCTGCCTTTGACATAGTCCGCAGGCAGCTCGGAGGCCAACCCATCAGACTCGATACGGCCCAAAACGAACGCATAGAACTTGTCGTTGAAATAGTAATTGGCGTCATACACGCCAAGCACGTCTTCTTTCGATTTCGTGCCATCAGCATCGGCGTCCGCCAAGGCCGCCCTCAAAAAGCCCCCGGCTTCGCCTCGCGTGCCATATGGTCGAGAACAGCGTTGACGAATTTAGACTCCTTGCCCTCGGGAAAGAATGCTTTCGCCACATCAACATATTCGTTGATCGTCACCTTCGGCGGCGTGACCATCTGAGTTAACTCCGCCCCAGCCGCCCGGAACAAGGCCCGGATCACCGGGTCAATCCGGTCAATCGGCCATTTCGCAACCAAAGCCCGGTCGGTCATCTGGTCGATCATTGCCTGAAAGTTCACCGCATGATCGACGACGGCGCGGAAGTGATCCACATCGCCCTCTGCCATCTCATCGCCATCATAAATCGCCCCGAAGCGATGCGTCTCAAATTCGCGCCGAATGGCTTCCACGGTTTGCCCCGAGGCTTCCATCTGAAACAGCGCCTGCACGGCATAAAGCCTTGCGGCCGATTTCATCTGCTTTTTGTCAGGCTTGGTGGTGCTGGAAGTCATGGACGAAAACCGATCCCCTTGGTGTCGGTCGCCCATTTGCGCGATAAGGCGATCAGGTGCAAGGCCGCAGCAGCTGCACCGCCACCTTTGTTTTGCCCAATCGCATCGGCGCGCACCTCAGCCTGCGCGCGATTTTCCACCGTCAGGATGCCATTGCCAATCGCCGCCCCCTGTAAACCCAGCATCGTCAGCGCGCGCGAGCTGTCATTGCACACCGTATCATAATGCGTCGTCTCACCGCGAATAACGCAGCCGAGCGCCACATAGCCGTCAAACTTCGCCATCCGCTCGGCCAAAGCGATCGCCGACGGCACTTCCAGCGCACCCGGCACCTCAATGATTTCGGCCGTCGCCCCACAAGCCGCAGCCACCGCCTGCGCGCCCGTAACCAACTGGTCGGTAATATCTTTATAATACGGCGCGACAACGATCAGCAGTTTTACCGGAGCACTGAATGACGGCAGCGGCAGGGTGTAATGGGTTTCATTGGCAGCCATGATTTACTCCGCAATCGCGCGGGTGCCGACAATCGACAGCCCGTAAGCATCCAGACCCACCACTTTGGGAGCTTGGGAATTCGTCACAAGGGTAATCGCACCAAGCCCCAGCGCCGACAAAATCTGTGCGCCAAGCCCGTATTGCCGCAGCGTCTGCGGGCTCGCCTCACCCGCCTGGATTTTCATCGAGGTATCGCGCAACAGCACAATCACGCCACGCCCCTCCGCCGCGATTACACGCATCGCGCCCTGCAAATCGCCAACGTGATCGTCGCCGATTCCCAGCACATCTTCGAGCGCATTCAGCGTATGCACCCGCGCCAAAACCGGAGCATCGCCCGACAGATCACCCTTGCTCAGCACCACATGCTCATCACCATGCGTCTCGTCGGCGAAAATCCGCATCAACCAATCGCCACCATGCACCGAATGCACCCGCTTGACCGAACGTTCCTTGATCAGGTTGTCATGCCGACGACGGTAGGCGATCAGGTCAGAAATCGTGCCGATCTTCAGATTATGCTTCTGCGCAAATGCCACCAGATCGGGCAGACGCGCCATGGTGCCGTCATCTTTCATAATCTCACAGATCACGCCCGACGGGTTCAGCCCCGCCAACCGCGAGATATCCGTCGCAGCCTCGGTATGCCCAGCCCGCACCAACACGCCACCATCGCGCGCGCGCAGCGGAAACACATGCCCCGGCGTCGCGAGATCCGCAGGCCCGGTGTTTGGATCAATCGCCGCCGCAATAGTCAGCGCACGGTCTTTTGCGGAAATCCCGGTCTCAACGCCCTCGCGCGCTTCTATCGACACGGTAAACGCGGTTTCATGCCGGCTGGAGTTCTTCGAGGCCATCAGCGGCAACCCCAAAGCATCAATCCGCGCACCGGTCAGCGTCAGGCAGATCAACCCGCGCCCATGCGTCGCCATAAAATTAACCGCCTCAGCCGTCGCCATTTCCGCCGGGATCACCAGATCGCCTTCGTTCTCACGATCTTCATGGTCCACCAGAATGAACATCCGGCCATTGCGAGCATCCTCGATAATCTCCTCAATCGACGAGATTGCGTCTGAATATTCGGTGCGTGCGGTCATGTTCTGGCTTCCTGAATCTGTCTCTTTGCCCATATCCGCAAAGGCGGTCAAATGCCAGAGCCGCGCGACCTGCGCCGCCAAACACTGCCTGTGCACTCGCCCGAAAGCTCTCAAAAAGCTGGCTTGGGGGGCTGATCGCCTTCCACCCGCTCACCCGAAATATCCTACTGACCTACCCGCTATCTGTGCGCGGGCATCAGTTCCATAAGGCATCGTACCTATGCCCTGAATAGTAAGCCGAAAGAATCTTTCTGTAGTGGTTGCTGCCGTGTGACTGTTTGTGGCCTGCAAAAATACAATTCGTGCATTTCCGCAATCGCATCTAATGCCACTTATAGGGAGAAAAATCATGGCAACAGTTGCACTTACACCCCGCTTCAACAACCTCGACGAATGGCCGGGGAAATTTTTCGAAGTCACCACCCCGGTGACCATTCTTTCCAAAACCGCAACTACCTTCTCATTTAAGTATCCGGCGACTGGCGTTGATTTTCCGAATTATCAGATCACCGTCACCGGCTCAAAGTTCGGCTATAGCGGCGCAGCGGCAACGGGCGGCGATGTGGCTCAGGTTCAGGTTAAAAACGCGACTGGGCAGGTTGTGCTGACCATCTCCAATATCGGCGCTTCGACTTTGGCCGATGACTTTTCGCTGCTCTATTTCGATATGTTCGGTGCCCCCGGTTATAAAGACGGCCACGGACCATGGCCAAGCGGGAAGGTAGCTTGGTCACATCTTACGTCTGGCAATGATATCTTTAACGGCACCTCCGGCAATGACAATCAGTGGCTTCCGGGGACGGATTCTGGAAATGATGTTTTCAACATGAGGGGCGGCGATGACGACGTTCAAGGCGGCGTCGGCAATGATACGATCAACGGGGGTGCCGGCTATGATCGGCTGAGTTATCAGCAGACTTCCTATAATGAAGGAATGAGCGCCATTCGCGGTGCTACCATCAATGTCAATAAGGGCACCGCCTCCGATCCGTGGGGCTTCGTTGACAAGTTCACGGGGCTAGAATCCTTCGAAGGCTCCGTGTTCAGAGACCGCTTTTTTGGTTCTACGAAAGAGCGGGATGACTTTGCCGGCGGCCGCGGCAACGATTTCATCGACGGTGGCGATGTTTCGTTTGTCAACGGTGTGCGCACCGAAGATCGCAGAGATCAGGCGAACTATTCCAATGACTATTATCAAGGCGCGAACAAAGGCATTGTCGTCGATTTGGAGACTTCTTTGGTGAAGGGCTCAATCACTGGAAAGATTGTCGATGGTTTTGGCAATACAGACACCGTTGTCGATATTGAAAGAGTGCGCGGCACCCGCTTCAATGACGTTTTTGTCGGCTCACGCGCTGACAACGTCTTTCGCGGCGGAGAAGGCAAGGACAGCTATAATGGATCGGCAGGCTTCGATGCCATTTGGTTCGGCGACAACTTCTCGAATGCCGCTCAGCATGGCGTGAAAGTTGACCTCTCGCGTTCGAGCAATCAAATCATTGATGATGGCTATGGAAATAGAGAGACCGCCATAAGCATCGAAGACCTCGCAGGTGCGCAGTTTAATGATGTTTTGCGCGGCAATGGCGTGGCGAACTTCTTGGAAGGATCCGACGGCAGAGATACTTTGTCCGGAATGGGCGGCGTCGATGAATTTTATTGGGATCTTAGGGGCGATATCGGAGACGGCGACATCATCACCGATTTCGTAGCCCCTGGCCCCAATAAAGAGCGTTTGTCGTTCAACATTGCTGGCTTTGACGGCATGACCTCCACCGTAGTGCTGGTTAATGGCACAGCGGCGAAGGCAGCGGTGGGCACATTTGTCTTCAATGCCGCCTCCGATAAGCTTTACTGGGACAGCGACGGCACAGGCAGCGATGCCATGGTGCTGGTGGCCGTGCTGAACAATGTGGCCTCTCTAAGCACCGACAATTTCGGGCTCTACTAACCGATCAAATCAGGCGTTGCCTACAAACATTCCGATGGCAACGCCTCACTCCCATTCCCGCAATCGCGCCACATAGCGCGCCATCGTATCGACCTCTAGGTTGACGCGGTCTCCTAGTTTCACCTCACCCCAAGTCGTCACCGCCTGGGTGTGCGGAATGAAGTTGACGCCGAAATCGCAGCCATCGACTTCATTCACCGTCAGCGATGTGCCATTCAGCGCCACCGAACCTTTTGACGCGATAAACTTCGCCAAAGTCTCCGGCGCGCGGAATGTTACCCGCACGCTTTCGCCCTCGGGCACGATCTTCACCACCTCGGCCACGCCGTCGATGTGGCCCGAGACAATGTGACCGCCCAGCTCATCGCCGACTTTCAACGCGCGCTCAAGGTTCAACCGCTTGCCAAGCCTCCACCCCGCCAGATTGGTTTTCGACACGCTTTCCGCCGAAATCTGCACATCAAACCAATTGCGCGGGCTTGTCCCCAGCGCCACCACGGTTAAACAAACCCCCTCGCACGAGATCGACGCGCCGATATCCACCCGCGTCACATCATACGCCGTGCCGATCCGCGCCCGCAGATCGCCGCGCTGCTCTAGTGCGAGCACTTCGCCCATATCGGTGACAATTCCAGTAAACATCGCTTCAGGTCCTCACATTTGCTGCCAAAGCTACCGCCTGCGCCGCGCCTGTGCAATCGCTTCAAATTTGCCGTGCATTTTTCGGAACTTATCGCGTACAGTAACAAGATACGCACATTTTCCCCTTATTATTGGGCAACAAATGCGCATGCTGTGTAAAAGTGCAGGTACATGTCAGATTCAGGTCAACATCGTCGTTTTTTGTTTCTTCAGGGCCCGCATGGCCCCTATTTTCACCGCCTCGGCAAAATGCTTCGATCTGCGGGCGCACAGGTCTGGCGGGTAGGATATAATCGGGGTGATCGCGCGTTTTGGCGCAACGATGACAGCTACATCGGCTTCAAAGGCACGCTGCAAGACTGGCCGCTCGCCTTTCGCACTTTGATCGAGCAAAAGCAGATCACCGACATCGTGCTTTACGGCGACACCCGACCGATCCATGCCATCGCCGTGCAAGCCGCCCGTGCTGCCGGGATCACCGTTCATGTGTTCGAGGAAGGCTACTTGCGTCCCTATTGGATCAGCTATGAACGCGGCGGCTCGAACGGCAATTCCCGGCTGATGCAGATGTCGGTGCCGCAAATGCAAAAGGCGCTGGAAGCCTTGGATATGGAGCTTCCCGATGCCCCCGCCCGCTGGGGCGACATGCGCCAGCATATGTTCTGGGGCGCGCTCTATCATTGGTTCGTCTTGATCGGATTCTGGGGTTATCGCAACTTTCGCCCGCATCGCACCCTTAGTGTGGGGCAGGAATTCTGGCTTTATGTCAAGCGCCTCGGTCTGCTGCCGTTGCATAGATGGGAGCGTATTGCAGCCACCTTCCGCATCAAACACGGCGGCTTTCCCTATCATCTGGTGCTGTTGCAACTCGAACATGACTCAAGTTTTCAAATGCACTCGCCATTCAAAACCATGGCCGAGTTTCTGACGCTGGTGATGGAAGGCTTTGCCAAGGGTGCCGCCTCACATCACCACATCGTGTTCAAAGCGCACCCGCTAGAGGATGGTCGCGTTCCGGTTGCGCGAGAAATCAAACGTCTCGCGAAACTGCATGGCGTTGAGGCGCGCGTGCATTTTGTGCGCGGCGGCAAATTGGCCGCCCTGCTCAACCATGCCCGCAGCGCTGTAACGGTCAATTCCACCGCTGCCCAGCAAGTCTTGTGGCGCGGCCTGCCGCTCAAGACATTTGGCGCCGCAGTTTACGCCAAGCCGGAATTTGTCTCTACCCAAAGCCTGAAAGATTTCTTCACCTTGCCGACCCGCCCCGATAGCAGGGCGTACCGCGATTATCGGCATTATTTGCTGGAAACCAGCCAAGTACCGGGCGGCTTTTACAGCTCGCGCGGTCGCAGAGAATTGCTGCGTCAGGTTGTTGATATGATGCTGCAATCCGAAGATCCCTACGACGCTCTGACCTCCGGCAAAGCGGCACCACGGCAACAGTTGCACCTCGTCAAGTGAGCCCACAAACCAAGACTGGCATTTTGTTTCATCTTTCTGTAGCGTTACAGGCAAAACTTGAGGCAAATCCAGTTAAAGGAGCCCGGGCAGTGAAAATTACCGGATCAAGGGGGGCGAAGGCCCTTGCCCTTGTGGCGCTTATGAGTGCGGTCGGGGCCTGTGGCCTGCCGCGTTCTGGCCCCAACAAGGCAGAAATCTTCAAAGGCTCGATCCTGAAAGAGGGCGACGCCTTTATCGTGACGGTGAATTCGCGCGTGACCCGAGCGACCGCGGTGACGCCCGCGCTTGGTTTCAGCTCGGCTTTCCGCAATGCCGGCATGGTCGGGTCGGATGTGATCTCGCCCGGTGACGTGCTGGGCCTCACAATCTATGAAAACGTAAAAGATGATCCGCTCTTGGGCAATACCGGCCAACGCGTCTCGGCTCTGACAGAGATCCAAGTCGATGGCGCAGGCTTTATTTTCGTGCCTTACGCTGGCAAAATCAAAGCCGCAGGCCAGTCGCCTGACGGTCTGCGCGACATCATCACCAAGAAACTCGACACTCAAACCCCCGATCCGCAAATTCAGGTCCAGCGGCTCGCTGGTGACGGCTCCACCGTCTCGGTTTCCGGTTTTGCCGCCTCGAACGGCGTTTTCCCGATTGAGCGCCCCACCCGCACACTGTCCGCGATGCTGTCAAAAGCCGGTGGCGTCACTATCGAACCGGCCGTCGCCATCGTTCGCCTCACCCGCGGCGGGCAAAGCGGCAAGATCTGGCTGCAAGATCTGTTCTCCAACCCAAGTCTCGACATCGCGCTGCGTCCGGGCGACAAAATCACCGTTGAGAAAGACACCCGGTCTTTCGTCGCAATGGGTGCCACCGGTTCGCAAAGCAAGGTGCCGTTCGAAACGCAAACGCTCTCCGCGATAGAGGCTTTGGCGACTGTCGGCGGCCTGAATACCGCGAGCGCAGATCCAACCGGCGTCTTCGTGTTCCGCAATGAACCCGCAGAGGTTGCCAATGCAGTGCTTGGTCGCAAAGACCTGCGCGGCGATCAGCGCATGGTCTATGTACTTGATCTTACACAACCTACTGGCATGTTTGAAGCGCGTGACTTCCTGATCCGCGACGGCGACACCGTCTATGTCACCGAAGCGCCGTTCGTGCAGTGGTCAAAAACCCTATCGGCGATTTCCGGTTCGACTTCTGCGGCCAACAATATCGCCACTACGGGGCAATGAGGCGAGCTTGTCGCTGATTGGGCTTAAAGACACTGCCGCCGGGGCGATTCCCCGGCGGCTTTACTATTACAATGCAGGTTTCCTGCGCCAACCGCACCTGCGCCAAATGCTAAGCCTTGCCGGACATGAATTGCGCATGGGCCTGCCCGGTCCTGACGATGGTGTGGTGGTCTGGGGTCGCTCGCCCTACGCCAAACGCGGTGAGACCGTGGCCGCCCGCTACAATGTCCCGCTGGTGCGGATCGAGGATGCCTTCCTGCGCTCAATCCGTCCCGGCCGCATGGGCGCCGCCCCGCTTGGTCTGCTGATCGACGGGCGTGGCGTGCATTTCGACAGCGCCACCCCGTCCACCTTAGAGACAATCCTAGCCAAGCACCCCTTGGATGATTCGAACCTGTTAACCCGCGCACGTGACGGATTGGCGCGTATTCGCGGCGCGGACTTGTCCAAATACAACATGCACCATACAGACGCTGCGATACCCGCGCCGGGCTACGTGCTCGTCGTTGATCAAACCGCAGGTGACGCCTCTATCCGCCATTCCGGGGCCAATACGGCCCGCTTTGCCGAGATGCTGGCCACCGCACAGATCGAACACCCCACCGCCCGCATCGTGATCAAGACCCATCCCGAAACCCAACTCGGCTTGCGTGGCGGCCATTTCAGCGCCGCAGATCAAACCGACCGCATCCAGCTTTGCACCGCGCCCGCCTCGCCTTGGGCGCTGCTGGATGGAGCCATCGCTGTCTACACCGTCTCGTCGCAACTCGGGTTTGAGGCTATCCTTGCAGGCCACCGCCCCCGCGTGTTCGGCCAACCCTTCTACGCCGGCTGGGGCTTAACCGCCGACGCTTTCCCGATAGACCGTCGCATCAGAACCCTCACCAAAACCCAACTTTTCGCCGCCGCCATGATCCTCGCTCCGACATGGGTAGATCCCTGCCGCAATCGCCTGTGCAGCTTTGAAGAAGCCGTAGACCAACTAGAGGCCGAAGCCCGCGCCTTTCGCGAAGACCGCGCGGGACACGTCGCTTTCGGAATGCGGGTCTGGAAACGTGGCCGCTTGCAAGCTGTGTTTGGCCGCGAAAAGCCGCTGATCTTTCGTGATAACCCCACGAAAGCCATAGCCAACGCCCGCGAAACGGGTCGCGGCCTGTTGGTTTGGGCAGGCAAAGAACCCAAGCATCTGCCGAAAGACATTACAGTTCGCCGCGTCGAAGATGGCTTCCTACGCTCGCGTGGCCTTGGTGCCGAACTGGTGCCGCCGCTGTCTCTCGTCACCGATGATCTCGGTATTTACTACGATCCCACCCGCGAAAGCCGACTTGAGCACCTGATTCAAACCCCACTTACCCCCGACGCCGCCCGCCGCACCGAAAAGCTCATCGCCGCGCTGATCGCCGCCCGGCTGTCGAAATACAACCTCTCCGGCGCGATTCCCGATCTGCCAGATGGCCCGCGCATCCTTGTGCCCGGCCAAGTCGAAGACGACGCCGCCATCCGGCTCGGTGCAGGCGACATCCGCACCAACCTTGCCTTGCTGCAAGCCGCCCGCTCGGCTTATCCCTATGCCACCGTCATCTACAAACCGCATCCCGATGTGGAAGCTGGCCTGCGTCCCGGCATGATCCCCGACGCAACCCTGCGCGGCTTGGCCGACGCAATCGCCCACAACGCCGACCCGATCCACCTGATCGAAGCTTGCGATGAGGTGTTCACCATGACCTCACTGCTCGGCTTTGAAGCTTTGCTTCGCGGCAAACGCGTCACCTGCCTCGGCGCGCCATTCTACGCCGGCTGGGGGCTGACCCAAGACCTCGGCCCCATTCCTATGCGCCGCAAGCGAGCCCTAGATGGCCATCCGCTGCCCCGCCCCGGCCTGCTCGCCCTCGCCCATGCCACCCTGATCGCCTATCCACGCTACTACGATCCGGTCAGCCGCAAGCCCTGCCCGCCCGAAACCATCATCCACCGCCTTGCCACGAGTACCGATGCGCCCACCGGGCTTGGTCTTCGCCTTTTGGCAAAGCTACAGGGGCGTTTTGCCACCTATTCCCGGTTTTGGCGTTAACCAAGCCGCCTTCTGACAGCCCGTTAATAGATATACCTGATCTGCTCGGTCCAGTACCGCTCCATCCGCTTCAGCGACTGGTTCATGTTTTCCATGTTATTGGCATCGACCAACCCGCGCTTTGCCAGTCCTTCGGCATGGCGCTGAAACAAATCCGTCAGCATCCCACGCACCCTGCGACCTTTTTCGCTCAACCGCACCCGCACCGAACGCCGATCAATTTCCGACCGCTGATGGTGCATATAGCCCAATTCCACCAGTTTTTTCAGGTTATAGGACACGTTCGAGCCTTGGTAATACCCGCGCGTTTTCAGCTCGCCCGCCGTTACCTCATTCTCGCCGATGTTGAACAGTAACAGCGCCTGCACCGAGTTGATCTCAAAGATCGCCACCCGTTCAAACTCGTCCTTGATCACGTCCAACAGCAGCCGATGCAGCCGTTCCAGCAACGCCAGATTATCCAGATAGCCCGCCATCAACAGCTTTTGCGAGCCGTCCAGCAGGGGGTCATGTAAGCTCATTTCTTAACTCCGCGAGCGATGGCAACTGCGGATAGAATCAGCACAAAACAAAAACATATCGTAAACTTGGCCGCGATTTTGCCGCAAATTACTGCAAGGCCAACCGCCCCCGCGCATATACACCAATTTCTGCAATCAATTCCGTAAGATAGGCCGGCGCCACATTTTGCCCCAACACCCAAGGCAGCAGGTCTTGGTCGTTTTCCTCTAAAAGTCTATCAAAAATAACCAGCCGATCTTCGTCCATCTCGGCCAAATGCGCATCCGCATACGGCCCCAAAATCAAATCCATCTCTTTCATACCGCGCCGCCAACTGCGCATTGCCATGCGTTTAAGTCGCGCTTCCTGTGTCTCGCTCATCGTGTCATCCCGCGCAATTCGACCGCCAACTTCTGCTCTGCCTGCATCAATTCAGCGCCGAGCGTTTGCATTTGCCGACGCAGCCGCGCAATATCGGCAAGTGCGCTGCGTGCTGGCATCGCAAGCGGCGCGTCCGTATCAGGTGCGCCACACCTTCGCCGCGACCCGACAACAGCCACATCAGCGAGACATTCAGCATCCCTGCCAACATCTGCAAACGATTGCCGCGCGGCTCCCATTCATCAGCCTCCCAGCTTTTGATCGTGGTGTCACGCACACCAAGTCTCTGCGCCAGTTCGGTTTGGCTTAACCCGCAGGATTCGCGCGCAGCCTCCAGCCGATCGCCAAAGGTCGCGGTGTTTTCGCCATACCAGTCTTCATTGCTCATTTGTGCCATCTTGCTTCTCCAAAGGTGATATCGCTTGATTGCGTAGGGGTGCCACCATATGGCAGTGAGGCGAAATTTGCAAACCAGCCCCTTTGGAGCCCCTTATGGCCTTCCTCTCCGACACCCTTGCCCGCGTCAAACCCTCACCCACCATCGCCGTCACCACCAAGGCTGCCGAACTCAAGGCCGCTGGCCGCGATGTGATCGGTCTGGGCGCAGGCGAGCCGGATTTTGACACGCCGCTGAACATCCGTGACGCTGCCAAACGCGCGATTGATGCAGGCAAAACCCGCTACACGGCGGTCGATGGCATCCCGGAGCTGAAGAAAGCCATCTGTGAGAAATTCCAGCGCGAGAACGGCCTGACCTACGCGCCAAACCAGATCACCGTCGGCACGGGCGGCAAGCAAACCTTGTATAACGCGCTGATGGCGACCTGTAATCCGGGCGACGAAGTGATAATCCCCGCGCCCTATTGGGTTTCATATCCCGATATGGTGCTGCTGGCAGGCGGCACTCCGGTGCCTGTCATAGCCACCATCGACACCGATTTCAAACTGACGCCCGCGCAGCTTGATGCCGCGATCACGCCGAAAACCAAGTGGTTCATCTTTAACTCGCCGTCGAACCCGACAGGTGCTGGCTATACCCGCCAAGAACTCCGTGCTCTGTGTGACGTGCTGCTGAAACATCCACATGTTTGGATCATGTCCGACGATATGTATGAACATCTGGTGTTCGACGATTTCGAGTTCACCAGTCCGGCGCAAATCGAGCCGAAACTTTACGACCGCACCCTGACCTGCAATGGCGTCTCGAAATCCTATGCGATGACCGGCTGGCGCATCGGCTATGCCGCCGGCCCGACCCTACTTATTAAAGCGATGGGTACGATCCAAAGCCAGAGCACCTCTAATCCCTGCTCGGTCAGCCAATACGCGGCCCTCGAAGCCCTGACCGGACCGCAAGATTTCCTCGCGCCCAACCGCAAAATCTTCCAACGCCGCCGCGATCTGGTCGTCTCCATGCTGAACGAAGCGAAGGGCATCACCTGCCCGAAACCCGAAGGCGCCTTCTACGTCTACCCAGATATCGCGGGCTGCATCGGCAAAACCAGCGCTGCGGGCACCAAGATCATCAATGATGAGGTGTTCGCCACGGCTTTGCTGGAAGAAACCGGCGTCGCCGTGGTGTTCGGTGCTGCCTTCGGTCTATCGCCAAACTTCCGGGTCAGCTACGCTACCGCCGATGAGACGCTGCGTGAGGCTTGCACCCGCATCCAAAACTTCTGCGCCACCCTTACCTGAGACGACAATGCCCGACCGGATCACCGCCAACCTGCCCAGCAGCGACTTCGCGAAGACCGAGGCGTTCTATGCCCGCCTCGGCTTTACCATGAGATACCGCGCTGATGGTAACGCGGCTGGCGAGGTTACCTGAATGTCCACCGACCTGCCCGAATACTACTTCCGCATCCGTGACAATGGTGCCGCCGTGTTCCGGGTCGATACCGAAAACCGCCAGCGTCGCATTGAGATGGATGAGATCGCCTTGGTCAACGTCAAGAACGGCAACATCAAGCCGCATGGCGACCACCAACTGACGCTTGCGGAAGTCACCGTGATCGGCGAATGGGTCGCCAAGCGTCAAGCCATGCTCGCCGCGCGCGACGTCGATGATATCCTGCGCACCACTGACCATATGAACTTGACGACGCAGTGGGCTCAGTCCAAAGCCACCGACGCGCAACTGGAAGAAGTCACCGATCTTTTGTTATTGGCAATGCACGACCTGCGCAGCGTTCTGGTGCGCAAAAAGTCCGAACGCCTGATGAAGGGTGAGGCTGCTGAGTGAGCATCCTCGACGCGAAGATTTGCTCGAAAACCCATGTCACCAAGGTTATTTGGATGCTTTGGCTCCAAGGCTACGAGAACGCGCCGGAAATTGTGCGCGTCAGCCGTGACAACTGGCAACGGATGAATCCCGATTATCAGATGATTATGCTCGATGCCGAAACCTCAGCAGACTTCATGCCCGCCGATGAACACGCCCGGATTTTCAGCCAGCAAAAACCGCCCGAAGCGATGAGCAACCAAATCCGGCTTGCGCTGCTGCACTTTAACGGCGGCATCTGGGCCGATGCCACCACGCTTTGCATAAAGCCGCTGGACAGTTGGCTTCCAAGCCACGCCACTTAGGGGTTTTTCGCCTTTGACAGACCGGGGCCAGATCGCATGTTGTCGACTTGGTTTCTTGCAAGTTCGAAAGCCAACCCGGTGATTTCGGCTTGGCGGACAGCCACTATCGACTACTGGCAGGGCCGGACCGAGCGGCACACCTACTTCTGGTGCCATCTTTTGTTTGCCGCTTGCTACGAAACCGATCCTCAGGTTCGCGGCATCTGGGATAACACCGTGAAGATTTCCGCAGCGCATCCTTTCCATTTCGGCCCGAATGCTAAGGCATTGCACGATCCGATCAGCGATAGCTTCCTGAAAGCTCTGCGCGATCCGCCAGTCCCAGTGTTCAAGCTGACCCATAAGATGACGCCATGGCCCGATCAAAATTCAATGATGCAGCATTTGCTGAATTATGCCCGGCAAGCGACCACCAGTTACGCCACGTTCTGAACCCGATGCCAAAACCGCCACATCATTGTCACGGCGGCAAACACCAGGCCGATCACCAACCCCAGCCACAGCCCAATGCCGCCCATCCCGGCATGAAACGCCAGATAATACCCGGTCGGAATCCCGATCACCCAATAACTAACCGTCGCAGCAATCATCGGCACCCGCGTATCCTTGATCGCCCGCAGCAGCCCGAGCGCCATCACCTGCATCGCATCCGCCATCTGAAACAGCGCCGCCATCGCCAACAGCGTCACCCCAAAGGCAATGATCTCCGCACTTTGCGGCTTTGACTCGTCGAGAAACAACGAGATAATCGCCACTGGAAAGCTGAGAAACAGCACCACCATCACCACACCAAATCCGACCGACAACGCAATCGCCACCTTCGCCGCATCGCGCAAGCCTTGCCGATCCCCTGCGCCCGCCGCTCGCCCAGCCCGCACCGTCGCCGCATTCGACAGCCCCAGATGCACCATGAACGACAGCGCCGCGACCTCCAGCGTGATGCCATGCGCCGCAAGTTCCACCGTGCCGATCCAGCCCATCATCAGCGCCGTCGCCTGAAACAAACCGCTCTCTGCCAGCGAGGTCACCCCAATCGGCCAACCCAAGCGGAACACCTGATGCAGCGCTTGCCAATCCGCCCGCCAAAACCGTTGGAAAAGATGAAAATGCCGCAACTCCGGCAGCCACCCCGCATAGATCGCCAGCAGCGCAAACGTCAGGCTCTGCACGATAACCGATGCAATCGCCGCCCCGCGCACGCCCAGTTCCGGCGCACCCCAATGGCCAAAGATCAGCGCATAAGCCAGCAAGAGATTAACCCCCACCGCCGCCAGCGTCACCCACAACACCACCTGCGTGCGCTCCAGCGCCGCGAGATAATTCTTCAACACCATCACCAGCAGCGCCGGGATCATCCCAAACCCCGCGATCCGCAAAAACGCCTGCCCCAAGCTGGAAACCTCGGGCCGCTGCCCCAGCGCCAACAAGAGCGCCTCCGACCACCAGAATATCGGGTAACTCAGCACGCCAAATCCAATTGACAGCCACATTCCCATCCGGGTATCGCGCCGCACCTGGGCCTCATCGCCGCGCCCAACGGCCGTGGCAACCATCGGCAAAACCGCCTGCGCAAATCCCGCACCAAGGATGAAAATCACAAAAAACGTCGAGGTCGCCAACACCACCGCCGCAAGTTCATTCACCCCATACCAGCCCAAAAGCACGGTATCAGTAACATGCAGCGCCATCTGTGCCAGATGACTGCCCACAAGCGGTAGCCCCAAAGCGAGCGTCGCGCGGGCATGTGAAAGGTACGACATTCTTTTGATCATATGCTCGCATTACAAGCACCAGATCACCGCCACAAGACACAGCCTCCGCCGCGTTGCAGCGCCAAATGCCCGCGCAGACACAGCAATTGCTGGCCGTCACCGCTCAGCCAGTAGATCGTGAAAATTGGTAGGATCTCGGCCAGTTGTCTAACATTGCTGCGGCAGGCGCTTATGGAAGCCTCCATCGCCGTAGACCTCACATCCCCGCCCCGCATCAAACGCAAAACACTTCACCCCTGCGTCCAGCACAACCCAGCTAACCAGTTAGCGCCCCTTTCGCCTGCCTTTCAGCAGGCTTAGGCTTCCCGCGCAGCCCCGACCGCAGGCAGCCGCCGTGCCACCCGAGCCAAAGGCCCTATATGACCCACGACCCCCGCCCGTTTGCCTCGCATCCTGTCCCGCCGCCGCAGCAAACCGATGTCGCTGACTGGCGCAAATCGCAGCGCGCCCGCCTTTTGGCGGATCGGGCTGCCCTGCCCGTCGCCACCCGACAATCGGCCGCCAAAGCCATCGCCAGCCATCTCGATCAACTGCTCGCCCAACGTTTCCCCGATCTGCAAGGCTTGATCATCTCGGCTTGGTGGCCGATCAAAGCCGAGCTTGACCTGCGCTTCTGGCTCGCCACCCTTGCGAGCAAAGGCGCCACCGCCGCGCTGCCTTTGGTCGTAACCCCCAAAGCCCCACTCGCCTTTCGCGCATGGACACCCGAAACGACGATGGAACGTGGCATCTGGAATATTCCCGTCCCCGCGACCGGGCCCGAGGTCAGCCCGCATATCACCCTTGCGCCCGTCGTCGGATGGGACAGCGCAGGCTACCGCTTGGGCTACGGCGGCGGCTATTTTGACCGTACGCTCGCCAGCTACACGCCGACGCCCATAGCTATCGGCATCGGCCTCAACGCCGCCCAACTTCCGACCATATTTCCGCAACCCCATGACATTTCGATGGATTACATCGTCTCCGAAACCGGCCCGCAACCGCTTCGCTCGTAAGCTTCGTCGTCTTAAATACGTACGCCTCGGTCCTGATCGCCTTAGCCGATCAGCACTACAACCCAAGCCACTCCGCCCGCAATCGCGGTCAAAGCCACCGCAGCCGATCCGCAATCTTTGGCCTTCTTGGCGCGGGGGTCATCGGCTTTCGAGATGTAATCGACCACCTCCTCCAAGCCGGTGTTCATCAACTCTGCTGCAAGCACCAACAGGCCCAGCGCCAAAATCATCCCGCGCTCTGCCGCCGACAGATCCAACAAAAACGCCAGCGCCGCCGATAGCACATTGACCGCCGTCCATTGTCGCAAGGTCTTTTCCGTCGCCCAAGCCGCAGTCCAACCAGCCCACGACCAGATCACCGTATTGGCAAACCGCCGCGCCTCTGCATTCAAAATATCTCGCATGGCTCCCCCACATAAGCCGACCATCCAACGGCAAACCACCGATCTTGGCAAGCCGCCTATCAGATCTGGGCTTGGCCAAGCCTCACGCCTTCTCCAGCGCCTCAAGATAGGCCCGCACCGAGGTCACCACATGCGCAAAACGGTCGCCACCCAGATGCACGCCGCCGTACCAGCGCGTCACAACGACGAGGTGATTGCGCAACTCGGCGCGCTCCAACATTTTCAGGATAACTGCACCCGCGCCGGCCTCACCATCATCGCCTTTTAGCGCGCCCTCCTCCGACAACACGCAAGCCCAAGTGTTATGCGTCGCCTTGGCAAACTTCTTGGCGCGCTTCAACTCGGCAAGAAACGTGCCCACCCCCTCACGTCCTTGCACCACACCACCTGACACCGCATAACGCGAGCCCCGGTCACGCAGCACATCCAGTATTTGCAACATTGCTAGCGCCCGAGTCCTTTGCCCAAGCCAGAAGCCTCCGGCGGGGATATTAAGCCATTGTGAAACACACCTGCAATTCTAAACTGGGCAAATGCTCCCGCCGGAGGCATCCAACGGCCCCACTAGAACCTCGGCATCATGGTTAACCAAACCTGACCAATACCTTATAAGCTTATGATAAATAACATATACAATCAGGCGCCACACGTGGCGCGTCAGATGCCGCGCAGACCTGCCACCACTGCCGCCACCACAGCTTTGCGCTCGCTATTGCCCGGATGGGTGCCCAGAAAGTCATCGCCGGGATCGGGCAGCCGATCAAAAAATCCCGTACCGCGCATCGGATCGAACCCGGCATGAAAGGTGATCTCAGCCCCGATGGCGTCAGCCTGCAATTCGTAGTCCTTCGAGAACCGCCGCGTCGCCAAACCCGCCCCGACCTTTTGTGCCTGCTCAACCTCCGACTGCCCCGCCCCTGCAGCCGCAGCCAATATCCCCGCCATCATCGCCCCCGACAGCGCCGACTGCTCTTGCTTGGGAATGTGGCCCAGAATGTGATGCGCCGCTTCATGTCCCAGTACGAACGCGATCTCATCCGCATTGCGGGCATCCGCGATCAAAGCCAACGAGAATGCAATCACTGGCCGCCCCGCCCGATCCACGGTTTGAAATGCATTGGCGGATTGGCCGGGACGGTCATCAATCACGATCTGGAAATCACAGCGCTGCGCCACACGATGCGCCCGACAATATGCCTCAGCCACCGGTTCCACTTGGCCTACCACAGTCAGGAAGTTCAGCGCCGCCCCACGCGGCCCAAGTAGCGCACCCACCGCCTGCGGCTGGGTCAGCACAGTCACCTCAGTGACTGCCCCCCGCGCCTGGGGCGGCGCAGGATATGCCACCGGCTGCACGCAGCCCGCCAGAACCACCGCTGCCAACACCCAAAGCCCCTGCCGCATCATCATCCTGCCTTCACCGCCCGCTTGTGCTGCCATATCAAACCTGCGCCGCTTCAACAGCCCCCCTCTGCATGCACTTTCGCTTGAACTTGCCTTCGATGCGGTTTCATCTAGCCGCAGCAGATCCGGCAAAGGACGCATCCAAATGTTCACCATCGAGCATGAATTCGACGCCACAGTGATCACTCTGGTCGATGAAGGCGAGCCCGACACCCCCTTGCAAGAAGATGTGACGATCGAAGCCTTCGCCGAATGCGTCGTGCTGCGCCAGATCGACCATATCACCGACGAGCCAGTCACGATCACCCTCTCGATCGCCCAACTGCGCGATCTTGCCGCCGCCCTTGATTTGCCCGAAGGCAGCTATCGGATCGAGCGGAAAGCCTAGTCCAACCGAAACACCTTTTCGCGCGAAATAGCGCCACGCACCAACGTCAACCGGGTCTTCGCCACCCCCAACGCCTGAGCCAGCGCCATAGCCACCGCCGCTGTCGCGCGGCCATCCTCCGGCGCGGACGTAACGCTGATCTTGATCACCCAACTATTTCCCAAGCGGGCCTCGCGCACAATCGCGGCCCGCTTGGCGCGTGGCACGACTTTGCAGACAAACTCTGCCCCCGGCACCGCCCATTCCGCCCATTCACCCTTTTGCATCGCCATACCCTGCCGAAACCGCGGTGCCGCAGCAAGCCCACTTGACGCCGCCCGCCCGTAGCGCCACCTCTGGCACAAAGGAGCCTTTCATGACTCAAGATGCTTTCGCTTTTCTGCAAACCCGGCAATCCCAGCCCGCCAAGCTGTTCAAAGGCCCAGTCCCCGACCGCGACGAACTGCTCGAAATTCTTACCGCCGCGACCCGTGTGCCGGATCACGGCAAATTGGAACCATGGCGGCTGATCGTGCTGGATAAGCCTGCGATGGCCCGCCTCGCCGATCTCGCCGAGACCCATGCCACACAGATCGGTGCGGATGCTGAGAAGATCGCCAAAGGCCGCGGCCAGTATGACATGGGTCAACTTGCCGTGGTCGTGATCTCATCGCCAAAAGCCAGCGACAAGATCCCGCTCGCCGAGCAAATCCTGTCGGCTGGCGCTTTATGCTTTGGCGTGCTCAATGCAGCCCTCGCAAAAGGTTGGGGAGCGAACTGGCTTTCCGGTTGGCCTGCCCATGATGCTCAATTTGCCGCAAAAGCCTTCGATTGCACCGAGCCCGAAACCGTCGCAGGCATCATCCACATCGGCACGGTCGTCACCCCCGCCCCCGATCGCCCCCGACCTGACCTTTCCAAGCTCATCACATGGGCCTAACTCCGAGCGCCGCCAAATGATCTTCAGCGATTTCGCCAAAGCCATCAGCCAACTTGGCGACAGCCGCTTTTTGCGCATCATGTTGCTTGGCATCGTTCTTGCCGCCGCCCTGTTGACGGGAGCCTATGCCGCGCTGCTGTGGGCGATTGAGGCATTCACCCCCGGCACAATCAATATCCCCTTCGTAGGGCCGGTTGGCGGCCTCGACACCCTGCTCAGTTGGGGCTCGTTTCTGCTGATGATCGTGCTGTCGGTGTTTTTGATGATTCCGGTGGCATCGGCGTTTATCGGGCTATTCCTTGAGGACGTCGCCCAAGCTGTCGAGGATCGTCATTATCCAAGCTTGGCCGCAGTGACGCGCGCGAAATTGCTCGATACGCTGATTGATACGGTCAATTTCGTCGGACTGCTGCTGGCGCTGAACATCGGGGCGCTGCTGCTATATCCGTTTGTCGGCCCATTCAGCCCGTTGCTGTTTTGGGGCATGAACGGCTACCTGCTCGGGCGCGAGTATTTTATCCTTGTCGCCACCCGTCGTATTGGCCGTGACGCCGCGAAAGCCATGCGCAAGATCTACAGCCTTCGAATTTGGGCGGCAGGAATCCTGATGGCCGCACCCCTATCCATCCCGCTGATAAACCTCGCGGTCCCGGTGTTGGGCGTCGCCACTTTCACCCATATGTTCCACCGTTTGAACCGTAAGAAATCGTAAAAGCCTTGGTGACCACCCGAACTTAATAGCGGTTAGCCCACAAGCCAAATACGTCGAGATCGGCAATGCCGAGACGTCCCGAGGTGATCACAAGATACAGCGCCACAAAGATCACCGCTGTGATCACCGTGGTCAATTTCGCCTTCGGTTTGATCATCGCATCCATCGGCGCAGAGCGTGGTGTGCCGGGCTCTACCTCACCGGCTTGGGCCTGGCTTTTGAAGCGCATCGGCAGCACGCAGAAAAACACCATGAACCACGTGACCGAAAATAGCACCAGTGCGGCAGTGATCGTCATGTTTGCTCCAATTCCACCAAACAGCCGTTAAAATCCTTCGGGTGCAAGAACAGCACCGGCTTGCCGTGCGCACCGATTTTCGGCTCACCCGACCCCAGCACCCGCGCGCCTGAGGCTTGCAGATGGTCACGCGCCACCAGAATATCATCCACCTCATAGCAAATGTGATGGATACCACCTGCCGGGTTTTTCTCAAGAAACCCCCGGATCGGGCTGGCCACACCTAGCGGAGCCAGCAGTTCGATTTTGGTATTTGGCAGCTCTATGAAGACCACTGTGACGCCATGATCAGGCTCATCCTGTGGCGCGCCGACGTTGGCCCCAAAGGTGTTGCGATACTGATCCGCCGCAGCCATCAAATCCGGCACCGCTATCGCCACATGATTTAGACGGCCAATCATTGCACACGCTCCTCGAAAGCTTTCGATGCCTTATGGCCGCAGCCGCGCCTTCGAGCAATAGGCCGCGCTGCCGCAGGTATGAAGTTGCGAAAAAGGGTTTGCCTTTACGATTTATCAACCGAATCCATGGATGACTATGCCGATGCCACTTGTCCGCAGGTCTGCCATGCCCATCCTTTTGAATTCTGACACGCCGTTACCGTCTGGCTTTCCGCTCGCCAACCTAGGCGACCTGCCGCTGCAGGGTGTAACAATTTTGGTTGTCGAAGACAGCCGCTATGCTTGTGAAGCGTTGCGTTTGATCAGCCAGCGGGCTGGCGCGCGGTTGCGTCGCGCTGAAACCTTAGCTGCTGCCCGCGCTCATTTAAGGGTCTACCGCCCCGATGTGGTGATCGTTGATTTGGGCTTGCCGGATGGCCGCGGCGAAGCATTGATCGCTGAACTCGCCCTTTCCCAACAACGCCCTCATGTTGTGCTTGGCACCTCTGGCAATCCGGCTGGTCGCACCTCGGCATTGGCGGCCGGAGCAGAGGATTTTATGGATAAACCCGTGGAAAGCTTCGCTAGGTTTTGCGCCACCCTGCGCGCGCATCTGCCCGGCCTCGCGCCGCTACAGCAGGCAGCGTCCGAAGTGGAAGACACGGCGATCAATCCCGATCCGCTGGCGTTGCAAGATGATCTGATCCGCGCAGCAGCCGCCCTATCCCGCGATCCTGATGCGGCAGGTCGGCGCTATCTTACCGGGTTCTTGGTGGGCCTCGCACATCACGCGCATGATGTTGACCTCGCTGACGCGGCGAATCAGCCAGATCTGGAAAGTCTGCGCCTATTGCTCAACGCGCGGCTGACGACGGTTGACCAGACCGCCGTCTTTTCGGGTAAAGGCGGGGTCTAGCACTGCTCAGCGCACGAACCCGCCCGCTTGCGCTCGCCTCGACCCGCTTTGCCTATTCCTTCGGAACCACCCGCAGCCCGAGTTCCCGCAACTGCGCGTTCATCGGCTCGGAAGGTGCGCCCATCAGCATATCTTCGGCGCGCTGGTTCATCGGGAACATGATCACTTCGCGAATGTTCGGCTCGTCCGCCAACAGCATCACAATCCGGTCGATCCCCGCTGCACAACCACCATGCGGAGGTGCTCCGTATTTGAACGCCTTCACCATGCCGCCAAAACGCTTCTCAACTTCCGAGTTCGGATAACCCGCCAGTTCAAACGCCTTGAACATAATTTCGGGTTTGTGGTTGCGAATGCCGCCCGAAATCAACTCGTAGCCGTTGCACGCGAGGTCATATTGGTAGGCGTAAACTTGCAACGGATCGCCCTGCAACGCCTCCATCCCGCCCTGCGGCATCGAGAACGGGTTGTGGGAGAAATCAATCTTGCCCTCGTCGGTCTTCTCATACATCGGGAAATCGACGATCCAGGCAAATTTGAAGCAATCCTTCTCGGTCAGCCCGAGTTCCCGCCCAATCTCATTGCGAGCCCGCCCCGAGATCGCCTCAAAGGTTTCCGGCTTGCCACCAAGGAAGAACGCCGCGTCGCCTTCACCCAGCCCTAGCTGCTTGCGAATAGCCTCAGTTCGCTCTGGTCCGATGTTTTTTGCCAGTGGGCCAGCGGCCTCAAAATCGCCGAAATAAGCATTCTGCAAAAACTTTGCTTTTTCAAGGTCATTGTGCGCGACTGCTTGCACGATACTTTCCATTACGCCCTCAAGTTCTTCCGTCGAGAGGGGGGCATGCTTTTCAAGGATGCCATCAGTTGAGAGACCTTTGATGGCGGCATTCATAAGATCAGAAATTGCTTCGCGTGTCTTATCTTTCGCAGCAGCATCATCACGCTTCCGCCAGAAGATATACCCCATCCCCGGCAGGCCCTCTTTCTGCGCGAACGCGTTCATCCGGTCGCAGAATTTGCGCCCCACAGGCTCGCCAGACGGCCCTTTCGGCGCAGGAATAGCCCGCACTTCGTTGCCCGCAACCTCCAGAAGTTTTGCGAAAATCGCAAAGCCCGAGCCTGCGAAATGCTCGGAAACGTCCTGCATCTTGATCGGGTTGCGCAAATCGGGCTTATCACTGCCATACCATTTCAGACTGTCCCGATAGGCGATCTTGGTCCAGTCGGAATAGGTCTTCTTGCCCGGCGCAAATTCCTCAAAGATGCCCTGCACGACCGGCTGCACCGCCGCAAATACGTCTTCCTGCTCGACAAAAGACATCTCAATATCAAGCTGATAGAAGTCGGTGGGCGAGCGGTCTGCCCGGGGGTCTTCATCACGGAAGCAGGGTGCAATCTGGAAATAACGGTCAAACCCCGCCACCATGATCAACTGTTTGAACTGCTGTGGCGCTTGCGGCAAAGCGTAGAACTTGCCCGGGTGCAGACGCGACGGCACCAAGAAATCCCGAGCACCTTCAGGCGAAGATGCTGTAATGATCGGCGTCTGAAACTCGGTAAAGCCCTGATCCCACATCCGATTGCGCATAGAGCGCACCACGTTCGAGCGCAGCATCATGTTGCGGTGGAGCTTCTCGCGCCGCAAATCCAAGAACCGATAGGTCAACCGGGTTTCTTCTGGGTAATCGACATCACCAAACACCGGCATCGGCAGTTCGGCGGCCTCGCCCAGCACGGTCAACGAAGTTGCATAAACCTCAATCTCACCGGTTGGCAGTTTCGGGTTCACCAAAGACGCATCGCGCCCCTTCACCCGGCCATCAATCCGCACCACCCATTCGGCACGTACTTTATTGATCTCGGCAAACGCGGGTGAGTCACTGTCCGCGATCACCTGCGTGATGCCATAATGGTCGCGCAAGTCGATGAACAACACCCCACCATGGTCGCGCACCCGATGCACCCAGCCCGACAAACGGACCTCGTTGCCGACATGGGATTTGTTCAGACAGGCGCAAGTGTGGCTGCGATAGGCGTGCATAGAGACTTCCCCTTCGGGCATAGAAAACGGTTCCGGCCCGATACACCCCTTGGACGCATTGAAGTCAAGGGCTGCGGCACCAGTGGAACCGGATTGAGCCTCATTCGTTGAGCACATACTCATTTGAGTGCATAGTGAATTATTGCCCAAGCAACGCCACGCCGCTGGTTTGCATCTCGGTGTGGTATTAATCTGTGGCGTAAACGCCGCTGCTTGAACCGCCAAAAGGTATAATCATGTGGACAAAAATTCTGAATAAAATGCTTAGTCAGTTGATCCGTCATGGCACGTTGATGGTATATTTTCCGGATGGCCAGACCCAGCGACACGGTGATGGCACAGCGCCCTCGGTGTCGGTGCGGGTCACCGATCCTCAGCTTGTCGGCCGCATAGTGCGCAACCCGGATCTGGCCTTGGGTGAGGGTTACGTCGATGGCGGTTTGACGATTGACCAAGATGATCTGCGCGGCTTGCTGGAGTTGGTGATTGCCAACACCAAAAGCGGCGCGACTATGGTGTGGTGGCGGCGGATGCAGGATGCGTTCCGGGTGATGGCGCGCAGAGCTGCGCAATTCAACACCGCCAAGCGATCGGCTGAGAATGTGGAGCATCACTACGATCTTTCCGGTGCGCTTTATGACATGTTTCTGGATGCAGACCGGCAGTATTCCTGCGCTTATTTCATCCATCCCCACGACACGCTAGAGCAGGCACAGCAGCAAAAGAAGGCGCATATTGCCGCCAAACTGTGCCTGAAACCCGGCATGACGGTGTTGGATATCGGCTCGGGCTGGGGCGGCATGGCGCTGACTTTGGCGAAAGATTACGGCGCGAAGGTGTTGGGCGTGACGCTTTCGCAAGAGCAATACAAACGCTCAGTAGCGCGTGCCGACGAGGCCGGCCTGTCAGATCGCGTCACGTTTGAACTAAAAGATTATCGCGATCTCAACGGCAAGTTTGACCGCATCGTTTCCGTCGGTATGTTTGAGCATGTCGGCGTGCCGCATTACCGCAAATATTTCACCCAAGTGAAAAACCTGCTGGCTCCGGATGGCATAGCTCTGATTCACACCATCGGCCGTGCCGCACCGCCCAGTTCGACGAGCCCTTGGATCACCAAATACATTTTTCCCGGCGGTTATGTCCCGGCGCTTTCCGAAATGTCGGCAGCAATGGAAAAATCCGGTTTGTGGCCGACGGATGTGGAGGTTTGGCGGCTGCACTACGCCACGACCTTGGCGCATTGGCTGCAACGCTTTGATGCCAATATCGACAAAGCGCGGGCGCTTTATGATGATCGGTTCTGCCGGATGTGGCGGTATTATCTGATCGCTTCCGAGATGACCTTTCTGAGGGGACGGCAATGCGTGTTCCAGATGCAGCTTGCGAACCGACAGGATGCGGTGCCGCTGACACGCGATTATATCACCGAGACCTCACGGCCCGACCTTCTCAATCCCGGCCGCAGCGGTAAAAACAGCTGGGATCATGCCGCGCAGTGAATTGCCGACCCATAGCGAGACGCGGTCCAAATCCGTGCTGCGCAAAGCCGCTTCGCGCACCGCACCTGCCGCAAGCATATCGGCGCGCAGCACTCCCGGTAGTAGGCCACAGCTGAGCGGCGGGGTGCAAAGCCCGTCCCCCAGATCGAAGAACACTGTGGTGATAGAGCCGTCGCAGACCTCGTTGCGCTCATTGAGAAAAATAACCTCATCCAAGCCGTCCGGCAGGCTGGCCCGCGCCGCATCATAGGCCGCCCGGTTTGTGGATTTCACCGTCAGCCAAGGGTCGCCCGAGTCCAGCCGTTCGGCGGCAAGCCCCACCCGCCATTCCGACTTCCCAGCTGGGAGAGAATATGTCTCAACCGCCAATACACCCACTACATCTAGTGTCAGGCGCATACGAGCAGGCTTTGCAGGCAACGCCGCCCGCAACGCAGCCTCCACAGCCGTCAGATCACACCCCCAGCCCAAAGCCCGCGCCGAAGCCGCAAGCCGCGCCAAATGCAGCGGCAAACGCACCAACTGCGCGCCATCCCAAGCCATCGTCTCGATCAGCTTTAGTCCCGGCGCACCAGCCCCTGCACGTAACGCGCTTTCCACAACGCCTCCTCCCATTCGCCCTCGGTCGTGCTGTCCTGCACCACACCGCCGCCAACATTCAGCGTGATTTCACCACCCTCGAACACCGACAACGTCCTGATCGCCACCGAAAAAGACGCCGCCCCATCCGGTGCCATCCAGCCAATCGCGCCGCAGTAGGCCCCACGCGCAAATGGCTCCACCTCGCGGATAATCTGCATAGCGCGGATCTTCGGCGCACCAGTGATTGATCCGCAGGGGAACAGCGCCGTCATTACCCCCGCCATGCTCGGGGCCTCAACCAACTGCCCGACCACGCGGCTGACCATCTGATGCAGCGTCGCATAGCTTTCTACCGCGAACAATTCCGGCACCTTGACCGAGCCGACCTTCGCCACCCGGCTGATATCATTGCGTAGCAGATCGACGATCATCAGGTTTTCCGCCTGACCTTTGGCCGACCCACGCAATTCCTCTGCCAGTTCCGCGTCGCGTACTGGGTCGGCATCACGCGGCGCGGTGCCCTTCATTGGCCGCGCCTCGATCCGCCCGCTTGCGTCTATCCGCACGAACAACTCCGGCGAACGTGACACCAGCACCGGACCCACGCCCAGATCTACGAAACTGCCATGCCCCACCGCCTGCCGCGCCCGCAAAGCGCCGTAAAGCCCCAGCGCGCTGCCGTGCAACAGCCGGGTCCGCAGCGGGAATGTCAGGTTAATCTGATAACAATCGCCCGCCGCGATATAGGCCATGACGCTTTCCATCGCCAAACCGTAATCGGCCCGGCTGATCGCAGGCTCCAACGCCGCCACCACGACACCACGCGCTTCAGCATTGGCCCGCGCCAACACCTCAGCCGGATCAGACGGCCCGGCAAACACCCCGAACACCAGCAACGGCAGCACCGTATCCGGTGGCATCAGGCCCGCAAGCTTCGGCTCCAAAGCATAACCCGCCTCATAGCCGATATATCCCGCCACCCATTTGCCCTGCGCCCGCGCCGCATCCAAAGCCGCCAATGCCGGGGCCACATCGCCCGCAGCCCGCGCCACGATCAACGCCTCCGCGCCGTCAAACAGCGCAAGGCCACCGCCCGGTCCGTCTTCGATCAGGATCACGCCAGCGCCCCTTGTTACCCTGCGTACCACCTATGCCAGCCCCGACCACAAATCCAGTCTCAGCCTGCCCCGGCAAATCAACCTCTGCCCTTCAAAGGTGCGATTAAGTCGCGAAAATCACCACCAAACACCGCCGCGTCCCCTTAGTTTCCCCTGATTTCTGTAAATATCTATTCAAAGCTTGCCAGACTGAATAATCCGCGCTTCCCTAGCGTTAGGGACGGCATAACGTCGCACCGCCAGCAATAATAACGACCAATCAACGGTTCGGAGGGTACTAAATGGCATCGGAAGACTATACCGATAAAGATGCGCATGAGGACATCAAAGTCCTGCATGGCATGGGCTACGCGCAAGAGCTTTCGCGCTCTATGTCGAAATTTTCCAACTTCGCAATCTCGTTCTCGATCATCTGCATCCTGTCAGGCGGCATCAACTCGTTTGCGCAAGCGATCGGTTCGGTTGGCGGCGCGGGCGCTGGTATCGGCTGGATCGTGGGCTGCCTGATCTCGGGAATGTTCGCGCTGGCAATGGCGCAAATCGCGAGCGCCTTCCCGACAGCGGGCGGGCTTTACCACTGGGGCTCCATCCTTGGCGGCCGCTTCATCGGCTGGCTGACGGCATGGATGAACTTGCTGGGCCTGATCACCGTGCTGGGTGCCATCAACATCGGCACCGCGTTCTTCTTTGCTGGCACCTTCGGGCCGATGTTCGGCTTTACCGGCACCGCGGGCGAAGTCGTAGGCTTTGTCGCCGTCATCACCGTAGCTCAAGCCTTGTTCAACCACCTCGGCATCAAAGTCACCGCGATGCTGACCGATATCTCGGGCTATATCATCTTCGCAGCCACCGCCGCCTTGGTGCTGGCCTGCCTGTTCTACGCCCCAGCCATCGACATCTCGCGGCTGTGGACCTTCACCAACTACTCAGGCGAAGCGGGGGGCAACGTGTTCCCGCAAACCGAGAATATGGGCTATCTGTTCCTGCTGTGCCTACTTTTGCCAGTTTACACCATCACCGGCTATGACGCTTCGGCCCATACCTCTGAAGAAACCGTGAAAGCCGCGCATTCCGTGCCGCGCTCGATCATTTCCGCCGTGGTCTGGTCGTCACTGATCGGCTGGATCATGGTTTGCGCAATCACCCTTGCGATCCCGGATATGGCCGTTGCGGCGGGCCAAGGCTGGTCGATGTTCTTCTTGACGCTCGACGCCATCATGCCAGCGGGCCTGAAAAACGTGCTGTATTTTGCCATCCTGATCAGCCAACTGCTCTGCGGTCTGGCCACCGTTACCTCTGCCAGCCGGATGCTGTTCGCTTTTTCTCGCGATGGCGGCATCCCCGGCGCATCGGCGGCTTTGGCGAAAGTTTCGCCGAAATACCGCACCCCTGTCAACGCGATCTGGACAGCGGCCGTGTTGGAAATCCTCTATGTTTTCGCCGCCCAATTCGTCTCGGTCGGCGGCACCAACCTTTACACCATCGTGGTGAACTCAACGCTGGTGTTCCTGTTCTTGTCCTTCGCGATCCCGCTCACCTGCGGTATGCTCGCCTATGGCACCGATAAATGGAAAACCCCCGGCCCTTGGGCAATGCCTGCGGGCCTCTACAAACTGATCTCGGCACTGTCGATTGTCGGTATGCTGATCATCTTTTACATCGCCATCCAACCGCCAAACGACAAAGTGCTGTGGATCGTGCTGGGCTTCATCGCCCTAGCCTTGGTGATCTGGTTCGCGTTCGAAAACCGCCGCTTTGTAGGCCCACCGATTGGAGCCGAGGTCGAAAAACGCCGCGCCTCCATCGCTGCGGCAGAAGCAGCAGTCGGTCAGAGGTCCTAAGTCGCTGATATGAAACAAAAGGCGGCGGGGAAAATCCTGCCGCCTTTTTTCTATGCCAACGATCCCGCTACCAAATCCGCCTTAAGCCGGGAATCGTATCAAACGCCGTGTCAGCCGAAATAAAATCCATCCCGCCCGCCAAAGCCGTGGCCGCCAATATCCGGTCAAACGGGTCGCGGTGGTCCCAGTCCAGCAGACCAGCCCGCGTAGCAATGGCAGGATTCATCTCCGCAAAAACAAAGCCCTGCCTTTTCACGGCTTGCTCTAAAGCTACGGCATAACCCGTCATTTCGGGCCATCTACCCAAGCGAACTTTCTGCGCAACTTCATACAAACTGATTGGGCTTACCGCGATAAAAGTAGCATTTCCCATCGCCGTCATCGCATGCAGTGTCAAATTTGGGTTGGTCGTCAAAGCCCATGCCCAACTGTGAGTGTCCAAAAGGACGCCCGCCACCTATTCCCACTCTCGCAGTTCTTCTTCGGTCATAGGCTCCAGAAAATCCGGTACTGGCATGCCGATAAACTCGGGCAAACCAAAATTGAACTTCGCTTTTGCCTGCGGCAGTGGCTCTATCCGCACCGCAGGTTTACCATCGCGCGCAATAATCACTTCTTCACCCCGCAGCGCGGCCTCAATCAACTTTGAAAGCTGGGTTTTCGCCTCGTGAACGTTGACTTGCATCGCACACCCTTCAGTTTGCTTAGCTAACATAGCTAACCTCCGACCAAAATGCAAGCCAAGCTACCCCGGAATCCGCTTGCGCCCCCGCGTCGCATGGCTATAACCCGCGAAGTTTTGCGCATTGGGGGCCGACATGCCGAAAAGAACCGACATCAAATCCATTATGATCATCGGTGCGGGCCCAATCGTTATCGGCCAAGCCTGTGAGTTCGACTATTCCGGCGCGCAAGCCTGCAAAGCCCTGCGCGAAGAAGGGTACCGGGTGATCTTGGTTAACTCTAACCCGGCGACGATTATGACCGACCCGGGCCTCGCCGATGCGACCTATATTGAGCCGATTACCCCCGAAGTTGTCGCTAAAATCATCGAAAAAGAGCGTCCCGACGCTTTGCTGCCCACCATGGGCGGCCAAACCGGCTTGAACACCGCGCTGGCACTCGCCGACCTTGGCATCTTAGATAAGTTCAACGTCGAGTTGATCGGGGCGAAGCGCGAAGCCATCGAAATGGCCGAAGACCGCAAGCTGTTCCGTGAGGCTATGGACCGCATTGGTCTCGAAAACCCCAAAGCCACCATCATTGCCGCGCCGAAATTGCCGAACGGCAAATACGACATCTCGGCGGGCGTGGCTGAGGCGATTGCCGCCATCGAATACGTAGGCTTACCGGCCATCATCCGCCCCGCCTTCACCCTCGGCGGCACCGGCGGCGGCGTCGCCTACAACCGTGACGACTTTGAAGCGATCTGCCGATCGGGGCTAGAGGCCAGCCCAATGGCGCAAATCCTTGTCGACGAATCGCTGCTCGGCTGGAAAGAGTTTGAGATGGAGGTGGTGCGCGACACCGCCGACAACGCCATCATCATCTGCGCCATCGAAAATATCGACCCCATGGGCGTCCACACTGGCGACAGTATTACCGTCGCTCCTGCCCTAACGCTGACCGACAAAGAATATCAGATCATGCGCAACGGCTCTATCGCCGTGCTGCGCGAAATCGGTGTCGAAACCGGTGGCTCCAACGTGCAATGGGCGATCAACCCCGCCGACGGCCGCATGGTGGTGATCGAGATGAACCCGCGCGTCTCGCGTTCGTCAGCTTTGGCATCAAAAGCCACCGGTTTTCCCATCGCCAAAGTTGCCGCCAAACTCGCGGTCGGCTACACCTTGGACGAACTCGACAACGATATAACCAAAGTCACCCCGGCGTCGTTTGAACCCGCCATCGACTACGTCGTCACCAAAATCCCGCGCTTCGCGTTTGAGAAATTCCCCGGCAGCGAGCCGAACCTCACCACCGCAATGAAATCGGTCGGCGAAGTGATGGCCATCGGCCGCACCATCCACGAGTCGATGCAAAAGGCGCTGGCGTCTTTGGAAACCGGCCTCTCCGGCTTCGATGAAATCGCCATTCCCGGCGCGCCCGATAAAGTCGCGATCACCCTCGCCCTCTCGAAAGCCACCCCGGACCGTCTGCGCGTCATCGCCCAAGCCATGCGCCACGGTCTGTCCGACGACGAAATCAACGCGATCACCAGCTTCGATCCATGGTTCCTTGCCCGCATCCGCGAAATCATCGAGGCCGAAGCGGTGATCCGCGCCAAAGGTCTGCCGCTTGACGCCACAGGTATCCGTAAACTCAAAATGATGGGCTTCACAGACGCTCGCCTCGCCATGCTGACCGGCCGGGATGAGGCGCAAATCCGCCGCGCCCGCCGCAACCTTGGCGTGGTCGCCGTATTCAAACGTATCGACACCTGCGCCGCCGAGTTTGAGGCCCAGACCCCCTATATGTACTCCACCTACGAAGCCCCCGCGATGGGCGACGTCGAATGCGAAGCGCGGCCTTCGAACGCGAAGAAAGTCGTCATTCTCGGCGGTGGCCCGAACCGTATCGGTCAGGGCATTGAGTTCGACTACTGCTGCTGCCATGCTTGCTATGCGCTGACGGCTGCGGGCTATGAAACGATTATGGTGAACTGCAATCCGGAAACCGTTTCGACCGATTACGACACCTCGGATCGTCTGTACTTTGAGCCGCTCACCCTCGAACACGTCCTCGAAATCCTGCGAGTTGAGCAAGAAAACGGCACCTTGCACGGCGTTATCGTGCAATTTGGCGGCCAAACCCCGCTGAAACTTGCCAATGCCCTGCACGCCGAGGGCATTCCTATCCTCGGCACCACGCCTGACGCGATTGACCTCGCCGAAGACCGCGAGCGTTTTCAACAGCTTCTGCACAAGCTGGATCTGAAGCAACCGCATAACGGCACCGCGCGCAGCCGCGATGAAGCTTTCGCGGTGGCGAAAGACGTCGGCTATCCTTTGGTCATCCGCCCCTCCTTCGTTTTGGGTGGCCGCGCGATGGAAATCATCCGCGACGACGCCCAACTTGAACGCTATATCCGCACCGCCGTGCAGGTTTCCGGCGACAGCCCGGTGCTGCTCGACAGTTACCTCTCTGGTGCCATTGAGGTTGACGTAGATGCGTTAAGCGACGGTAAAAAAGTGCATGTTGCTGGAATCATGGAACATATTGAGGAAGCGGGCGTCCATTCGGGCGATTCGGCCTGCTGCCTGCCGCCGCATTCGCTGAGCCCTGAGATCATTGCCGAGCTCAAAAAGCAAACCGTACAGATGGCTCTCGCCCTCAACGTAGTCGGCCTGATGAACGTGCAATTCGCCATCAAAGACGGCGTCATTTTCGTGCTCGAAGTCAACCCGCGCGCCAGCCGCACCGTGCCGTTCGTCGCCAAAGCCACCGATAGTGCTATTGCCGCAATCGCCGCACGCCTGATGGCAGGCGAGCCAATGTCAAACTTCCCGCTCCGCGCCCCCTATGCACAGGGCGTCGGCCCCGACACCCCGCTGCCGCTCGCCAACCCCTTCACCCTCGCCGATCCGATAACCCCTTGGTTTAGCGTGAAAGAGGCCGTCCTGCCCTTCGCCCGTTTCGCCGGAGTTGATCCGGTTCTGGGGCCGGAAATGCGCTCCACGGGTGAGGTTATGGGCTGGGATCGCACCTTTGCTTTGGCCTTCCTGAAGGCGCAAATGGGCGCAGGCGTGATCCTGCCCGACGCTGGCCGCGCCTTTGTATCAATCAAAGACATGGACAAAACTGCCGCTTTCGCAACCGCTATGGCAGAACTTGTCGGCCTTGGTTTTGAAATCGTCGCGACCCGAGGCACCGCCGCTTGGCTGACCGCGCAAGGCATCAAAACCACCCATGTCAGCAAAGTCTACGAAGGCCGCCCAAACATCGTAGATCGTTTGAAAAACAATGACATAGCCATGGTGATGAACACCACCGAAGGCACCCAAGCCGTCACCGACAGCCGCGATATTCGCCGCGTCGCCCTGATGGACAAAATCCCGTATTTCACCACCGCTGCGGCCAGTATCGCCGTGGTCGAGGCGATGAAAGCTCGGGGTGAGGGATACGGTGTGCGGACGTTGCAGGGGTAAACGCACGGTCTGCGCTACACTTTTTGAGTAGTTTGCGTCTGACCAAGCTAATTCATGCAAAATACGCTTGCCTATAATTGCTAGGCTGACCTTACGATTCATCCGGCGCGCGAATCGGTTACAAAAAAGAGACCTTGCAAGTTGCGACTGCAAGGCAAAAATCGCGAACCTCCTAACTTACTGAATTTGACCTAGGCTCAACCGCAGCGCGTGCTCACCCTCGTTATATGAATTGTGTCAGCATTGTGGTAGAAATGAGACATTAGAAAATTATACCTAGGGGTTAAAAAAATGAAAATTAGGGTTATTGCTTCTGCGCTTGCGATTGCCATTGCGGGTTTTTCTGCAAGTTTAGCCGGTGCCGCTACGTTCGGCACAATTGGGCCAGATAACGAGGCCCTAGCGCCTTTGGGTCTGACCAATCCGCTGAGCGGCTATTTTGGGGCCAACCTTTATCTGATTGGCAGCAATGTAACTATTCGGGCGACTGTTCTTGGCCAAGAGGCTGGGTATAACAACCGCTTTAGTTTCTATGGGCAGACCTATTCTTCTAACAACCTTACTACATTCGAAAATGACTCCAATGGTGTCGCCCAGTTCTTGCAAAGCGGATTATCGAGCGGTCTGCTTGATTTCTGGTTTGGTGCGAATTCGGCGCTTGCAACACTATCGGCAACAAATGGTACCAACGCTGACAATAGCTCAGCGTCTATTGCAAACTTCTTTGTATCATTCTTACCAAATGCGACGGCCACGTTTGGGCAGAGCGTTTTGCTATTTTTAGATGACGGTGCTGGAGGCACATCTGACAACCACGACGACTTGGTCGTCAGGCTTGACATCGTCGGTGGTCATCTTGCGCCAGTCCCAGTTCCAGCTGCGGGCCTGCTTCTTCTTGGTGCGCTTGGCGGGCTTGCCGCTATTCGTCGTCGCCGCCAGTCGGTTTAAGCTTTAGTGTGTTTCAGAACTGTTTGAATCGGAGCGCTCAGCGCTCCGGTTTTATCTAACGATAGCACTTACTAGGCAACGCATAGGTGCTTTTACGTATGGCCCTTTTCCATAGCAAAAATGGCCGCTTTCTGGGTCGTTAAACCTTTCTTCACAACCGTTCCACAATCCCCATCGCTGCCTGCGGGTTGCGCTGTTTATACCCGCTGATCACATACAGAAACACCTCGCGCGGCGCGGGCTTGGCGGGCTTCGCAAACGTTGCTAGGCCCTTCGGCACATCCCCCGCGGCCCAGACCTTCGCGCGCTCGGCCCACTCGCCCAATGCCTTGGGTGGATATCCCAAAGGCTCATCCTCAACCGTCCCCAGTATGCGGGCATAAACGAAATCTGTCGTAATATCAGCAATTTGCGGGAAATCTCCGTCTGCCGAAACCACAATCCCCACCTCGTGCGACCTCACCAAATCCACAAACTCCGCGCAGGCAAAGCTGTCATGGCGCACTTCGACCGCGTGCCTTAATTGCCGCCCCTCAATCTCTTTCGGCAGCAGCGACAGAAATGCTGCGAAATCCTCGGGATCAAACTTTTTCGTCGCCATAAACTGCCAGTTCAGCGGCCCGAGTTTATCACCCAACCGCGTAATCCCGCTGTTCAGAAACCTTTCCACCGAGGGCCCGGCTTCCGCTAATACCTTGCGATTGGTCGCAAATCTTGGGCCCTTCAGCGCAAAAACAAAGTCATCCGGCGTCTCATCGTGCCAAGACTGAAACGTCGTGGACTTTTGTGAGCCGTAATAAGTTCCGTTTACCTCGATCGAGCTAAACTTGCTGCTGGCGTATTCCAGCTCGCGTTTTTGCACCAGATCATCAGGGAAAAAACTGCCGCGCCACGGCTCAAACGTCCAGCCGCCGATGCCCACGCGGATTTTGCCTTGTTCCTTCGTCATTTAGCCCTCCAAAACCCATTCGCCCTTAATATGCGGCGATTTCGCGCAAATGCAGCGCAAAACTGATCCTGCCTTGACATATCGGCCAAAAGCGCCCATCTGCCACCAATCGGAGTGCCCGTGCCGCGTGAGCATGTGTAAGGCCCCGAGACTGGTTCCCACCGCACGCAGGGGTTCCGCGACGGCCACGGTATTGGGCAAGCGCCTGATACGAGGGGGCGTCGCTTCCCACTGCCGCCCCTTTTTGGGGTGGACGGGCGGCTTTGGGCCGCCGGAAAGACTGTTATGACCACGACTTTCGCAGACCTCGGGCTTTCGGAAACCATTCTGAAAGCGCTTGAGAAAACCACACTGAAAATGCCATCGCCGATTCAGGTTGAGGCAATTCCGCATATCATGGCGGGCAAAGATTTGATGGGTCTGGCGCAGACCGGCACCGGCAAAACCGCCGCGTTTGGCCTGCCCTTGCTGCACCGCATCCTTGATCTAGGCCACCCGCCTGCGCCGAAAACCGTGCGGGCTTTGATCCTAGCACCGACCCGCGAACTTGTCGCGCAAATTGCTGATAACCTTGAGGTTTTTACCAAAGGCACCTCAGTTAAAGTGGCTATGGTTGTCGGCGGCGCTAGCCTGTTCAAGCAAGCTGAACGCCTAAAACGCGGCGCTGATATCCTTGTCGCTACCCCCGGTCGTCTGATCGACTTGCTGGAGCGTGGCGATGTCTCGCTTCACGCCACTGGCTATCTGGTGCTGGACGAAGCCGACCACATGCTCGACATGGGTTTCATCCATTCCCTGCGCAAAATCGCCAAGCATATCCCGCTGAAACGCCAGACTTTGCTGTTCTCGGCGACCATGCCGAAGGATATTGAGGAACTGGCTTCGACCTACCTGCAAAACCCGATCAAGGTGCAGGTTGCACCTCCGGGCAAGCCAGTTGAGCGCATCGACCAAGGCGTGCATTATTTGCCAAATGGCGATAAGGCACTGATGTTGAAAGAATATCTGCTGAAGCATCCGGGCGAGCAGGCGCTTGTGTTTGGCCGTACCAAGCATGGTTCGGAAAAGCTGATGAAGCTGTTGGTGGCTTGGGGCTTTAAGGCAGGCTCGATCCACGGCAACAAAAGCCAGAACCAGCGCGACCGCACTTTGACCGAGTTCCGTAAGGCGGAGTTGGACGTGCTGGTCGCGACCGATGTGGCTTCGCGCGGCATCGACATTCCCGGCGTGCGCTATGTGTATAACTTCGACATGCCGAACGTGCCAGAAAACTACGTTCACCGCATTGGCCGGACTGCACGGGCTGGCAAAGAAGGCACCTCGATTTCCTTCTGTGCTCCGGCAGAGATGGGTGAGTTGCAAGCCATTGAAAAGCTGTTGAAAAAGCCGATCCCGATTTTGGGTGGCGCGCCTTGGGCAGCAGATGCGGTTGCGGCTGCTCCGAAGCCCGGCCAGAATCGCGGTCAACGCCCCGGCCAAAGTCGCGGTGGTCAAAAAGCTGGCAGCCAGCCGATCCAACGCGCGGCCCCCGGCAAGCCCGGTGCCAAACCGCAAGGCAAGCCGAAGCCCGCTGGCGGTAGCTTTGCTCCGCGTCGTGCGGATGGTGCAGCTAAGCCACGCAGTGCGGTCGCTCGCACGCCACGCTAAAGGCATAGTTGCGAGCCGTCGAACTCGCTCAAGGATCGGGCGAATTCGCTGCACGGCCAAACCGCAACAGTCAAAATGAAAGCGCCCGGAGATCATCCGGGCGCTTTTCATTTTATCCAAGCTATAGTTCAGATTATAAAACCAGTTAGCCGATTAGCAGCCCAGTTAACTAACCTCGTCTTCCAAGCTCAGCTTCATATCCAGCAGAACCTGTTGAATTGCCAAGGTTTCCCGCAGCATTCGCTTGGCCTCGTTGACCGAGATCACCCCGTCGCCAATCGCCATATTATACTCGGCCATAAGCATCGCAAAGCGTTGTGCCAGCGCCACAACGTCGCCGTTGACGCCCTTGCTGTCAGAGTTGCGCTTTTCAGGGTCGTAGCTAAGCGTGATGCCGCGGAGCTCCGCCAAAGCCGAAGTTACATGCGGGAAGCGCGCCGCCGACTCTAGTTGGGCCACCACGTCTACAGGCATGAAGCGATCATCATGCTCACCAGAATCCGAATAATATCGTCCCAACGTTGCCTTCGATTTGCCCGTCAACGCGCAGGCCGCTTCGATGCCTACATCCTTAACCAGCGCCTCAGTGTGTTTTTTTAGATAACTTTCGCTACTCATGACTGTCTAACCTTATCAAACCACCTAAACCGGGGAATTCACTGTGTGTTTTCCCCATTAATCTCGTCCTAAGAGTTTGTCATTGATAAAGGTGTTCCGGGCAACCGGAACTGTAACGAGTGTTCAGCGCCTCGGTGCTGATATGGGTGGGGTCCGCCGTGCATATGTCCTTCGGGGCAAGTGTATCGCGCGGCGGACCTGTCTGCTTTAGGTTTGGTGGCTAGGTTCGCCCTGTCACGCGTTTCGTATCAAGATGGGTTGGTTGAACCCCACCGTTAACGTGTTTTTTTTGGTATGTGTCCGGTGGCCCTTTGCCATCACGCAAGGTGAGCCCGTGACTTCCTCGCACGGGCTTGCAAGCCAGCTTGGCCATGCGCTAAATCAGTGCATGGCCAAGCTGTATTTCAACTATTCAACGATGAACGCGGGCAAATCGACCCTGCTGTTGCAAGCCTCGCACAACTACCGCGAAGGTGGGATGCAGACTTATCTGATCACCGCGCAGTTTGACAATCGCGCCGGAGAGGGTCGCATATCCAGCCGCATCGGCATTGGTGAGCCTGCCGATACATTCGCCCCCGGCGACGATATGTATGCCAAGCTGCAAGCGCGCTTCGCGCAAGGCCCGGTCGCTTGCGTGCTGGTGGATGAGGCGCAGTTCCTGACAAAATCGCAGGTCTGGCAACTGGCCTGTGCTGTCGATGATCTGGGTGTGCCCGTGATGTGCTACGGGCTTCGCGTTGATTTCCAAGGCAATTTGTTTCCCGGCTCGGCGGCTTTGTTGGCTTGGGCGGATGAGATGCGCGAAGTTCGCACGATTTGCCGCTGCGGCAAGAAGGCGACGATGGTGATGCGTCGTGGCCCAGATGGCCGCGCACTGAGGGAAGGTGAGCAGGTGCAAATCGGTGGCAACGAGACCTATGTTTCGCTGTGTCGCAGGCATTGGCGCGAGGCTGTGGGCGACTAAGCTTCCACTGCCCGCGCCCGCAGTGCGATCATTGATCCTGCGGCTACGATCAGCACCATTCCCAGCACCGCCAAAGGCGTCAGAGTCTCGCGCCAGATCACATAAGACCAGAACGCCGACGCAGGCAGTATGACGTATTCCAGCACGCTCGCCCGACTGGCCTCGGTGATCTGATACGCCCTGATCATCATGCCGACCCCGACCAAAGACCCGGCCGCCTGCACGAAAGTCCAGAAGTAAAACTCACCCGAAGCCCAGACCGCGCCGCGCTGCAAAAAGCCGTCGGTGCCGACCGGAACCGCAATCGGCCACAGCGCCAGCGTGGTCATACCCACCGCCCCAATCACCCCCAAAGCGACAAAAAACCCAGCCAGCAACGTCTCGGCGCTTTCTTCCGGGCACCACTCGCGTGTGGCAATATTACCCATCGCATACATCGCCCCCGCGACAACTGGGAGCAAAGCCGCCAAAGACGCACCCGACATCGCTTCCGGCCCTAGCACCAGAATAACGCCAAGAAACCCCACAGCCACTGCGATAATCCGCACCGGGCCAATCACATGCCCATAGGCAAAGCGAGAGATCAACAAAACAAAGATCGGCGCGGTGAACAGCCCTGCGGCAACCAAAGCCACAGGCAGAAACGCCAGTGCGCCGAAATAAATCACCATCGCCAGCCCGTGAATTGTAGACCGCGCCACCACCGCCCGCAGGTTCACCGGGCGCAACCGCAGCCGCAATGGAAGCGCCAACAGCCCCAGCAAAACCATCGCCATTAGCGTGCGGGTAAAGTGGAACTGCCAAAGCCCAGCCTCCGCCGCGATCACCTTCACGTAATTGTCGGTAAAGCCGATAATCATCGCATAGGTCAGGATCAGCCCTGCGGCGGCTAAAGTATGGTCTTTTGTCGCGCTCACAGCATGATCCTTCGGTTTTCAGCTTCCCAACTGCCCGGAACGCTTCCACTCTGCACGTCAGAATGCGACATATCGCACGCAGTTTCGGGGAGGAAACGATGGGCTGGCTTGCAGACGAAACCGGGCTTGGCAAAACGCGGGCCAATTATACGCCGCTCACGCCTCTCTCTCACCTGCGCCGGGCCGCCGATGTGTTCGCGCATCGCACCGCGATCATCTGGAAATCCACCCGCCTTACTTACGCCGACTATGCCAGCCGCGTCAGCCAGCTTGCCAGCGCCCTCGCGCAAAACGATATCCAACCGGGCGATGTGGTGGCGACCCTGCTGCCCAACATCCCGCAACAAGCCGAGGCGCATTTTGGCGTCCCGGCCTGTGGAGCCGTGTTGAACACCATCAACACGAGGTTGGAGCCGGAGACCGTCGCCTATATCTTCGGCCATGCGGGCGCAAAACTGCTTTTGTGCGACACTGCCTTCCTGCCACTGGCCGAAGCCGCCATCGCGCTGATGACCACTCCGGCCCCGCAGATCATTGAGATCGTCGATCACGGCTTTACCGCGTCCGGTCGCTATCAAACCTATGAAGATTTCCTCGACCATGGCGACCCGAACTACGCTTGGCTGATGCCAGAGGATGAATGGGAAAGCATTGCGATCAATTACACCTCGGGCACCACTGGCCGCCCCAAAGGCGTCGTCACCCACCATCGCGGCGCTTACTTAGCCACCACCGCCAACACAATCGCTTGGCGGATGCAGCTTTTCCCGACCTACCTCACCATCGTGCCGCTGTTCCATTGCAACGCTTGGTGCCACGCTTGGATGATCCCAATGCTCGGCGGCACCGTGGTCTGCTGCCGCGATGTCACCGCCAAAGCGATCTATGACGCCATCGCCGACGAAGGCGTCACCCATTTCGGCGGAGCGCCGATCGTCTTGAACACCATAGTGAACTGCCGCGAGGAAGACCGCCGCGCCTTCACCCATGTTGTAGAGGTTTTCACCGCAGGCGCACCGCCCGCAGCCGCCACCCTTGCCGCGTTTGAACCGCTTGGCTTCAACGTCACGCAAGTCTACGGCCTCACCGAAACCTACGGCCCCGCCACCGAATGTCTGTGGCAAACCGAATGGGAAGCCACCACCGGCGATGACCGATCCGCCCTGAAAGCCCGCACTGGCGTCGCGATGGCGATGCTGGAGGGTGCCGAAGTCCACGACACCCACGGCAATCCCGTCCCTCGCGATGGCGCGCATCTGGGTGAAATCGCCATGCGCGGCAATATGGTGATGAAGGGGTATTACAAAAACCCCGAAGCCACCGCAGAGGCTTTCAAAGGCGGCTGGTTCCGCACTGGCGACATCGCTTTCCAAACAGCTGACGGCTATCTGAAGATCACCGACCGCGCCAAAGACATCATCATCTCTGGCGGTGAGAACGTCTCCTCGGTTGAGGTTGAAGGCGCTTTGATGCACCACCCCGCCGTGTTGCTCTGCGCCGTTGTTGCCAAACCTGATGCCAAGTGGGGCGAGGTGCCTTGCGCCTTTGTCGAACTGAAACCGGGTGCTACTGCCACCGAGGCAGAGCTCATCGCGCATTGCCGCACGCGCCTTGCTGGCTTCAAAACCCCTAAATGCGTGGTATTTTCTGAGCTTCCCAAGACCTCCACCGGCAAAATCCAGAAGTTTGAACTGCGTGCAGTGGCGAAACTGATGGACGCGTGATTGTGGCCTGCAAAGCGAACGGCTATCGTTGCGCGATGTTGGTTTTGAAAGACAATTCTGCGCGATGACGGCACTTCGTAAATACCTGCGGCTGGAAAGCTCGGGGCTGTGGCGCGAAACCGCCTCGGCGCAGCTGCGTGAGGTTATTGTCGGTCTGCGCGAGGCCACGTTGGTGCTGTCCGATCCGAAGACCGAGATGGCCTTGGCGCAATGGTCGCTGCCTGCATTAGAGCGCCGCAATCCCGGCAAAACCCCCGCCCTTTATAGCCCCGGCGATGACGCTGCCGAAACGCTAGAGGTCGATGATCCCGAGATGATGGCGGCACTGGATACCGTGCGCAACGCTTTGGAACGCCGCCGTCCCAAGCCCGGACGCTTGCGCGGTGTGCTGCTGGGCGGCTTCGGCGCGGTGATCGGATCGCTGGCGGTGTTCTGGGTTCCCGGCAAGCTGATCGACTACACCGCCGCCATGCTGCCACCCTCCACCCGTAGCGATCTGGGCAAGCTCGCGCTGCAAGATCTGACCAAGCTGACCGGCTCGCCCTGCACCGGCAAGGCTGGCACCGACGCTTCGGTGGCACTGGGTCTGCGGATAAACCCGATCCATCCGCCGCATGTGCTGGTGGTGCGCGACGCGCTGAAAGCCCCGCTCGCTTTGCCCGGCGATCTGCTGATCCTGCCCGAAAAGCTGGTGCAAGCCAGCAACCCCGATGCCATCGCGGGCTATATCATGCTGACCAGCGGCCAAGCGGCTTTGGCTGATCCGATGCAACCGCTGCTGGAAAAGGCGGGCCTGTTTGCCACTTTGCGCCTGCTCGCCAGCGGCTCGGTTGCGCCGGAAGCGTTGGATGGCTACGGCCAAACCCTGCTGACCCCGCCCGCGATTACTCTGACGGACGAGGCCGAACTGGCCGCGTTCAAATCGGCCAAAATCACCGCCCAGCCCTACGCCTATGCGCGCGATAAATCCGGCGAAACCACGCTGTCCCTGATAGAGGCCGATCCGTTCCCGAATGGCAGCGAACCTGCCGTGCTCAGCGGCACACAATGGCAAGATTTCCAAACCATCTGCCAATAATCCGCTGGCCACAGAAAACCCCCCGGTTTGACCCGAAAGGCTTATCCTTGATCCAATCGCTTAGCGGATATAGGCGTCGCCGAACCCTGCGCCGCGCGCAGTCCGTAATGCCACCAGCGCATCGGCTGACGATCCGAACGGCCCGGCCATCACAACCTGCAAGCTCTTGCCGCCCCGGTTAAGCTTCGATTTTGCCACTGGCAATCCCAAAGCTTGCAACTGCTGCGCCGCTCCTGCCGCATTCGCCGCCACGCCAAACATCCCGATTTGCACCCAAGCGCCGCCTGCCACTGCTTTCGGAGCAACCGCCGCCGCACTCATCGAGGACACAACCACCGACGCTGCCGGTGCGCGTTTCTTCGCTTTGGCCTTCTGCACATCCGCAATCAACTGCGCCGGCACTTTCTGCGTCCACAACTGATCCTGCGCCGCTTGGCCTTCTAACGTGCCAATGCCGCGCATCGGGTTCAGACGGTCATCCGTCCAAGCCAACTTATACCCCTTCGGCACCACCACATCAGGCACCGTAGCCGAGGCATAAGTCGGAGCAGAGGCCACCCGGCCCGCCGCTGCTGTTGTATCCGCCCGCGCCACCCGCACAGGCTCGCTTAACGAAGCCCCAACACGCGATCCGCGTGGATATATCGGCGGCCGCCAACCGTTCAGCGTGCCGTCGCCGCGCGTGCAAACCACTGCCGTGCCGCCATTGCGCAGCCGCACCACTTGCGCCACCGGAGCATTTGTATAACAGCCGATCTTACCCGGCGTTGAACCCGCAGTCGCCGCCCGCTGATAACTCTGCGGCGGCACGGGCAAATTCGCCGCCAACCCCGCCGTCGAATGTTCCACCCGCAGTTTCGGCACAGGTTTCACCACCACGGCTTCCGGCATCATTGCACTCGCCACGGTCGCCATCGGCGCATGGGCCTTTGCCGATTTCACCACGACCGGCGCTGCGGGAGCGACTTCGTCCGCCATCTCAATCACCGGTTTCGGTCCAATTGTGGGTGGATAGCCGCACAGAACCTTATGGCTGCGGTTCACCCGCGCGACCCATTGCGCCGCCCCGGCGTAGCTTGCATTCATAAAAACGCAGCCCCTGCTATCGACGTATTGCGCGCCTTTATAGCTGACTGGCGGGCGCTCGGCGGGCTGGCCGATTTGTGCAACCGTTTGTGCGCTCGCCGCAATTGGGGCCATTGCAGCCAAGAACACCGCAGCCGACACAATTTTAAACAGCATGACCACCCCCGCGCTTTGAGGCGAGAATGCGTCAGGATTGTTTTCGAGTAAAGGGGCTTGGCCCCTTATTTAGTGCCAAACATCCGATCACCCGCATCACCTAGCCCAGGCACAATATATCCATGGTCGTTCAGCTGCCGATCTACAGCTGCTGTGACGATCTGCACATCAGGATGCGCCTCTTTCATCCGCGCGATGCCTTCAGGCGCCGCGAGCAGGCACAAAAACCGGATATTCTTCGCGCCCGATTGCTTCAAAAGCGTAATCGCCGCGACTGAAGAATTGCCCGTAGCCAGCATCGGATCGACCACAATTGACACCCGTTCTTCCAGATGGTCGGGCAGCTTGCAGTAGTACTGCACCGGTTGCAACGTTTCCGGGTCGCGGTATAATCCGATAAACCCCACCCGCGCCGCCGGGATCAGTTCCAGAATACCATCGAGCAAGCCATTGCCCGCCCGCAAGATTGAGATCAGCACCAGCTTCTTGCCGTCAATCGTCGGCGCATCCATCGGCTCAATCGGCGTCTCAATCTGCTTGGTCGTCATCGGCAACTCGCGCGTCACCTCATAGGCCAGCAGCAAACTGATCTCACGCAAAAGCTTTCGAAAGCTCGCCGTCGAGGTGTCTTTCTCGCGCATAAGCGTCAGCTTATGCTGCACCAAAGGATGAGAAACGACGGTCAGATGTTCAGCCATTGGCCTGCTCCAGAATCTTTGTAATGCGGCTTTTGGTATCGGCGTCACAAAACGCCGCGTCAAGCGAGGTGCGGGCGATCTTGGCAAAAACCCCCTCGTCCCAGTCAAACGCCTGATGCAACATCTCATATTCGCGCGCCATCGTGGTGTGAAAGAACGGTGGATCATCGGTGTTGATGGTGACTTTGACACCGCGATCAAACATCTCGCCAATCGGATGTTTGCGGAAACTCGGGTAAATGCCGAGCGCGACATTAGAGCCCGGACAAAGTTCCAGCACGATGCCGCGCTCGGCAATCTCCTCGACCAGCGCGATATCTTCAATCGCCCGAACCCCGTGACCCACCCGCTCTGCACCTAAATCATTGATCGCCGCGCGCACCTCATCCGGGCCCTTCCACTCGCCCGCATGGGCCGTAATCGGCAAACCAGCCTCACGCGCCATATCGAACGACCACAGGAAATCCTTCAACTCGCCGGATTTCTCATCGCCGCCAATGCCAAAACCAACGATGAAGTTGCCCGCAGTTTCCGCCGCACAACGCGCCACCGCCCGCGCTTTTTCCGGCCCAAAATGTCGGATCGGCGTGACAATTCCGCGCAGAATGATGCCGAAATCCTTCTCGGCCTTCGCAGCGGCTTCCTCAATCGCATGAAGATATTCGCGCCAAGCGCCCAAATCGCGACCGCCACAGAAATCAGGCGACAGGAAAGTTTCGCTATAGACCACGCCACTCGCAGCACTTTCCTCAAGCACGGCAAGGGTCAACCGATAGAAATCCTGCGGCCCTTTCAGCGGCTCACAAGCCGCCTCATAGACCTTCAGAAAATTCCAGAAGTCGGTGAAGCGATAGCTGCCGTCCTCGTTAAAAATCCCCGAAATGTCGATGTTCTTCTCTTTCGCCAGCCCCTTGATAAACGCGGGCGGGGCCCCGCCCTCCAGGTGCAAATGCAACTCAATCTTCGGTAATTGATTCAAATTGTTCATCCTCTCTGCACAAATATCCTGGGGGTCTGGGGGCAAGCCCCCAGCTTGGTCACAGGAACGACTGCCCCGGCCCCGTCGGAGCCACCCCCAGATGCGCGGCAACACTCGCCCCTACATCCGCAAACGCCCGCAGCCCCAACCCACCCGAGCCAATCCCGGCACAAATCACCGGCACCCGCTCTCGCGTATGTTCCGTCCCTACCCAAGTCGGATCATTGCCATGATCGGCGGTAAAAATCGCGAGATCGCCGGGCCGCAGTCGCGCCAGAAACGCTCCAACGCGACCGTCAAACCACTCCAACGCCCGGGCATATCCCGCAACATCGCGCGGATGTCCATATAATGTGTCAAACTCGACGAAGTTCGCAAAGGTCAAGGAACCCTCCTCTGCGTCCTCCACTAACCCATCCAAATGCCCGAAAAGATCAAGGTCGCTTTTGCCCTTCCAAAGTTTCCCCACACCTTTCATCGAGAAAATATCGCCGATTTTCCCGATGCCATGGGTCGCCCGCCCTGCACTTTGCACCCATTCCAACAAGGTCGGTCCCGGCGGGTCCATCGCATAATCATGCCGGTTCGCTGTGCGCTTGAACGCCCCCGAAATCCCGGTAAACGGCCGCGCAATCACCCGGCCCACCTTCATTGCGTGCAGATGCGGAGCCAAATCCTGACACAGCTTAAGCAGCCGCTCCAAGCCAAACGCTTCTTCATGCGCTGCGATCTGAAACACGCTATCGGCGGAAGTATAGCAGATCGGCCAACCGGTGCGCAGGTGTTCGGCGCAATGCTGCTCGATGATCGGCACGCCCGAGGCATGGCAGTTGCCCAAAATCCCCTGCGTTCCGGCCAGCTTACAGACCAGCGCCACCAGATCATCGGAAAACGCTGGAACCTTGTCGGGGAAATATGTCCAGTCCCACGGCACCGGCACCCCGGCGAGCTCCCAATGCCCCGAAGGCGTGTCCTTGCCGCGCGACACTTCCGTGGCAACGCCCCAGCGACCCATCGGCACCGCATCAAACCCCCGAGCATCTAACCCCGAGGCCAGCCGAATGGCTGCGCCCAACCCCAGCCCATCCAGATGCGGCATCCGCAACGGCCCCGAGCGTCCAACATCCGCCCGCCCCGCCGCACAAGCCTCGGCAATATGGCCCAAAGTATTCGCGCCCGCATCGCCAAAAGCCGCCGCATCTGGCGCACCGCCACAGCCAACCGAATCCATCACAACCAGAAAAGCCCGCGCCATTCAGGCAATCCTTTTGATTATCAATTCCGGGTCCGGCGGCGGCGCACCGCCCATCACGTAAGCCGCCTGCACCCGCTGAATTGCCTCATCGGCCGCCGCTTCCGTTGCCGCATGCACCATGCACAAAGGGTCGCCCGCGCCGATATCCTCGCCGATCCCCGCCAGATCGGACAGCCCCACCGACAGGTTCAGCTTGTCGCCCTCGCGCTGCCTTCCACCGCCAAGCCCAACCACCGCCAGCCCCAACACCTGCCCATCAATCGAGCGGACAAATCCCGGACCAAGGCTAGGCACCTCGCGGATTACCGTCGCCGCTGGCAACCGATCCGGCCATCGTTCGACAAAATCCAAAGGCCCACCCTGCGCCGCCACCATCCGACCAAACCACTCGGCAGCCGCTCCAGACTCCAGCGCCTGCTCAATCCGCCTCGCGCCATCCGCGGGGTCAGCCGCAAGCCCGCCCAGCGCCAAAGCCTCCCCGCCCAGCGCCATGGTGATATCCCACAAGGCCGCGTTGACGCTCGTGCCGGTCAGCGTTTCCATCACCTCACTTACCTCCAGCGCATTGCCCGCCGCCGTCGCTAAAGGTTGGCTCATATCCGTGATCAACGCGCTGGTCATACAGCCTGCGCCCTGCGCCGCAGATACCAAAGCCCGCGCCAAAACCTCGGCATCCTCCAGCGTTTTCATAAACGCACCCGAGCCGCATTTCACATCGAGGACAAGGGCTTCCAACCCGGCCGCCAGCTTTTTCGACAAGATCGACGCGGTGATCAGATCGACAGACTCCACCGTCCCGGTCACATCGCGCACCGCGTAAAGCCGCCGGTCCGCAGGCGCAATCTCGGCGCTCGCCGACACGATTGCGCAGCGAATATCAAGCAACTGCCGCCGCAACTGGTCTTCCGAAAGCCCGGTTTTGAGCCCCGGAATTGACTCCAGCTTATCCAGCGTGCCGCCAGTATGCCCAAGCCCCCGCCCCGAAATCATCGGCACATATGCCCCGCAAGCAGCCAGCGCGGGCGCAAGCATCAGCGACACGCAATCACCGATCCCGCCGGTCGAATGCTTGTCCAACACCGGCCCCGGCACGTCCCATTCCAGCACATGCCCGGTGTCGCGCATCGCCCGCGTCAGCGCCACGCGCCCCTCATCGCCCAAGCCTTTCAGCAGCACCGCCATCGCAAACGCACCCGCCTGCGCATCGCTTACCGCACCCGAGGCTAACCCTTGCGCAAACCACTGCAACTCCGCCGCCGAGGGCACCGCACCGTCGCGCAAGGCCACGATAATGGCGCGCGCGTCCATCAGGTTTTGTCCATATGTGCCGCCGTAAACACCCCCGGCAAAAGCTCTGCCACCGTCAGCACCTTGGATTTTCCGTCAGTAGTATATAGGGTTACGCGCACGCCTTGGTCGGCAAACTCCGCGATTTTCTGACGGCAGCCGCCACAGCATGGCACGGGTTCTGGGCTGTCCGCGATCACCGCAATCTCGGCAATCCGGGCGTCGCCCGCCGCAATCATCGCCGCAATCGCGCCCGCTTCAGCGCAAGTCCCCTCTGGATAGGCGACATTTTCAACGTTGCAGCCGACATGCACCCTGCCTTCGACCGACATAATCGCCGCGCCGACCTTAAACCGCGAATAAGGCGCATAAGCGCGCAGCCGCACCTCGGTTGCAGCGTTTAAAAGCGACATGAAGGGCTCCACTTCCATATGGTCCAGAAGTGTGAGCCGCTTCGCCCCAAAGTGCAAGCAGGCTACAATATCTGCGTCGGCGGATTTCCCGGCAGCGAGACCTCAAGCAGCTGCAAATCCTTCGAGCATTCGGCATAGCGCGTCGCCATTCCCGGTGGGACCACGAAAGCATCGCCGGGCGACAGCCGATAGGGGTCTTTGCCCTCACCTTCCAGTGTCATTTCGCCAGTCATCACGAAGCTGAACAGAATATCACCCTCGTGTTTCGTCCACGGAGCGACGCCCGTTGGCCGCGCCACCATCACGCTCGCCACGCCCTGGGTGTTAGCGTTGATCGTAGTATCGCGCGCCTCAAATCCGGGAATACGGAACGGCGCAAACGCCCCCGAGTTTCCGATATTATGCACAAAGCGCTGGCCGTCCCACTCGCGATCCCGGTTAACAATGCCATTCGGCAGCGTCATATCGTGGTCAATCTCGGTGACATGCTCGGCCGGCACACCGATTTCCACCGCCTGAACACCCTCAGAATGAAGCACTTTATGCCGGATACCGGGCGGCTGAATAAAGCAATCGCCAGCCTCGATCCGCATGATACCACCTTGATCTTCATACAAAACATCAACCCAGCCCGCGACGCAAAAGATCAGCTGAAAACCGACTTTATGGTAATGCACCATATCCGGCACCGGGCCATCCGGCACCCGAATGTGGCTGGCGATCATCGCCCCCCCGAGCCGCGTCGGTATCAGATCGCGATACTCCATCCCCGCCCGCCCGATCACCCAAGGCGCTTGGTCGGCCAGCCTGCGCACCACAAACGCATGTTCGGTTTTCGGCAGCACCAGCGGCGGGTTCAACTCGTCAATCTCAACCCGTGTGCCCCCCGGTGAGGTCAAAGCCTTCGCGCCATCCGCAATCGGATCATCGGTCAAAATCCGCAAAAACCCCGGCGCCGCTATGCGTTCGGCATCCAGCCGCAGCCGCAAACCATGCCCCGATACCACCGCCACCGCGGGGTTATCGGCGGGATAAATCATGTCCATCCGCATCCCCAAGACCTTGGTGAAGAACGGCAAATCCTTGCGCAGATCACTGGTCGGCAGCACGATTTCGGCGCGAATATCAGACATCAGCTTCCCCTCTTGGGCAATTCGGTTGCGCTATATTTCAAACTTAAAGCTTCGAGTTCAAGCGATTTATTGTGATGCGACCTATCAGCCAAACCGCTCTGGCTTTGCGACCGACGCTCTTTGCTTTAAGCCTGCCACTGAATACCTGACCGATACTTGGCGCAGGATTTACAATGCGCGGCTACAAGTGCTGATGCAAAGCCACAGTTGGCGCAAAATAAAAAATGGTTTAAGGCTAAACCATATCTTTGAGGGAGGCTTTTGATGGACGAGACAAGGCACGATAACGCACGTCAAGCGGCGCTGGATTACCATGAGTTTCCCAAACCTGGCAAACTAGAAATCCGCGCCACCAAACCGCTTGCCAATGGCCGTGACCTATCCCGCGCCTATTCGCCCGGCGTGGCTGAGGCTTGTCTGGAGATCAAAGCCGACCCCGCCACTGCCTCGCGTTACACCACGCGCGGTAATTTGGTGGGCGTTGTCACCAACGGCACCGCCGTCTTAGGTCTTGGAAACATTGGCGCTTTGGCCTCAAAGCCGGTGATGGAAGGCAAGGCGGTTCTGTTCAAGAAGTTCGCCAATATAGACTGTTTCGATATCGAGTTGAACGAACCCGACCCCTATAAACTCGCCGACATCGTCTGCGCTTTGGAACCCACTTTCGGCGCTATCAACCTCGAAGACATCAAAGCGCCGGATTGTTTCATCGTTGAACAACTTTGCCGTGAGCGGATGAAAATCCCGGTGTTTCACGATGATCAGCACGGCACCGCCATCGTCGTCGGGGCTGCGGCGACCAATGCGCTATATGTTGCGGGCAAAAACTTTGCCGATATCAAGATCGTCTCAACCGGTGGTGGCGCTGCGGGAATCGCTTGCCTGAACATGCTGCTGAAACTCGGCGTCAAACGTGAAAACGTCTGGCTGTGCGATCTTGCGGGCCTGGTTTACAAAGACCGTAATGAGCAGATGACCGAGCAGAAAGCTGCTTACGCCCAAGGCAACACCGCCGCGACCCTCGCCGACGTGATCCAAGATGCTGATATGTTCCTCGGCCTGTCTGGCCCCGGCGTTTTGACCGCTGAAATGGTCGCCAAGATGGCCCCCCGCCCGATCATCTTTGCGCTCGCCAACCCCAACCCAGAGATCATGCCCGATGCCGTCCGCGCCGTGGCCCCAGATGCGATCATGGCGACCGGGCGCAGCGATTTTCCCAATCAAGTCAACAACGTGCTGTGCTTTCCCTTCATCTTCCGTGGCGCTTTAGATGTCGGGGCGACCGTGATTAATGATGAGATGCAGTTGGCCTGCATCGAAGGTATCGCAGCCCTCGCCCGCGCCACCACCAGTGCCGAAGCCGCCGCCGCCTATACCAGCGAAAAGCTGACCTTTGGCGCAGATTATCTGATCCCGAAACCTTTCGACCCTCGCCTGATCGGCGTCGTGGCCAGCGCCGTCGCCAAAGCCGCGATGGAAACCGGTGTCGCCACGCGGCCCATCTACGATCTTGACGCCTACCGTGAGAAACTGAACGGCTCGGTTCTCAAATCCGCCCTCATCATGCGTCCGGTGTTTGAGGCCGCTGCCACCGCCAGCCGTCGCATCATCTTTGCCGAAGGCGAAGATGAGCGCGTGCTGCGCGCCGCCAACGCGATGTTGGAGGAAATGACCGACAAACCAATCCTGATCGGTCGCCCCGAGGTCATCGCCACCCGCTGCGAACGTGCAGGTCTGCCGATCCGCCCCGATATCGACTTTGAAATCATCAACCCCGAAAGCGATCACCGCTACCGTGACTATTGGGGTTCTTACCACGAGCTGATGGCCCGCCAAGGCGTCACCCCGGATATTGCCCGCGCCGTGATGCGCACCAACACCACCGCCATTGCCGCAATCGCTGTGCATCGCGGTGATGCGGAATCGATGATCTGCGGCACCTTCGGCCAATACCTGTGGCACCTCGGCTATGTCCGCCAGATCCTTGCGCGCGATGGCTTGCACCCCCGCTCGGCCCTGTCGCTGATGATATTAGAGGACGGCCCGCTGTTTATCGCCGACACCCAGATCAACGCGGTGCCGACGCCAGAGCAAATCGCAGAGACAGTTATCGGTGCTGTCCGCCACGCCAAACGCTTTGGCGTCACCGCTCAGGTCGCACTTTGCAGCCATTCCAGCTTCGGCAACTTAGACAACGACTCGGGTCGGCGGATGCGCGAGGCGCTCGAAATCCTCGACAACCGCGAGGTCGATTTCGTTTACGAAGGTGAGATGAACGCCGACGCCGCCCTCGACCCCGAACTGCGCGCCCGCATTTTCCCCGGCTCACGGATGCAAGGCCCGGCGAATATCTTGGTGTTCGCTTATTCCGATGCCGCCAGCACAGCGCGTAACATGCTGAAACTAAAGGCGGGCGGGCTAGAGGTCGGCCCGATCCTGATGGGCATGGGCAACCGCGCTCATATCGCCACCCCGTCCATCACCGCGCGCGGTCTGCTGAACATGTCGGCCATCGCGGGCACTCCGGTCGCGCATTACGAGTAACGCACCCACACCAACAAACGCTATCTGCGGCGGGCTGGACAATACCGCCGCAGCGCGTAACTTGCAGCTATGCACAACCGCACGCATCATAGCCGCGCGAAGTCCGGGAGCTCACCATGAGCATCCCGGCATTTGGCCCACAAGACGCCCAAACCGTCACTCTGCTGGGCCACGATCTGCGCGCAGCTTTGTCTGAGGTGATCGGCGGCCTGCGCCTGATCGACCCCGCCGATATCCCCGCCCACCCCCGCGCCCAGATCGCCCGCGCCCGGGCGTCGAGTGAGGCTCTGGCCCTGCTGCTGGAACAGGCACTCACCCTGCTGCTGGGCGACACCAGCACGGTACCGCCGCAGCACATCCAGACCGCCGATTTCTTGCAAAGCATCACGCTGCGCTGGAACGCCCGCACCGCCGAGCATGGTCTCAGCTTCAGCTTGGATACCGAAGACCTCCCGCCGCAGATCGCGCTTGACCCGGCTTTGGTCGAACGCATCCTCGCCAATTTACTGGGCAACGCGCTGAAATATGTCGATAGCGGCTGCATCCGCTGCACCCTACGCGCCACCGCCGACAACCAACTGCAAATCGCCGTGCAAGATCAAGGCAAAGGCTTTTCCCCCGCTACTTTGTCTCGACTGTTCACCTGCAACAACTATGACGCGCAATCAGATAAGACTGGCTCGGGGCTTGGGCTGTATATCGTCTGGGACATGGTCGAACGTGCAGGCGGCCAGATCACCGCAGGCAACAACGCGGCCGGTGGTGCCGAAATCATCGTGCACCTGCCGCTGCCTGCGGCAGCCATGCCACAGACCAGCCCGCCCCTGCTGCAAAACCTCCGCCTGCTTGTCGCCGATGACAGTGAGACCGGACGCTTGCTGCTGACCAATCTTCTCACCCTGCAAGGCGCGCAGATCACCGCCGTCGCTGATGGTGTGCAGGCGCTCGACCAGCTTGGCCGCGCGCGGTTTGACGCTTTGCTGATCGATATAGAGATGCCGCAACTGAACGGGCTAGAGGTGATCGACCGCATTCGCAAACATCCCGGCGCACTGGCGCAGCTGCCAATCCTGGCGATCACCGCCTATCAAATGCGCGCCAACAAAACCGCGATTCTGGCAGCCGGGGCAGACGGCCTGCTGTGCAAACCGGTGCTCGATGACAAACAACTCGCCGAAGCGGTGATGCAAGTGCTGCACCGCACCGACAAAGCCACCGCAGCGCCACCGCAGATTGAGCCGAGCCAGTTCGAACAGCTGCTGAAAATGGCCGGTCCGCAGGTTGCCAATGAACTGCTGCATCACCTGCACGAAGATTTGCGCGCAGCCGAGCGTGGTTTGCTTGCGGCCTCGCATGGCCCCGATTGGCCAGCAGTGCGCCGCCAATCCCATGTGATGATCGCGCTTGCGGGCACTGCAGGGGCGACCGCGCTGCACCAGTTGGCAAAAGTGATCAACGATCTTGCGCATCAGGCAACGCCGGACCGCGGCACTTTTCGGACCCTGTTGCCCCAAGCATTAGAGCAGTTGGATATGCTGATCCACTTCGTCAGCCAGCAAACCCTGACCCCGGCGCTTTTGACCCCGGCGCTCTCGATGCCGGCGCTTTTGACGCCTGCCAACCTGACTTCGCCGATTTCACCGCCGTCGAATGCGCGTGGTGAGGAGACGGCATGACCGCGATCCGCGCGCCTATACTGCTGATCGAAGACACCCCTTCGCTGCAACTGCTTTACCGTGCGGCGCTCACCCAGGGCGGCTACAGCGTACTCACCGCAGGTTCCGCCGCCGAGGGCATGGATTTGCTGCGCGAAAGCTCCGTACAAGTGGTGCTGTTGGATCTGGTATTGCCCGACCGCGACGGCCTCGATCTGATGCAAGACATGTTGACCCTGCGCCCAGACCTGAGCTTCGTGGTGATGACTGCGCATGGCTCGATCAACAAAGCGGTTGAAGCAATGCGACGCGGCGCACACGAATTTCTGGTCAAACCGTTTGACGAAACCCGGTTGCTGAATGTGGTGTCGAACGCCAGCAATGTATCGGCGGTAAAACGCCCGCGCCCGAAACTCGTCGAAAGCGCCCCCGTTTTGCCTGCCCTTGCCGCGCCTGCCGCAACCAACTCCTTCATTGGCTCGTCCGAGGCGATGGCCGCCATTCAAGCCACCATCGTCTCGGTGGCGCGCTCGATGGCTACGGTGTTCATTACGGGCGAAAGCGGCACCGGCAAGGAATTGTGTGCTCTGGCGGTGCATGGCAATTCGCCCCGTGCCAATGGCCCGTTTATTGCGCTGAACTGCGGTGCCATCCCGCAAGATTTGCTCGAATCCGAAGTGTTCGGCCACATGAAAGGCAGCTTTACCGGCGCGATTTCTGACAAACCGGGGGCGGCCACCGCTGCGGATGGCGGCACGTTGTTTCTCGACGAGATTTGCGAAATGGCCCCGGCGCTGCAAACCAAGCTGTTGCGCTTTTTGCAAACCTCGACCGTGGTGCCTGTCGGCGCGACGCGACCCAAGAAGGTCAACGTCCGCATCGTCTGCGCCACCAACCGCGACCCGATGGATGCGGTGCGGCGCGGTCAGTTCCGTGAGGATTTGTTCTACCGATTGTTCGTGGTGCCGATCCACATGCCACCCTTGCGCGAACGTGGCGATGATGTGATCGAGATCGCCGAAACCGCGCTCGCCCGTTTTGCGCAGGAAGAGGGCAAACAGTTTGACGGTATTGCGCCGGAAGTTCGCGCGCTATTTCGCAGGCTGCCTTGGCCGGGCAATGTGCGGCAAGTGTTGAACGTGATCCGCAACGTCGCCGTGCTGCATGATGGCGGCGTGCTGACCACCGCCATGCTGCCCGCCAGTTTGCCACAACAAGCGCAGGACGCGTTGATTTCCCAGCGTCCGGTTTACCACGCCGAGGCTTCCCCGACCTCCGAGCCAATGGGGCTCGACTCGCTTTTGGGTCGCCCGTTGGCCGAGGTAGAGCGTATGGTGATCGCCGCTACCCTGTCCCGTCACGGCGGCTCGGTGCCCAAAGCCGCCCGCGTGCTCGAACTTTCGCCCTCGACACTTTATCGCAAGATCGAAAGCTGGACGAAAAGCTGAGCGCACATCTCAGCCTTTCTCTTTTCTGACAACAAGCTGCGCCATGCCGTCTGACGTGTGGCGATGCGACAGACCATCTTCATTGATGGTCGCCCTGATTTGCCGGCGAAAGTTCGAAAAGCTTTCGAACCTTACCACATCGACGGGCTGATCGAAACGTATCTCGATGTGGCGATGGCTGGCCGGGCCGGAGAGAGCGATGATCTGTCCCAGAAACGGCTGCCCAAGATAGCGACCTTGCACACGATCGCCCAAAGCGAGTGCTGTCGGCGCGTTGCCGAGTGCCAACCTTGCATGGAGCGTATTCCAGTCCTTCGCACCGTGCTGCCGGGCTATCAACTCCAGCGCCTGCGCATGGCCGATGACGGTTCCCTGAGTTTGAAGCGCCAAACGCAGGGCCTTGGCTTGCACTTTCGCATCTTTAAGGGTCATGGCCGCTCCTTCAGGGTGATCGGTTGTGGATACCCGCCGCGCAAAACCCCGCCCCACATCACAAGGGCGAACACAAGAACCATCGCATCCGCCACCGGAAATGCCAGCCAGATTCCCCGAACCCCGAAGATCGTCGAAAGCGTCAATACAAGCCCTGGCGTCAGCAGCCAGGGTTTCGCCAATGTCAGCGCTGCCGTTCGTCCTGGCTGGCCAAGCGCTTGCAAATGCAGCGCCAGCACAAGGATCGGGCCGGACACCGCGTAAAGTACCATCATTGGTTGCAAGATCTGTGGGACTATGCGCGCCACCGAGGCATCATCACTGAAACAGCCAGCAAGAGTGCCTGTTGCAAAAACGCCAACAACCACCACCCCAAGGCACCACAGGAGCGCGGCCCCCAGCCCCAGTCGCAATGCGGTCTGTGCCCGGTCGAGCCGTCCAGCACCGGCGTTGTTCCCGGAGATGCGCTGTATCGTGAGCGCAATCGCCATCTGCGGCAGAAACGCAAAACCCATCAGCCGCGTCACCACACCATATGCCGCGACAAACTTATCGTGATCCGCCCCGGCGTGTAGCCGCAGGCTCGTTATCACCACACCCGCCGCAACTGCGATGCCGATAAAACTGAGGCACAGCGGCAAGCCCAGTCGAGCAATCTTACCCCAGCCCACCAGCCAGCTTTCAACGCGCAGAACCGACAGCGGCAGCAAACTTTGGTTGCGCCCCCTCACGGCGATCAGCAGACCCAGCCCTAAAGCCTGCGCCGCCACAGTGCCAGCGGCCGACCCGGCGACGCCCAGATCAAGCACCACGATGCCAATCCAGTTAGCGCCGATGTTGATAAGATTGACCACCACTGAAAGGGCCGCAATCAGACCGGCCCGGCCCTCGTTGCGCAGCGCATCAGCATGAAGCCCAAGCATAAGCTGCACTGGCGCGCCAAGCAGAACGATCCGCAGATAATCCCATGCCAATCGGGCAACTGTGGAACTGCCCCCCGCCAAGGTGTCAATAAACACCCCTCCTAGCAGGGATGATAAGACAACAAGCCCCACCGATATCGCCAGCGCCAGCCCATGCGCCCCGACAAAGACGCGTCCGGCGGCGGCGCGATCCCCGGCGCCCAGATGTCGTGCCATAATGCTCGACATACCGCCGCCCACCAGTGTCGCCAGCGCCGAAAGCAGCATGGCAACCGGGAAGTCAAGGCTGACCGCCGCCAGCGCCTCTGGCCCGATCAGGCGGCCGACGAAAATCCCATCGACCACATTGAAAAACCCACCCATCGCCATGACCATAGCCATGGAAATAGCATTGGACCAAAACAGCCGCCCTATGGGGGCGGTCAAAAATGGATTGTCCTGTTGGACAGCGTGCCGGACAGACATCGCTCACTCCTCTGACGAGGCATTTCAAGGTGCATTGGGGCCTGCATTGCCACCGCGCGAAATGCTTCGAGGGTGAGATGTTGTCGCGGTCCGGGCTTCACCGTGACTTTCGTCTGCAGGCGGCAGGTGCCCGGCACCTCGACGCTGCGTATAAAGTTTGGCGGTTATCTAGTCAACCGCCGAGCCCGTATGCCAAGCCCGTATCTGTCACCGGCAGCATTTAGGACCGCCGTCAAGCGACCGCTATGGGCTTTCAGCCTCGTTTCCTACCTCCTGCTTGACGCCAGCTTCTATTCGAACGCGAGTGCAAGCCAGACCAGCATCAGAGCTGCCGTGGCCGCCGAGAAGAAAACCACAACTGTTAAGATTCCCTAAATCTCACTTCGCAAACCATTGATTTTATTGGGGCAACGCTCGCGCCACACGTGGACACACCCTAATCACGCAAATTGCTCCACAATCAGACGCTCCTCCAAACCATGTCCCGGATCAAACAAAATCCGATGCTGGATGGCAGGCTCCGACCGAATTTCCACCGAGACCACATCCGTGACAGGCCGACTATCGGCATCAGCCCGCACCGGGCGTTTCTCTGGCTCCAGAATATCAAACCGCACCACGACAGACTTCGGAAGCAAAGCCCCCCGCCACCTTCTCGGCCGAAACGCCGCCATCGGAGTCAAAGCCAGCACGTCCGACCCAATCGGCAAGATCGGCCCATGCGCCGAATAATTGTAGGCGGTAGACCCCGCCGGAGTGGAAACCAAAACGCCATCACAGACCAGTTCCTCCAACCGAACCTTGCCATCGACCGAGATGCGAACCTTTGCCGCCTGCGGCCCTGCCCGCAACAGCGACACCTCATTGATCGCCAAAGCCTGCGTCACCGATCCATCTACCGACACCGCCGTCATCGCCAACGGATGGATCACCGCCTCCTCCGCCACCGCCAACCTTTTTGGCAGCAGATCGCTCGAGAACGTATTCATCAAAAAACCCACAGTGCCGCAGTTCATCCCATAAACCGGCAGTCCCAGTTTCTGAGTCTCATGCAAGGTTTGCAGCATAAAGCCGTCCCCCCCCAGCGCCACCACCACATCCGCCTCGGTGACATCAACCTGCCCATGCAAAGCCACCAGATCGGCCAAAGCCTCCTGCGCGGGCGGGGTCAAACTTGCGACGAACGCGATCTTCCTGAACACCACCTAAAGAATCCCTGTACCTGACGCCGCATCCTTGGCCGCCACGTCGCCAAACTCAAGCCCCACAGATGCTTTGAGTAGCGCTAAGAAGTTTCCGATAGTAAACAAGACGGCGTAACCGAGCCACCCTGGGTCGTTTATTGCCTTCCCAGACCCATCCCCTTCGCCTAGAACCGCTGCAAACGCCCTTCACCGCAGGAGACGCCATGACCGCCCACCGCGACACCGGATTTTTCACCGAAAGCCTCTCCAGCCGTGACCCTGAACTGTTCGGCTCGATCACCAACGAATTGGGGCGTCAGCGTCACGAAATTGAGCTGATCGCCTCGGAAAACATCGTCAGCCGCGCGGTGATGGAAGCGCAGGGCTCGGTGATGACCAACAAATACGCCGAGGGCTATCCGGGCAAACGCTACTACGGCGGTTGTGAATTTGTTGACGTTGCGGAAAATCTGGCGATTGAGCGGGCCAAGCAGTTGTTTGGCTGCGGTTTCGCCAACGTGCAGCCGAACTCGGGCAGCCAAGCCAACCAAGGCGTGTTTCAGGCGCTGATCAAACCCGGCGATACTATTTTGGGGATGAACCTCGCGTCGGGCGGCCACTTGACCCACGGTGCGGCGCCAAACCAATCCGGCAAGTGGTTCAATGCCATCCAATACGGTGTGCGCCAGCAAGACAGCCGCATCGACTACGACCAGATGGAAGCTTTGGCGCTGGAGCATAAGCCGAAGCTTATCATCGCGGGCGGTTCCGCCGTGCCGCGTCAGATCGACTTTGCCCGCTTCCGCGAAGTGGCTGACAAAGTCGGCGCATACCTTATGGTCGATATGGCGCACTTCGCTGGTCTGGTCGCCGGTGGCCACCACCCCTCGCCGTTCCCTTATGCCGACGTGGCAACCACCACGACGCATAAAACCCTGCGCGGTCCTCGGGGCGGTATGATCCTGACCAACAACGAGGACATCGCCAAGAAAGTGAACTCGGCGATTTTCCCCGGCATCCAAGGCGGTCCTTTGATGCATGTAATCGCGGCGAAAGCCGTGGCATTCGGTGAGGCTTTGCGCCCCGAGTTCAAAGCCTATGCGGGCCAAGTGATCAAAAACGCGCAGGCGTTGGCGGATGAGTTGATGAAAGGTGGCCTTGATATCGTCACCGGCGGCACCGACACTCACGTCATGCTGGTCGATCTGCGCCCGAAAAACGTCAAGGGCAACGCCACCGAGAAAGCCTTGGGACGCGCCAATATCACCTGCAACAAGAACGGCATTCCGTTCGACCCGGAAAAGCCGACAGTGACCAGCGGCGTGCGTCTTGGCACTCCGGCAGGAACGACGCGCGGCTTTGGAGAGGTTGAGTTCCGTCAGATCGGCAAATGGATCGTCGAAGTGGTCGATGGCCTGGCAGCGAATGGCGAGGACGGTAACGGCGAAGTAGAGGTTGCTGTGAAAGCGCAAGTCGAGGCTTTGTGCCAGAAGTTTCCGATGTATCCCGGGCTGTGAAGCTTTTTAGATAAACGATGAGGCGCAGGGAAACCTGCGCCCTTTGCTTTTGCGCGGGTCGGTGCTGTCAGGCCAGTCGCTCTTATACAACATATGCGGTTATTTAAGCCGCTGGGCTTAAGAATTTGATAACCACATTCCGCGAGTCAAATAATGCCGGCTTTTCCGAAATGATTACCCAAAGGTGCCGCGCACCTGATCAAACAAACCCGCGCCAGTACAGCACCCCCAACAGCAAAACCGCCACAGCAAGAACCGAGAACGCCACCGAAGCCGCGATCCCAACCACCGCGCCTTTGCGGCGATCACCACCATCGACACCGTTTAGGTGCCGCACGCAGGTATCATAGGCTTGCGCCACGGATTGCTGATCGACCCGCGCCCAAAGCTTGGGGTTTTGCGCCATCACCGCACCGGTTTGTAAAACCTCTGCCGCCGCCCGCACCCGGCGCGGCAGCAAGCGCCCGCCCTTGTGCAGCTTTTCGCCAAGGCCCGCGCCGCGTACCCGCAGGCGTTGCTCCATCAGACCGGCCACGCGGTCGGCCATCTGCTGAATAGGCACTCCCGTCATGTAGGCACTCCGGTCATATCACGTATCCCTTTGACTTCGCCAAAGCTTATCGCCACAGCGACAGGGCTTCAACTGGTCTGGCCGAAACTGCCGATCCGCGCTATCAAAGCCACATGCTCGCGATTACCACCTATCCCGCTACGACGATCGACCCCAAACTGCCCGATCTGTTGATTGTGCACGGTCTGTTCGGCTCTGCCCGCAACTGGGGCGTGATCGCGCGGCATCTGGCGGACGTGCGCACGGTGCATGTGGTGGATATGCGCAACCACGGCTCAAGCCTGCGAGCTGAGACGCAAAGCTACCCCGATATGGCGGGCGATCTGGCAGAGGTGATAACATCGTTGGGTGCGCCGATGGATGTGATGGGGCATTCCATGGGCGGTAAGGCCGCGATGCATTTGGCACTGACCCGGCCCGAATTGATCCGTAAGCTGGTGGTGGCCGATATTGCGCCCGTGGCTTACAGCCATGATCAATCGCAATATATTGCCGCGATGCGGGCGCTGGATTTGACCGGACTTTCGTCACGCAGCGAGGCGGATCGCAGGCTCAGCGCCACGGTGGACGACCCCGCCCTTAGGGCGTTTTTCCTGCAATCTCTGGACCTGAAGGCACAGCCCCCAGTCTGGCGCCTGAACCTAGACGTGCTGGAAGATCAAATGCCGCTGATCGTCGGCTGGTCTGGCATCGACGGGCAGTTTGGGGGCCATACGTTGTTTCTCACCGGAGCCTTGTCGCATTACGTCAAGCCGGAATACCGCGAGACGATCCGCAATCTGTTCCCGAAATCACACTTTGCCAGACTGCCCGGCGCGGGCCATTGGCTCCACGCCGAGCGCCCACGAGAATTTGAGCAGGCGGTGCAAGTTTTCTTGAAGGCTTGAGGCTTAATCGAGCGGGCTTTTCATCCGCAGTAGCAGCTTGTCATTGCGAGAGGCCCGCGTCAAACCTTTAGGCTTAGCCCGGCTTGTCCTGCCGATTGCTCGGCGCGGTCAAGCAAGCGTTGCAAGTCGGCACCGCGGGCAAAATTGGGCTCGGAGGGGCCCTCACCCCGGATCGCGGCGATGAACCGTTGATAGATCGTCGGCAATAACAAAGCTTCGACGTCGTGCCAAAGCGCCGTTTGCAAATCGGGTTCCAGACAGGCGCGTAGGGTGCTTTGGTTTTGCTGCCAACCCACCTCCAGCCCGCCTTTGTCACCGTAAATCCGCAAGCGCAGATCGTTCAAATGGCCGCTAGCAAACCGCGTTGCGGCCACCGTGCCGAGCGCTCCATTCTCCAGCAGTATCTGCATGGTGGCGCTGTCATTGGCATCCAGAGGGTATTCACCGATCTGATCGCCGGGCGCTTTGTGGAATGTGGCGAGGCGGCATGAGACTTCGACCGCAGCTTGTCCGGCGATAAAGGTTGCGAAATCAAGGATGTGGATGCCGACATCGCCTAAGACACCCTTGGAGCCATGCTTGGTAGACAGCCGCCACAGCCATTGGCTTTCTTTGTCCCAATGGCCCCACGCGGGTTGGGCCAGCCAGCTTTGCAGATAGCTTGCCTCAAAGTGCCGGACCGTGCCGATGGCACCTTCGCGCACCATCGCGGCGGCTTTTTGCAGGGCGGCGACGTTGCGGTACGACAGGTTAATCATGTTGACCACGCCCGCCTTGGCGGCTGCTGCAGCCATTGCATCAGCTTGAGCTTCAGAGGTGGCGAGGGGTTTTTCGCACAACACATGCTTGCCCGCCGCAAGGAACGGCAGGGTGGTCGCGTAGTGAGCGGCGTCTGGTGTCACGTTGGTAACGGCATCAAACTGACCCCAAGCAATCGCCTCATCAATCGAAGCGAAGCGATTGGCTATGCCGTGGCGATCACAGAAATCGGTCAGCTGCGCGGGCCGCGTGTCGATGCCGCCAACGAGCGTCACCCCTGCAATCGCCTCAAAATTTTCGACATGGTTGTGCGCCATGCCTCCGGTGCCAAGGATCAAAATACGGACCGGAGCCGCCATCACCGATACCCCGCCTCGCCGTCGTGGTGCAGGCGCGGGCCACGTTCGGTGATCGGCTCCAGCGCCTTATCCACGGGCGTATTTGGCGCGTCGTTCGGATTGGCGATGCGTTGGTTCGGGTTATAAGCCCATTTGACCGCGTTCGAGATCACCCGCTGCACGTGGGCGTCGTGATAGGTCGGATAGGTCTCATGCCCCGGTCGGAAGTAAAAGATATTGCCCGCACCGCGCTTGTAGGTCAGACCCGAGCGGAACACTTCGCCACCCGCAAACCAGCTGATGAACACGGTTTCCAACGGCTCCGGCACGCCGAAAGGCTCGCCATACATTTCCTCATATTCCAGCTCAAAATGATCCGGCAGACCTGCGGCAATTGGGTGCTGACGGCTGGTCACCCAAAGCCGCTCGCGCTCGCCCGCCTCACGCCATGACAGGTTGCACGGAGCGCCCATCAGGCGTTTGAATGGTTTGGAGAAATGTGCGGAGTGCAGGAAAATGATGCCCATGCCGCCCCAAACGGCGTTGCAAACCCGCTCAACAATGGCGTCATCAACGTCGCCGTGGGCTGCGTGACCCCACCAGATCAGCACGTCGGTCGCGGCCAGTTTCTCGGCGCTCAGACCGTGATCTGCATCCTGCAAGGTCACGGTTGTGGCCGCAATCCCTTCGGCCTTGTTCAGGCTCGCGGCAATCGTGCCATGCATGGTCAGCGGGTAAACATCTGACACGACTTTGTTCTTCTGCTCGTGGACGTTCTCGCCCCAAACGGTGACGCGGATGCTCATGGCATGTTCCTTTTATAGCTGCCGCGACCCTATGCCGGGCGCGACCAGACGGTTTTATCAATTCAGCGGATCGGCTTGCCGTTCTGATCGAACTTGTGCAACTGGCCAGCTTTGGGCGAAAGCGAAACGGTGTCGCCGACCTTCATCGTCAGTTTGCCCTCGCGCCGCACGATCAAAGGCTCGTCGCTGCCCACTTCAACGAACAAATAATTGTCGCTGCCCAGATCTTCGGCATGCACGATCTGGCCCGTCCACAAACCGCCCTCGCCCACCTCGATATGCTCCGAGCGAATACCCAAAGTGGTGCAACCATGATCGCTGGCGAATTTTCCGGTCAGAAAGTTCATCTTCGGGCTGCCGATAAAGCCTGCGACGAAGATCGAAATGGGGCGTTCGTAAAGCTCCGCCGGGGTGCCGACCTGCTCCAGACGGCCATCGCGGAGCACGGCGATACGGTCGGCCAAGGTCATCGCCTCAACCTGATCGTGGGTGACGTAGATCATCGTCACGTCCGACATCGCGTGATGCAGTTTGGCGATTTCCAACCGGGTTTGCACCCGCAAGGCGGCGTCGAGGTTCGACAACGGCTCGTCAAACAAGAACACACGCGGATCGCGCACGATGGCACGGCCAATGGCGACGCGCTGCCGCTGGCCACCCGACAACTGCTTTGGCAACCGCTCAAGCAGGTGATCAATTTGCAGCAGTTTCGCCGCCTCCATCACCCGCTTTTTCATCGCCTCGGGGCTGGCTTTCGCGAGCTTCATCCCGAAAGCCATGTTGTCGTAGACAGTCATATGCGGATAAAGCGCATAAGATTGAAAGACCATCGCGATGCCACGTTGGCTGGGCAGCACGTTGTTGACGCGTTCATTGTCGAACAGCATGTCGCCCGAGGAAATCTCCTCCAGCCCCGAGATAAGCCGCAACAGGGTGGATTTACCGCAGCCCGATGGCCCGACAAACACCATAAATTCGCCTTTCTCAACGGTCAGGTCGATGCCCTTGATCACATCCACCGCGCCATAGGACTTTTTCAAATTCTTGAGTTCAATTTTTGCCATTTTTCAGCCCTTCACGCCGCCTGCGGTCAAACCCGCGACGATTTTGCGTTGGAAGATAAGAACGAGGATAATCAATGGCACCGTCACGATGACAGAGGCAGCCATGATTGGCCCCCAAGGGATTTCCTGCTGCGATGCACCAGAAAGCAGCGCAATCGCTACGGGAACAGTGCGTGTTGACTCGGATGAGGTGAAGGTCAGCGCGAACAGGAATTCGTTCCACGCGCCGATGAAGGCGAGCAGCCCCGTCGTGACCAAAGCGGGCCACAGCAGCGGCAAAAATACTTTGGTTATGATGATCCACGGCGTTGCGCCATCAACGATTGCGGCTTCTTCTATCTCGACCGGAAGGTCGCGCATGAAGGTAGTCAGCACCCAGACAGTGAACGGAAGCGTGAAGATTGTGTAAGACAGGATCAGCGCTAAGGGCGAATTGAACAGACCAAGATAGGTGATCAGCTCGAACAACCCGGCCAGCACAGCGATCTGCGGAAACATCGACACCGCGAGGATGGTCATCAGCAGCAGGCCCCGACCCCGGAAGCGCACGCGGGCTAGGGCGTAGGAGGCGGTTACCGCGAGGAACAGGGCGAACACCACGGTTGTGGTCGCTACGAACACCGAGGTCAGAATGTTGCGCGGAAACGTCGCGCCGCCCAAAACTTGACGGTAGTTCGCCCATTCAAAGTGCTTCGGGAAGTAGTTGGTTTCAAACAAGGCCGTCCCGGTCGCGAACGAGGTGACAATGGCGTAGTAAAACGGGAAGATTGAGAAGATTACGATCACCGCGACAAGCGCGTAGAAAGCGATGATTTTCAATAGCTTGTTGGCGGTCATTAGCCAGCCTCCCCGCTAAGATCGACCTTGCCGAGCCAAATATACAGCGACACAAAAATCGCCAAAATCGCGAACAGCAAGGTTGATTGCGCCGAGCCATAGGCAAATTTATCGAACTCGATCAGGTTCTCACGGCTGATCACCGACATGGTTTTGGTGGCCGCCGAGTTTGGCGTCAGCACATAGATCAGATCGAAAATCCGCAGCGCATCGAGCATACGGAAGATCACCGCGACCATCAGCGCCGGCCGGATCAGCGGCAGTGTGATCCTGAAAAACACTTTCACAGGGTTGATGCCATCGATCTTTGCTGCTTCGTAAATATCGCGCGGCACCATTTGCAAACCCGCGAGGCACAGCAAAGCCATGAACGGAGTGGTTTTCCAGATATCTACCATCAGCACGGCGTACATCGCGGTGTCGGTGTTTGCGGTCCATGCGATCTTGGAACTGATGATGCCGAGGTGCAGCAGGATATCGTTAATGATGCCGTATTGGTCGTTCAGCATCCACGCCCACATCTTCGCCGAAACGATGGTTGGAATAGCCCATGGGATCAGGATGGCCGCGCGCACGAATCCTCGGCCTTTGAACTCGGCGTTCAGCACCAGCGCCACGATCAGCCCGAGTATCGTCTCACATACCACAGAGACTACCGAGAACCGCACGGTGTTCCAAACGGCGTTCCACCATGCAGGATCAACCAGCGTTCCCTTGTAGCGCACGGTGCCGTTCGACAGGGTTTGCACGCGCAGATAATTGTCGAAACCGATAAACCTGCCGCCATAGAGATTGTTCAGCGATGTGTCGGTCAGCGAGAACCAAACCGTTCTCAGCAATGGCCAAGCCGCCACGCAAAACAGCGCGATCAGCATCGGTGCCAGAAACAAGATCGCGGCATTGCGGCGCTGCTGCTGCAGGCTGCGGCCGCTTTCCCGTCCAATCGCAGTCGTTGAAGCTGTCATGTTTGTCCCCCTTGTGACGGCCCTTTCACGCGGCCGCGCGCAGAATATGGGCGGCGAACTGCGCCTGCGTCAGCGCAAGCCACCGCACATCCTCAAGCCATGCCCGATAACGGGAGGATTACCAGGCGTCGCCTTTCAGGTCGGTCAGGTCAGCTTCCAGACCAGCCAAATTGTCAGCAGCCGAGCCATTGCCCGACAGGGTTTCATGCACGGCCGACCAGAATTTCGAGGAAACTTCGTTGTATTTGCCCAACGTCGGTGCCGACGGACGTGGCACGGCGTTCATAAACACGCTTTTCCACTGCGGGATGATCGGCGATTTTTCAGCAATCTCTGGATCATCATACAAGGCTTGGATGGTCGGCAGGTGAGTTTCCATGATGGCGCGCATTTTCTGCGCCTCTGGTCCGGCCAGATAAACCGCCAGCGAAATCGCGGCTTCTTGGTGCTGCGAGTATTTTGACACTGCGATGTTCCAGCCGCCCAAAGTCGCTGCCGAACTGTCACCCTCTGCGCCAACTGGCAGCGTGGTCACAGCAAATTTGCCCTTCACAGCCGAATCCGCGCCGTCGCCCAAAGCATAGGCGTAAGGCCAGTTGCGCATGAACGCCGCGTTGCCAGTCTGCCAAACACCGCGCGCTTCTTCTTCCTGATAGGCGTGAAGGCCTTCCGGGGAGATCGTGCCAACCCAGCCAGCAGCCGTTTCCAGCGCCTTCACGGCTTTCGGATTGTTGACCGAGATCGTGCCATCGGCCTCAACAATTTGCCCGCCACCGAAAGATTTCACCCATTCCAGCGCATTGCAGGTCAGCCCTTCATAAGCGTTGCCCTGAAACACATAGCCCCAGAAATCGCCGCTGCCTGCCGCACGCTCACCCTCTTGGATTTTGGTCGCCGCGGCGGTTAGCTCATCCCAAGTTTTCGGCACTTCGACGCCGTATTTCTCCAGCAAATCCTTCCGGTAATACAGCGCTGGCGCGTCGGTGAAGATCGGCAGAGCGACCAGCTTGCCGTTGACGGTTTGTGATTGGATGATTGAGGGGAAGTTTGCCGGTATCAGGTCTTTCGCGGCTTCGGTCAGATCGACAAAATGGTCAGCCAATTGCGGAGCCCAGATCACATCCGTCTGATATAGGTCGATGTCGGTCGCGCCCGCCGCTAGCCACAGCCGATACTGGCCGAACTGATCAGAAGTCGAGGACGGCATCGGCACCACGGTGACTTTGTTGCCGGTCTTGTCTTCCCAAGGCTTCACAATCGCCGGGAAGTCTTGCAAATCCGAACCCGTTGCACCCGAAACGACAGAAATTTCTTCGGCCAAAACGGGCATTCCAATGGCGGCAAACACTGCGATAGCCGCAGCCGACCGCAACATGCGGCTGTCCAATCCAAATGACATGGATTCCCTCCCCTATATTTTGATTGCGCCAAACCAGCGCTTCCCTATCAAAACACCGCTTTTCCAGATCTTGCGAACCGGCCTCCCGCAGTGTTTGAAAAGGCTGTAGCGCAAAAACGGCTAATTCGTCAACGATTCTCAATTCAAAGCGCTTTCAAATTGAAAGCTTGCGATCAGTTTCTCGCTAAGCCACCGCGCGGATCCAGCATGACCTGCTATGCTGCATCGCTGCGATAACCGCAGCAGCGGCAACATTTAATCGTGTCCACAGCTGGCTTAAAACGCCCAATTTATTGATTTGTTGACTTGCATGCTGGCTTGAAGGCCCTGAGGTAAGTCTGGGGTTAGTCTGGCTTTCACCGTGCGCACTTACTTTCGATGCGTCTCGAACCGCATTAAAACTGACGGACTTTCAGCGTAGCATTACGACATCAGCTTCGCGCGCGGGCCAAGCCAACCATCGCAGTTGAATGGGCTTGGGTTTGTCGCTGCAAAGGTGCATGATGCCATCGGTCTATTGGTTGACCGACATGAGTAAGGAAAAGACATGGCCAAGGGCATGAGCAAACCCGGCAAGAACGTGAAAAAGCCGAAGAAAGACAAAGCGAAGCCATCGGTGGCGACGCCAAGCACCAAGAATTCCGTGGTGATCAATACCAACGGTCCGCGCGAGTAAGCGCGCAAGGCTGTTGCTGAACGCAGGTTACCGCTTAAACATCATGCGCTGGCACCTTACCCGAAGGTGCCAGATAAGGTCGCGTCACATCGCGCAAAGTCGCGTCTAGCGCCTCAACCTGCAACCCAATTGCTCCATCTCCTGCCAAGATAAGCGTCACCAACCCGGTGCCGTCTTCCCCCGGCGTGAAGGTAATATCCAGCAGCGACAAGATGGTGTCTTTATCATCACGATCAATGCCCTGAGAACGTACAGCCAGCACGTCCTCGAACACCAACAGGCTTTGCACCCGCTCAAACTTGCCGCCTGCCCGCTGGGCTGCGTCAAGATACTCCCAGCGAAAGCGGTTCAACATCAGGGCAAACCGGCGTTTCTGCCGCACCAAAGACATCTCGGTAATCGGAAACACCGCGTCCTGCAGCAATGCGGCAAACACCGCCAGCCCCTCAGCATCCTGCGCAATTAGCCGCAGCGGAGCCTCATCGCCATCTTCGAACCGAGCATCACTCATGCACTGATCCGCTCAATCAAAGCCCCGACGCCGCGCAGTTTTTCCTCAACCCGCTCATAACCGCGATCGAGATGGTAAACCCGGCTGACCACCGTCTCGCCCTCTGCTGCCAAACCGGCCAAGATCAGCGACACCGAGGCGCGCAAATCCGTCGCCATCACCCGCGCCCCGCGCAGTTTTTCAACGCCGGTGACCGTGGCATGACCGCCATGCACATCAATCTTTGCGCCCATCCGCACCAGTTCCGGCGCATGCATGAAGCGGTTCTCAAAGATTGTCTCCTCCAGCACCGAAGTGCCGTCAGCGGTACACAGCAAAGCCATCATCTGCGCCTGCAAATCGGTCGGAAATCCTGGGAATGGCTCCGTCACCACATCCACCGCATTCACCCGGCCATTCTTGCGCGTAACCTTTAGCCCGCGCTCGGTTTCCACGACCGAGACTCCTGCTGCATCCAGCTTTTCCGCAAACGCGCCCACAAGGCTCATCTTGCCACCCAAACATTCGACCTCACCGCCACAAATCGCTGGCAGCAGCATATAGGTTCCCAACTCTATTCGGTCTGTCACCACAGGGTGCGTCGCCCCGCCCAAACGGTCTACGCCCTGAATGGTGATTGTACTGGTGCCCTCACCGTCGATCTGCGCGCCCATCCGGCGCAGACACACGGCGAGATCGACAATCTCAGGTTCCCGCGCTGCGTTCTTTAAAACTGTGGTGCCCTTTGCCAGAGTCGCAGCCAACAAAGCGTTCTCGGTCGCCCCCACCGAGACAAACGGAAACTCGATAATCGCCCCGCGCAAGCGTCCACCCGGAGCCTTCGCATGCACGTAGCCATCGCGCAATTCCAACTCGGCCCCCATCGACTCAAACGCCTTCAAATGCAGATCCACCGGGCGCGCGCCAATCGCACAGCCACCGGGCAGCGAGACAATCGCATGACCGTCGCGTGCCAAAAGCGGCCCCAACACAAGGATCGAGGCACGGAATTTGCGCACAATCTCATAGTCGGCGGTATGATTATCGACCTTGTGGCTCGACATCGCCAATACCAGACCGTTCTGCATTGAGGCCACTTCCGCGCCCAAAGACTGCAAAAGCTGGGTCATCGTCGCAATATCCGACAGCCGCGGCGCATTGGTCAGCGTCAGCGGTTCTTCCGACAGCAACGTCGCGGGCATCAGCGTCAGGCAAGCATTTTTCGCCCCCGCAATCGGGATCACCCCGTTAAGCGGCCCATTGCCCTTGACCAAAATCGAATCCATCTGCCCGCCTCACTCGTTTTTGTTGTTATCATCGGCCGCGTCCGAATCCGCTGCCGTTCTCGCCCGCGCTTGCGCCTTCCTGCGGCCCATATTCGCCTTCAGCGCCAGCTTCAAGCGTGCCTCCCGCTCGATCTCGCGCTGCGATTTGGGCTTCGGCTGGTCAATGTCATCAGGTTTTTCACGCATGCGGTCTTTCTATTACAGCGCGCTCCAAGCGTCCAGCAACTCACCAAAGAAACCGCCAGTTTGCACTTGCACGCGGCCGCGAACGCGTCTATTCAGCCGCCACGCAAGCGGTTCCACACGGTTCCGCCAGCATCCGGCGCTGCAGTAGCTCAGTGGTAGAGCACACCCTTGGTAAGGGTGAGGTCGAGAGTTCAATCCTCTCTTGCAGCACCATTATCTTTCCTTACATATCAAAAGCTTAGCAAATACAGCATCTTAGCTGGCTATCCTTGTGTTAACCTTTGTGTCAACGTTCGTGTTAATCGAATTTAGCACAAGGTCGCTGCCCATGAATCTGCCCAAAGTACCCGGCACTCAGATCAGAGGCACGACCTACCATTATAACTTGCCAATACCGACAGCGATTCAGTCTCAGTACACCGCCTTTCCGGCGGGCGTTATGCGCGGAACGCTCAAAACCTCCGACCCAAAAGACGCAGCAAGCAAGATAGGTGACCAGCGGACTATCTTTGGCCGACAGGTGAAGGAGGCACAGCGCCTTGCCGAGCGCGACCGCATTCTTGGCACACTCGGGCAGGAAGACCGCGATCTGTTGGCAGAGATTGGTGGCGCGGAGAAACTGTTAGGCACCATCCGCGATCTACGATTGCAAGCCGCCTTCACGCTTGCTGGGTCTGGTGCAGATATCGCAATCCTCCGTGAAACCACCGACACCGCCGAGCACACGTTGCGCGTTGCAGAGGAAGTCTCAAAGCGAGAATCAGAAGCAGGTTTAACCACGCTGACAGCCGAAATCCGGCGCTTAAAGCATGTAGCCGAAAATCTCGGTGAGGGCGTTCTCGGGGACGAAATCAGAGTCCCTGCTACAAAATTCTTCAAAGGAAGCCAAACCCCCGGCAGAGCCGAAACTCTGAAAGAGTTTCTCGCCACTCCGCCGAAAGGGATTGATGAGAGCGGCGATGGCATCCGCGAACTTGCTGCACGGTTTGCCGATGCCAATAGCTGGACTATTCAAAATCGGGAATCCTTGGCCTTGACTGTCCGCCGCTGGATCGAAATGCACGGAGACTTGTCCGTGGCAAAATGGGAACGACGCCATCTTGATCAGTTTGACAAGGTTCTGGCAGAACTTCCCCTGACAAATCGGGCCGACCTGCGAAAATTAACCATTCACAAGGCAGTCGAGAAAGCCAAGCGCGACAAGCTAAGCTTGATCAGCTTCAAAGTTCGCGACAGATATTCAACGCATATGAAGGCACTCACCAAATACGCGTTGAACACTGCGGGATTGATTCAGGCTGATCCATTCGCCGGATACCAGCCCCGCAAGGCGAAAGAGAAATTCAGCGAACAGAAGATCACCACAACGGCCTACACACCTAAGCAGGTGGGGGCCATCCTTGATCATTGCGCCGTCACCTATGACACCGATGTGATAGATTACTGGCTACCCATCCTTGCTGCCTTCACCGGGGCGCGTAGGGAAGAATTAGGGCAACTGCTTGTTAAGGACGTATACACGGAGGGCAATTTCCAAGTTATTTCGATCACCGACAACGACCCGGCACAAAAGATCAAGAATAAGCATTCATTGCGGCTCACCCCACTCCCGTCCGCCGTGGTCGCTGCAGGATTTCTTGAGTACGTTGAGCGCCGCCGTAAGGCGGGAGGGCATTTCCTGTTCCTTGAAGATTTGGAGGGGCGGAAGGTCGCACGGGCTGAAGTCGAGCAAGACAAGCGCGGACGTCTGACCGAGCGATACGGGCATAGGTTCGCGCGCGGGGTGCGAGACAAGTTGGGATTTAAGCTTCCCGGTTTGAATCTGCACAGCCTGCGCCACAGTTGGACGGATGCAGCACGTCGCGCCAAAATTGATCCAGAAATCCGCCGATTGATTGCGGGTCGGCTGGACGGAGAAGACGCGACAGAGGCCGGATATGGTGGCAATGAACTGCTGGCGGACAAGCTGGAGGCACTGGAGGCGGTAGCAGCATTTGTCTGGGCCTGACGGCCTCAGAGCATCACCACAAGCCCTGCCCTCTCATGGTCTTCAGATCAGCGTCACAAACCCCGCAACGTGCCCCTACAGCCTCTCCATGGGGCGGCGGGCATACATTACAGACAATCACCACCGCCATAACGCACCATGCCAGCGCTGGGCTGGGCTGTGGACTTCTTCACCCGAGATTGCCCGTGATCAGATTTGACATTTCCAGAACTGAATGGTTTCCGGATCATTGACTGTCGGACAGGTAAAGTATTGGGCTGGTATGTTTTACTTTGGCTGCGACAGCGGGAATTACCAAAATAACCGTTAACCGCCTAAATTTGACAGTTAACGCCTCACTTGCTAAGTTAATTTCACAGGTATTTGCAACGGGGCTGCGAATTTCCAAAAAGCGACGGGGTCGCTAAAATAAATCATAATATCAAATTTAGAAAGGAACTCCCATGAGTTTCAACACCATGCGCGAAATACGCGATATTACAGGACTTGGAGTCGCGGCTGTAAGGTGGCTTTTGCGACTGCCATATCCGTTGCCGTTCTTGCTGTCCCCCGCGCCAGAGCAGGGCGGAAAACCAACCCGCCGCTACCTCTGGGCGGACGTCGCACCACGCCTGCGGCAACTTCACCAAATCACTGACGAACAGATCAACGCGCTTCTTCTAGTCGCCCAAAAACGTCAACAAAATAAAGGACTAACCCCATGAGTCGATCCAATCAAAAAACAATCGACGACCTACGCGAGTCACGTCTCCACGCGCTGCGCACAACGTCCCCAGAACACCAGCTTGATAGACTTAAGCCGCTGGAGCATCAACTAGAGTTGGCGCTGGCACGGGTCGCAGGCACGAAGCTGGCCCCCATCGTGATCAATCGAATGCTGGAAAGCTTGCTCTTGCATCCAGAAATTCTAATCCACATTTCTGGATCGGAAATGGCAGAGCTTCCGAGTAATGCCGAGGGGTGGAATGCGTTCGCCCACGATGCCATTAAGACCGAGCCACTGGCAGTCCTATGTATTGAATCTCGTGATGCCACGCGCCGCGAAGAATTAAAGCAAATTTATATCGCAGGTTTAAAACTAACGGATCGAATAACGAAAGCGCGTGACGGTACGCTGGACGCGGCGGCTGAGTCATATGTGGTGGTTGAATTGCAGCGAAGCGCTGGGCTATGACCGCGCTCCAACTGACCCGTGTCGAGCAATCGCGCTTATACACTGCGATGTGTGCCGCGCTAGGTGTCCCTGACCAGATCGAGACGCAACGCCTTGCTGCATTTGAGGCCCGCGCGCATGCCTTTTCCTATGAGTGCTTGGAGGCTTATATTCTCGCGGATACACTGGATACTCACATCCACTCGACGGGGGCAGAACATTACTCGATTAATGCGGCTGACGTGGAAGAACAGGCAGAATGCACCACTGCTATTGCAAAGAATGCGTTGGGATTCCTTGGCCTATTCAGAAGCCCAGCGCGTGGTCGTCTATATACCAATGACCCCACCTTGTTCTCACCGGTCCTAGCACTGCCGCAAGATTTGTTCACCGACTGGCGGTCGCTAGATTGGTGAAGCAACACATGGACAGACGCCGTAGACGCGGACTCCATGTCCGGCCTTGGCTCTGGCAAACCAAAAGCTTGCCGAATGGGGACTAATGAAAATCCCAACAAAATCCGACGTGCTGCCGAAACTTACCCTAAGGCTCGATGACCTGACGGTGACCGCATTGTGGTCGTTCAACAAATACGCGTGGCCGGGATATCTTTAGGAGCCGGGAGACGCAGGTGCGCGATGACGAATGCGGAACTAGCGAACGCAGTGACCGATTAGATCACAGATCTTCATCTTGGGACGGCTAGTGCGATCAAACGCGTTCGGCAGAAGGAAGCCTTTTTTTTAACCGCTTTTTTGCCCTGAGCGGCTGCGCGATATGCCGACATCGAACTTTTACAGTTTGGGCGCATGGCCATCAACGAGGCCGAACGGAATTTAAAAACAAGAGGCGCGCAGCCCGGTAAAGCTGCGCGCCTTAAAGAAGAATGGGCGTCATAACCGCCCATGTTTGCACCTCTCACAGGTACAACGAAATCAACCTAATCGCAAGAAAGTTTGCACACATGAACACCAAGACACAACAAGACAACAGCGCCAAAGCGTGTGAGCCTGATGCAATCATTGATGAGGCCTTGGTAGGCCTGCAAGATTGCGCGCAGGATGCTGCAGAGGCCTCACAGGAAGCCCCAGAGGCACCAGCCGCTCTGATCAAGCTCAATGACGCCGTCATCACTGGCACCGAAACGGAAGCAGGCAACGCCTTGCTGGAAACGCCCGTCACCATGATGTTGGGTGAAATGTGGGAACAACGCGACAAGCGCAACACCCAAGATGGGCAATGGATTTCACAGACGCGCAGTTGGGCGCAATGGATTGAAGGCGGACCCGGTGATAAGAACAACCCTGCGTGGGGTTTGTCCCGTCATAATGTATCAAAGGCCAAGGAAGGCCCGTGTATGGTCTTGGGTTCCTCCACAGAGAATGCCCGCAAGGCTGTGGCGATGGTCAACATGTCAGCGATGGGACTCGATATCGACAGTGGCGCAAGCCGCGAAGCCGTAGTGGCTAAGATCAAGAGCCTAGGCTTGTTCTGTATCGTTTACACTTCCTACAACAACGGCAAGCGTGTGCTGCAACTGAAGCGCGACCATGTTTTGCAGAAAATGAAGATCAAGCG
>NZ_JAQGKQ010000048.1 GCF_028290025.1 Cypionkella sp. | reverse complement strand
ACTGTCGGATATGGTGCCAGACCGCAAAACCGCAGGCGACGAAATCGTAAACCGCCTCTCCGACGCCGCATCCCGCGTCGCAGAAGGTGCCAAAGACGAAGCCAAGCGCGTGGGCCTCGTCGGCGATCCCAACCCCTAAACCAACTTGCCGAGCAGATAGCCTCTGCTCGGCAAAGGGTTAATCACGCCTCAAGCCGATTGGCAGTGGAAGTGGCGAATGAATGAGCGCTCAATAAGTGATCGTCACCGCTACGCTGTCTGAATAAATCCCGGCCGGCGGGGTCGGCTGCAAAGGCACACGGCCATAGACCGAATATTGTTGCGCGCCGCCACTCCCAGCACTGGTTTGCGCTGTGCCAGATGAAAGCGCGCCCCAACTCAGCGTACGTCCAGCGTTCTGGAACAGGCCGTATTCGATTTGATGGCCTGCACCATCCTGCATACGTCGCGCGCCGTTTGCTCGGGAATGCAGCCCTGCGTTCAGTCCGACGGAGTAGGCGGACAGCGGGGTACATGTCACATTGATTTGACTGCTCGCGTCGTGATTTTTGTCTAATAAGCCCACAGAGCCGAAGTTAAGGTCGGTGGCGCTGACCAAGCAGTTGGCGCTTACACTGGCCTGAACGGTGAAAGTGAACGTGCCAGTACGATTGGTGCAAAGCAATAGCAGGCTGCAGGTGCGATAGTCGACCCGTACATCGGTGGGATTGCGGTCAAATACCGACTGATAACTGCCCGGCACGACATTGGTCTGCCCTCCGGTGACGCGGCCGTAAACCTGAACCTGCACGGCACTGCCAGATTGCAGCGACAGCAGCGTCGCGCCAGATAAGGTTATCGGACTCCCGCCAAACGACCAATAGCTTGAGCCGATGATCTGTGTTCGCGCCGCGTTGCTGTACAATTGATAGGTCAGCGGTGTGGCGGTCGTCAGGCCGGCCATGCGGCGGCTGGATGCTGTCGCACCGCCACGCCCCTCGCCTATGCTGATGGTCATCGTCATTGATGACAGCAGACCGACAAAGGCGCTGCACCGGACAGTTATGGTACCGGTGGTGTCCGTAGCGCCTGCGCCCAGCGTATCGACGGCGCCGAAAGCCAGATTTGTTGCGGAAAACGTGCAGCTTTGCGCTTGTGCCGTGCTGGCTACGCAAAAGCACGCCGCGATTGTCAGCGCCAGCGTCCAAAGTATACGTCGCATCATTGGCACACCACATCGTCGATTTGGCTGATCGTCCCCGGTTCGTCCACGTAGGCGAACAGAGCGCTACAGTCGCTTCCGTCCGTGTTTCGCACGACCAGTTCGTTTTGCATCTCAAGCCCCATTGCATAAACGATGCCGTCATATCCGACTAAGAACGTCTCGCCTGTACCGGTCAGCACCGCGTTGAGGCCAACTGGCATTGGCTCGCCCTGCGGGGTCACCAGTTCGACCATGGCGCTTGCGGGATTGGTGCTGATAGCAAAATCGACCTTGACGCCGCTGCGGTGCGCGGGGCGGATGGTGGCGTTTGTGCTAGGCACATCTGCATCCAACGGCAATGTGCCGGGGTCAATGGCCAGGCTGTTGGTGTCATAGGACCTCAGTCCCGGAACGAGCAGCTTGCCCGACCGCCCCGTGGTGCCGACACTGCGGTTTTCAAACAGGACATCCACGCCGGGCGCCCCGACATCCACGACCGCAAAAGCATCGTCGATACGGTTCGTCGTAAATATGCCACCGCCGGAAGCGACCAGCGACCCCTCGAGGCGCAGGCCAACACTACGTTCCGCCCCCGAAACACGGGTTCCGAATTCGACAGTGCCATAGCCAAACTGGCGGCGGGCGCTTGCTTGCAGGCCGGTGTCGGTGTCGCGTGTTGCTTGGACTCGCCAATCCCACCCTGCGGACGGGTCTTCCGGATGCCCCGAAGCCGAGAGGCTGTGCCGCCACGCGCCGTCGCGGTGCTCAAAGCTGGCACCGACGGCGATGCGCTTACTTAGCGGTACGTACAGCCCCAAGCCCGCTACAACATCGGAATTGTCGCCCTCGACGGCCAGCAGGGTCAGGCTTAGCGTGCTCGCCTCGAAAATTTGCCGCGTATAAGAGACACCGAGACTGCTGTCCGGCCGGGCACCCAAGCGACGCGCATCGGCATAGAACAGGCTTGTGGTGCCGCCGCCGCCGCCTTTGCCCAAGGGCAGGCTGACGGACAGTTGATCAAGGCTTACCAAGGCCCCGGACAGACCGGTGTCAGGACCGAGCGGTTCCGCGGTGGCGCGGGCAATATCGGAAAAGGCGCCTTGCGTGCGCATCACCCGGCCGGAGACCCGTAGCTTGCCAAAGCTCAAACCGGCCTGGGCCTCGGCCAATGTCCCTGTGCCAAGGTCGGACCGGCTGTGCGCCATGTTTAAGCTGGCAGTGCCCAAGGTGCCTATGCGGAAGGTCGCGCCAAGCCCGCCCATCTGCAAATTCGCGCTGCCTTCGACATGGGCTGCGAGCGTGACCGCATTGGTCAGCCCGAACCTAAGCGTGGCCGCGCCGACAAGTCCGGCACTATAACGGTCGCTTTCCGTGCCGATGCCCAGACGCGGACGGCCCAAGGCGACGGCAAAGTCAACCAAGCCTTTCCGCATCAGATCAGATGACACCAAGAATGGCAGGTCAAGCCGGGTTTCCCGTCCGGTCACATCCCGCAGGATAACCTGCGCGTTGCCGGACCCCTGCCAAAAGGCAGATCGGTCAACGAAAACGGCCCAGCAGGAACCGAGGCTGAGAAACGGCGAATCGAGTCCGAATACACATCAACCGTCGATGGTACGGCGGCGCTGCCTTCAAAACTGGGTAGCGGAATGGTCACTAGGTCCGGACGCAGATCAAAATTGCGTTCAATAAGTATGCCACCCAATCGCACGGGCCGCGTCCACGACGGACCACGGGTGGTGATGTCGCCGATTTGCACCTGCACGGAGCGTTTGGGCAGGGCCGTGCGCCAAAAGGTCTCCAACCGGGTATAGGCAAGCCCGGTCTGCGAGCCAGCCGCGGCCTCTGACAGTGAAAAGCTGTGGCTAAGTGCGCCAATAGGCAAGAAAACCCGGGAATCAAAGTCCGCATAGGCGGTCGTCGCGTTGGAACCCGTGACTTGGGCTTCCAGCGAAAGGTTGTAATTTAGGACTACACCGAAGCCTTTGTCCACGCGATCCCCTTCGGGCTCGGCTGGAAGCTCGCCAGATTCTGCGTCCTGTGGCGGATCCATCGGCCCGGTCTCAATCTCGGGTGCCGCAGAGATGACTTTTGACGCCAAGGCTGCACCTCCTGCGACAAAGGAAATAGTCTGTGCGGCCTCGTCAATCTGGTAGGTCACGCCGGGCAGCCGGTCGATGCGAATTTCGCCTTGCGTGCCCGCTTCGAGGGGAAGGATGCCGGTGTTGGCCAATTCCTGCCCGTCCGCCGTAAGGCCGCCATCGGCAGTTTCGCTAAAGCGCGTGATCAAACCGGTGGCGGCCTGATTGATGAAAACTTCAAGGAACAATTCGCGCTGGGAAAATGACCCGGCCTGCTGGGCAGGAGCGCTGTCGGCCAACGTAAACATGCAGCCGACAGCCGTGGCCCAGAAGGCCAACGGAATGCTACCTTTGCGAAACAGCGGCACTCAGCGGACCCCGGCTTGTGACGGCTTGCAGCGACAGCGGTCCATTGCGGAACTTGGACGCGGAGCCCAGAGGAAAGCGCATCGAAGCACCGCCAAGAACATAGCCGAACAGTCCCTTGTGGCTGTCCACCGTGCCGCCACCCTGAACCAACTCTACATCCGCCAGACGGAGGCGAACATCGCCGGTATTCTTCGCCTCAAGCACCGCGCGCCCGCTGTCACGGGTCAACGACCAACGCACTTCGGGCAGTCGCGCACCGGAGGCGACAAAGAACACCGGAATGCGCAACCGCGTCACGAAAGCAACCGTACCGGCCTGACTGCGGGACAGGTCGGGCACTTCATCGACAAAGACGCGGTACGCCTCTTCACCGTTAACGCGGGTTTTGGTGGTGCGCACGATCCGCACGCTTTGCTTAGCACCCGGCTTCAGGCGCGTCATGGGGGGGCTTACCACCACGTCGCGCGTCGGTTCGTACCGCTCCTCTCCGCCCTCTTGCACCCAGCGATACACGCGGGCTTGGATGGTGATGGCTTGGGGGCCATCATTTCGCAGGGCAAGTGTCGAGGTTGCGCCGGGGGCCGTAACCTCGATCGTTACGGGCGACACCCGCAACCCTTCCGCAAGCGCCGCCTGCCCAGATGCCAACATCGTCAAAAGCGCCAGCAGTCCCGCCGAAGCCCATGTCAAGCCAAGTATTGTCGCGTTGCGTTTCATCTGTTTCCCAATCAGAACGTGACCGTCGCGGTGACCGTGTCGGTATAAACGCCGGTTGCCGGGGTAGATTGCGCCGGAACCCGGCCATAAATCGTAAGCGCCTGCGCAGAACCAGTACCGATGCTCGCAACGGTATCGGTGGGTACGGTGTTGCCCCAGTTCACGGTGCGCCCGGCATTTTGAAACAGCTGATAGGTGATAATGTCTGTGGCGGGCGAGGTCATCCCACGCAGGGCAGTGGAGGCACCAACGGCAGCTCCTGCATCAAATCCGATGTCATAGGGAGTGCCGGTCGTACAGGTAACCTCCAGCGTGGCCGTCTGATCAACCGCAGCGGTCAGCACGCCCGAAGTGCCGAAGTCCAGCGTCTCCGTAGAGGTGATTTCACAGTCATCCGCAATAGTGATCGTCACGTCGAAAGTATCGGTCGCGGTTTGCGCGAAAGCAGGGTCCGATACCGTGAGCGCCAAGAGCGTTAAACATAAGCGTTGCGAAGACATGAACAATTCCATTTCATTTGAGGAGGGTGGTCGATGCGTGGTGTACCCGCGCGATGATATCGTCTGGCGTCGAACGTCGGCCAAGTTATCGTGATCAAAGAGAACAGTGCGTCAATCACACCTGTGGTGCGGCTGGGCGCAAATTGCAACCCAAGATTGTAGTTTAGATGAATATTTTCGCTCTCAAGGCGAACAGGCGGCGCTTGTACAAGCCGTCAGCTCGCTTCCCACGGCATATCGCTCGATCACAGCGCCGATAATGGCACTTACAAGCCCAGCGTGTAGCTCGGAGTGTCAAGCAAGGTGCACCCTGCAATTAATTTGGCCAGACTTAGGGCGCGCCAACCGCGCGCGCGCAAGCTCGCGGTCAATAAAAAAGAGGGCCGCAAGCGGCCCCCTTTTAACTCGTTAGCAGCTACTTACCGCCGCCGCCTTGATCGCGCCCGCCGCTTGCTTCCCCGCCTTTGCGGCCAGCTTCAGCTGCACGTTCGGGATCGTTCTTGAAGTTGCCGCCCGAGGCTTCGCCACCCTTGCGACCAGCTTCAGAAGCCCGCTCAGGATCGTTCTTAAAATTGCCACCCGAGGCTTCGCCACCCTTGCGACCAGCTTCAGAGGCGCGCTCAGGATCGTTCTTGAAGTTACCGCCAGAAGCCGAGCCGCCTTTGCTGGCAATTTCACGCTGCTTTTCGTCGTCCATCGAGGCGAAGCCGCGGTTTTCGGTGCCGCCGCCTTGACCGCCACGGTTATTTTCTTGTGCCATGGTATAGTCCTCCTTAATAACATGGTAATTAAAAATCGTTTGAATGAGCAAAACGTTCCCTTAAAATCACCAGAAATATAAAACGACCAAAGATTAAATCCGTGCGGGGATGGTGTTAATGTAAGGCACCCGTGCGCGGTGGATGCTGCAATCTCTCCGGAGACAGCCGACAATTTATTAGGTAATGAAAGACGCGCTCAGGTGATTGCCCGCTGCAATGCGTCCATTACAATTCAAAGTGTTATTCGCAATAAAATGGCTTTTCGCTCGACAACCGAAACGAGCAATTAAAACCAGTCGCTCGTACAATCGACGGCTTTTCGCCAATTGCCGCAACTTAAGTAGTTATCTTAATCTGTTGCCGAGCAGAGGTTATCTGCTCGGCAAGTTGGTTTAGGGGTTGGTATCGCCGACGAGGCCCACGCGCTTGGCTTCGTCTTTGGCACCTTCTGCGACGCGGGATGCGGCGTCGGAGAGGCGGTTTACGATTTCGTCGCCTGCGGTTTTGCGGTCTGGCACCATATCCGACAGT
>NZ_JAQGKQ010000046.1 GCF_028290025.1 Cypionkella sp. | reverse complement strand
CAATAATACGGATACCTGCGCGCGTGTTTGCCACTCGCCCACCGGTTATGGTCTGGGGCAAACTTTGGGCACCAGCGCAGGTACGCAAGACTTTGACTCGGTTGAAGAAACTGATGTTGTGATGATCATTGGGGCCAACCCGGCCGCTGCGCATCCGGTCTTTGCCAGCCGTTTGAAAAAGCGGTTGCGCCAAGGCGCTAAGCTGATCGTCGTCGATCCGCGCCGCACTGAAATGGTTGAAGGCCCGCATGTTAAGGCTGAGCATCACCTCGCTTTGACCCCCGGCACCAACGTCGCCATCGTCACTGCTTTGGCACATGTGATCGTGACCGAAGGGTTGTTCGATGCCCAGTTCATCCAAGATCGCTGCGATTGGGACGAGTTCCAAGACTATGCCGAATTCGTCAGCCAACCGCAAAATTCGCCCGAGTCCGTGGCTTTGTTAACAGGCGTTCCCGCTGCCGAAGTGCGTGCAGCGGCACGGCTGTTTGCCAAAGGCGGCAACGGCTCGATCTATTACGGCTTGGGCGTGACCGAGCATAGCCAAGGCTCCACCACCGTGATCGGCATCGCCAACCTTGCGATGATGACGGGTAACATTGGTCGTCCGGGTGTTGGTGTGAACCCGCTGCGTGGGCAGAACAATGTGCAAGGCTCGTGTGATATGGGGTCTTTCCCGCATGAACTGCCCGGCTATCGCCACGTCAAAGGCGAAGGCGTGCGCGATATTTTCGAGAAAGCTTGGGGCGTTAAGATTGATGACGAACCGGGGCTGCGTATCCCGAACATGTTGGATGCGGCGGTTGAGGGCACGTTCAAGGGACTGTACTGCCAGGGCGAAGACATTCTCCAATCCGACCCAGACACCAAACACGTCGCCGCCGGCCTCGCCGCTATGGAATGTGTGATCGTGCATGATCTTTTCCTGAACGAAACCGCCAACTACGCCCACGTTTTCCTGCCCGGCTCTACCTTCCTTGAGAAGGACGGCACGTTCACCAACGCCGAACGCCGCATCAACCGTGTGCGCAAAGTGATGGCGCCACGCAATGGTTATGCGGATTGGGAAATCACCCAGATGCTCGCCAATGCGATGCTGACAGGTACCGGCGGTACCAAATGGACCTACACGCATCCGACGCAAATCATGGATGAAATCGCCATGACGACGCCGTCTTTTGCGGGCGTGAACTATGAAAAGCTTGAGGTTTTGGGCTCGATCCAATGGCCCTGCAACGACGCAGCGCCAGAAGGCACGCCACTGATGCATGTTGAGGCTTTCGTGCGCGGCAAAGGCAAGTTCATCAACACCGAATATGTCGCAACCGATGAGAAAACCGGCCCGCGCTTTCCGCTTTTGCTAACCACGGGCCGCATCCTCAGCCAATACAACGTCGGCGCTCAAACCCGCCGCACTGCGAACGTCGAGTGGCATGCCGAGGATGTGCTCGAAATCCACCCGCATGACGCTGAAGTGCGTGGCGTCAAGGACGGTGATTTTGTTCGCTTGGCCAGCCGTTCTGGCGATACCACTCTGCGCGCGACGATCACCGACAAGGTCAATCCGGGCGTGGTCTACACCACCTTCCACCACCCTGACACCCAAGCCAATGTGATCACCACCGACTTCTCGGACTGGGCGACCAACTGCCCCGAATACAAAGTCACCGCTGTGCAAGTTTCGCCCAGCAACGGCCCGTCCGAATGGCAAGAGGAATACAACGCTCAAGCCACCATGTCGCGTCGCATCGCTGCGGCGGAGTGATGCAAACCCACCGCCCCTTGCCGCGGCTCACCTTCGGGTTGGGCGCGGATTTTGGGTCCGGCAATGCTCCGGCAAGCCGGGAGCTTCCTGAAGAGGTGGCGGTGGCCTTGTCCTACAACGGCTCGACCCAAGCGGTGATGATGGCTTCGCCTGCTGATCTTGATGACTTCGCGTACGGGTTCTCGATGACCGAAGGCATTGCCACGCTTGACGAAATCGAAAGTATCGATGTGGTCCAAACACCGCTTGGTCTGGATGTGCAAATTTGGCTGGTGCCACAAGCCGAAGCCCGCCTCAGCAAGCGCCGTCGCACGATGGCCGGTCCGGTTGGATGTGGATTGTGCGGTATCGACAGCTTGCAAGAGGCAACTCGAATCATGCAGCCCGTGCCGAAATCGGATTTCCACATGTCACCGTCCGAGGTCATGGCCGCCGTTGCGTCTCTTCCCGCTGCCCAACCCCTGCATGATCTGACCCGCGCCGTTCATGCGGCGGGATACTGGAGCGGTAAGCTTCTCGCCGCGCGCGAAGACGTTGGCCGCCATAACGCGCTCGATAAACTGTGCGGCCATTTGATCCGCAATCCGGACCAGACCGGAGCCATAGTTTTGACCAGCCGGGTTTCCATCGACATGGTGCAAAAGGTGGCCGCGCTTGGAGCGCCAATGCTTATCGCCGTTTCCGCCCCCACCGCCCACGCCGTTAAACTCGCAGATCAGGCGGGCATCACTCTGATCGCTCTCGCCCGCCCGGACAGGTTTGAGGCCTACACCCACACCGACCGCATTTCGCAGGAGACCGCCCATGTCGCTTAACGCCACCCACGCCGGCCCGCACGCCAAACTGATCTACATGGCAAACCAAATCGCCAAGTTCATGGAAACCAAGCCGCATGACGAGGGCCTCACCCTGCTGGCCTCGCATATTAACGATTTCTGGGAACCGCGGATGCGACGTCATTTGTTTGAGGTTTTGGACGCAGGTGGCGCAGGCTTGCGCCCTTTGGTGGTGGAAGCTGCCGCCAAGATTAAGCGCCCGCTTGTCGCCGCCTAACTGTCGCCGTCAAACTTCATTGACTGCCTTCAAAGCTGTCTGACATATCTGAAAACGAGTGCTTGAGCGCTTTCAAAGTTTATTCTAGGCTTATTAAAGCTGTTTCACCGACCCATCTTTCCTAAATAATTTTTGACACGAGTTTTTGACCCGGAGACGTTTCATGCGAAATGTCGTATTGCGACCAAGCTCATCCGGGCAGTCTGTCCGCGAGTTACATTTGGCGCTGAACAGTCGTCTGAACCCCTCGCCAAATCTTTTTGTTGACGGACTCTATACGCTACAGACCGAACGCGCGGTATTGGATTTTCAACGATCAAACTGGTTGGAGATGGACGGCATCGCGGGGCCCTGCACACTGGATGCGCTGCACGGCACCGAAGCCTCGCCGGTAATTCTGCACAACGTAGTTTACCTTGCCCAGCCCACGCCAACCACCTGTTGGGCGGCAGCGACGGCAATGCTGACCGGAACTTCCATCCAGGCGGTTCAGATGACGACACCGCAGCGTTTGCTGGCAACTGACGGATCTTTAATTTGTAAAGCAGAGCCGATTCAACGCCTTGAGATCCATCAAGCCTTCGCTCATTTTCATCGCCTGCGTTATCAGCCCCCGCAAAGCTGGCCGGTTGCGGTTCTGATCAACCTGCTACGCAACGGGCCGATCATGCTGGAAATCTCGCATAATCAGGCTAGTTTCCTGCCTGGACTTACACCTATGGGTCATTACGTTGTTATTGTCGGCGCACGTGGATCGCACGCCGCCGATGGCAGCAGCACGACGCTGCGGATCTATGACCCTGATGACAGTCAGGGCGAGGCAATTTATTCTGTAGTTTATGGCTCTATGCTAAGCCGCGCGCCGCTTTCGACCTTCGGCATGTTTACACAATAGAAACTAGGCGATTTGTCCAGCCCGCATCGCGCGCCGTCTTGCCATGGCGTCCATGCGCGCACCGGCACGATCAGAAACGATTTGGGGCGCTGCTTTAGGACGTTCATCCAGATGTGCCGCCAATGCCGAGAGCACGGGAAAGCGGAAAATGTCGGTGATCGACAGCTTTGCGGCCCCAAGATTGTCGCGGATTTCTCGGTGCACCTGCACCGCCAGCAGCGAATGCCCGCCCAAGGCGAAGAAATTGTCCTTTGAGCCTACCTTTGAAACGCCCAAAACCCGCTCCCAAATTGCTGCGATCTGAGACTCGATATTCGAACTCGTTGCGACGAAGTTTTGCGCGGCAGGCTTCCTGTCGGGTGCTGGCAAAGCGTTGCGATCGACTTTCCGGTTCGGTGTTAGCGGAAAAGCATCGAGCCTTATAAAATGCGCAGGCATCATATGTTCCGGTAATTTCCCCGCCAAACCCGCCCGCAATGCGGTTTCTGGCGAAGTCCCCGCGATGTACGCCACCAGTCGCACATCGCCCGGCGTATCTTCGCGTGCCATCACCACCGCTTGTGAGATACCCGGCTGCGCCTCCAGCACCGACTCGATTTCACCCAACTCGATCCGATACCCTCGCAGCTTGACCTGATGATCGGTGCGACCAAGAAAATCGAGCTTGCCATCAGAGCGCCAGCGCACCAGATCACCAGTCCGATACATCCGGGCACCCCAAGCGCAAGCGCGGTCTGGCGTTACAAAACTATCGTTCACAAATCGCTCGGCGGTCAGATCATTCCGTTGCCAATAGCCGCGTGTCACGCCATCGCCACCGATCCATAGCTCACCGGCTACACCCGGAGCCACCGGCTGCATCGCCTCATCAAGCACATAAATCTGCTGATTTGCCAGCGGCTTACCGATGTTACACACCCCTTCAACTTCACTCACTTCTTCAACCGACGACCAGATCGTTGTCTCTGTCGGACCGTACATATTGAGTATGCGGGCCTGGGTAGCACTGCGCAAATCATTCACCAGAGCACCCGACAAAGCTTCGCCGCCCAACATAACAGTTTTGACTTCAGCCAACGCCAAACGTGAGTCTTCGTTCATAGCGATCATTCGCGCCATCGAAGGCGTGCATTGCAGATGGCTCACGCCATGCCGCAAAATCTGCGCCGCGATTGAAAAATCATCCTCGGTAATTTTCCCGGAATTTGCGCGTTTCAGCACTTCTGCCAGCGGCCGCAGTCCCTGCATTACCAGATCCGGAGCGATGCCAAAGTCAATCAGGCAAGCCACTTCGCCAACGCCGATACGCTTTAATTGCTCCACCCGAGCCAACGCATCCTCAATCGTGCCGAACAGGCCAGACTCCTCAAAATAGCGCTGAAATGCAAAATCGAGGATCGCTTCGGTTTCATCGGAACTGAGCGATTGCAGGTCAATCTGCATCGGGTCCGACACACCCTGCGGTTTTTTGAACGCCGGAAAAGCCCACGCATACTGCTTGATCAAAGCCGCAGCCGAGCGCAGATAGTCTTTCATCGGGCCACGCGCGATCTCACGCGCCTGTTCGCGGTCAGGCGCTACATAGCTGTGCAGCATTAGCGTCACCACATGGTCCGCCGGGTCATGTCCTGCGTCGCGAAGCGCTTGATGATAAAGCTTAATCTTGCCTTCCACCTCGTCAACGGATTGACCCAAAAGATGGGTAAGCACATTAGCACCAATCTTCCCTGCCTCTCGCCACGTCTCCGGATTGCCCGCGGTTGTCACCCACAATTGCAGCTCTTTCGACACCGGCCGCGGCTGGCTTAGCAGTTCAAAGCTGCCGCCGTCGCCAGTCGGGAATGCGACCTTTTCGCCTCGCCAAAGCCTGCGCACCTGATCAGCAGCGGCGAACATCGCGGCCTTATTGTTCGGCGGCGTATTTTCCGGGCGTAACACGAAATCGTCCGGGTGCCAGCCCGAGGCGACCGCCATCCCAGCCCGCCCATTGGTCAGGTTGTCGATCACAGCCCATTCCTCGGCAATCCGTGCGGGATGGTGCAGCGGCATCACGCAAGACCCGGCCCGCACACTGATATTCTGCGTTACAGCCGCAACCGCCGCGCCGGTCACCGACGGATTTGGATAGGGCCCGCCAAAAGCATGAAAATGCCGCTCAGGCGTCCATACCGCGCAGAAACCGTGGGTGTCGGCAAACTTGGCTCCCTCCAACAGCAACTCGTACTTCTTCGGCCCGACGCCATCATCATTGCCCCAATAATACAGCGAGAAATCCATTTTCTGCGCCGATGTAATGGCACCCCCCGAAACTAGGGCGCGATTTTCGTCACTGGTCAGCACGACCTTAAAGCCGCGCGCCAGCGTCCAAAACAATTCCAGCACCGAAATATCAAAGGATAGCGATGTCACCGCAAGCCAAACACCGACGTCCGGCCCGACGCGCTGATCCATGCCCGTAAAAAAATTCGCAACATTGCGATGTTCGACCATCACGCCCTTAGGCCGCCCAGTCGAACCTGAGGTGTAAACCATATAGGCCAAATCAGCTGATGTAACACCAGATATAGGGTTTGCACTGCGGGCGAGCGCCGGACGCGCATCGCTATCCAGACAGAAAACCTGCGCGTTATGGGCGGGCAATTGTGCCGCTATATCGCTTTGCGTCACGATGACCGGGCAGGCCGAATCCTCGATATACAAGGCGATACGGTCTGCCGGGTAGGCTGGGTCCATCGGCACATAGGCGCCGCCCGCCTTTTGGATCGCCAATGCGCCGACCATTACATCAAGGCTGCGATGCGCGCAAAGCCCGACCAGAGTACCGGGCACCACACCCATGCTCATCAGCACATGCGCCACTTGATTGGCTTTAGCGTTCAGCGCTGCATAGGTCAGGCTTTGTTCATTGCAGATCAGCGCCACCGCATCGGGACTGCGCAAAACCTGAGCTTCAAACGCTTGATGCACGCAAGTAGCTGAATCGTAAGGCGTTTTGGTTTGGTTCCAACCGTGTAAAACCTTTGCGCGCTCCGCCTCGGTCAAAGTCGCGATGCTTGCGAGCGGCGCATCGGCATCGGCTTTTGCCAACGCATCGACCAAATGCACAATTCGCGCGGCGAAAGTTTGCGCCTCAGCCACGGTAAGCCGTTTGGCATCAAAATGGAGCGCGGTCGGCGTTAAGGTGACGGCCGTTCCCGTAATCGGCCCAATCTCCGCCAGACCAATCTGCGGGCATTGCAGCCCCGACAGGCTGACGTCCCGAGTCAACAGATCTAAAGCAAATCCGGGCTTCGATGCGATATCCAGATCGCCCCGGGCGGTGCCGATACTGACTGAACTCCGCACGCGCAGCGGTCGCCAAGCCGAGACGTAGCCCGCCACGCCGTGCGCAGCCAGCGTGAGATCGACGTCGCCCGCACCAACGGCCAAGGCCGCAGCAAGCGCGAGATCTGCCAAACTGCCCGACAGCGGAAGGTTTTTCCAATCTGCCGCCGCTGTGCTGCCTTGCCCAAGCGCAGCAGGTTTCAGGCTTTTCAACGCTTTGCGCATTTCCGGCTCTGTCGAGGCCAAGACCTGACCCAACTCCGTCAGCCCCTCAGTCTCCCCTAACAGCAGAGTATCCGTCACAGTGGCTCCAGAAACTGCGATGCCATATTCCTGACAACTCAGTCGTGTCAAACGCACCGCACCTGTGCCACAGGCCACCACAAGCCCGGCGTCATCAGCCTGCAAAACTTGCCCCGGAACGCCCGAACCTGCCACCAGCTCGGCCGCACCAACGTTCAAAACGCGATCCGCGCAAGCGATTTTCGCTGTCGTCAACGGGTTCCAGTAACGGCCATGGTCCAGCGCGCGCACGAGCCGCGCCACGACCTCTGCCGGGCTTGCAAAATCAATCCGTCCCATCGCCAGCGGGCGATCCGAGCGCAAAAACAAGCTGCGTCGCGTAAGATCCTGCGGCTTGCGCTGCAACAGGTCGCTTTCCAACTGTCCCAAAAGGCTTGGAAAACTCTCCATTGCGGCTTCAAAGCAACGGGTATTTAGCGTCAACGCCGTGTCCTGCGCCGCTATCTCAAACGACCGATGTTCCAGTACATCGCCCTCGTCGATACCACCCTCAATCAGATGCCAGGAAATTCCGTGCTGAACCTCACCATTCAGAATTGCCCAAACCGGCGCGTTCAGACCGGCATAGCGGGGCAGCGGGCCGTCGTGAAAATTCACCGCGCCGCGCGCCAACGCCAGCACCTCGGTGGAGATCAGTGAAAGATTGGCTATCGACAACAGCCAATCCACCTTTTCGCAAAGCCGCGCGGCTAAATCCGGGCCATAATTCTCAATCCTTAGCCCGCGCACCCGTGCCCACTGCCGCACATCGGCGCTGCGCGTCACAACGGCCACAATCCTATGGCCGCGCTCCAGCATGTCCTCGCCACAATGGCGGGTCAGGGTTTCGTTGCCGATCAGATACGCGGAAAACTGGGTCATTATGGTATCCTTACCCCTCTGCGGCGGGATGCGATTTGTGGGATGAGACGCGCCCGCCGAACAGGGCTTTCACCAAAGCCCCCAAAGCGTGCAGCGTGATGTCCATCAGATAGAGCGGCGGATCGCCTACGTCTTTACGCTGGACCAGCAAACGCGCGCGCCACAAAAAACCCCCCGCGAGCAGCGCAAACGTTGCCGCCATCGTGTAGAAAACTCCATGATTTTTAACGAAATAATGCAGACGACTGTCCAGCCAAAAGCGAGGGATACGCTGCCATTCCCGCATACCGGTAGAAGCCGACCCGATATGCATCACCCGACTTTCAAGCACATAATCTGTTGGCCAACCGGAAAGTGCTGCGCGTCGGCAAAGATCGGTTTCCTCAAAGTACAGAAAAAATCGCTCATCAAATACTCCGATTCCATCCAGCGCATTCATTCGCATCATCAGGCTGGCACCAGCCAACCAATCGACCCGCCGCGTCTTTTCCGGAATCGGTTGCGCCACGACCCAGCGGTTCAGCAGACGACTGATCGGACCAAAGCGCACCTGCGCTTCAAATTCCGAAAGTATCGACGGGAAGCGAAACGCCGTGCGATGCGCTTCGCCATCGGCACCATAAATGAAACTGCCTGCAAATCCCGTAGCCGTGTTTGTCTTCAGATGATCCAGCAGCGCATGAATTGCCGACCTTTCTGGGAAAGCGTCCGAGTTCAAAATATAGACAAACTCCGGCGCGCTGCCATCCGGCATACCCGCGCGAATGCCGTAGTTATTGCCCGCTCCGAAGCCACCATTGCGCCCGGATTGCAGCACCCGGACCGACTGCGCGCCCTTGTCCCAGCCGCGCTTTTGCGCCTCGGCCTGCATCACTTCAAACGAGCCATCGCCGGAATCATTGTCCACAATAACCAGTGCACCTTCAATTCCCTGCAGCGCCAGAAGCGCTGCTTCTGTCGCCCGCAGCGTCATCTCCGCAGAGCGCCAATTCAGCAAAACCGTCAGCAGACCAGCCATTGCTACTCCGCCGCCGTGGCGAGAGCGGTGACATTCGATGTCGCGTCCTCGACATCGCCAATCACTGACCGCAGTTTAGCGGCCAGCACCCGCACATTTGGTTCCAAAACCATACTGTCATGACTCCCGGGCACCTCATACACTGTCAATGTTGGTGCGAAACGGGTCAAATCGTTGTCATGGAATACATATTCCTTGGCCTCGGAAATCCAGTTTCCCGCTGTCGCCGACCAATACCGATCTAACGGCGGGCGGAACAGCACCGTAGCCCCTTGCCTTTTCGACATCGTATAACGCGGCAAGGCTGCCCGGAAAGCCGCCTCAATTGCTGCGTTGTGGAACTGCGCATCGCTCTGCTCAACGACAATTGGTTGACGCTTTTGCATCTCCCACTGCCAGCGTTTGCGCGCCCATTCACCCAGATACCTTAAGCCTTTTGAGCGAAGTTCCGCGAGTTTTATCAGAACCTTATCGGCGCGTTTCAGGCGGGGACGCTCGGGCAATGGCGTGTCCAACAGCACGAGCAAGGATACCACATCACCCGCCGCTTCCAGCTGCCGCGCCATTTCCCAAGCAGTCAGACCGCCACCAGAAAACCCGCCGAGCATGTAGGGGCCAACGGGCTGCACCTGCCGCAACTCGGCGATGTAATCCGCCGCTGCCTCTGGCAAGCTGGTATGCGGATCGGCATCGCCATAAAGCCCACGCGCCTGCACGCCGTAGAACGGTCGATCTCCGCCCAAAAGCTGTGCCAAATGCCGCAGATTCAGCACGTTACCAAACATGCCCGCCACAAGAAAAAATGGTCGCTTCGTGCCGCCTTCACCTTGGTGCATCGGCACCAAATGGATGAACCGCCGCGCTGGTACTGCCAGCATTGCCGGAGCATCCGCACCGCTATCGCCGATCTGCGCAACGATCAAAGCCGCACAACGCGCAATTGTCGGCGCTTCGAACAGCACCGAGATCGGAAAATCGACTCGGTAGGCCTTTTTTACCATCGCAAACAATCGGACCGCGATCAAACTGTGACCGCCGAGGTCAAAAAACGAGTCCTCGACGCCAACCTGCGCCACCCCGAGCAATTCCTGCCAGAAACCGGCGAGGGTGCGCTCCACATCATTGCGCGGCTCGACATAAGCGGTGTCCAGATCGGGTCGCTCGAAGGCTTTCGCATCGATTTTCGCCGCCTCGGCCTCGGCCGTCTGACGGATCAAGGCTGGCAGATCGAGGCTGGATACGATGATCTGGCTGCCCTTCAACGCCACTGCGCGACCAAAAGCCTCGGCCCCTTCGTTGGGTCTGATCCCGAGACTGAAGGCATGCAGCAAGCGTTCCTCGGCAGGCGAGACCGGCTTTGCAGACACGCTGTCATAGCTCAACTCGCTCGGATCTGGGGCAGAGAACGTCAGCCCGCCTTCCAAGCGATGAACGTTAAACCCTTCGATTTCCACGCAAACCTGGCCATCTGGCGTGGCAAGGGTCACATCAAAACTTGCGGTCGAAGACCCGACGCGACTATTCGCGGCATTGCGGACCCACGACACGATTTCAGCGGGAAGCGGGTGTAACACGCGGATGCAGGCGTAAGAAACCGGCACCCAAAGGTGATCCGGGCGATAACCCTCAATTAGTTCCATCGCCCAGCCAGTCGCCATATCCATCAGCGCCGGATGCAGCAGCCAAGAGCCGGCCTCTTGCGCAAATTCCGCGGGCAAAGCCAACCGCGCTAACCCCTCGCCCGCGCCAATCGAGCGCGAATGCAAAACCCGCCAACGCGGACCAAACGTCAAATGCTGTTCTTGCGGACTGCGCAAACCGATGCCAACTTCAGCCGAAGGCAAACGTCCGGCAATCGTCAACACGTCGATTTTTGCTGCTGTCAAAATAGGCGGCCTGGCCATCGGAACAACGCGCGCCTGCGCATGTAGCTGCCAACCCAGACGCCCTTTCACCGTCACACCCGAGCGCAACTCAAACCCATAGCCCTCATCGGTGCGCGAAAGCGTGGCGCGCACCGGCCGCTTTTCATCATCCGCGACCTCCAACGGTCGAAAGAAATAGAGATCGCGCAACTCAAACGCGCCCATCTCACCCTGCGCCCGCAAAGCCTCTGCCGCGATTTCGATGGTGCCTGTTCCTGGAATAAGCACCCGCCCAGACTTCGTACGGTGCCCATCCAGAACCCAGCGATCCGAGCCATAAATCGCTGTAAACAGGCGATTTTGGTGGGCGTCAAAGCTTGCTTCATCCAGCATTGACATGGAAATTGGCAGGCGCGGCGCTGGCGGCGCACCCGTGCGGTCTGCCAAAGCTTCGGCGGCCATTCCGACGCCAGTCCAGATACCCCAGTTCAGCGCCACGACCTTTGTCTTCCCGCCGCTGCGCGATTTCGAATAAGCGTTCAGGAACTCGTTTGCCGCCACATAGTCAATCTGACCGGCTGGCCCGGTGACAGTCGAAGTTGACGCAAACAGCACGAGCAAATCCAGCGATCCATCGGGGAACAGTCGATCCAACACCAACGTACCGTGCAGTTTTGGTGCAAAAACCTCCTCGACCTGCGCCGGGGTTTTAATCATCAGCGGGCCGTCATCGACCACGCCCGCCGCATGGATCACCGAGTTGATCGGGCCAAACCGCTCGACACCGGCGTCAACTGCAGCGCGCATATCCTCAATGTTGCAAACGTCTGCGGGGGCCACAAAGACCTCACCCCCAAGTGCCTCCAGCCGCTGCAGTGCTAAGATGCGCCGTGCAATCGGGCTGGCGGGATCATGGGCAGCCAAATACTTCACCCAAGTGCCGCGATCGGGCAAATTGCGCCGTGCGATGAGAGTGATCTTCGCCCCAAACCGGCGAATAAGATCTTCGGCAATGGTCAAACCGATGCCGCCAAAGCCCCCGGTAATCAGCACATGCGCGCCTATACGCAATGTGAACGATTGTTCAGGAAGCGAAACAGGTCTAAGCCCCAACTCGTATCGTTTCTCGCCCCGCAAGGCGGAAATCGTGCTGGCGGGTTCAGCGAGAAGTTCCTCCAATACTTGCTCGGTTAATGGCCCCAGCAGAGCCTGCCCCCGACGTGGAGCGGGTGGCAAAGCAATGTCTAACGTCGAAACCGAAACGCCCGGCAGCTCGCGTGGTATCACCCTTGCGGGGCCGAGAATGGTGGCCTTCTCTGGACAGACCAACGCCTCAGATTTGACCTGAACCGCCCCTGTTGAGGCTACAGTGATATGGATCGGACGCGGCAGGTTTTCCTCGGCAATCGCTTGCGCAAGGAACATCAGACTGTAGAAACCCTGCTCCAGATTGCGGTGGAAAAAGCTTGAGCCGGGGCGGAAATTTTCGCCGCGCGTGACCAGCCAGAAATGGGCAATGCGGTTCGGTGTCTGACCCTTTGCAACCAGTTCTCGGATCAGCAGATCATAGCCTTCTCGACCACGTTCAGGAGCCAGAAGGTAGCCGCGTTCGCCGTCTCGACCAAATGCGTCGCCTGCTCGCACCGTTGTCACGCGATGCCCTGCAGTGCGCAGACGCTGGGCGCAATCAGCGCCAAGCCCTTGTGTATCAACGAAAATAAGCCAGCTTTCACCGCCTGCGTCTGCAAAGTCGGCAGCATAGTCAAACCCCGTTGCTGCGGGTCGCCAATGCGGCTTCCAGCCCCAATGGCTAATATCTTCAATCCGCGCAGGAAGCGCCGGAGGCTTAACGTCCAGCCCTTTACCCGGTTCGATAAAGTACGCTTTGCGCTGAAACGCATAGGTCGGCAGCACCACGCGATTGCGCTTCGCCCCGCCCCAAATCGGCTCCCAATCTACCGGAACGCCGCAAGCCCACAGCCGCGCTATGCTCGCCACATGCCACGCATCATCCGCCATTTTCTGCTCAGGATGCCGGAGCGCGGCAATCACGCAGCCCGTCGGCACACCATTGGCTTGCGCCAGCGAAGACAGCGCCCGCCCCGGCCCCATCTCAAGATAAACCCGCCCCGGTTCAGTCATCAAATCAGCCATGCAGGCCCGAAAATTCACCGTATTGCGCAGGTGCTGAACCCAGTAGTCCGGACTGGTCGCCTGAGCATCGGTCAACCGCGTTCCCGACCGGTTAGACACAATCGGTATCTGCGGAGGGCTTAAGTGAATCTTCGTTAGGTAATCGCCAAACCGTTCCAAAACTGGCTCGAGCATCCGACTGTGCGCGGCAATATCGATCGGGATCCGCTGAGTTTCGACATCAGATTTTGCCAGTTCCGCGGCCAATGCCACCAACGTCGCATCCGGTCCCGAAACCACGCACAGCCCCGGCGCGTTCACCGAAGCCAGATCGAGATCGCCCGTGATATAGGGGAGCAAATCCGCCTCAGCCAGCGGCACCGACAGCATCCCGCCCGGTGCAATAGTGTCAAACAGAGTGCCGCGCAGATGCACCAGTCCGATGCAATCCTCAAACCCAATCACGCCCGCCAAACAGGCGGCAGTATTTTCGCCCATCGAATGCCCGACCAATACTGCAGGCGTCACCCCCCACGACATATACAACTGCGCCAGCGCATATTCGGTAATCATGATCAATGGCAGCTGCGCCGAGGGACGTTTCAACCGCTCCTGCGCGGCAGCTTCCGCACCCGGTTCAGGCAACCACAGCGCGCGAATATCATAGTCGAGCCTTGGTTGCAGAACGCCCAAGCCCTTGTCCATCCAATCGGCGAACACTGGCTCGGTTGCGTAAAGATCCCGCGCCATTCCGGCAAATTGCGCGCCACCGCCGGGGAACATGAACACCACTTCGGGCTTTTCGCCGAGGTATTCGTGGTCGAAAATCCGGCGCGGATCGCCGCCGTCCAGCAGATCTGCCGCCTCGTCATGGCTGCCCGCCACCAGCACCCGCCGCTTCTCAAACGCGCGTCGGCCCTCTTTCAGCGTATAGGCAACATCCACCAAATCCTGCCCCGGATTAGCTCGCAGATGCTCGGCCAACCGAGCCGCCCCAGCATCCAATGCTGCTTTGGATTTAGCCGAAATAACAATAGGTTGAAACGGCCAGACACTTTGTTCGCCCATCGCCCTGACCGGAGCCTCCTCCAGCACCACATGCGCATTGGTGCCGCCAACCCCAAGCGAATTCACCCCCGCCCGACGCGGGAAATCGCTGACCCAATCCGTCAGCCGATCATTCACCTTGAACGGACTAGTTTCAAAATCAATCGACGGATTCGGCGCCTCATATCCCAAACTTGGCGGCAGTTGGCGGTGATGCAGTGACAGCGCCACCTTGATCAACGAAGCCACCCCTGCCGCAGTGTCCAGATGCCCGATGTTGGTTTTCACCGAGCCGATCCGGCATGAACCCACCGCATCCGTGGTCTGCCGGAACGCCGCGGTCAGCGCCGCCACCTCAATCGGATCACCGAGATATGTTCCGGTGCCATGGCATTCTACATAAGACACATCAGCGGCTGAGACCCGCGCAACCGCTTGCGCTTCGGCGATACATTTCGCTTGCCCGTCAACCGAGGGCGCCAGATAGCCAGCCTTCGCCGCGCCATCATTGTTAACCGCCGAGCCTTTCAAAATCGCCCAAATGTGGTCGCCATCGCGCACAGCATCTTTAGCGCGCCGCAGCACCACAACCCCCGCACCCGAGCCGAACACGGTTCCCTCAGCCCGATGATCAAAGGCGTGGCAGTGCCCATCCGGCGACAGAATTTCGCCCTCTGTGAACAAATAGCCTCGCGAATGCGGCAGCTCAATCGTCACGCCGCCCGCCAAAGCCATGTCACACTCGCCGTTCAGCAGCGCTTGAATGGCAAAATGCACCGCAACCAATGATGTGGAGCACGCGGTTTGCAGGTTGATCGACGGGCCTTTCAGATCAAAGATATGGCTGACGCGGGTGGCAAGAAAATCCTTGTCATTGCCGGTATGTCGCAACAGGAACATGCCGGTTTGATCGACCAGATCGGGGTTTGAGCATAGGTTGAAATAGAAATAACTGCCCATGCCGCAGCCTGCATAGACCCCGATTGCGCCGGAAAAATTCTCAGGCGGATGGCCCGCGTTTTCCAACGCCTCCCAAGCCGCTTCCAGAAACTGACGGTGCTGCGGGTCCATGATCCCGGCCTCTTTCGGCGAAAAACCGAAAAAATCCGAATCAAACTGCTCAAATCCGTCCAGTACAGCTGCCGAAGCTACATAGTTCGCCTTGCGCAGCTTTGCCGGGCTTTCTCCGGCCGCCAGCAACTCTGCCTCACTCAGCACCCGAATCGACTCAACTCCGCCGACCAGATTGGCCCAGTAAGCGGCAATATCCGCAGCACCTGGCAGATGCGCTGCCATACCCACTACCGCAATATCGCTATCGCCGATGCCCGCTAGGTCGAGATCTTCGCTCATCTGCCTTGTTTTCCCTGATGGCCCAGCACCAAAACTCAACGCACAAACACCACAAGTTCCCGCAATATCCACCGTCTTCAAACCTTACCACGGCCGTGAAATGGAGACCGCATGTGGGTTGAACAATGATGTTCTATTGCAACAATACGGCCCGGATGTGGCGATATTCCATGCAAGCCAAGCTACCAGTGCCCAGCGCCTGTGCCTCGAAACATCGCCCATTGCGCACGGCAGTAGACGATCAGATCAAAACCGAAGCCCAAAACAGTGACCAACAGGTGCTTTGGCTGTAGCAGATCGCGTGGCCGGGTGGCGGCCCGTCGCAGGCGCTTTAACAGAAAATGCCCAGGCACATAGCCGATAGGCCAGCGCGGCATACCGCTTTGCAGCACAAGGTCCAGCCAGCGCGGATCAGCCGATGCGTGCGCAAGTTCGATATGCCGCACGGCTACCGGAATCGCTGCCAAAACTTGATAAGCCGCCAGATTTATCGCCGAGCCGATTACAATCCGCGTCTGGTGCCGGATCAAGGCGGCAATCGAACGCTCTGACGTGTATATATGCGATACGTCCTCAGCCCCGCCAATACGGGTGAAATCCTCTGGCCCGGTCAAAGCATCCGTCAGCACCATGGCGCGCAGAAAACCATCCTCTACAGGCAAACCGATCGGCAGATGAAACAGCCGCGCTTTACCCGCCGGCATCGCGTAAAGCTGCCCACAAATCGCCGAACGCCAATCGTCCAGACCACCCCCTGCCGCCGCGATGATCTTATCCGTGCCCGACAGATTATGGGGACGCGCCACGATGTCCTTGATCGGCTGACTGTTAATCACCCAGTGCCCGGCCATAGCCTGAACCAACCGCCGCAACGCCCCCGCATCACAGAACTCAATATCCGCGTCCACGAACACCAGCACGTCTGCATCGCTGCGCGAAAGATCATGTACAAAGCGATTCCATGTCCGCGATTTGCCGCCTTCGGCCATATCGACGACCTCAATGCCGGGTCGTTGCGCCCGCGACGCCGTGTCATCGACGCAGCCATTTGCCAAAACCACCACGCGCGCCGAAATGGCTGCGTCCTGCAGAATATCCTGAGCCAACAGACGCGCCACCATAGCTGCAATACCCGCAGCCTCGTTATGCGCGAATACACCTATGTCCACCCGCATCAAATCACCGTCCGCTTCTGTTTGCCGCCCTGAAGACCGCGTCGTAAAGCCTCTCGAGCGGTTTCCAGCCGAAGTCGCCGAACCCGCTCGGCCTCACCCAGCAGACCCCCAGCCATCAGCCATGTGAACGGAATATGCGTGGCATTCGGCAGCAGATCGACCATGTTTGCCGCCAGTATCAACGCCAACCCCGCAGTGTACCGATTAAGCGTCGTCACGTGCCGCGACAACGCATCCCGCGCCAGCAGCAGCAGCGGCAGACCGGTGAGCCCGAACTCGGCAATGAACCCAAGCCAGCCATAAGTGCCCATCACAATGACCCAAGCACCGTCCGCAATCGCAGTCATCTGGCCGGTGATCGGATCATGCAAAAAGGCGCGACCATAGCCGCCCCAACCGAACAAAGCTCTTTCCTGCGCCCGCGCCAGCAGCTCTTCTTCGTTGTCAAAGCGGAATTGCAACGACCCCGCCCGATCGGCGCTAAAGCTGTTCGATATGTCGATCATCTGCTGCAACGGCACCAAATGCAGCCCGCGCAGCACCGGATAGCTGATTACAACCAGCGCCAGCAACCCCGCCGCCATTACCTGCACCCGCCAACTTGCCAACAGCAAAAGCGGCGTCAAAGCCACTGCATAAACCACAACACCGGCGCTTTTGCAGACCACCAACATAAACGTTAAGTATAGCGCGATCACCAATGCGCGCGGTCGCGCATCGGCGGGGGTGTCACGCAGGCGCACCACCGCCGCAAGCAAGCTCATCAGCGCGAAAAACGCCACCCACAGCCCATGCGGCAGAAACACCACCGGACGATAACCGCCCTGCCGGATCGTCTGGAAAAAGTCATGCTGAAAAAACCCGTAAATCCATAGGTTCAGTTGCGGCGAAAACCGCGCTTCAATCAGCATTGGCACCGAATAGACCAGCCCCGCAGCGACCAAAGCCTCAAGCACCGCCCGCATTCCCTCAGGCGTGCCGAGGTAGCGGCGCGCCAAAAAGAACGGCAGCAATGCGATGAACTGGTACGCCACAGCAGCGCCCGAGTCATAAACCTTCATGCCCTGTATTTCTGCGCCCGGAAAATGCAGCGGGTCAGAGTTGGTAAGAACGGTCGCAAAGGGGGAGAGAATATACATCAGGATGAAAGTCTTGCCTAAAACTCCGTCAGGCAGAAAATTGATCTTGTCACGTCGCACATAGCGCGCGCAGCAAAAAGCGATCAAGTTAGGGATCGTGGTTTTATCCAGATCGGGAATGACCGGAAAGTTGATCGCAGTCAGCGGCGGCATCACCAGATAGCCGCCCAGCACCGTCCATATCAGCGCCCGGGCCGGGTCCAGCCGTTTCCACAACTGCCAGCTGATCATCGGCCAGACCAGTAGCATCAGATAAGCGATGATATTCGGCGAGGCCACGGCGCAGATCAGCTTTCTCTAATAATGGTGCGAGTTTAGCGTAAAACGCCGATACTGGTAATGTCAGGTGACGCGTTTGAAAAACGGCACACGCCGCAACGCCACGACAGCCGCCCAACTCATGCCAAATGTAAGCAAAGTCGCCAACAGATGATCCACCTTTGCACCCACAAACTTGTAGACCACCAGCATGAAGAACGGATGAACCAGATAGATCCCGAACGCAGACCGCCCCAAATTCGGCAGCCATGGGTGCTGTAATGGCATCCGCCAAAACGCCTCAAACACAAGCACAGCGGCGCAGATTGTCCATACCCAAGGTGCAGCCTCCGTCACCAAGTAAGCAACCACCGTCATCGCAGCACCGCTAACCATCGGCCACGTCGTACGCCCTATTCGGTGCGCCACCCCAACCAGCAAGCCCAGCACATAGACCGGCAGCCCGAACAGCCACTGTGTAAGTGGAGCGGGGGCCGCATAAACCTGCATCGCCCAGAACATCGGCGCAGAGACCAGTGCCAGACCGACCAGCGCCACGGCCAACCGGGTCGGCGTGGTGACGGCCGCCCCCACTGGTTTTACTAGCAGCATCGCCAACATGATAAATGGCAAGAACCACAGATGGATCGACGAGCCGACAACCAGCGTCCACGGATCGCGCAAAATCTGCCACTTTTCCACTGAATCGGACACTTTCAGGTCAACCAGCCGGAAAAACGCCGACCAAAACAGCCACGGCAGCATCAGTCGCACAACCCGCCCGCGAAGGTTATAGCTGCCATCCGAACGTTGATAAGATTGCATCGCCAGAAATCCGGTCAGGACCAGAAACAACCCCAATGACAAATGACCAATCCAGTCGTCCTGTACCGCGTAAGCATGCGCCGCCACGATGCCAAAGCAGGCAAGGAAGCGCGCCAAATCAACCGATTGGCGATGGTTGCTTATTTGGCTCATCCCGCGTGGCTAATCCATAACGGCCCGGCCACGCAACGGCTTGTATGCCGCGATTGCGAAACAGTGTGTTTGTGGTTAACTGGGTTAACCGCCCTGATTTGGCCATGTTGCTGTGCGAGCCACGCGGTAAAAGTTACGAGGTATTTGTGCAGTTCGGGTTCGCCACCGCCGTAATCAAAGTCAATCTGTCAAGCCGGTCTGCTTTGCTAGCCGCCGCAGCCCAACGCTTTGCCGCTGGTGAGGGTTTTGCTTTGGCCACGATCAATCTGGATCATTTGGCAAAACTGCGCGCTTCACCTGCATTTCGCGCCATCTACGCAGCGCAGGATTTCGTGGTGGCAGACGGTCACCCGATCGTCTGGCTGTCGTGGCTGGCGGGCCGCCCGGTTGATTTGGTGCCCGGCTCTGACATGGTGCTACCGCTAGTGCAATTGGCGATGCAATCGGGCCGCCGCGTCGCTCTTATCGGCAGCACAGAAGAAGCTCTCACCGAGGCTACCACGAACCTCGAATCTCAAACCCCCGGCCTTAAAATTGCGCTGACCATTGCTCCACCAATGGGTTTTGACCCGCAAGGCCCGGATGCCCGCAGCATTCTCGCCCGGCTTACCGCCGCCGACATTGGTTTTTGCGTGCTGGCGCTGCCGGCTGGCAAACAAGAAGCCCTCGCAGCACTTGGTCGCAGTCTGGCACCGAACACCGGTTTTGCGAGCTTCGGCGCCGGCTTGGACTTTCTCGCAGGCAACCAGACCCGAGCCCCGCGGTGGATGCGGGGCATGGCGCTCGAATGGCTGTGGCGTGCGCTGTCAAATCCGCGCCGAATGTTGCCGCGCTATGCCGCCTGTTTTGCAATCCTACCCAGCCAGATCGTCGCCGCATGGAGACTGCGTGGCACCTGACTACTTATACTCGATCAACCCACGCCTGCGCCCACGCGCACGATTGATCCAATAACTTATCACGCCGACAGCCTCGGCAAACTTGCCCACCACACTGAAAAACCCCCAAACCAGACCACTGCGCCGCGCCAGTCGCAACACTTGGAGCGGATAAATCAGCGCCAGAACCCAAGCCAGCGGATGCAAAAGTCCCGCGCCGATCACAGTCAAAGGCAACACCATGCCCCAGAGAATCGCGCGGCGAACCTCAAGCACCCAATGCCGTTCAGCTGACGCACCATACCGCGCAGCACCTTCTGCAAACGCGTAACCCGCCCGCACGCTGCGCCGCCACCACTGAGCAAACCGCAACAAAGCCGCGTCATGCAGAGTCATCTCCGCGTCGATACGCCAGATTTCGCCGCCCGCACGCCGCAGTCGCAGGCACAACTCCGGCTCCTCCCCCGCAATCATATCCGCATCATAGCCCCCTACTGCCTGAACAGCTTGAAACCGCATCAGAGCATCGCCACCACAGGCCAAAGCTTGGCCCACCCCAGTATCCCATTCTCTATCCGCCAAGCCGTTATAGATCGAAGCTTCAGGAAACCGCTCGCGCCGCCGCCCGCAAATCACCACAGCTGCCGGGTGCGCCGCAAATCCCGCCAAGGCCGCTTCAAACCACCCGGGCTGCACTTCGCAATCGCCGTCCACAAACTGCACAAACTCCGGGGCGTCCAGTTCAGCCAGACCCGCATTTCGCGCGCGTGCCGCAGTAAAGGCCAAGCTCATATCCAGTGCTACCACATCCGCCCCCAAGCGCCTCGCCGCCTCTGCTGATCCGTCGCTCGACCCCGAATCCACATAAACCAGACGCCGCACTTGGCCGCGCAGGGCGCGCAAACACGCGATCAATCGCGCGCCCTCGTTGCGCCCGATAACAATTGCGTCGATCACTGCGCCCGCCATAGCAACCCTCCAGATTTCTGCCAATCTAAGGCCATGATTGCGCCTTGGCCATGCCCCGCCACACCTGCATAATGCCCCGTAAGTCTTTCAATTTGGGGCAGGTTCGGCTATGTATAACTCCTCTGCACAGGGGCACGGACGAATCCTGATCTGCCAAACGCCATCCAGCGCGCCGCTTGTCATGCGTCATCCGTTATCGTCCCGGTCGAAGCGCGGCTTGTTGCTGTTTTGGTTACGTCGCGGTTCGACAAACGGTTCGACCAACCCGACTTTCGGATGAGCGGACACTTTATCTTGACGTCGCGGCCCGTTGGCCTCGCAGATCTGGAGCTTACTGCCATGACTGCCGACCAAACCGGTCCTAAACCCAAACCAGATAAACCCCGAAAATCCACGGGCGTTTCGCTGTTCCGCACCGGTCATGTGGCATCTCCACAAAATGTTGCCCCCGATCTGGCCACCGGGCGTGAGATTTTTTCATCGACGCTTCCCGCGCTTTTCAATCCGCAGCGCGTCTGGGAATCGCTTAGGCCCGTGCAGGCGGACATCAGATCGAAATCGCGGAATGCTTTGTTTCTGGAAGCTTCCGACCATCCTGCGGCTGTCGCATTTGACATACTGCGCACCCGGCTTTTGCGAGGACTGGTTGAAAAGGGCTGGAAACGCATCGCGGTCACTTCGCCGACCCATGACTGCGGAAAATCTTTCGTCGCCACCAACCTTGCGTTTTCGCTGGCCCGCCGCCCAGCCTCTCGCACCGTTTTGCTCGATTTCGATCTGCGCCACCCCGAGATCGCGCAACTGCTTGGCGTCAAAGATCCAATCTCTCTGGGTGCGTTTCTTGCGGGCCAACAGCCGTTAGAAAACGAGTTTCGCCGCTTTGGCCGCACGCTGGCGCTTGGGTTGAACACGCAACCAATCGAAAAGGCGTCCGAAACCCTGCACGATCCAGATACAGTAGCGGCGCTTACCGCGATGATCGAACAGCTAGACCCAGAGGTGGTGATCTACGATCTGCCACCGGCTTTGGTGAATGACGATCTGCTTGCACTCGGCCCTTCGCTGGATGCCGTGCTGCTGGTCACTGATGGCACACGTTCGTCGCCGCAGGAGATCAGAGCCTGTGAAAAACTGTTTGAAGGCCGCATCCCGCTGCTCGGCGTCGTGCTGAACCGCGCGCAAGATTTCACCGCGGGCCGCTACCGCTACGCGAAGAATTAATCATGGGTCAGATTCAGTCTATAGAGGAACTCGTCAGCCTGCTGTTGCGCCGCCGCTGGCTGATCATCCTGATCACCTTGACAGGTTTGCTAGTCGCTGTGGTTTTTGCAAAGTCGCGTCCGAATATCTTTGAGACCGCAGCCGTGATCCAGATTGAAGGTGCCGAAGTCGCCGAGCCCACGGCGCAAGCCGCGCAGCCCGACGGTGGTGGTGCCGCACAAATCCTGCAAACCATCGAGCAGCGCCTGACGACCCGTGACGCGTTGACCGCGATGATCGAGCGCCACAATCTATTCGCCGATCAACCCGCCATGGCCAAGGACGACAAGCTTTTTGCCCTCCGTACCGCCGTCACCTTCCAAGCCGTCGATAGTGCAGGCGGTCAAGGCTTTGGTCAGGCGCGCAGCATCTCGGCAATCATCATCTCGGTGCGCTACGGTGATCCACAAACCGCAGCGGCGGTGGCCAATGATTTCGCGCAAGGCATACTCGACCAAAGCGCTGCGGGCCAACGCGACCGCGCCGACAAGAACGTCGCCTTTTTCAAAGAAGAAGAAGCCCGCATATACGCCCAAATCGCTACGCTAGAATCCGAAGTTGCCGCCTATAAAAATGCCCATGCTGGCGCGATGCCAACGCTTTCGGATGCGCGCCGCGATGAAATTGTCAGCCTGTCAGACGACCTGCGCCAAGCCACCCAAGACCTTGTAGGCTTACAAGGTGAGCAAAAAGCCATCGTTCAAAAACAGCTGCAACGAGAGACTGACAAACGACGTCTCGACGAAATCGCCACCCAAACGAATGTGTTGAACGCGCAGATCGCCTCAATCAACGCCCGCAAAGCTGATGTCGAAACCGCCCTTGCCGCAACGCCCGAAGTGGAACGTGTGCTTGCTGGCTATGATCGCCAGCTTCAGCAACTGCAGGATCAATACAACAACGTCACGCAACGCATGGCCGAGGCTGAGACCACCCAACGCCTCGCCATGCGCCAACAGTCAGAGCGTTTCACTTTGCTCGATCGTGCGCTGTCACCAGAATATCCCATCGGCGGCGGCAAAAAGAAAATCGCCATCGCAGGTACTATGGCCAGCTTGCTTGGTGCGATTGCGCTCGCCTTCGTGCTGGACCTTATCAAACCAGTGGTGCGCACCGCCGCCCAGATGCAGCGGCAACTTGATCTGGAGCCTGTCGTTTGCATTCCCGAAATACGGGCCCCAAAAGGCCGCTTGGGACGGGCGGCCTTGCGGCTCATCGACGATCCCAAACGTCCAATCTTTGGGTTGCCCCGCTTTGCCGTCCTGGCGGTCGCTTCTATGCTGGCGCTGGTATTGATGGCCGCTATACCATAAAAAGCCCGCCCCTGTGATGGGACGGGCTTAACCGCTGCTTAAAATTTCTTGCTGGCTCAATAACCGTTGGCGCTGACCACGACCCCTACCGTTGCCGCAAGCACCTTCACATCTGTCAACAATGACACGTCCGCCTCGTAAGCGTCGTCAAACCCTGCGCGCGCTTCAAACGTCGTGCGATTGCGCCCAGAGGTTTGCCAATAGCCGGTAATCCCCGGACGCAGCGCATAGTATGCGCGGCCCGGATACATATTCTGCTGACAAATCATCATCGGACGCGGTCCGACAAGGCTCATATCGCCGACCAGAACGTTCCACAGTTGCGGCAATTCATCCAACGACGACTTGCGCAGAAATTTACCCGTCCGAGTGATACGTGGGTCAGCTTTCAGCTTTTGCGTGCTGTCCCACTCCATCCGCGCATCGGGATTGGCGGCCAGAAATTCTTCCATCCGCTCATCCGCATCCCGCACCATCGAGCGCAGCTTCCACATCCGAAACCGCTTGCCGCCCTTGCCCACGCGCATCTGCGTATAGAACGGGCTGCCGCCATCTCGCGCCACCATAACCGCTGCCACGGCCACGATCGGCAACACAGCAGGGGCCGCCAAGACAATGGCTGCAATATCGAAAGCACGCTTGAAGAACCGCCGATAGGGACCACGACCCGAAGGTCTGACATCAGCCAGCGGTGTAGCGCTTTGGTCGTTGAAACTGTTAGCAGCATCGGCCGGAACCGAGCGGATGTTGTAGAAATCAGGATAATTTATAGTCATTGCAAGCCACCAATCGACAATCTGAATCGACCAATCCCTGTCCCATGATCACATGGATTTCAGGAAACAAACCAAAGTCCGAAGCATCGGATCTGATCAGAAAACTAGCCGTTCACTTGCCGCACCAAACAGTACGCCCCCGTGGTCAATTTAACCGCTCTGCTATGGGCTTGGCGATAGCCAATTCGGAATAGCGAACATATTTAAGCCATTTTAACCCAGATATTTTGACATAATGCAGCCTTGATCTTGCCATGTTTCAGCGCAGCGCAACCATGACGTGCAGGGGCCAAATAGCGCTCCGCCAGAGGTGCAACGCAGCTTCCCTGCGCGTCAATTCAGCGCGAATCACCTGGCGCTGTCATAGCCGCGTAGGCGACGCCGACTTCCCAAGCGATGATTTTGAATTTTATCGTGAATGCAGAGGCTTGCTAAGCGAAGCGAGCTTTAGAAAGACTGCGAACAGCGCTGAGACGCTCAAAACCGCTATAGTGAACCGTCGGCCAGAGGCACGATTTAGGGCCAAATTCGCCCGCCCGAGCATTGCCAATCTCATTAGAAAGCTCTCAATCAGGCAGCACCCGCATACAATATTTTGCGGTGCGCTATGATAAGACATCCTACGAAGCGCCTGTGGTTCCGCGACGAAACCACTGCTATCTAAAAATACAAAACATTTGATAATGCGGCTCTATTTGCAACCTTAACCTGTGCTATCTCCACAATTGTTCTTAAGCCGGCAACAATTAGACAAATATCAGACCGCTTGCTATATATAGACAACCCAAAGCTAATCGTTGCAATGAAGCCTTCTCAGAGCACACCCAGCATATCGACGTTGACCCATAGGGCCAAAGCCACCAAAGCTGCGGCCAGTGCGAATAGCACGACATCATTCAGCGGATCCCACGCCCTATGCTTGCGGGCCAGCAAGATCACCGCCGGATGCAGCGCCAACAGCGCCGCTGCCTGTGCCAGCAACGCACCCTCCAGCCCGCCGTGGGTGATGCCGACCAAGAACGCCACCGTCTGAACAAAAGCCTTCAACGCTTGCAGCCAAAAGTAATTCCGCCCATCCCCCGCCGCCAGCGCCGACTGGTCATAGGTAATGCCAATCGTTTCAGGCATCTGGATCAGCGCCACTACGACCACGATAAATCCTGCCGCGGCGTAGCGCTCGTCATACATGAAGCCCACCAGCGGCATCCCGATCACCGCAAGAAAGCCCAACAACAGCAGCGTCGCGCCCGAAATCGCCCAGCGCAGTTTGCGCATCTTGGCGAAGTTCGCAGCCGAGTCGGCCGGATGATGATCGCGGTACAGCGGGATCATAATACGGCTGTTCACCGCCCGCGCCAAAAGCAAAGGGAAGGACGCCAGAAAGTAGCCGATGTTGTAAACGCCCAACTCTTCCAGACTAAGGTAATGCCCGAAAATCGCCTTATCGCCCTGCGCCAGCGCAAAACCGCAGGCAGTTGACAGGAATATCCACTTACCGAAGTGGATAAGCTCATGCCCGGCTGTTTTATCCCAGTGAAACCGATTGCTCGGCCCCGGCAGATACGCCCAAGTCAACACCAGCTTGGCCAGGCTGCCGACGATCGCACCGATCACCAGCCCCCAGACCGAATGGCTCATCAGCGACAGCACAACCATCGCCACGATCCCAATCGCCTGCGCAATCAGGTCCAGCAGCGTCACCCGCCCCAACAACAAATGCCGCGTCGCAGTGTCAATCCGCGTTGGATTGAAGCCAGAGATAAACAGCGAAATCCCCGCGACTGGCAGCAGGTAGACCAACTCTGGCGCATGATAAAACTGTGCCAGCGGCCATGCCAACCCACATGTGACCAGCCACAACATCGTGCCGCGAAACGCATGAATGGTGAATGCCGTGTTCAGAAAGTTCGGATCGTCGCCGCGCTTGTTCTGCGCAATCGAAGCCGAGACCCCGACATCCGAGAACATCACCATGCCCACCAGCACCACCGAAACCAGCGCCATAACACCAAACGCGTCAGGTGCCAAAAGCCGTGTCAGGATCAGGTTAGAGCCCAGCCGCATCACTTGGGTCAGCGCATAAGACCCTGCGGTAAAGGCTGAACTCCGCAGCGCACGCGCAAATAAACTTCTTCCCACCGAAGCAGGCACGTTCAAGTCCGACATTAAATAAACCTTCAAGACTGCGATTCGACCTAGCTGCTGCATATAACCCGTCAATGAAGGCGAATTTGGCAACAATCTCTGCGAAAGACATGCGAATTTGCCTTACTCTCGCCAAATCCGCCGCCTATTGACCAAAGCCAAGACCCAATCCGGTGCTTTCATGCTGATTGCCTATCTCATCAACACTTACCCCAAGCCTTCACATACCTTCATTCGTCGTGAGATTGCCGCGCTTGAAGACATGGGATGGCAAGTGCATCGCTTTGCCATGCGATCAGATCGCGCAGCTTTGGTGGATCCGCTGGACTTCATTGAAGATGACAAGACCGAACATGTCTTGGAAATTGGCAGTAAAAACCTGCTGCGTTCCACTCTCGGTTGGGTGTTCAGACACCCCAAACAAGCCGTGTCTGGTCTGGCGATGGCGGTCCGCTGCGGCTCGAAGGGCAAGTCAGGTGGCCCCGGCACCGGTGGCATACTGCGCCATCTGATCTATCTTGTGGAAGCCGCATATATCGCACGCCGCAGTCGCGACCTTGGGATTAAACACATTCACGCCCATTTTGGCACTAACTCCGCCACAGTTGCCATGCTGTCGCAAGCGCTGGGTGGCCCCGGTTTCAGCTTCACGGTGCATGGCCCAGAAGAATTCGACGCCCCCCGCGCATTCTCTTTCCCCGAGAAAATGGCCAACGCCCGCTTCACCGTGGCAATCTCCAGCTATTGCCGCAGCCAGCTTTATCGTTGGTGCCAGATTGCCGAGTGGCCGAAGATCAAAGAGGTGCATTGCGGCGTTGATATAGCAGGCTATCCCGTTCCCGCCGCAATGCCCGAAGGCGGCCCGCATTTGGTCGCGATTGGCCGGTTGTGCGAGCAGAAAGGCTTCCCCGTCTTGATTGAAACCATGGCCATCGCCGCCAAACGCCTGCCGGGGCTGACCCTCACGATTTGCGGCGACGGCGAACTGCGCGAACTGATCGACGGCGAAATCGCCCGCCACGGTATCAAAAACCGCATTACTATTGCGGGCTGGGTCGATGAAGCAGGCGTGCGCGCCGCCATTGCCGCCGCCCATGCGCTGATCCTGCCCTCGCTTGCCGAGGGCCTTCCGATGGTTGTGATCGAAGCAATGGCCTGCGGTCGCCCGGTAATCTCCACCTGCATAAACGGAGTACCCGAACTGCTGACGCCAAAAGAGGGTTGGCTTGTGCCCGCAGGCGACCCCGCGGCATTGGCTGATGCGATTGTCGCGCTTTCCGAAATCCCCAATGCCGTTCTAACCGAGATGGGCTTCGCCGCCCGCGCTCGGGCCATGGCTCGCCACGATGGCAACACCGAAGCCGCCAAACTGGCGCAGCACTTCACAGAGGCGCTGAAATCCACAGCACCAATGGTCGCGCCAATCACCGTCGAGGCGATTGGACCGGCATGACCATCGCGATCATCTGCGCCAGCCACAGCGATGAAATCCTCAACGCCAACCTCGCACGATCCCCGATGATCGCCGAAGCCACCGTGCCTTTACACCTTGAACGCGATGCCGCTTCTGCCGCCCTTGCCTACAACCGCGCTATAGATGCCACCGATGCCGATATCCTGATTTTCGCTCATCACGACGTTTACCTGCCGCGCGGTTGGGAAAACCTGCTCGCCCGCCGCCTGCGCGAGCTGGAAACACACGACACGAACTGGGCACTCTATGGCCCGTTCGGCGTGGGCTTGGACGCCAGCCACATAGGCCCGGTCTGGTCCTCTAGCATCGGTCTGATCGTTGGCCGCGTCCCCACCGCGCCAGCGCAGGTGCAAAGCTACGATGAAATGGTGATCGTCATGCGCCGTTCATCTGGCCTGCGCTTTGACGAAAACCTCCCCGGCTGGCATATGTACGGCACCGACATCGTCACAACTGCCCGCACAAAGGGCCTACACGCCTATGCCGGAGCGCTGCCAACCATCCACAACGACCGCTACCACGACCATCTGCGCGAGGACTTTGTCGAAAGCTACACCGCGATGCGGCACAAATGGCGCGATCACCTCCCACTGCGCACCCCAATCATCAAGATCAGCAAATCCGGCCTGCACCTTTATAAGAACCGCTGGCAAGATTACCGATCCGAGAAGTTCCGCGCCAATATGTCCGTCGGGATCGCTCATGCGCCAGAATACCTCGCATCGCTCTGCGGCTGGTCCGATCTGACCGCTTCAGCCTAACTCAAACGAGATTAAAATTTGCGCCCCAGAACAGCTTGTTGCGCACCGCCCGATTCGCCCAAGCGCAGCGCCGAGCAATCGCAAAATCAATGCAATCGATAACAGACGTTAAACCCGAGCCCAGTCAAGTATATGAACTTGCTTTTTAGTAACGACTCGCCAATCATTAGAAAAACTTTTCAGATGGTGTTAAATGCTCTTCACACCGATGGGCTTGTCCCACGTAGTCTATTGGACACGACGACGTCTGGCCATTCATTACCCTCGATTGCTTGGGACATGGCTGCTGGGCCGCGACCGGCCCGAAGTAATTTTGGTTGAATTGACCAATGCCTGCAATCAAGCCTGTCCGTTTTGCGCCCGCGAGGTTATGTCGCGACGGGTCGGAGACATGTCCTACGAGGTTTTCACCTCAATCATTGATCAAGCCGCCCAATTTCCTTATGTTTTGCTTCGTATCGTCGGTCTGGGTGAGGCCGCCATGCACCCTCGGTTTCGAGAGTGCGTGAACTACGCAACCGCCCGCAACATCCCAATTGAGATCACATCAAATGGGCACATTTTCGAAGTGATGAGCCCAGCTGAAATCATCAACTCGTCGATCGTCATGCTATCGATTTCGATTGACGGTTTTTCAGATGGCTCCTACGAAAAGCTGCGCGTTGGCGGCAACTACCAAACCCTTCGCGAAAATATCACGGCGTTTCATCGTGCTAAAGCCATCACCAAATCAAAACGCCCCCTTTTTACCCTGCGCAATGTTTTACTGTCAAAGGTTGCGCACAAAAGGGCCGCCCAAGCCGCCCGCTTTAAGGCCGAATGGTCTGGCCTGTGTGATCGGATAAGCTTTAATGACTATACCCCACAGGCTCTTACCGAAAAAAACGAAGGCAAGCTGCGCGTTTGTGATAACATCTTTTATAACCTTCACGTCGAATGGGACGGCCGTACCCCGCTTTGCGCTTACCAGCATTTGATTGTCGACCAGGAATACACTGGAAATGTCGGCGAAATGCCCGTCAAAGAGATATGGAACGATCGACGTCGGCAAGAAGTTCGGCAGGCCCATATCAGCGGTGACCTATCGGCTGCCAGCTTCTGTCAAAAATGTCCCAAAACCCGGAAGACGGCAGTGTATCGCAATATCCGCGAGCATGGGAGCCACAGCAGCGCACTGCGCCACGGGTTAGAGCGGCTGCTGTGGCGCATCGTGGGTTAGTGCGCACGCCCCCGGCTTGATGCGATTCAGCCGCTAAATCATCCCGCGCAGCTTTTCTGTCACCGCCACCGCCAGTTTCGCATGCTCGCCCTGATCAAAATGCACCCCGTCCAGCGGACTCACTTTTATCACTGCGCCCGCATCCAGAAATTCAATCCCACGCGACTGCGCCAAAGCTGCATACAGCGCCGACAACGCCTGCGAGCGCAAAGCCCCTCCCCAGAACTCATCCTTGATCGGCCCAATTTCCACCACCGGAGTCGGGCACACCAGCAACACCTTAAACCCGCCGTGCCGCTCCTGCATCACCCGATGCTGCGCAATATCCAACAACCCGGCGATCCCGCCCACCACCGTCTCAGCTGTAGAGGTAAACCGCGCCTTCACATCATTGGTACCGAGCATCAGCACCAAGACGTCCAGCGGCCCGTGGCTTTCCAGCGCGATTTTCAGCCCAACCTGCCCGTTCATATGCGCGCCCATGATCGGATCATCAAACTGCGCGGTACGTCCCGGCAAACCTTCCTCGATCATTTCGCAGCCCAGAGCCGCCTGCACGATTGACGGCCAACGCACGCCAACGCCATAGCGCTCATATTTCGCCAAATCGACAATCGGCGGCGATCCATGCGTATTGCTGTCGCCAAAACACATCACAACTGGCATCGCGGTCTCCTGTTTTGCGCCACGCTAGGCCCGCGCCCAACCCGCGTAAACCCCCTTCCCCTTTCGCCCCTCGCCCCCCATATATACCGCAACCCAAACTCTGTGAGGCTTTCCATGTTCGGCACGACCACCGCCCCCACCGCAGCAGCCCCCAGCGAAATCCTGATCACCGACGGCTCAGAGCAGACGTTCATGCAAGACGTGATTGAACCCTCGCAAACCGTGCCCATCATCGTCGATTTCTGGGCGCCTTGGTGTGGTCCGTGCAAAACGCTTGGCCCCGCTTTGGAAGCCGCCGTGACCGCTGCCAAAGGTCGGGTGCGGATGGTGAAGATAAATGTCGATGAAAATCAAGCTCTTGCGGCGCAGTTGCGCATCCAGTCGATCCCTGCCGTGTTTGCGTTCTTCCAAGGTCAGCCGGTTGATGCCTTCCAGGGTAATGTCGCGCCGTCCGAGCTGAAGCGTTTCGTCGATAAACTGGCAGCCCTAGGGCCGGAACCCGACAATGGCCTTGCCGATGCCATCGCGGCCGCCGAAACCATGCTGGAGGATGGCGAATATACCGATGCCGTGGAAACATTCACCGCAATTTTGGAAGAAGAGCCGGAGAATGCCGTGGCCTACGCCGGTCTGATCCGCGCGCATCTGGCGCTCGGCGATCTCGATCTTGCAGAAACCTTGATCACTACGGCGCCCGGCACTCTTGCTAAGGCGAAAGAGGTGGACTCTACCCGTGCCATGCTCGATCTGGCGCGCCAAGCGGCCTCTGCTGGCCCCGAGGATGATCTGCGCGCCGCCCATGCCGCAGACCCGAAAAACCCACAGATCCTGTTCGACCTTGCCACCGCGCAACACGCCAACGGCAAAGTCGAAGAGGCGGTCAACTCCCTGCTCGATCTCTTCAAGCTCGACCGGGAGTGGAACAACGGCGCCGCGCGCACCCAGTTATTCACCATCTTTGACGCGCTAAAGCCGCAAGATCCCATCGTCTTGGCAGGCCGTCGCCGCCTGTCCTCGATGATCTTTGCTTAATCCAGACGCCGAGATAGCTAGGGGGCATGATGAAGCAAGTTGACCTGCCTGATACGCTGCCGTTGTTCCCGCTTCCCGGCGCGTTGCTTTTGCCGCGCGCCCGGTTGCCGCTGCATATCTTTGAGCCGCGCTATCTGGCGATGCTGGAAGATTGCATGAAAACCCCGCATCGGCTGATAGGTATGATTCAACCGCGCGAGGGGCCAAACGGCGAGAAGCGGCTGTCCGCAATCGGCTGCGCGGGCCGCCTGACCGGCTTTTCTGAGACCGAGGATCATCGCTACATGGTCACCCTCACCGGCGTGTCGCGCTTCCGCCTCCGCGCCGAGGTCGAAGGTTTCACGCCGTACAAACGCGCGCATATTGATTGGCAACCCTTCACCCGCGATCTGGGACGTGAGGAATCCGACGCCAATTTCAACCGCGAACCTTTCCTAGCCCTGCTCGCCCGCTACTTCGCCACCCGCGACCTCGGCACCGATTGGAGCGGTATCAAAGCCGCCGAAACCGAGCTGCTGATAAACTCGCTATCCATGCTGCTGCCGTTCCAGCCCGAAGACAAACAGGCGCTACTCGAAGCCCCTTCCCTCGTCACCCGCCGCGAAACCCTCGTCACCCTTTTGGAAATCGCCCTCCACTCCGATGGCCGCGATGAGACATTGCAATGACCGACGCGCCCCCCAGCACCCCCCTGCACGACCGCCGCATGTTAGAAGCCCTCGTCTGCCCCGTCACCCAAGCTGTCCTGACTTATGATGCAGAAAAGATGGAACTAATCTCGAAAGCCGCCCATCTGGCGTTCCCGATCCGGGATGGTATTCCGATCATGCTTGTGAGTGAGGCTAGGGCTGTGGAGTGAGGCGATCTCGGGTTATCTCATGATTTAGCGCTTGGCGCATAAATACCACATCTTGCGGTTTTAATAAACCAGAGCCCTATTCTCTCCCAGCCGGGAAAAATGAAATCGGCAGGCCAAGGATCACACCTCACCCCCTCAAACCTCCACCCCCCGGAGCAACTTCGGCACATCCCCCGACAGCCCAGCCGCCTGCCGCATGAACCCGCGCCGCAATCCCGGCACCGCATTCACCAGCCCCATCCCGAGATCGCGCCCCAGCCTCAACACCGGATTGTCATTAGAGAACAAATGGTTCACCCCATCCATCCCCAATGCCAGCGCGGTCGAATCAAACCGCCGCCACCTTTGATACCGCTCCAGCACATTCGCCGCGCCAATATCCTCGCCGCGTCGCACCGCCTCAATCAGCACCTGCGCCAGCGCCCCGACATCGCGCAGCCCAAGGTTCAGACCCTGCCCCGCAATCGGATGCACGCCATGCGCCGCATCGCCGACCAAAGCCACCCGTGCCGCCACAAAACTGTTCGCCAGTGTCAGGCTAAGCGGGTAGGTAAACCGCTCCCCCGCCAGCGCAATCTCACCCAGAAAATCACCGAACCGAGGCCGCAACGCCTCCAGATACTCCGCGTCCCCCAAAGCCTGAATAGCCGCCGCCTGCGCCTCCGTCTCGCTCCACACGATCGACGAATGATGCCCGCCCACCAGCGGCAAAATCGCCAGCGGCCCCGACGGCATGAAGAACTGCTGCGCAATTCCCCGGTGATCATGCTCATGCCGAATGGCCGTCACCAGCGCAGTTTGCCCATAGCCCCAGCCCGTCCGCCCTATCCCGGCCCGCGAAGCCACGCCCGACCCACGCCCATCACAGCCCACCAAAACCGAAGCCCGAACCCGCCGACCCGAGGCCAAAACGACCTCAACGAACTGACCCGTAACCTCCTGAGAAACCACCGTTTCTCCCGAGATTAAATCAATCCCGGCATCCTCCATCGCCGCCAGAAACGCCGCATACAGCAGCCGATCCTCCGCCATAAACCCCATCGGGCCTTCTTCCATCTCGGCATGATCGAACGTCAGAAAGAACGGCGCGGGCCCCTGCCCCGCCACCCCATCGCTCGCCTTGATCTGCAAGATCGGCTGCACCCGGCCCTCAAGCCGCTTCCAGACCCCGATCACCTCCAGCAGCCGTTTAGACGCCACCGCCAAAGCATAAGCCCGCCCGTCAAAGCCAGCTTCCGCCCGCGCGATTGCAGGTCGCGCATCGACCACAACGACCCGCAAGCCACTGCGCGCCAAAGCCAAAGCCAAGGCCGGGCCATTCAAGCCCCCGCCCACGATCACAATGTCAGCATCTTTTTCCATGTCCCAAATATGGCTCAACGCGCGCCATTGTCCATGCGCCGCCTTGCCGCTAGGCTTGGCGAAAATGGGGATGATGATGAGCAAAACTTGGTCGAACATGACCGCCGCCGAGTTGGGCCGCGAAATTGGCAAAGGCTGCATCAATCCTGTCGAGCTCACCGAGTTTTTCCTCGAAAGAATCGCCATCCACGAACATTCCACCCGCATCTATGCCCGCCCCACCGCGACCAGAGCGCGTGGTGAGGCAATGGGTGCCGCCACCCGCGCCAAATCCGGCTTCCGCCGAGGTTTGCTGGATGGCGTTCCGATCAGTTGGAAAGACCTGTTCGACACCGCAGACATCGCAACCGAAGCAGGATCGGCGCTGCTGAAAAACCGCACCCCGCTCAAAGACGCCGCCGTCCTAGAAATCGCCACCCGCGAAGGTCTCGTTTGCCTTGGTAAAACCCATATGTCCGAACTCGCCTTTTCCGGCCTCGGCCTGAACCCGATCACCGCCACGCCACCTTGCATCAATGACGAGCAAGCCGTTGCTGGCGGCTCTACTTCTGGCGGTGCGGCGTCGGTCGCCTACGGCCTTGCCCCTGCCGCGATTGGTTCGGATACCGGCGGCTCGGTCCGCATCCCCGCCGCTTGGAACGATCTCGTCGGCCTGAAAACCAGCCACGGACGCCTGCCTTTGACGGGCGCTGTGCCGCTGTGCGAAACCTTCGACACCGTTGGCCCGCTTGCCCGTTCGGTTGAGGACTGCGCCCTGCTGCTCGCCGCGATGGAGTCCCGCAAGCCCGCCGATTTACACGGCGCGAGCCTTACCGACGCGCATTTTCTCGTGCTGAATACTGTCGCGCTTGACAATCTTCGCCCTCGCCCCGCCCAAGGTTTTGAAGACGCGCTCACTCGGTTATCTCGCGCCGGCGCGCAAATCCGCCACATCGACCTGCCCGAAACTGCTGAGGCCATGGCGCTCGCAGGCATCCTGTTCACCGCCGAAGCCTACGGCATTTGGGCGAAAACCATCGAAGCGGCACCCGAGAAAATGTTTCCGCCCATCCTCGATCGTTTCCGCATGGGGGCCAGCATAAAAGCCGCCGATTACGTCGCTGCATGGCGTCGCTTGCACGAAATACGCAGCATCTGGGCGGCAAAGACCGCCGGCTATGACGCGGTTTTACTGCCCACCTCGCCGATCCTGCCGCCCAATGCCCACCGTCTGATGACCGACGATGCCTATTATGCCGCCGAAAACCTGCTGGCCCTGCGCAACACCCGGATCGGCAATCTGATGAACCTTTGCGCCCTGACTCTGCCGACAGCGCAACCGTCCTGCGGCATTAGTTTCATGGCTGGCCCCGGCCAAGAGGAACGCCTTTTGCGCATCGGCCAAGCTGCCGAACGTGCGCTGGCCTAAAAGCCACAACTTCGCGCCCCAAGCCCATATCCCGCATGGGTTTTTCTGGACGCGCCCTCACGATCTGGTTATCGTGGACATGAACGGGGCGATATGACCCTGATATGAGGCAGTAATGGCGTTTCCAGAGCGGTTTTCGAACCTGCCGGATTATGCGTTTCCGCGTTTGCGGAAGCTGTTGGACGCGCATGCGCCCGTCGGTGAGAGCATTTCCATGACTATTGGAGAGCCCCGACATCCGATTCCCGACTTTGTCGCGCCAATAATGGCGGCCAATATCAAAGACTTCGCGATCTACCCGCCAAATGACGGCACGCCCGAACTGCTGACCGCAATTTCCGGCTGGATCAACCGCCGCTACAGCGTCGCGATGGCGCAAGATCAACTGATGGTGCTGAACGGCACTCGCGAGGGGCTTTACAACGCCTGCATCGCGCTGTCGCCTGAGACAAAAAACGGCATACAGCCCATCGTCCTGATGCCAAACCCATTCTACCAAGTCTACGCCGTAGCCGCCGTCACCGTAGGGGCCGAGCCGCTCTACGTCCCCGCCACCGCCGCCACAGGTTTCCTGCCCGATTACGCTGGTTTGCCGCCCGAAGTCCTAGACCGCGTCACCATCGCCTACCTGTGTTCGCCCGCCAATCCGCAGGGCGCAGTCGCCAGCGCCGACTATTGGAAAACGCTGCTGGCCTTGGCCGAGAAGCACGATTTCACCATCTTCGCCGATGAATGCTACAGCGAAATCTGGCGCAACACCGCCCCCACAGGCATCCTCGAAGTCGCAAAAGCCACCAATGCCAACCCCGAGCGCGTCTTCACCTTCCACTCGCTCTCAAAACGCTCCAACCTCCCCGGCCTGCGCTCTGGCTTTGTTGCAGGCGGCTGCAAAGGCATGGCAGAAATCCGCAAACTGCGTTCCTTCGCAGGCGCACCGCTGCCGCTGCCGATCCAAAAAATCTCGGAAGCCGCTTGGAATGATGACGCACACGTCGCAGCCTCCCTCGCCCTCTACCAAGCGAAGTTTGACGCAGCCGACGCAATTTTCAGCGGCCTTCAGGGTTTCAAAACCCCCGAAGGCGGCTTCTTCCTATGGCTGCCCGTCGAAGACGGCGAGCAAGCCGCAGTAAAAGCATGGCGCGAAACGGGCGTGCGGGTCTTACCCGGCGCTTATCTTTCGCGCGATGCAAACGGGGAAAACCCCGGCAAAGGCTATATTCGGGTCGCTTTGGTGGCCCCCAAAGAAGAAATGCAGCGCGGGTTGATCAAACTCCGTGACTGCCTCTACGGTTGAGGACAGGGTTAACATGGCATCTTATCAAGCACGGCAACGCGATCCGCTTCTCGACCAAGGCACCACCGCCATGCTCGAGCGCCGCGGCCGTGAGCTGCTCGGCATCGGCCTGATGGTGGCCGCCTTCGGCTTCATACTGATGCTGAACAGCTACTCCCCCGAAGACCCCGGCTGGATGGTCGCCACAGACGAGCCCGCCGCCAACACGCTTGGCCGTTTCGGCGCAGCCCTCGCCTCCACCCTGATCATCATCGGCGGCAAAGGCACATGGGCGATCCCAATGATTTTCGCCGCTTGGGGCATCCGTTTCGTCCTGCATCGCGGTGCCGAACGCGCCGTCTCGCGCATGGTTTTCGCCGTGATCGCCATCGCAATGGCCTCGGTCTACGCAGCCACCCTACTGCCTTCCGCAATGTGGACGCACAGCTTCGGCATGGGCGGTTTGTTCGGCGACACCGTGCTCGGCGCGCTGCTCAACATCATCCCCGGCGGTGCCGCCATCGGCCTGAAACTGATCTCGATGGCCTCCGGTGCCGCGATGATTGCCCTGATGCTGTTCGTCACCGGCTTCAACTTCCCCGAAATCCAAGCTGGTTTCCGCTTTCTGATCACCAGCCTGATCCACACTTATTCAATCCTGCTCGGCGCTGCCGGTAAAGGCGCAGAAGGCACCAGCCGCGCTGCCGCCGCCATCCAAGCCCGCCGCCGTCGCACCGCTGCCGAAGCCGCCAAATCGGCTGACACCTTGCGCGCGCCTGCCGATTGGCGCGAAGACCGCGCGCAATCCAGCATCCGCCGCGCCGAACCAGCCGTCGAGGCCAGCGCCTTCGGACGCCCTTCAACCCTGCGCGCCGATACCCGCTACGCCGAACCCCTTGCAGAAGCGGCACAATACGCCCCGCCACGCGAAAAACTTGGCCTGCTTGCCCGCATGCCAGCCCTGATGCGCCGCGCGGTTGATCCCGAACCCGAACTGATCGAACCGACCATAACCGACGCCGCCGACCATGCCGACATGCCCACCGATGATCGCATCAGCTCGCGGATTTCTGATGCCATCCGCTCTCGCACCCGGCCGCCAGAGGCGCAACTTTCCCCACTCGCCGCCGCCATCCAGCGCCGCGAGCCACCCGTGCAACGCCCACGCAGTCCGGCCCCATTGATCGCTGACACTCGCCCTAAGCAACGGATCGAGCCGCCCGTAGTCGCCCCGCTGCACAACGCTTTTGTTGAGGCCGAAGAATATCAATCGCCTGAGGTCACCGATGAAAGCCACTTCACGCTCACCGATGATGCGCATGACTACACCGCAGAGGAAGACGATTACGCCGAGGATTACACTCCCGTCGTAGCAGCCCCCCGCCCTGCCCCCACACCCGAGCGTCGCCCGGTTGTCCAGCACGCGCAGAAAAAACCCATCGCCCCGTCGATTCGTGCCGCAGCCGAGGCGCAACCTCGCCTGCGTTTTGACGACACGGCACCCGCCTACGAACTCCCACCGCTGTCCCTGCTGACGCCGCCGTCCGCGGTCGAACGCCACGCCCTCTCCGACGAAGCCCTCGAAGAAAACGCCCGCATGTTGGAATCGGTTCTCGACGATTACGGCGTCAAAGGCGAAATCGTCTCGGTTCGCCCCGGCCCGGTCGTCACCATGTACGAACTCGAACCCGCCCCCGGCCTAAAAGCCAGCCGCGTCATCGGTCTTGCCGACGATATCGCCCGCTCAATGTCTGCCCTAAGCGCCCGTGTTTCCACCGTTCCGGGCCGCACCGTGATCGGCATCGAGCTTCCCAACGCCGTCCGCGAGAAAGTGGTCTTGCGCGAGATCATCGCCGCCCGCGACTTCGGCGACAGCAACATGCGCCTGCCTTTGGCGCTTGGCAAAGACATCGGCGGCGAGCCCATCATCGCCAACCTCGCCAAAATGCCCCACCTTTTGATCGCAGGCACCACCGGCTCGGGTAAATCCGTCGCCATCAACACCATGATCCTGTCGCTGCTCTATAAACTCAGCCCGGAAGAATGCCGCCTGATCATGATCGACCCGAAAATGCTGGAGCTTTCGGTCTATGACGGTATCCCACATCTGCTGTCGCCCGTCGTCACAGATCCAAAAAAAGCCGTCGTCGCCCTGAAATGGGTCGTGTCGGAAATGGAAGAACGCTACCGCAAAATGTCGAAAATGGGCGTGCGCAACATCGAAGGCTACAATGGCCGCGTCCGCGAAGCCCTTGCCAAAAACGAGGTGTTCAAGCGCACCATTCAGACCGGGTTCGATGAAGACACTGGCGAGCCGATGTTTGAAACCGATGAATTCCAGCCCGTCACCATCCCCTATATCGTGGTGGTGGTTGACGAGATGGCCGACCTGATGATGGTCGCAGGCAAGGAAATTGAAGCGTGTATTCAACGCCTTGCTCAGATGGCGCGCGCCTCCGGCATCCATTTGATCATGGCCACCCAGCGCCCCTCGGTTGACGTGATCACTGGCACCATCAAAGCCAACTTCCCAACACGGATTTCTTTCCAAGTCACCTCGAAAATCGACAGCCGTACCATCCTTGGCGAGCAAGGTGCTGAACAACTCCTCGGCATGGGCGACATGCTCTATATGGCAGGCGGCGGTCGCGTCTCCCGTATCCACGGCCCGTTTGTGAGCGATGAAGAAGTCGAAGAAATCGTCAACCACCTGAAATCCTACGGCCCGCCGGTCTATATGTCCGGCGTGATCGAAGGCCCAGAGGATGAGAACGCCAACGAAATCGACAGCCTCTTGGGCCTCGGCTCCGACGGCCTGGACGACAGCCTCTACGACCAAGCCGTCGCCATCGTCGCCAAAGACCGCAAATGCAGCACCAGCTACATTCAACGCAAACTCGGCATAGGCTATAACAAAGCCGCCAAACTGGTTGAGCAGATGGAAGAACACTCGGTTATCACCGCTGCAAACCACGTCGGAAAGCGCGAGATTTTGCTACCGGAGCATTAATCTTCACGGCTGCTCACTGCAAAAACCCAAAAACGCGCGAAGCAACCTTCGCGCGTTTTGCATTTCTAAATCGCCCGATATGCGAACCTAAACTGCAAGCCCGCCCTAGCCATTTCACATTGGCCCAAATACTCCCGCCGGAGGCACCAAGCTCTCAACCACAGCCAGCACGCTGAACTCGCACCCTAAAGCCCTACTCGGGCCACCGCCCCATCGGCCAATCCCGCGCGGTATGGATAACCCGAACAATCGAAAGCACCTCAGCCCCTAGGCGCGCTGAAATCACATAGACAATGATATAAGGCAGTCGCGTGACAGACTTTTCATAAGTCCCCACAACCCGGCCCGCCCGCCCCGTCGCAATCTGGCCAAGCCCCTCCGCAGCATCCCGCAAAGCATCGGCCACCCGTCGCGCCGCGTCAGGATTATCCGACGCTATGTAGATCAGTTGAGCCTTCAGATCGTCCAGCGCATCACGCGACCAAACGACAGCGCGAGTCAAATCTTACTGCCTTTTGCCGCATCAATCGCCGCGTAAAGCTCCGCCATCGCGTCATCATGTGTCGCAACCCGCCCCGCCTCGACATCGGCCAGCCCACGTTGAATCCCGCCAATGATCGCCAACTCGCGCTCTACATAAGCCGATACGGCCTCTGCTGCCAAGAAAGAATTGCTCCGCCGAGTATCCTGCGCCAACTGGCCCAGTTTATCCTTCAAGTCAGAATCGATGCGAATTGTCAGAGTAGTGCTGGCAGACATAAGAGCCTCCTGTGGCCGCATGTACACAAGTTAACACCAGCGACTCTATCCTGCAACGGCATTCAACCGGCCAGCCTTTGGCCGACAGCAAACAAATTCGTATTGGTCCAAATATCCCCGCCGGAGGCTTCCACAGAACGGCAGTAACGACCTTGAAAATCATAAAGACAAACGACACGCAAACCATAAGAAACCCTTAAAGCCACCCATCCAACCCATTGATAAATATAAACCCCAAGCCCACGCCACGTGTGGACATCGGCCAGCTTCAGACTCCGATCAACCTCGATCGCGCCTTCAAAGCCCCGAGCCAAGCCAGCCCATGCACCGTAGCGCGCGAGGGCCGATATTCCGCCGAAACCCAGCCCGAATAGCCGCCCTCATCCAGAGCAGAACAAAGTCCGGTGATATCAAACCCGCCGCCGCCCGGCTCGTTCCGGCTCGGAAACCCCGCGATCTGGACATGATTGATCCGGGCAGAATGTCGCGCCCAAACCGCCGCCGCATCGCCATGAATCCGCGCCGCGTGCCACAAATCGAACTGAATACCAACCCGAGCCAATCCCAGATCCTCAACGATCCGCCCCGCCTGATCGAAGTCGTTCAGGAAATAGCCAGGCATATCATCGGGATTCAAAGGCTCCAGCGTGATCGTCAAATCCGGCGCCTGCCCCGCAGCCCAAGTCAGGTTCTCCACATAAACCTGCTCCGCCTGCGGCCCCTTCGCCACCCCTGCCATCACATGCAGACGAGCAGCCCCCAGCCGAGAAGCGAGTTCTGCCGCCCGCAAGAACCCGTCTCGAAACCGCTGCTCCTCACCCGGAACCGCCGCAAAGCCACGATCCCCCGCTGCCCAGTCGCCCGGGGGCGTGTTGATCATCGCAAGCGGCAGCCCAGCCAAAGCGGCCTCCCATTCCTTTGCGGGATAATCGTAGGGAAACAGGATTTCCGCACCATCGAACCCCGCCTGCGCGGCGAGGCCGGGGCGGTCGAGGGGGGAAACCTCGGTGAAAAGCATAGTCAGGTTGGCGGCGAACTGAGGCATCAGCGCAGGTCTAGCGAAGGAATCACCGGAAAGAAACACCCATCTGACCAAAGCCCGAACCAGCTGATCCCCTGATGCTCGGCGTGAACTCCCAATTCCATCAACCGATAGAACGATTTGCGGTCAATCAACGCCTCCAGCCCCGCCCGGATGTGCACGTACGGCGCAGGCTCCCCGCCCTCCCCGATCATCACCCGAATCGGATTATCCGCGCCAGCAACCACCTCATCCTCAGTCTTAGTGAAGAACCGCAGCCGCTGATCCTTCTTCTCACCCTCCACTTCAAAATTCACCGCCAGCATCGGCGCGTCATCGACCTTGATCCGCACTTTCTCGACCGGAGTGACCAGAAAATACTCATCCCCTTCCCGCCGCAGAATCGACGAGAACAGCTTCACCATCGGCATCCGACCAATCGGTGAGCCTTCGTGAAACCACGTCCCATCCCGCGCGATCCGCATATCTATGTCGCCGCAAAACGGCGGATGCCACAAATGCACCGGCGGCGGGCCCTTTTTTGCGGCAGCCTGCACCGCAGCCAGCCCATCGGCCAGCGGTTTCACGATCATTTGTGCATCTTCGCTCTTTGCCATTTGTGCCTGACACCCAGTTTGGATCATATGGCAGCATATAACCTGTTCCGGAGAATTGTCATGGCCGATCCAACCCAGCTTGTCGCCGAGATCGAAACCTTGGGCGCGCGGTTGGCGCAAGCCAAGGCCTCGATCAACCAGCGCTTCATCGGGCAAGACAAGGTGGTCGATCAGGTTCTGGCCGCGATGTTGTGTGGTGGCCATGCTTTGTTGGTCGGTTTGCCGGGTCTGGGAAAGACCTTGCTGGTCGATACGCTCAGCACCGTGATGGGCCTAAAAGGCAACCGCATCCAGTTCACCCCCGATCTGATGCCCGCCGATATTCTGGGCTCCGAAGTGCTGGAAACCGCCGCCGATGGCAGCCGCGCCTTCCGTTTCATCGAAGGCCCGGTATTTTGCCAACTGCTAATGGCGGATGAGATCAACCGCGCCAGCCCCCGCACCCAGTCGGCTTTGCTGCAAGCCATGCAGGAAAAGGAAGTCACCATCGCAGGCCAGCACCGTGCTTTGGGCCGTCCGTTTCATGTGCTTGCCACGCAAAACCCGATTGAACAGGAAGGCACTTATCCGCTCCCCGAAGCGCAGCTTGACCGTTTCCTTCTGCAAGTGAACGTCGATTACCCCACCCGCGCGCATGAGCGTGACATTCTGCTCGCCACTACAGGGGCCACCGAATCTGAAGCCCATCAAGTGTTTAGCGCCGATGAACTGCTCGCCGCCCAAACCGTGCTGCGCCGGATGCCTGTGGGCGATCAGGTGGTCGAAGCGATCCTTGATCTGGTCCGCGCCTGCCGTCCGGGTGAGCCTGAAGGCCGAGATCTGGCAGGCAGCCTGTCTTGGGGCCCCGGCCCGCGTGCAGCCCAAGCCCTGATGCTAACCGTCCGCGCCCGCGCGCTGCTGGATGGCCGCTTGGTGCCCTCTATCGCCGATGTCGCCGAGATGGCGAAGCCTGTGCTGGAGCACCGCATGGCTTTGTCCTTCGCCGCCCGGGCGCGTGGCGAAACCCTGTCGAGCCTGATTGACCGCACCATCAGCCGCAGCTTGAAACTTGAGGCTGCTGCGTGAGCATATCCGCCGATCTGCGCGCCCGAGCCGAAACGCTTGGCCAATCGCTGCCAGCCCTTCTGGCAGAAGCCGAACATTTGGCGGCAACGCTGATGCTTGGCGAACATGGCCGCCGTCGCGCAGGCCAAGGCGATGAGTTCTGGCAATACCGCCCCGCCCATCAGGGCGATGCGGCGCGCTCGATTGATTGGCGGCGTTCCGCCCGTTCCGACGCGCATTTCGTCCGCGAACGCGAATGGCAAGCGGCGCAATCGGTGACACTCTGGGTCGATGCCGCCCGCTCAATGACATTTTCCGGTGACAAAGATCGAGCGACGAAACTCGACCGCGCGCGGTTGCTGGCACTGGCTTTATCGGTGCTACTTCTGCGTGGCGGTGAACGGGTCGGCCTGTCTGGCACCGCTCCCAAACCGGGACGCGCGCAGATCATGGCGCTGCTCGAAGGCTTGTCCTCTGATGGAGCTGACGACTATGGCACACCCGATGTGGCAGGCATGGTCAGCCATGGCCGCGCTGTTTTCCTGTCCGATTTTTTGAGCAATCTTGAGCCGTTAGAGACTGCCCTCACTCTTGCCGCAGATCGTGGTGTGCGCGGTGTTCTGCTACAAGTGCTTGATCCCGCAGAGGAAGATTTCCCCTACCAAGGCCGCACCGTGTTTGAATCCATGCAAGGCTCTCTTAAACACGAAACCCAATCGGCTGGCGATTTGCGCACGCGCTATCTAGACCGCCTCGCCGAACGCAAAGCGCGTCTTGCCACTTTAGCCCGCGCAATGGGCTGGCATTACCACTGCCACCACACCGGGCAATCAGCGCAAACGGCGCTGCTGTGGGCCTATAGCGCGCTGGAAGGTGGCCGATGAGTATGTTCGCCTTCAACACGCCTTGGCTGCTCTGGGGGCTGATCGCCCTACCGATCCTGTGGCTCCTCCTCCGCGCCATCCCCCCCGCGCCGATCCGTCGTCGCTTCCCCGCCGTTGCCCTCCTGCTTGGCTTGACGGATGAAGATCGCCAAGCCGACAAGACCCCTTGGTGGCTGTTATTGCTGCGGGCTTTGGCGGTGGCGGCCGCTATTATCGGATTTGCCGGCCCGGTGTTGAACCCGGAAAACCGTGCGGCGGGCACTGGTCCGCTGCTGGTTGTTTTGGATGGCGGTTGGGCCGACGCGCGCGACTGGCCCGCCCGCATTGAGAAGGCGAACAGTCTTCTTGCCGAAGCTGGCCGTTCGGGCCGCACCGTCGCTGTCATTCGGCTGACCGATCTGCCGCAGCCCGTGGAATTTCAGAACGCCGAGGCTTGGACGGGGCGGCTCGCCGCGATGGAGCCGCAACCGTTCGCGCCACAAGCATTTGAAGAATGGTCGAAAATCCTGCCCGAAAGCGCCTTCGACAGCTACTGGTTCTCGGACGGCCTTGACCACCCGGGTCGCGATGTCCTCCTGACAGCCTTGAATACCAAAGGCAGCCTCACCGCTTTCCTGTCGCCGCGCCCAGTTTTTGCGCTGCGTCCAGCCGTGTATGAAGACGGCAAAATTACTCTGACTGCCGCCCGCCTGCCCAGCGATACCGCCGATCTTGATGTGATCGCCCGCGGTCCTGACCCCTCCGGTATTGACCGCGAACTCGCGCGCGGCAGCCTGCATTTCGACGTGAACGCAGCGGAGGCGAAAGCCAGCCTCGACCTGCCGCCCGAATTGCGCAACCGCGTTACGCGGTTTGAACTCTTGGGCCAGCGCAGTGCCGGTGCCGTTAGCCTGACCGATGACAGCCTGAAGCGCCGTAAAATCGCGGTGATCGGTGGCACTGCCGACCGCGAGGGTCTGCCGCTGCTGCAACCCACCTACTACCTGCGCCAAGCTCTAACCCCCGTCGCTGATCTGGTCGAAGGCGGCCTGTCCGACGTGATCCCCGCCAATCCCGATGTGATCATCCTAGCCGATGTCGCCAAACTAACCCCGGCGGAAAGCGATAGCCTGCTAGAATGGGTAAACAAGGGCGGCCTCCTGCTGCGTTTTGCTGGTCCTCGACTGGCCGCGTCCCAACTTTCCCGCGCCGAAGAAGACCCGCTGATGCCCGTCCGCTTGCGCGAAGGTGGCCGTTCGGTCGGCGGTACGATGAGCTGGGGTGAACCGAAAACCTTGGCCCCTTTCCCCGAGGATTCGCCCTTCCACGGCCTGAGCATCCCGGATGATGTGACCGTCACCGAGCAAGTCCTCGCCCAACCCGACCCCACCTTGACCGAGCGCACGATTGCGGCGCTCGCCGATGGCACGCCCTTGGTGACCCGCAAGGAAATCGGTGCGGGCCAGGTGGTGCTGGTGCATGTTACCGCCAATGCCGAATGGTCCAGCCTGCCGCTGTCGGGCCTTTTCGTGCAAATGCTGGAGCGGCTGGCGGTTTCCACCAAGCCCGCCCAACCCAATGCGCAGGACCTAGCGGGCCTGACTTGGGTGCCGCAGAAGGTAATGGACGGCTACGGGGTAGAACGTGATGCAGGCGAAATCGCCGGAGTAGAGGGCGAAAAGCTGGGCAAAGCACTGGTTTCCGGCCCCGGTCCGGGCCTGCCAGCCGGGCTTTACGCCAGCGCAGATCGTAAAGTCGCGCTGAACGTGATTGGCCCCAAAACCCCCATCACCGCCGCGACTTGGCCCGCTGGCACGATGATCGAAGGCATCGCAGCCGTCAAAGCCCAGGCTTTGAAGGGCATCCTGCTGACCGCTGCAATGCTGATGTTGGCGCTGGATGTGCTCGCGGCGCTCTGGGTTTCGGGTCGGATTGGCGGCATTGCCCGCACCGCCGCTGTGATGCTCGCGCTGTTTGTCCCGCATGATGCCCGCGCCCAAGTGCCCGATGACATCAAAGCGCTAGAGGCGACGCGCGGCGTGGTGCTGGCCTACGTGCAGACCGGCGATGCGGCAATGGATCAGGTGTCAGAGGCGGGCCTGCGCGGTCTTAGCGATCAGCTTTGGCTGCGCACCGCCGTGGAGCCCGAAACTCCGATGAGCATTGATCTTGAGAATGACGACCTCGCCTTCTACCCGTTCTTATATTGGCCGATCACCCCGAACCAGCCTGTCCCCTCGACCGCCGCCTATGCCAAACTGAACCGCTTTCTGCGCACCGGCGGCATGATCATGTTTGACACCCGCGATGGCGATATCGCGGGCCTCTCGGGTGACAACACGCCGGAAGGCCAGATGCTGCAACTGATCGCATCCGGTCTGGATATCCCGCCGCTAGAGCCAATGCCGAAAGATCACGTTCTGACCCGCAGCTTCTATCTGCTGCAAGACTTTCCCGGTCGTTTCGCTGGCGGCACCGTGTGGGTCGAAGCCTCTGATCCCGAAGCCGAAAAGGCCGAGGGCATGCCGTTTCGCAATCTTAACGATGGCGTGACTCCGGTGATTATCGGTAGCGCCGATTGGGCCTCGGCTTGGGCCACGGACCCTGATGGCGTGCCGATGTTTCCGGTGGGGCGCGGCTATGCGGGCGAGGATCAGCGTGAGATTTCCTACCGCTTCGGCATCAACGTCATCATGCATGTGCTGACCGGAAACTATAAATCGGATCAGGTCCATGTGCCTGCCCTGCTCGAAAGGTTGGGCGAATGAGCCGGACAGTTGTTTTCGATCCGCTAGTCGCCCTCCCCTTGATCTGGGCGCTTGCCGTTATAGCCGGTCTGCTGGTGGCCTTCGCTTTGTGGAAAGGCTTGCGCGGTTGGCTGTTGCGCGGCCTCGCGTTCATTGCTTTGGGCGTGGCGCTCGCCAATCCGTCCTTGCAGGAAGAAAACCGCAAACCATTGTCCGATATCGTTTTACTGCTGGTCGATGAAAGCTCTAGCCAAACCCTGTCAGATCGCAAAGCCCAAGCCGAAGCTGCCGTCGCCAAGGTTACCGCCGAGGTCGCGGCCCTGCCCAACACCGAACTGCGGCTGATCCGCTTTGGCGATGGCCCCGAGGATGCGGGCACCTTGGCGATGACAGCACTATCGCAAGCAATGGCCGAGGAACCCCGCGCCCGCATTGCCGGGGCGATCCTGATCACCGACGGCCAAGTGCATGACCTAAACCTCGCCCCCGCTTTACCTGCACCTTTGCAAGTTCTGCTCACCGGGAAAAAGCAAGACTGGGATCGTCATCTGATCATCGAAGAAGCCCCAGCCTTCGCGATTCTGGGCGAGGAGTTTATCCTCAAGCTGAAAGTTGAAGATAAAGGCGCAGTGCCAGCCGCAGCTGGTGCTTCGGTGGCGCTGACCATCGGCGTTGACTCCGACGCGCCCATGACCTTCGACATTCCGGTCAACGAAGATATGGAACTGCCCGTCCGCCTGCCGCACGCTGGCATGAACGTGCTGCAATTCTCGGTAGCGCCCGTGGACGGCGAACTGACCGACCGCAACAACACTGCCGTGGTGCAGATCAACGGTGTGCGTGACCGCCTGCGTGTGCTGCTGGTTTCGGGTGAACCGCATGCAGGCGAGCGCGTCTGGCGCAACCTTTTGAAGTCTGACCCTTCGGTCGATCTCGTGCATTTCACCATCCTGCGCCCACCCGAAAAACAAGATGGCGTGCCGGTTGAGGAACTCTCCCTGATCGCCTTTCCAACGCGAGAATTGTTCGTCGAGAAAATCAAAGATTTCGACCTTATCATCTTTGACCGCTACCGGATGCGCGGCATCCTTCCGATGGAATATATTGATAACGTTGTGCAATATGTCAAAAACGGCGGCACAGTGCTGGTCGCCGCTGGCCCGGAATTTGGCGCTGTCGATAGCCTCTGGCGCTCGCCTTTGGCAGAAATCTTGCCTGTCGAGCCCACCAGTCAAGTCATCGAAGAAGGCTACAAACCCAAACTCACCGACCTCGGCCGCCGCCATCCCGTCACCGAGGGGCTGGAAGCCTTGTTCCCAAAAGGCTGGGGCCGTTGGTTTCGCATGATCGACGTCAATCTGCTGCGGGGTCAGGTGCTGATGTCCGGCCCGCAAGACAAACCTTTGCTGGTGCTGGACCGCGTTGAAAAAGGCCGCATCGCGGTGCTCGCCTCAGATCAGGCTTGGCTTTGGGGCCGTGGCTATGAAGGCGGCGGTCCGCAGTTGGAATTGCTGCGCCGCCTCGCGCATTGGATGCTGAAAGAACCGGAGCTAGAGGAGGAGTCACTGACTGCCACCAACAAGGCCGAGGTTCTGACCATCACCCGCCGCACCGTGTCCGACAAACCTCCGGGCGACCTGACCATCACCGGGCCGGATGGCAAAACCGAAACGCTGACTCTGCCATCCGACGGTCCCGGCAAATACAGCGCCGACTGGAAAGCGCCCGCTTTGGGTCTGTATCGTCTGCAACAAGACGATCTGGTGCGTGTGGTAGCTGTCGGCACGTCTGCCCCTAAAGAGTTCGTCGAAACCTTAGCCTCAGCCGAGGGCCTGGCCCCGATCGTCGCCACCCTGCAGGGCGGTATCCAGCCGATTGAGGCGGGCTTGCCCAGCATCCGCACCGTCCGCGAAGGCCGCCCCGCTGCCGGTCGCGGCTGGATCGGCATCATCCCGCGTGAGGCTTACGTCACCGAAGACTTGCGCATCAGTCCATTGGTCCCCAGTTGGCTGATGCTGATCTTGGCGGCAGGTTTGGCAGTTGCAGCGTGGCTGGTGGAAGGTCGCTTCAAGCGACGCGCAGCATAACTTTGCGCGATTCCGAGGCAAATTCGCGCCGGATCAGCATCGCCGAGGTCAGTAAAGTCGTCGCGATCAAAACATAAGGCCCCAGCAGCCAACCCAAACTGCCCAAAGCGAAGTAAATCGAGTGCAGTCCGCGGTTGAAGCTTATTGCCGCCGTGATGTTCAACTCCCCAGCTTGCGCCGCCCGATGCGGTGCCAGCGGATCGGCAGGGTCATTCGGCACCGCTGCCATCATCACCGCGCAATAGCCAAACAGCCGATTTGACCATATGAATTTCAGCACCGCATTGGCGAGAAAAACGATCACCAGCAACACCCGAAGCTGCAATCCGGTGGCATCAGCGGGCAAGGTCAGGTCTTTCGCCAACCCCACCACCGCTGCCGGATTGCCGATCAACGCAATGCCGCCGCCAATCGCAATCAGCGAAGCGCTAGCGAAAAACGCAGTGCCCTGCCGCAAACTGTCGATCATTGAGGCGTCAAATATCCGTGGCTGCCGCGTCAAAAACTGCCGCATCCACTCGCGCCGATATTCTTTCATCAGCAGGCTGACCGAAGGCCGCGATGCCGGAGGATGTTCAATTACCCAGCCAATCACTGCCCAAGCCAGCACTGTAAACGCCACACAAAGCGCATCCGTCGTGCCAAGCGGGCCGATGTTGATCATAGTTTCCATCGGGCAAACTTACGGCTTCACAACAATTCTGGAAAGACCCAACAGCAGCTTGCCAATTTGCTAAATTGGTTATATTTTCTGACCAGACGCAGGAGACGCCGATGGATATGCCGATCCCCAATGCCGCGATATTGGCGCGCAAATCCACCATCGTGGCCCGTCTGCGCGGCGTCCTGCCCGCCGATGCGGTGATCTTCGATCCCGCCGAAACCCGTGCCTATGAGTGTGACGCCCTCACCGCCTACCGCTGCGCGCCTCTTGTGGCGGTGCTGCCCCGAACCACCGCCGAAGTCGCCGCCGTTCTGAAGATCTGCCACGAAGAACAAATACCTGTGGTGCCGCGCGGTTCTGGCACCTCGCTTGCCGGAGGCGCTCTGCCTACCGCAGACTGTGTAATCCTTGGTGTAGCGCGGATGAATGCCGTGCTGGAAACCGACTACGACAACCGCTTCATCCGCGTGCAATCAGGCCGCACCAATCTATCCGTCACCGGTGCGATAGAATCCGACGGCTGGTTCTATGCCCCCGATCCCTCCAGCCAACTCGCCTGCGCCATTGCGGGCAATATCGCGATGAACTCGGGCGGCGCGCATTGTCTGAAATACGGCGTCACCACGAATAATGTGCTGGGCGTAACCCTTGTGCAAATGGATGGCACAGTGGTGGAAATCGGCGGGCCGTGGTCCGACGCTGGCGGAATTGATCTGCTCGGGGTGATCTGCGGGTCCGAGGGCCAGCTTGGCGTCGTCACCGAAGCCACCCTACGCATCCTGCCAAAACCCGAAGGCGCGCGCCCCGTGCTGGTCGGGTTCAACTCCAACGAAGTCGCAGGCACCTGCGTCTCCGACATCATCAAAGCTGGCATCTTGCCCGTCGCCATCGAATTCATGGACCGCCCCTGCATCCGCGCCACCGAAGCTTTCGCCAAAGCGGGCTACCCCGATTGCGAGGCATTGCTGATCATCGAAGTCGAAGGCTCCCCTGCCGAAATCGCCGAACAACTCACCCGCATCAAAGCCATCGCCATGCAGCACAACCCGGTCGAGTTTCGCGAAGCCGCCGATGAAGATCAGGCCAAACGCATCTGGCTGGGCCGCAAGTCGGCGTTCGGCGCGATGGGACAAATCAATGATTACATGTGCTTAGATGGCACCATCCCGGTCTCCGCACTCCCTTACGTCCTGCGCCGCATTGGTGAGATGAGCACCGCTTACGGGCTGGACGTCGGCAATGTCTTTCACGCAGGCGACGGCAACATGCACCCGCTGATCCTATTCGACGCCAACAAACCCGGTGATCTGCAACGCTGCGAGGCTTTTGGAGCTGACATTCTCAAGCTGTGTGTCGAGGTGGGCGGTTGCCTGACGGGTGAGCATGGCGTCGGCATCGAAAAGCGCGATCTGATGTCGGTGCAATTCACTGCTGCAGATATGGAAGCGCAACTGCGCGTCAAAGACGTGTTCGACCCGGCTTGGCTGCTAAACCCGGCGAAGGTGTTTCCGTTAAACATAACGGCATCGCGGCGGGCTGGTTGAAAGTCCGGGCTCGCTTCACCGGACCATTGGCTTCTCGAACCAAGCGCGAACCGAACGGACCAACCCAAGAATGTTGAGAACAAAGGATAACCATGAAGCCTGCTTCAGAAAGCGAACTGAGTGAAATGATCCGGGGCGCTCGGGCTTTTCTGATCCAAGGCGGTGGCACGCGCCGGATTGGGCAAACGGTGGGCGAATTGCTGGAAACAAGCGCATTAGCGGGGGTGGAACTGTATGAACCGGGCGCTTTAACGCTGATCGCGCGTGCAGGTACGCCGCTTGCCGAAGTGCAAACGATCTTAGCTGCCGAACGGCAGCGCCTCGCCTTTGAGGTGCCCGACCTGCGCAAACTGTTAGATCGCGAAGGCACCTCGACCATCGGCGGCGTGGTGGCGGCAAATGCCTCTGGCCCCCGCCGCGTGCAAGTCGGTGCCTGCCGCGATGCACTGCTGGGAGTGCGGTTTGTCGATGGCACGGGCGCGATTGTGAAGAACGGCGGGCGGGTGATGAAGAATGTCACCGGCTATGATCTGGTCAAGCTGATGGCAGGCTCGCAGGGCGTTTTGGGCGTTCTCACCGAGGTCAGTTTCAAAGTCCAAGCGGTGCCAGAAGCCGAGGTGACCTTGATGGCCGAACGGAGCTTGCCGCAAGGTCTGGCCGACCTGCGCGCAGCACTTGGCTCGCCTTACGACATTTCCGGTGCCGCATGGATTGCGGGTCGCGCCATGATCCGCCTCGAAGGCATGGCTGGTTCGGTCGCCTATCGTGCCGGTAAGCTGCGGGATCTGCTGGCGTTTGACACAGCCGAGGCTGACTGGAGCGCAGTGCGCGACGTCACTCTGTTCGCTGGCCGACCCGGCGCGGTTTGGCGCGTCTCGGTAAAGCCGACCGAAGCGGCACCGCTGATCGCACGGTTGGGGCTAGAGGCGGTTTGCGATTGGGGCGGCGGCTTGGTTTGGCTGCTCGACCCCACCGGCACAGCCGATGTGCGCGCTGCTTTGTCCGGCAATGGCCATGCCACCTTGATGCGGACTCTGCCGGGTGCAATGTCAGTGCCCGTTTTTCAGCCCGAGTCGCTCGCTGTCGCAAAACTCACCGCTGGCCTGCGTGCGAAATTCGACCCACGCGGCGTTTTCAACCCGGGGATGATGGGCTGATGCAGACACATTTCACTGACGCGCAACTTCAAGACCCCAAGCTGTCCGAGGCAAACAAAATCCTGCGCTCGTGTGTGCATTGCGGCTTTTGCACTGCAACTTGCCCGACATATCAAGTGCTTGGCGATGAACTCGACAGTCCGCGCGGCCGGATTTATCTGATCAAGGAAATGCTGGAAACCGGCCGCCCCGCCGATGCGCGCACCGTCAAGCATCTCGACCGCTGCCTGTCTTGCCTTGCCTGCACCACCACCTGCCCGTCGGGCGTCGATTACATGCACCTGATCGACCAAGCCCGCGCCTATGTTGAGAAAACCTACAAACGCCCGCAATCCGACCGCGCCTTGCGCTGGCTGCTTGCGAAGGTGATCCCGCATCCAAAACGCTTTCGGCTGGCACTGTTTGCCGCCAAACTGGGCCGCCCCTTTGCCAACCTGATCCCCGACGCAAGACTGCGCGCGATGCTCGCTATGGCACCGAAAACCATTCCTCCGGTCAGTCGCAACGACGATCCGCAAAGCTTTCCGCCGGATGGCAAAGCCGTAATGCGCGTTGCGCTGATGACCGGCTGCGCGCAAAAGGCGCTGAACACCGATATCAACGACGCCACCATCCGGCTTTTGCGGCGTCTGGGCTGTGAGGTTGTGATTGCCAAAGGCATGGGCTGTTGCGGCGCGCTCACCCACCATATGGGGCGAGAGGCCGAAAGCCACGCCTCCACCCGCGCCAATATCGCCGCCTTTATCGCCGAGAAACGCGGCGCAGGGCTGGATGCGATTGTGATAAATACCTCGGGTTGCGGCACCACGGTAAAGGATTACGGCCACATGATCGGCAGCGCTGAGGCTGCTGAAATCTCTGCACTGACGCTGGATATATCTGAGCTGCTGCAACGGCTTACACTGCCTGCAGGCGCACCCAAAGGCATGACCGTCGCTTACCATTCCGCCTGCTCGCTTCAGCACGGTCAGCAAATCAAAACCGCGCCGAAAGACCTGCTCAAGCGCGCGGGTTTCACTGTGGTCGAGCCTGCCGACAGCCATCTCTGCTGCGGCTCGGCAGGCACCTATAACCTGCTGCAACCCGAGATTTCGCAGCAACTCCGCGCCCGCAAAGTCCAGACGCTTGAGGCCAAACGCCCGGACATTATCGCCGCCGGTAACATCGGCTGCATGATGCAGATCGGTTCGGCAACCAGCATTCCCATCGTCCACACTGTCGAGCTGCTGGATTGGGCCACTGGTGGGCCAAAGCCGCGGGCGTTGGGCTGATTGGCCTCAAATCCGCCGCACTTCCGGGCTACCCCCGGCAACAGCCCGGAGGATACATGCGCTTCGCCCTTATCGCTTTGCTTACGCTTGTCTGCCTGCCAGCGCGCGCACAAGAAACCGCCCTTGTTAGCCTACAAACCGGAGATGACTCAAAGGGTTGGAACGCTGTCGGTCGGCTCAACCTCGGCGACCGTGGCTTTTGCACCGGCACCTTGATCGCTCCCGACCTAGTGCTCACTGCCGCGCATTGCTTGTTCGACAAAGAGACCGGCGCGCGCATTGAGGCGCGAGACATCGAATTTCTCGCTGGCCTGCGCAATGGCCGTGCCGAAGCTTACCGCAGTGTCGCACGCGCAGTGGCGCATCCCGACTACGTCTACAGCGGTGACAGTGAGATTGACCGCACCGCCTATGACGTTGCTGTGCTGGAACTGAATCAGCCGATCCGGCAACCCTCAATCCAACCGATTGCCACCGCTAGCCCGCCAAAAATCGGCGACGAGGTCGGCGTGGTGTCTTACGCGCAAGACCGCGCCGAAGCGCCCTCGCTGCAACAGATCTGTCATGTGATTGATGGCTCTCGCGCCGTGTTGGTGCTGTCATGCGACGTAGATTTCGGCTCGTCCGGTGCGCCAATTTTTGTGGTGAAAGACGGTGTGCCGCAGATCGTTTCAGTGGTCTCTGCCAAGGCTGAATCGAATGGCAAGAAGGTGTCTTTGGGCACCGCACTGCAAGATCCGCTTGCTGTTGTGCTGGCAGAAATCGCCAAAGACGATGGCCCGATCGCGTTATCGGGCGGCAAGGTTAACACTTTGGCCGGTGGTAAAGCCCGCGGCGCAAAATTTTTAAAACCTTAGCGCAATGCGCTTTAAAAGCTCTTGAAAGCTGCCGTTCGCATTCCCAGATCAGCGATGTCGTCGGGATGCCGCAATCGGGCCCGGGGACATCAACCGCCTTGCCCGGATGGGAAGGCTTATGCGCCGTTGCAAAACGGCCATCGCTTGAAAGAGGATGCCATGCGCAATTTTGATTTTGCTCCGCTCTACCGTGCCACCGTTGGCTTTGATCGTATTGCCGATCTGGTGGATCGCGCTTTGACTGCCGATGTGGCTCAGCCCACCTATCCCCCATATAACATTGAGAAAACCGCTGAAGATGCCTACCGCATCTCCATCGCAGTGGCGGGTTTCTCGCCGGACGAACTGTCGGTCGAAGTGAAGGATGGCGCACTGCATGTCAGCGCTCGTAAAGAGCCTGAAGGCGCTGAGAAAGCCTACCTGCACCGTGGCATCGCCACCCGTGCGTTTGAGCGCCGCTTTGCTCTGGCCGATCATGTCCGCGTCACTGGCGCTGCACACGAATATGGTATGCTCCACATCGACCTCGTCCGCGAAACGCCCGAGGCCCTGAAGCCTCGCCGCATTGAAATCGGTCGCCGTGCCGATGTCGAAATGCAGGCGGTAGAGTCTCAGCCAGAAACCGCGACGCACTAAGACCTCACGCTAACAGAAAGGCCCGACGAAACGTCGGGCCTTTTTTATTTCGCTTAAGCTATTGTGCCAAAGCCTTCGCCGTCCGCATCAAGTTCACCGCCTCAATCCGATAGCCGAACTCGTCCGCCCCGCGCGAAGCCAGCGCCAGATCAATCGCCTGATCCCAGCCCCAATCGCCCAGATATTTCGTATCTGTCAGCAACTGCCCAAAACCCGCAATCGCCGCCGCAAACCGCGTTTCATCCGTCACCGGCATCCCCGGCACAATCGGAGTTTCCTGCAACGTGCTATCTTTACCCCCCGGCGCAACCGAACGCAGCCGCAGATAGCCAAGTTCGCTAGAACCCTCCGGCGCCTTAGCCGAACCATAACGCAGTGCATCATTCCGCAAGGCCGAACTCCCCGGCGCGGTCACCTCGTAGATCGCCGTTACCGCCGTGCCCGCACCAATATCGCCCGCATCAACTTTGTCATTGTTGAAATCCTCGCGCGCCAGCGCCCGTGTCTCATACCCAATCAGCCGATATTCCGCGACCTGCGCCGGGTTCCACTCCACTTGGATTTTCACATTGTCCGCAATCGGATACAGCGCGCCCGTCAGCTGATCGACCAGCACTTTGCGCGCCTCGTTCAGCGTGTCGATATACGACGCAGTGCCATTGCCGTTCTGCGCCAGCGCCTGCATCGTCGCATCGTCGAGATTACCGCGCCCAAATCCTAGCACCGAAAGATACACTCCGCTCTCGCGTTTCTTGGCGATATAAGTTTTCAGCGCCTCTGGATCATCAATCCCCACATTGAAATCGCCATCCGTCGCCAGCAGCACGCGGCTGACCTCACCGTCCGCCTTCATGCTTTCCGCCACCTGATACGCCAGCTCCAACCCCTGCGCGCCAGCCGTCGAGCCGCCCGCATATAACTGATCCAACGCCCCCATAATCGTCGCGGTATCGCTGGCCTTAGTCGGCGGCAATACCTGCCCAGCCGACCCCGCATAAGCCACAATTGCGACCTGATCTTCCGGATGCAACTGCCCCAGCATCAGCCCAAGCGATTGTTTCAACAGTGGAAGTTTGTTGGCATCCTCCATCGACCCGGAAGTATCCACCAAAAACACCAAGTTCAACGGTGGCCGATTTTCCACCTGCGGCACAGCGCCCTGAATAGCGATATTCACCAGCCGGGTATTCGGGTTCCACGGCGTCGGCATCACTGTAATGGTCGGGCGAAACGCCTGACCCCCCTCAGGTTTCGGATAGGCATAGGGGAAATAGTTCACCATCTCCTCAATCCGCACCGAGGCCGGATCGGGCAGAGAACCCGCGTTCAAAGATGATCGCACCGTCGCATAAGACGCGGTATCGACGTCAATCGAGAAGGTCGAAACGGGCTCCTCCGCTGTTACCTTCACCGGATTGGCGTCAGCATTGGCGAAGGCTTCGGTGTTTTCCGCCCGTTGCGGCGCGAACTCCATCGCGGGCATCTCCGACACCGCACTCGTCGAGTAGCTGTCCGTGGACATTTCACCGGTGACGCCCCTCATCGGCATCGGAGGAGGGGCCGTCTGCACGGATGCAGACTCGTCCTGCATCACAGTTTCCGGCTCGGAAACAGGCGCGGCGGCATCAGCGGCCGGCTTTAAACTCCGGTTTGCTGCGCCACCTGCCGCCGCCTCGGCTTCCGCTTTCGCCGGAGCCTTCGCTTCAGCGTCACTGGGCGCAAGCTTTGCTTTGGCAGTATCGGACTGCTGTTGTGGCAGCACCTCGGGCAGCGTATCTAACACGGGCGGCTGCAGCGGAGCGTCGACCTGCGCGATCGGCTTACTGCCCGCCGCATCCAGCGGACCCTTGCCCGACAGCGGCAGGATAACCACAAACCCAACCAAAAGCGCGGCAACCGACGTCGTGGCAGCCAAAACAGGTTTCATCTTCAAAGCATTCAGCATGGCGATACCCTTTTGCAAAATACCCACCCTCACTGGGCGGTCTTGCATAGGACGCATCGGCTCGGTCGATCCTTGGAGACGATCAAAATTTTCCATCGCCAACCGCATCGCCGCGGTTTTTGCAGCCGAATCAGCGGCAGGCACAGCACGCAGCGCAGCTTTCAGGGCGTCAAGCTCATCCATCAGTTTGCGTCCTCCACGCCAAGGCGGTGCTTGGGGACGGATTTTGTCCCACTCATTTCGCATCCTCCACAGCCAAGGCGGTGCGTGGGACGGTTTTTGTCTGAATCATTTCGCATCCTCCACCGCCATCGCCCGCAGGCGTTTCTTCACCTCAGACATCCGCCAAGCCACAGTGCCTTCTGACACCCCCAACACCACTCCCGCCTCGGCTTGAGTCATCTCCTCGCCCAAAACCAAAGCCACCGTATCGCGCAACTCTACCGACAACCGAGCCATTGCGCCCAGCAACCAATCCTGCGCCTCGGCTTGGCTACGTATCTCATCCTGCCGAGCAATTTCCCAATCGCCCCAGCCACTTGCGGCCTTCGCATGGGTAGCCTGACGACGCCTCAAATCATGTGCTGCGTTCATCACCACGCGGTAAAGCCAAGTGGTAAACCGCGCATCGCCGCGCCAATGCCGCAGCTTTACCGGCAAGGCCGCACAAATATCCTGCGCGAGATCCTGCGCCTCGGCCCGCAGCCCGATCAAGCGATATGCCAGCCGATAAATTCGGTCGTAATGTCGCTCGACCAGCAGCGCAAAAGCGTCACGGTCACCGCCAGCGGCGGCAGAGGCAAGGGTCTCATCCGGGGTTTCCATCAGCATGACCATAGTAAGACGCAGCGAAACCCGCAATCCTTGGTACATGCGCAAAAGAAAGCGCGCCCGAACAGATCGGGCGCGCAGGACTGTCTAAAATCAGTCACCAGATATGGTAGGCAACTCGCTAAAACCACACCGCCAGCTTGGAGTGGCGTTCGGCTAGGCTTAATTGATCAGCCCGTCATATACGCCATATGCGCTATTGGTCGATCCTAATTGCCGTGTTTGGCCTTGATCGCCAGCATAAGCGACCACAGCGTTGTAAGTGCCGGGGCCGAAAGAGCCGTCAATACCTCCGCGATAATAGCCGTAAGACGACAACCTGCGTTGAATCAACCGCCGTTCCGACGACGAAAAGCTGTTGAAAGCTCGAGCAGCAGCGGTGTTGTACACAGAAACCCGCGGTTGTTCGTAACGCGGTGCGTACTGCTGATAGCGCGGCTGTTCGTATTGCCGTTCGTAACGCGGCTCATAGCGCTGTTCGTAACGCGGCCGGTTTTCGTATCGAGGTTGATTATGGTGCTTGTTCGGTTTGGTCTCACGGATGATACCTTGCAACAGAACCACGCCAGCAGCACCCTTAAGCACGTCTTGCTCGCGCTGGCCCCAAGCCAGTGCAGGTGCCGCTGGCAAAGCGATTGCGAGGGCAGTCAATATCGCAACGGTGTTGCGCTTGATGTTTGAGACAGCGGGCAGCATGTCATATCCTTTCATGTTGTGAACCAGCGAGAACAGCCTCGTTGGCCGATGAGATCAACATGTGGATGCAACGTGAGATAAGCAAAGTCGTTCCGCTGCTAGGCGATAACAAGGCCGAGATGATCGGCGGGCGGCGTCAACCGCCCCACCGCTAAGTACATCATTTAATGCGGAAATCGAAATGCTTACGCACGTTTTCCTCGATTTTCCAGATGCCCTTAAATGTCGGCTCCACCACAAAGGAATCGCCCGCTTGGACAGTGACCGGGGAGCCGCCATCTGGTGTAATGGTGATCTTGCCCGCGATAAGCACGACATATTCATACGCCGTATAGGTCGCATGATAGCTGCCAACTGTGCACTCCCAGATGCCCGAAACCATATCGCCCGCCGCCGAAGTATGCAGCGCCCAGGTCTTCATGCTTGGGCTACCTTCGGTGACAATCCAGCCATCCAGATCGGCGGTGGAGGGGTCAGAGCCGTTCGTATCGGGAAGTTTGACGACAGTTTGCATGGTTGATCCTTTCGGGTTGTGATGGCTTAAAGTCGCAGAACGCGCCCATCCTGTCCGCTTCATCTCCGACAAAACAGCGGGCAGAGCCGACTGTCAGTCCCGCGCGTCAAACGCCGCGCGCGCAGCCTCGATCCGCTCAAGATGCGCTTCCGCCCAAGTCCATACCCCACAGAACGCCTCGCCCAACGTCAGCCCCAGATCGGTCAGCCGATATTCCACCTTCGGCGGCACCACCGGATGTACGGTGCGATGCACCAGCCCATCCCGCTCCATCTGCCGCAGGGTCTGCGTCAGCATTTTCTGACTGATGCCCTCAACAGCGCGACCAATCTGAGTGAACCGCATCTCACCACGCTGCGCCAGCAACTCCAATATCAGCATCGTCCACTTAGCCGCAATCCGCCCGATCAGGTCGTTCACCAACTTCTCGATACGCGGATCAATCGGCTGGGCATTAGAAGTTAGAAATTGGATCGTCATAACACTCTCTTTTAGGTGAGTATAAATCTTTTGGGTGCCTTCTTTCTTTTTGAACGTGTCAGCCGCATTTCACAAGCAGAGAACGAACTTGAAAGGAAACGCAATGAAAACCACAGGCAATACGATCCTGATCACCGGTGGCACTTCAGGGATTGGCCTCGCTTTGGCACAGGCTTTGGCGGCTCAAGGCAACCAAGTCATCATCGCGGGGCGGCGCCAAGCTTTGCTGGATCAAGCGGTTGCGAACACCCCTAATCTTCACGGGGTCACACTGGATGTCAGCGACGCCGCAGCGCTGCCCGGGTTCGTCGCCACGATCACCCAAAGCTTCCCCAGCCTGAACGTGCTGATCAACAACGCGGGAATTATGCTTGCCGAAAACCTGCAAGCGGGCGACACCAAAACCGCCGAGGCGATGATCGCCACCAACCTGATCGCTCCAATCCAACTGACCGCAGCCCTCTTGCCACATCTGATGGCACAAACCAGCGCCACCATTATTAACGTCACCTCGGGTCTCGCCTTCGTGCCGCTGACCCGCACTCCGACGTATAACGCCACCAAAGCCGCGCTGCACAGCTACAGCCAATCCCTCCGGCATCAGCTTCGCGACACCTCGGTCGAAGTGTTGGAACTCGCCCCACCATCTGTGCAAACCGATCTGATGCCGGGCCATGCGGTAGATCCGACCGCCATGCCACTCGCCGATTATATCGCCGAAGTAATGCAGATTTTGGCCAATCCAGATGGCTCGGGTGAGGTGTTGGTCAACCGCGTGAAATTCCTGCGCAACGCCGAAGCCGAAGGCCGCTATGCCGATGTTTTCAAGGCTCTGAACGGCTCGTAGGATATATTAAAACAAAAACGGCGCAGTTCTCGCCTGCGCCGTTTTTGTTTGATCAAACCAACCGACAAAAACCGATCTCTTTCGGCTCCACATAATCGCCGATGCCACGCGACAGCCCGACAATTTGCCGCCGGGGCTTGTGTCTAACGATGGCAACCCCGATATCTTCCACAACCCTGTGGAGTATCCCTTGCACCGTATCACCCTTCCCGAACGCCCCGACTGGCGCGTCGAAGCCGAGAAACTTGGTTTCACCTTTGCCGATATGTATGGCGAGCCCTATTGGGACGAAACTTCGGCCTATAGTTTCACGCTCGCCCAGATCGAAGACGACATCGAAGACCCCAGCACCGAACTTCACGCCATGTGTCGCGAAGCAGTGGCGCATGTGATCGCATCCGAAACCCTGATGCAGCGGATGGATATCCCGCGCGCGCATTGGGATCTGGTGGCGCAAAGCTGGCATGATGCCGAACCTGAATTATATGGTCGTTTCGATCTGGCCTATGACGGCAGTGGCCCCGCCAAAATGCTGGAATACAACGCCGACACGCCGACCTCGCTGTATGAAAGTGCCTCGTTCCAATGGCTGTGGTTTGAACAGCAACTGGCCGCCCGCGTGCTGCCCGAAGGTACCGATCAGTTCAACGGCGTGCATGAAGCCTTGGTCGCTCGTCTGGCCGAAATGTTTGCCCCCGACACCGACCTGCATTTTGCAGCCGTCGCCGACGCGCCCGAAGACTACGCCACGGTAGAAACCATGGCTTGGGCCGCGCGAGAGGCCGGTTTGGGCGCGCATTACACCGATCTCGACAAGATCGGCATCAGCCCCGACGGCCAATTCACCGATGCCGAAGATCGGGTGATCGGCGCGTTGTTCAAACTCTACCCGTGGGAAGACCTGCTGCGCGACCCGTTTGCCGACAAGATCACCGCCTCAGGCTGTCGCTTCATCGAACCTGCTTGGAAAGCCATCCTGTCGAACAAGGCGATCCTGCCCGTGCTGTGGCAGATTTTTGAAGGCCACCCCAACCTGCTGCCCGCGTATTTTGAAGACGAAGCCGCATTGGGCCGCGCCCCTGATCTGCTGGCCCAAGGCTATGTCACCAAGCCGATCTTCTCCCGCGAAGGCCAATCGGTTACGATTCACCAAAACGGCGCGGTGCTTGAAGCTGCCACGGCCCGCGATTACGATCAGCACCCGAAGATCGTGCAAGCCTATCATCCGCTGCCGGTGTTTGCAGAAATGCGTCCGGTTATTGGTGCGTGGATTGTAGGAGAGACCTGCGTCGGCATGGGTTTGCGCGAAGATCGCAGCCGCATCACGCAAGATTTGTCGCGGTTCAAGCCGCACTTTATAGAAGGGTAAGGCGATGAAACGCTCACGTCATGTTGCACTCACCTTGCTCGGCGCTGCCGCGTTCGGGTTGGCCGCCTGCAACGAAGAAAAGACCGAGGCCAGCGCCTTTGCCGACAAGGCCAGTTGTTTGGCCGAGGCCAAGCCAGACGGCTGGTTTTCGGCTGCCGATTGCGAAACCGCCTTCGCCGAGGCGCAAAAGCTGCACGAAGAAACCGCGCCGCGCTACGAAAGCCGCGAATTGTGCGAGGCAGAGCACGGCGCAGGCGCTTGCGGCGGCGATGCGGCGGCGAACAATGGCGGCGGCGGTTCGGTGTTCATGCCGCTGTTGATGGGCTACATGATCGGTCAGGCACTGGGCGGCGGTAGGGTGATGTCGCAACCGGTGGTGCGCTCGGCAGGCGGCGGTTTTGCCACGCCAGACGGCGGCACCCGCATCACTAATCTCAACAGCGGCGGCAAGATCAACGCCAGCGCCTTCAATAAAGCCCCTGTCACCAGAGGCTTGGCACCGATGACCAAAACCCAAGTGCAATCGCGCGGCGGCTTCGGCAGTTCAGGTGCATCGCGCGGCGTCGGAGGTTAATCAAACGGCGCGAGGGCTTCCCCTCGCGCCGCCCAATCTGCCGCAGCCTGCCTTAAACCGACAAGCAGATATATTTCAGTTCCATATAATCGTCGATGCCATGGCTAGACCCTTCACGGCCGAGACCTGACTGCTTAACCCCGCCAAACGGTGCCATCTCGTTGGAAATCAGCCCGGTGTTGACGCCGACCATGCCGTATTCCAACTGCTCCTGCACACGGGTAATACGGCCAATATCCTTGGCGTAGAAGTAGCTAGCCAAACCAAAGATCGTATCATTGGCGCGGCGGATGACTTCTTCCTCGGTATCAAACTTGAACAAAGGGGCCAGCGGCCCGAAGGTTTCCTCATTGGCGACCCTCATATCCTTGGTTACGCCCGTCACCACGGTCGGCTGAAAGAACGTGCCGCCCAAAGCGTGACGCTTGCCGCCGGTCAGCACCTTGCCGCCGCCCGCCAGCACATCCGCGATATGCTCCTCAACTTTCTCAACCGCATCTTCGTTGATCAGCGGCCCAGTGGTGACGCCCGAGGTCAAACCATCGCCGATCGCCAACTTGCCAACCGCCGCCGCCAGCTTCTCGGCACAAGCATCATACACGCCCGCCTGCACATAAATCCGGTTCGCACAGACGCAGGTTTGCCCGTTGTTGCGGAATTTCGACACCATCGCACCTTCAACCGCCGCATCCAGATCAGCGTCGTCAAATACAATGAACGGCGCATTGCCGCCCAGTTCCATCGAGCATTTCAGCACTTGCTCCGCCGCCTGCCGCAGCAAAATCCGACCCACTTCGGTCGATCCGGTAAAGGTGATCTTGCGAATAGCCGGGTTCTCGCAGAACTCCTTGCCAATCTCAGATGACCGCGATGAGGTGATAACCGAGAACACGCCCGCAGGCACCCCCGCACGCTCCGCCAACACCGCCAAAGCAATCGCCGACAAAGGCGTTTCCGCCGCCGGACGCGCCACAAACCCACAACCCGCAGCCAGCGCCGGAGCCACCTTGCGCGCGATCATAGCATTCGGGAAGTTCCAAGGAGTGATCGAGGCACAAACCCCAATCGGCTGTTTCAACACAGAAATCCGCTTGTCACGCATGTGGCCGGGAATAATCTGTCCGTAAGTGCGCTTCGCCTCCTCGCCAAACCATTCGATATACGCCGAGCCATAAGCGATCTCGCCCTTAGCCTCAGCCAGTGGTTTGCCCATCTCGGCGGTCAGGATCGTCGCCAGATCTTCCTGCGCCGCCATGCACAGATCAAACCACTTGCGCATCACCTGCGCGCGCTCTTTGCCAGTCCGCGCCGCCCACTCGCGCCGCGCAATATCCGCCGCCGCAATCGCCCGCGCCGCATCCGCACGGGTCAAATCCGGCACATTGGCAATCACATCGCCGCGCGCCGGGTTGGTCACTGCAAAGGTCGCGCCATCGGCAGCGTCAATCCATTCGCCCGCCACATAGGCTTTGTTCGGCAGCAGGCTGGGGTCTTTCAACAAAGAACGCAGATCGGTCACGGAATCGAGCATGGGGGCCTCCATTGTCACGGGTTGCCCCTGCTTGCCCGCTCTGGACTTAAAAGTCCACATCCTCCACCAATGCTGGACCTAAGCTAAGCGGCAAACTGGAGCGATCAGCATGGACATGACCCGAGAATATCAAAACGGCGCTTTCATTCCCGGCTCGGAATTACTGCCATCCCTCTGGGCGCAAAAAGCCGCCCAATTCCGCGACAGCCTCGGCTCGCGCGCCCGACTTGACCTCGCTTACGGCCCGGCCCCCCGCAACCGCTTCGACCTGTTCCTGCCCGAAACCACCCCACGCGGCCTGATGGTCTTTATCCACGGCGGCTACTGGCTGGAAACCGACAAATCCCTCTGGTCGCACCTCGCTGCCGGAGCCATCGCCCAAGGCTGGGCCTGCGCCCTTCCAGGCTACACTCTCGCGCCCGAAGCCCGCATCGCCCAAATCACCAACGAAATTGACAGCGCCATCACCACCGCCTGCGCAGAAATCGCAGGCCCACTGGTGATCACCGGCCATTCCGCAGGCGGCCACCTCACCGCCCGCATGGGCAACCCCGACCGCAGTGCCACGCTAAAATCCCGCCTCACCCGCATCGTACCGATCTCGCCCCTCGCAGACCTAGAGCCCCTCTCGCAAACCGATATGCAAACCAACCTGCACATCGACGCCATTGAAATCGCGCAAGAAAGTCCCGGCCGCCATGCACTAACCACGCAAGCCCATATCTGGGTCGGAGCCTCCGAACGCCCCGCATTCCTGTGGCAAGCCCGAACGCTATCGGAAAACTGGAACTGCGCGTGGACAGTCGCCCCGGGCAAACACCACTTCAATGTGATTGACGGCCTCGAAGACCCCAACTCGCCCCTAATGCAAACCTGCTTAGGCAGCCTGTAATCCCAAACTTCGCCGCCCCGGACTTGATCCGGGGCCTCTGAAGGCAGCGGGTTAAAAAGAGGCCCCGGATCAAGTCCGGGGCGGCATAGCTTGGTGGGGCTTGGTTATTCGCAGACGACCTGCCTCAACTATTCGCGTGCATCCGTTCAATATATGCCCGCATTTCTTCCGCCTCATGCCGCGCATCGCGCAGGCCCTCCATCGCGGCGCGCAATTCGGCTTCGGTCTGGGCGATCTGGTTCATCAACTCGCCCTCGCGGCTTTCCAGATATACGATCGCCTGATCGCGCATTTCCTCGGCCTCGTGCAAAGATTGCGCCAAACGGTCCATTTCCGCCATATCGCCGCCCGCCACCCGAGTGAAGCGATGCAAAATCCAATAGGTGAACCAACCCGCCGCGAAGGCCAGCAGCAGAATAATTGCAGTCGCCACGACAAATTCCGTGCGGTTCATAACCGTGTTCCCAGTGTCATTCGACCCTCTGCACTATTCTGTTATCTTCGGCCGCGGCTCCGGCGTGACTGTCTTTTTCTGCGGTGCGACAGAGGGGCTGGTATCACTTGAAAAATCCGGCCCTGCTGCGGCTGCACCCTGCGCCTGCGCCGCCGTAGCCGCCGCTTTCCCAGCATCCGCCGAAACAGGCTTTGGCGCGCCGATCAAACGAAATTCAATCCGCCGATTAGCCTCGCGCCCGGCGTCAGTGCCGTTGTCAGCCAACGGATCAGCCTCACCATAGCCTCGCGCGATCATGCCCGAGACGTCGATTTGCCGCCCCTGCAACGCCAAAACGACGGTTTCGGCGCGGGCCTGAGACAGCGCCCGGTTGCCCTCCTCCGACCCCTGCGCATCGGTGTAACCCGCCACTTCCAGCTTCACGCCGGGGCACAGCTTCAACACATCGGCCAGCGCCTTCATCACACCACTCGCCGCCGCGTCGATTTCTGCCGATCCAGGAGTGAAAGTGATCTTCTGCCGCGCCACAACATCATCGACGTCCGCAGCACATTCCTCCGGTGTCGGAATACCGGCAAGTGGGTCGAGCGTTTTATCGTATTTCACATCGACCCTAAAAGTTTGTCCCTGCCCGAGTTTTTCAGACAATATCTGTGAAATTCGCACCTTGGCAGATTGCGACCCGGTAATACCCTTCAGCTCAACCGTATCGGGGCGCACCAAAAGCGTGCCGTTGTCCAATTCACCCAACGCCTGCAGCCCTGCCAAAACCCGCAGCGGCCAACCGGTTGGCAACTCAGGGTCCATCCGGGTCGCGAGGTAGGTGTTGCCGCCGAACTCGGCGCGCGCAAAACTATCGACCGCCTTGCGCAGCATGTCATCGGTCAGCCGCCCGCGCATCTCCAGCCGATGCGTCTCAGGAGCCAACGACGCGGTGAACTCCGCCGGACCGGCAACCGCACCCGAGGCTTTCTTCTCAAGCGTGGCTTTCAATGAAAACACATCTGGCAGATCGGCCTCAAGCTCGCCCACCACCCGGTCAAAATCGCCCTGCGGCACATCAGCGCCCGCCAGCAACGTCACATCGGCATCGCTAAAGGTCAGCGTAGCGCTGGCCAGTTGAGCGACCGCCTTGATTCCGGTTATCGTCGCATCGGTCCATTTAGGGCTCGGCACACCTAGGCCCACGGTGCAACCGTTGCTCCCGACGGCACCAGCCAGCCCCGCCGCCGCCAATATCCGCGCCCGCCCCAGTTCGGTATCCGCAGAGCAAGCGTCAAACCTTGCACCCTCAGCGTCTTTCACGAATCGCAAGGTGAACGGGGTGAGCACAGGACGCGGCGCTGAAATATCTACCTTCACTGCCAGCCCGGATGGCTTGGCAGTGTTCAGCTGCCGTTCAAACGCGCGTTTTTCGGCGTCCGAAGCTGCAATTGCCGTGATCGCCACCTGATCCGCCGCCACCGAAATTTTTGACCGCGGCAACATTTCCAGCGCATCCAGCCCATAAGTTAGCGCAGCTTCCCAACCCTGTGGCGCGGGATAGTCCGCTGTCTCCAGCATATCTGACAAGGGCACGTCGGGATTAAGCGCCTGCGCCTTATCCTTGACCGCTTGTAGAGCATCACTTTCCGGCAACAACCCGATCAACTGGATGCCATCATCATTGCGAAGCATCTCGACAGAGAACCGTGGGGCTTCAATAGCTTTGACCGGGGTGACTTCCATTCGGTCACGGATGCGCGACGAATCGATCAGTGCGCCTACCAGATTGACCACCTTATAGCGCGCCGCCTCGTTCGGCGCGGTGCCGCTCAGGTGAATCTGCAAGCCATCCGGTGCAACGCTCGCAAAGGTAACGCCCTCGGTCAGCAGCATGGATTTCACAGCGCGCGCCGAAATATTCTCGACCAGCACAGCCGCACCCCAAGCCACCAATATCGAAACCACCCCCGCCGCGGCAAACGCGACAGGAGCCAGGTATTTCTTAGGAAGCTCGGAAGGGCTAAAATTGGGCAATGTTACCACGGGATCATTCAACTCGGTCTGTCAGAGAGACGGCACGGCCAAATGCCGTCGCCCGGTCCCGGACTGCATAAAGCGCACGGCAACCCGGATCAATCAAAGGAAAACCGCAACGGCGAGAAATAGCGCAGCAATCAGCCCGGCATCGCGATTCGACCAAAACAATCTTAAGCAATTTTCCGGATCGTCCACGTTCAGACGACGAAGCTGCCACACCATATGCCAGCCAAAGCCACAGACTCCGGCCATTGCCACAATCAGATTTAGCACATGGCCAGCGGGAATCGCTGCCCAGAGCACCGCCGTCGCCATCAGCACCACCGCCAGCACCATAAAGCCACGCAACCACGCCCGCGCATCATCCCCGAACAGCCGCGCCGTCGATTTCACACCAATCAGCGCATCATCTTCCTTATCTTGCAGCGCGTAAATCGTATCGTAAAACAACGTCCACGCAATGCCCGCGCCATACAGCAGCACCGCAGGCCACTGCACCTCGCCCACATGTGCCGCGTAGAGCAGCACCGCACCCCAGTTGAATGCGAGCCCCAAAAAAGCCTGCGGCCACCATGTAAATCGCTTGGCAAACGGATAAATCAGCACCAGCGCCAGTGACGCCACGCCCAGCCCAATCGCCAACCAATTATAACTGAACAGAATACATGCAGCCAAAGCCGCCTGCACCGCCATCCAAACCAGCGCGCCCTTCACCGTCACCGCACCCGACGGCAGCGGCCTGCTCCTGGTTCGCGCCACCGCCCCATCAATATGCCGATCAGTGATGTCGTTCCAAGTGCAGCCAGCCCCCCGCATCAAAAACGCGCCCACTGTGCAAGACACCGCCAACCACAAATCCCACAACCGAAACCCATCGCCCAACCCCGCCAGCGCAATGCCCCAAAAACACGGGATGACCAAAAGCCAAGTACCAATAGGCCGATCCGCCCGCGACAGCCGCAGATAGGGCCGCGTCACAGGCGGCGCAAACCGATCCACCCAGTTGCCCTTCGGCGCATCCGCAACCGTATTGACGTTTGTCGCCTCTGGCATTTCCGCTCTCTCAGACATAGATTCCCCGGCATGACAGATGCAAAAATCCGGCTCTATGTAGATCAGGCTTTGGCGCATGGGCAAGCCGTGGCCGTAAACGCCGATCAGGCGCACTATTTGTTCAACGTGATGCGCCTGACAAAAGGCGCTGCAGTCTCGCTGTTCAATGGCCGCGATGGCGAATGGCGTGCCGAGATTGCCGAGGCTGGCAAACGCGGCGGCATCCTGATTTGCGATCGCCAAACCGCCCCCCTGCGCTTGCCCCCTGATCTCTGGCTCGCCTTCGCACCGATCAAAAAAACCCGCACCGATTTCATCGTCGAAAAAGCTACCGAGCTTGGCGCGGCGCGTATCATCCCCGTCCAAACCCGCCACACCAATTCCGAGCGTATCCGCCAAGACCGCCTGCAAGCCCACGCCCTAGAGGCCGCAGAGCAATGCGGTGCCACCTCCGTCCCCGAAGTCACTGACCTCACCCCCCTCGATAAATTCCTCACCACCCTGCCCCCCGACCGCAAACTGCTCTGGTGTGATGAGGCCATGCTCGGCCAAGCCCCCGCCCTAAGCGGCCCACGCGGCGAGAAATGGGCGATCCTGATCGGCCCGGAAGGCGGCTTTTCGGCAGACGAACAAGCTCGCCTGCGCGCCCTGCCACAAATCCACCCCACCGCCCTCGGCCCCCGCATCCTGCGCGCAGACACCGCCGCCGTCGCAGCCCTCACCCTATGGCAAGCAGTCTTGGGCGACTGGGCATGAGCAAACTTGCGACGATTCGCCCTGCCACCGAACAAGACACCCCCGCCCTTCTGGCCTTCCTATCGCAACACGAGTCGACCTCAATGTTCCCCATCGCCGACCTGCTGGGCAAAGGGATAAAGGCCGAAAGCTGGCTGTTCGAAACCGCAGGTGCGATCACAGGTTACCTTGCCCTTAACGAAATCGGCACCTTGGAACCGCAGGCCCCCACCGCTGACTGGGCCACCGTCAGACCGTTGCTTGCAGGTCGCTCAATCAGCGGTCTGATTGGCCCTGCCGAGCAATGCGCGGCCCTCCAAACCGCCCTCGGCCTCGCCAACACCCCAACCCGGATGAACACCACAGAGCCCGGCTTCACCCTAAACCTAACCGACCTGCGCTTACCAAATTGCGAGGGCTACTACCTGACCCCGATCCGCGACCAAGACCTGCCGCTCATCTCCGCATGGCGGGCTGCAAACCTGATCGAAACCATGGGCTTCACCCTAGACACCGCCCCGCTCCTAGCCCGCACCCAAGTCTTGCGCTGGCAGCAAGACAAAACCCACCGCATCCTGTGGCACGACGACACCCCGGTTTCCCTCGCCGGATCAAACGCCCAAATCCCCGACGTGCTCCAAATCGGCGGCGTCTACACGCCCCCCGACCTGCGCAACCAAGGCTATGCTCGCCGTGTCGCCGCCATGCTGCTCGCCGAAGCCCGCCACGCAGGCATCAAACGCGCCGTGCTATTTGCCGCCTCCGAAGCAGCCGCCCGCGCCTACATTGCATTAGGTTTTCGCCCCAGCCACAGCTTTGCACTAATAATGTTTTCAGAGCCACAGCAGGTTTCCGCATGATCCGCCCCGAATTTCTCGCCATGCTGAGACGCGGCAACGAGGTGATCCTCGCCGCAGCAATCCTCGGCTTCGGCCTATGGCTTATCGCCCTTGGAGGCTACCTGCTCACCCCCCTCGGCACCGCATTCGGCGCATTCGGAGTCGCTTGGGCCATCCTAGCCCTGCGTCGCCTGCGCTTCACCCAACCCATCGACAGCCCCGGCATAGTTGAGGTGGACGAGGCCCAGATCGGCTATCTCGGCCCGCAAACCGGCGGCTATGTCTCAATCCCCGAACTCACCGAACTCCGCCTGCTATCCCTACGCGGTCGTAGGGTCTGGCGCTTGAAACAAGCCGACGGCCAAGCCCTGTTGATCCCTGTCGATGCCACCGGAGCCGATAAGCTATTCGATGCCTTCGCCAGCCTCCCCGGCATGAACACGCTGTCGCTCGTCGCCGCCCTCGATGCCAAGCCAACCACCGGGTCCACCAATCTGTCGCTCGCAGCCGAGACCCAAACCATCTGGCGCCGCACAGCCCAAGCCGCCCTCGCCCGCGAGTAAAAGCCGCAAGCGGCACTTGCCTGCGAATAATGGCTGTATAACAGCCGCGCGGCATCTCTTGACTTAGGCAGTGCGCCACTCCACCAGTTGCATCCTGAAATTTCCAACGCGAAAGGGCTCTGCCCCATGTCGATTCCTCAAAACGGCGGCGGCCCCATCGAAGATTTCTGGCAGCTTGCCGAGATGATGGCCGACGGCTGCAAGCCGAAAGCCGATTGGCGGATCGGCACCGAGCATGAGAAGTTCGGCTGGCTTACCGACAGCCGCGCACCGCTACCCTATGCAGGTGATCGCTCAATCTCCGCTTTGTTCGCGGGCCTGCAAAACTTCGGCTGGGCCCCGGTCTCCGAGGCCGACAATATCATCGGCATGACCCGCGACGGCGCGAATATTTCGCTTGAGCCCGGCGGCCAGTTTGAACTCTCCGGCGCTCCGTTGGAAGACCTGCACCAAGGCGCGGCCGAGTTGCAAAACCACCTCGACGAAGTCCGCAGCATCGCCGATCCGCTCGGCATCAAGTTCATGGGCCTCGGTGCTGCCCCCGAATGGTCGGCCGAGACCATGCCGGTGATGCCAAAAGGCCGCTACCGCCTGATGACCGACTATATGGGCCGCGTTGGCACCCACGGCACCCAGATGATGTATCGCACCTGCACCGTGCAAGTGAACCTCGATTACGCCTCCGAGGCCGACATGGTCAAAAAACTCCGGGTCGCACTGGCCCTACAACCCGTCGCTACCGCCCTCTTTGCCTCCAGCCCGTTCTTCGACGGCAAACCTAATGGCCACAAATCATGGCGCTCACGCATCTGGCGCGGCCTAGACAACGCCCGCACCGGCATGTTACCATTCGCCTTCGACCAGGGCTTTGGCTTCCAACAATACGTCGATTGGGTGCTTGATGCGCCAATGTATTTCGTCTACCGCGACGGCAAATATATCAACGCCTTAGGCCAATCCTTCCGCGATTTCCTGAATGGCAACCTGCCCGCGCTGCCCGGTGAAAAGCCCACACTCTCCGACTGGGCTGACCATATGACCACGGTATTCCCCGAAGCCCGCGTTAAGAAATACATCGAAATGCGCGGCGCAGACTGCGGCGATCAAGCCCATATTGACGCGCTGCCTGCCTTCTGGGTCGGCCTGATGTATGACGATGCCGCCCTAGACGCCGCTTGGGATCTGGTGAAAGGCTTCGACACCGAAACCCGCGAGACCCTGCGCGTCAACGCTTCCGTCAGCGCCTTGCAAGCCGAAGCCAACGGCGTCAAACTGTTAGACCTAGCCCGCGCCGCCGTCAGCCTGTCGCATGCGGGCCTCGCCGCCCGTGGCCTTGACGAGCAACGCTACCTCGCCCCCCTCGTGCAAAACCTCGCCACCGAGAAAACCCAAGCCGACCGCTGGCTCGACCTCTACAACGGCGCATGGGGCAAAGACCTGACACCGATTTACGAAGCCTCCAGCCTGTAACCGACAACCACGGCGGCCGGAATCTGCGGATTCCGGACAGCCCCTCCGCTTCTCAAAACCCTAACATTTCACCTATTCTTAAATATCCCCGCCGGAGGCTTCCACGACTGATGTAGCCCCCACCGCCGCAATCCGGCAGCGCCAAAACGGCCACCCAACCACACATCTCAAAAAATCCCACCGCCAGCCGCCCATCCCCCGGCAGCGCCGCCGAGCGGGGGCTCGATGCCCCCCGAGGCGGCACCCCCGCTCAAATCACCGCAACGCCAGCAAAATTTTTAAACTCGGATACCCGTCCACCACCATGCCACGCGCGCGTTGAAACGCCTTCACCGCCGCCATCGTCAACGGCCCGACCTTGCCATCCGCGGTGCCCGCATAAACCCCCGCCGCCAGCAACAGCGACTGCATTTCCTTCCGCTCCTCCAGCGTCAAAGCCCGCAGATCGCGCGGCCAGCCACCAACAAACGCCGCCCCACCAGCAATCCGATCTGCCAGATGCCCCACCGCGATCACATAGCTGTCGGCCTTGTTATAAGCCTCAATCGCCGCGAAATTATCATAGACCAAAAATGTCGGCCCTCGCGCACCCGCCGGAAGCAGCAGCGACGCCCAGCCCTCGCCCAAAGACCCACCACCCGGAAACGTAACGCCCAACCCCGCCCAAAAACTCAACGGCTTCTGCGTCCGATCCCCGGCCACGCTATAGTCAAACCCCACAGGCAGCCGCACCTCGTCCCCCCAACGCCCACCGTTCTTCCAGCCTGCGTTGGCGAGATAAGCAGCAGTTGAGGCCAAAGCATCCGTCGGATCCTCACCCCAAATATCCGGCTTGCCCCGCCCGTCAAAACTAACCGCGAGTTTCAGATACGACGACGGCATGAACTGAGTATGCCCCATCGCCCCCGCCCAAGACCCAATCATCGCCGCAGGTTTCACCGCCCCCGATTGCACGATCTGCAACGCCGCGATCAACTCCGCCTCAAAGAACGCCCCGCGCCGCGTATCATAGGCCAGCGTCGCCAGCGCACTCGGTGTTTCAATGTCACCCCGCACCGCACCATAGGCACTTTCCAGCCCCCAGATCGCCAAAACTACATGCTTATCAACACCATAGCGCGCTTCAATCTGCTCAAGCAGCGGGCCATGTGTCCGCAAAGCCTTCTGCCCCGCAACGATGCGATCCTCCGACACCGCCCGATCCAGATAGTCCCAGATCGTGCGAGTAAACTCGTCTTGCTTGCGATCGCGCTCGATCACATCTGGCAGAAAATGCACGCCCTGCATCACCTCATCAAACGTCGCCACCGAAATCCCAGCCGCCAGCGCCCGCCCGCGAAAACCCGCAATCCATGCCTGCAACCCGGCCTCGCTGCCGTTCTCCATCACGTCCGCCGCCCCCGCTTCTGCCACGATTTCCTCGACATCCTGCGCCGCGGCAACGCCGCTCCACAGCGCCAACCCCAGCACCAAGCCAACCAGCGCGCGCATAGCCAGTTACCGCCGCTTGCGCACGACTTTGCGCTTGGTCGCCGCATCCTTGGTCGCGAATTTTCCCGGCTTCCTCGGCTGATACCGCCCGGCTTTCGCCCGCCCCGTCGGCAAAGTCGCCCCGTCGATGTTCAGCAAATCGAGCACAATCCCCCCGGTCATCGGCGTAGCTTCCGCCAGGCGCACCGTCACCCGCAAGCCAATGCCGATCTCAATGCCACTATCGGAACCCACCAGCATTTGCCGCTCTTGATCGTAATGGAAATACTCGCGCCCGACCGAGCGGATCGGCACCAGCCCATCCGCCCCGGTTTCGTCCAGCTTCACAAACAGCCCAAACCGCTGCACACCAGAAATCCGGCCGGCGAATTCATTGCCCACCCGCTCCGACAAAAACGCCGCCAGATACCGATCGTTGGTATCGCGTTCTGCCACCATCGAACGCCGCTCGGTGTCCGAAATCAGCTTCGCCGTCTCATCCAGATTTTCCACGTCCCAAGCCGACAACCCATCGTCACCCCAGCCATGCCCAGCGATCAAAGCCCGATGCACGATGAGGTCCGAGTAGCGCCGGATCGGTGAGGTGAAATGCGCATAATTCCGCAAAGCCAGCCCGAAATGCCCGAAATTCACCGCATTATAATAGGCTTGCGTCATCGAGCGCAGCGTCGAGATGTTCATCAACTCGTCAAATTCGGTGTCTTGCGCCTGCGCCAACAACCGGTTGAGATGCTGGGTTTTCAGCACTTGCCCCTTCGCCAGCGTAAAGCCCGAAGCCTCCGCCACTTCGCGCAAAGCTTCCAGCTTGTCCGGCGATGGTTCCTCATGCACCCGAAACAGCAAAGGCCGCTTCAGCCGAACCAATTCCTCAGCCGCCGAAACGTTGGCGAGGATCATGCATTCCTCGATCAGCTTATGGGCGTCAAACCGAGCCTTGAAGGCGACAGAGATCACCTTGCCCTCGTCCGACAATTCAATCTTCCGCTCTGGCAATTCCAAATCCAAAGGTTGCCGCAAGGCGCGGGCCTTCTTGAGCGCCGCGTAAGCCGCGTAAAGCGTATGCAGCACCGGCAACAACAACGCAGTCGCCGCATCCGCCCGCCCCTCAATCGCATCCTGCACCTGCCCATAATGCAACGAAGCTTGCGACCGCATCAGCCCACGCACAAAACGGTGGCTCAGCTTTTGGCCATGCGCGTCAATCCGCATTTGCACCGCAAGACACGCCCGATCCACGTGCTCATGCAGCGAACACAGATCGCCCGACAGCACATCCGGCAGCATCGGCACCACGCGGTCGGGGAAGTAAGTCGAGTTGCCACGCTTGCGCGCCTCACGGTCCAGCGCCGAGTTTGGCCGCACGTAATACGCCACATCGGCAATCGCCACCCAGATGAAAAACCCGCCAGCGTTCTTCGGATCGCTATCCGCCTCGGCATAAACCGCATCGTCACGGTCGCGCGCATCAATCGGGTCAATCGTCAGCAATGGCAGGCCGCGCAAATCCTCGCGCTTATCCAAAGAAGCAGGCTGCGCCGCATCCGCCTCGGCAATCACCGCGTCGGGGAATTGGTCCGGGATGCCATGCTGATGAATTGCAATCAGCGAAACCGCGCGTGGTCCCGAAGGATCGCCCAAGCGCGCGGTAATCTTGGCTTGCGGCAAGCCCAGCCGTTTCGGGCCGATCTGCTCTGCCTCAACCAACTCGCCATCGCGCGCCTCAAACGTATGATCGCGCGAAACCCGCCATTCCTTATCAACGCCTTTGTCGATGGGAATAATCCGCCCGCCCTCGGCATTAGAACGAAAAACCCCCAGCAGTTTCAGCGGGTTCGAGCCCAAAGCCCGGATCAACCGCGCCTGATATCCGTGATCCTCACCGCCAACCGGGGTCAGCCGCGCGAGGATCTTCATCCCCCCCGCCAAAGCCGGATCGCCCTTTTGCGGCATGATCAAAATGCGCGGCGGCACATCGCCCACGTCAGCCTCCAACGGCTGCGCAAACAGATCGCCGTTGCTATCCGGCGGCAGCACCAGCAGCACCGAAACTGGCGGCAAAGCCCCCGGCTCACGATAGCTGCGGGCTTTTTTCTCGATGCCACCCTCGGCCTCAAGTTCCTTCAGCATCCGCTTCAGATCAATCCGCGCATAGCCTTTGATGCCAAACGCCTTGGCAAGGTCGCGCTTTCCGGTCAGGCCGGGGTTCTCGATGATCCACTGACGGATCTGGTCTTTTGTGGGCAAACTGTTCATTCCTTGCCCCTAGCACGAGACGGCGCGGCCCGAAAGACCGCCCTTACGCCGCAGCCCGCGCTCCGGCAGCTTTACCCGCCCAGCGCCCGGTTGCAGCAACGCCCGTCAGCAAATATCCGCCAGTAGGCGCCTCCCAATCCAGCATCTCACCGCAGACGAACATGCCGGGAATCGCCTTCAACTCCAACCCCTCGGTCACAGCCGATTGCGCCACGCCGCCAGCGACCGAGATCGCTTCATCCAGCGGCCTTGGCCCCATCAACTTGAACGGCAGCGACTTCACAGCGGCAACCGTCTCCAGCCCCCGGCCAAATTCCATCACCAAACCGACAGCCGCGGGGGCAAGCCCCAATTTGCGCAAACGGTTCGCCAAAGTTTCCCCCGGTTTCATCCGGCTCAACCGCGCCGCAATCTCATCGCCCGACACATCCGCCATCAGATCGACCCGCAGCGCAGCGCCCTCGCGCAACGCACGGCTAACGGCATAAACCCCGCCGCCTTCAATACCGCGCTCCGAGACGACAAACTCGCCACGCTCCCGCTGATCGCCAACAATCAGCGCAGCCCCTTTGATCGCCGTGCCGAAAAACTTCGCCATATGCGGCGTCCAGTCCACCGCGAAGCCCATATTCGCAGGCTGCCACGGCGCAATATCCACGCCCTTCTCGGCCAACCAAGGCACCCAAGCCGCATCCGACCCCAGCCGAGCCCAACTCGCCCCACCCAACGCCAAAACCGTGACCGCAGGCTTCAAAACCTGCACACCCTCCGGCGTTTCAAACGCCAACCCATCGCCCTCAAAGCCCGCCCAGCGCCAACGCGAGCGCAGTTCCACCCCCGCCCCCTCCAGCCGCTTCAGCCAAGCCCGCAACACCGGCGACGCCTTCATTGACCGAGGGAAAACCCGGCCCGTTGACCCCGTAAACACCTCTTGTCCCAAAGCCCGCGCCCAAATGATCATCTCGCGCGGGCCAAACTCCGCCAGCATCGGCCGCAACCATTCGCTGCGATATTCCGCGATAAAGCTGCTGCGATCCTCATCCTTGGTGATGTTCAACCCCGACTTGCCCGCCATCAGAAACTTACGAGCCGGGCTTGGCTTCGCCTCACAGACCACCACCTTGTGCCCTGCGCGCGCCAACTCCTCTGCCGCCATCAAACCCGCAGGCCCAGCGCCGATTACCAAAGCATCCATCACATATTCCCTTGGGGCAATCCGCCCTTAATTTCAATCACGCGGTGCGGATAAGGCATCTCGACCAAAGCCGTTCAAACCCGCCACACCAAACCTTGCGATTTTCGCGCCAACGTTGCCGCGAATTCTGCGCTAAGTCAGCCCCACCGCCCGCCGCACCGCCTCATCTCGCAATGATACATCGCGGCCCAAATACTCGTCAGCCTCGGGGCCGCACATCCACAGCAAGCACTTCGCCGGCCAATCCGCCGGAATATGCACCGAGAAATCCAACTGGCTGACCGGGTTAACCCCGCTCGCTTTGATTTTCACCTGCATCTCAGTCGCCACGGTGCCGGGTGACATCCCCAAAACGCGAATGCCATGCGCCGCTTCCTCCAGATGCGCGATGCGCGTCAGCATCAGCGCACCCGCCTTGCTGGCGCAATAACCACCCCAACCCTCCATCGGGTTCACCGCAGCTCCCGATGATACCGTGATGATCGTCCCCGAGCCTTGCGCCTTCATCAACGGCAGCGCCGCGCGCATCCCGTGAAACACGCCTTTCAGATTGATATCAATCGCCGCGCTGAACGCCTCAACACCTGCATCCGCCAACCGCGCAATCGGCTCGATCACACCGGCATTGTTAATCAACACATCCAGCCGACCAAATCGCGCCTGCACCGCAACAAGTGCCGCCTCGACCGCCGCCGCGTCGGCCACATCGCAGCGCAACGCCAAAGCTTTCGGCCCGATCTCGGCCGCCAGCGCCACAATTTCAGCCTCTGATCGCGCCAGCAGCGCCACCGAAGCCCCCGCATGCGCGAACTCGCGCGCCGCAGCAGCGCCAATACCTCGGCTGGCTCCGGTAATCACCACAACCTTGCCTTGCATATCAAAGCCCAGCATAGCGCATCCTCCTCACGTCCACATGACAATTCCGTTTACCCAATGCTTGCGCCAACGGAAAGCCTTGACGCTTGTCATACGAGGAAGGATGCTTATGGGCGACATTCCACCGGAAAGGCTATATTATGAAATACTGGAAACTGGCGGGAAGTACCGCCGTTTTAGCAATTTTGGCAGGTTCTGGCGCTTTTGCCGACGTAACCCCCGAAGAAGTATGGCAAAACTGGCAAGACATGAGCACGTCTGCCGGTCAGACCGTCACCTCCGCCAGTGCCGAGCGCGACGGCGACACGCTGGTCGTGTCTGACGTGGCGCTTTCCTATGAAAAAGACGGCACCTCGTTTTCCAGCACAATCGAGCAGATTGATTTTGCTGACAACGGCGATGGCACCGTTGATGTGACCACTTCGGACAGTTACACGATGGCGCTTAAAGCCCCAGCTGCGGCTGACGCAGGTTCGGACGTGCCGACAGACCTGAAAATCACCGTGACGCAGCCCGAAATGGTCGTCACCGCCAGCGGTACTGCTGCCGCACTAAGCTACGCATTCACCGCGCCTACGCTGAACGTCAAGGTAGAGCCCGGCAATCCGAGCGCCCCAGCGCAGGGCAGCTTTCAAGCCGACATTACCGAACTGGACGGCAAATATCTGGTCGAAGGCGATGGCGACGCCAAGAAAGTCACCTCCGATTTCACCGCGAAAGCCGTGAAGCTTTCGGGCGCCGGCAAGGATGATACCGCGAAATCCGATGTCAACTTTAGCGCGACTATTGCCGATCTCGCTGGCAACTCCGACGGCAACTTCCTTGGTGCGCAGGCAATGACCGATCTTGCCACGGCGCTGAAGGGCGGTTTTGCGATTAACGGCAGCATCAGCCGTGGTGCGATGACCTTCGATCTAAGCGTGACCGAAGACGGCAAGCCCACCAAAATCAACGGCGCTTCGGAAAGCGGCGATATGTCCTTCGTGATGGATGCCACGCATCTGCAATTCGGCGGCAATGGCAAGGCGTTTAATCTGACCGTCGCCAGCGCCGACATTCCTTTCCCCGAGTTGAAACTCGGCTACCAAGAAGCCGCGTTTAACGTGGCGATGCCAGTCGGCAAAACCGGCGCTCCGGCAGACTTTGCGTTCCTGACTAAGCTCGTTGGCTTCACCGTCTCGGATGAAGTCTGGGGCATGGTCGATCCAGCAGGCAGCTTGCCGCACGACCCCGCGACTGTCGTGATCGACACCAAAGGCAAAGTCACCATGACGACCGATCTCTTTGATGAGGCTGCAATGGCTGCGCTGGGCGATGCACCTCCCGGTGAGTTGAACGCGCTTGACGTCACCGAGTTGAAAGCCTCGGTTGCAGGCGCAGAATTGACCGGAGCGGGTGGTTTCACGTTCGACAACACCGACAAAACCACCTTCCCGGGCGTGCCTTTGCCGACTGGCAAGCTGGACCTGAAACTCACCGGCGGCAACACTTTGCTGGATAAACTGGTAGCAATGGGCCTTCTGCCGCAAGATCAGGCGATGGGTTTCAAGATGATGGTGTCGATGTTCGCCAACTCGGCCGCCGACAAGGACGAGATGACCTCGACACTGGAATTCAAAGACAAAGGCTTCTACGCCAACGGCCAGAAACTTCAGTAATCTAACCTAAGCATGACTGGAAAAGCCGCCCCTCACGGGCGGCTTTTTTGTATTCAAAAACTCAAAACTTTCCACAATTGTTAAAAATCCCTTAACGGCGCCACTCTAACCATATGTAATCGCACATAAAAATAACCTCCCAAGTTGGGAGCCCTTTACTGCAACCGCCGCAAACAATTCTGCGTCAAATACAGCTCATCCAGTGCCGGATCGAACGGAATCCCCGCATAGTCCAAATTGCCCGTCACCGCCGGCCGCGCGATCGCCTGCGGAGCCGCAACCACCGCCGCCGTAAGCATGTTGCCCGAGGTATCGACCACCCCACCCACGATCAGCCGGGTTGCAAAGCTCATCTTGTCAATCTTGCCGCCCACCACGCTTCCAAGCAAGTTGAACCCCGCCGCCACCGCCGCCTGCTGCAACGCCTGCTTCGGCTCTTTGCCTTCGACCAAAGACTGCATCCCCTGCACGCCACCCTGCAGACCCGATCCGACAAACATCAGTTGCAACGACTCCGACCGCGCCAGCGCCGGATTTCCCCCCGCAATCCCAACCATACCCACAATGAACGTCCCCGTTCCGTTGATTACTGCAGCCTCGACATTGCCGGTATCTTGATACGTCGCCGTGCCGCGCAGCACCGATCCCGCCCCCAGCACCGCAAACGCAGCCCCACCCGACAACAGACCCGCACCCACCACCAATATCGTAGCCGAAGTATCACGGGTGAATTGCGCCACCTCCAAGGCCCTCTCCCACCCGGCCACATTGCTGGAGATGCTATCCGATGATTGCCGTGTAGCCCTGCGCCGCATCGCCTCTACTGCGTTGAAATCGCTGCGCCCGCGCCCGATCATTGCTAGCAGGTTCGCGCGCATCTCCCCTGGGTCACGCGCCAACCGCCCCGCCGCATCCATATAAAACACGTTGGTTTCTTGGTCGACGTCCGCCCGCAGCCCGCTCCACTCGGTCTCGAACAAATACGTCGTCGGCATCAGAAAGCCGTTTTGCACCGAGGTAATTCGTGACCTCGCCTTAATTTTATCCGCCCGCAAAGCTGCCCGAAGCATAAGATAAACCCCCTCGCGGTTCACCCCCCAACGCCGGCCACGCTCGTCCACAACCACTGTCCACGGCATCTCGAAATTCCTTATGAAAAAAAAACTAGTCAGGGCTAAAATTGCCCTTACGTCTTGAACTCTGTGCAGAAGTCATGACTTTGAGCCGTAACGAAGTCAATTCCCTTAAGGATGCTGCATGTCCCGCCTTTCCTTGCTGACCGAAGCCCTCCTGCAGGCCGCCAAACAAGCCGGAGCCGAAGCCGCTGACGCTATGGCGCTTTCCGGCACATCGCAATCCATCGACATCCGGGCAGGCGCATTAGAGCAAGCCGAGCGGTCCGAAGCGACAGAGATCGGCCTGCGTGTGCTAATCGGCGGCCGCCAAGCCTGCGTTTCCGCATCTGACACCTCTCCCGCCACCCTCGCCCGCCTTGCCGAACGTGCCGTCGCCATGGCCCGCGAAGCCCCCAATGACCCCTATGCGGGCCTCGCCTCGCCCGACCAAATTGCCAAACATTGGGACTTAGCCGCGCTGCAACTGGTTGAAGACGCACCAGAGCCGTCCGCCGCGCACCTCGAATCTCTCGCCCGCGAAGCTGAAGCAGCTTCCATGGCCGCCTCTGGCATCACTCAAGTCGAAGCCTCCGCCGGATACGGTCGCAGGCAAGTCCACCTCGCCGCATCAAACGGTTTCGCAGGCGGCTACGAACGCTCATCCCACTCGGTTTCCGCCGTTGCCTTCACCGGATCTGGCACCGAGATGGAGCGTGATTACGCAGGCGAAAGCCGCATCTTCGCCGCCGACATGCCCTCTGCCACCGCCATCGGAACCCTCGCGTCAGAGCGCGCCCTCGCCCGCTCAGGGGCAACCAAACCCAAAACCGGCACCTACCCGGTGATCTACGACGAACGCGTCGCCTCCTCGCTGATCGGCCACCTGACCAGCGCCATCAACGGCGCAGGCATCGCGCGCGGTTCTTCATGGCTGCTCAATGGCTTAGGCACCCAAGTCCTCCCCGCCCACCTATCGCTGATCGAAGACCCACTGCGCCCGCGCATCGGCGGCTCACGACCCTTTGACGGGGAAGGCTTGCCGTCAAACCGCCGCATGGTGATCGAAAACGGCATCCTGCTCGGCTGGACATTAGACCTCGCCACCGCCCGCCAACTTGGGATGCAGTCTACCGGTAATGCCGCGCGCGGCACTTCCGCCCCGCCCACCCCCTCCAGTTCCAACCTCGACCTCACCCTCGGCGAAGTCACCCGCGCCGACCTGATCCGCGACATGGGCACCGGCCTGCTGATCACCTCCATGATCGGCTCCACCATCAACCCCACCACCGGTGACTACTCACGCGGCGCGTCCGGCTTCTGGGTTGAAAACGGCGAAATTCTCTACCCCGTCAACGAATGCACCATCGCTGGAAACCTGCGCGACATGCTCAAACGCATCATCCCCGCCAACGACGCCCGCACGCATCTCTCCACCCGCGTCCCCAGCCTGCTCGTCGAAGGCATGATCCTTGCCGGAGCGTAAACGTGCCAGCGCGTGACCTTGCCCTATTGACCGAGGCCGCCCGTGCCGCTGGCGAAGTCGCCATGCGCTATTGGAAGAACGCGCCGAAAGCGTGGAACAAAGCCGACGCGAGCCCGGTGACAGAGGCCGATCTCGCCTGCAACGACCTGATCCAAGGCATCCTGCGCCGGGCGCGCCCCGATTATGGCTGGCTGTCCGAGGAAACCCCCGATGACACCGCCCGCCTTGATACCGAACATCAGTTCATAATCGACCCCATCGACGGCACTCGCGCGTTTATCGCGGGCGAAAAACACTTCTCGCATTCCCTCGCGGTCGCTCGGAATGGTGAAATAACCGCTGCCGTGGTCTATTTGCCCGCTCTCGACAAACTTTATACAGCCACCAACACCGGACCCGCTCTGCGCGACGGCGCGCCGATTCAATGCAGCCAAAAGTCATTGTCAGACGGCACTAACATTCTGACATCTAGGCATTCCTTGGACCCCGAGCATTGGACAACTCCGCCCGATTTCCAACGCAGCTTCCGCGCTTCATTAGCCTACCGTCTGTGCCTCGTCGCCGATGGCAGCTTTGATGGTATGATTACTTTCATGGACGCATGGGAATGGGACATTGCCGCAGGCAGCCTCATCGCCGCGCGGGCGGGCGCATCTGTCTCGGATAAACACGGCCAAGCCCTGCGTTTCAATGCCCCCGGTGCGCAATCAGCGGGCACATTTGCCTGCGCCCCGGCCCTGCACCGCGATCTAATGCCACTGATAAAACAATAGGGCCGCCCGAAGGCAGCCCTATGTGAATTTTCATTCGTAATAGCCAGAACCGAAGTTCAGATCACTTTTTCTTCGGTGGCACGAACCGCTTTGAAGTGTCCTTGGCATCCAATTTCGGCCCAGCAGGCTTGGCAAACGCAGGCTTGCCAAACGACTTGCCTTCCGAGCCATGTGACTTGGAACCAAACGCCTTACCCGGCTTGCCATCAGCAGCGCCATGCGACTTAAACCCGGTCGATTTCGGCGCATAAGCAGGCTTGTCGCCACGTGGAGCATAGGGTTTCGCGCCTTCAGCACGCGGCGCATAAGGCTTGCGGTCACCATCTTCACGCTTGGCATAAGGCTTAGCACCCTCAGCCCGAGGCGCATAAGGCTTGCGTTCCCCATCCGCGCGCGGTGCATAAGCGGGCTTGTCGCCACGCGGAGCGTAAGCCGCTTTGTCACCACGCGGCGCGTAAGGCTTGCGTTCGCCGTCCGCACGCGGTGCATAAGCAGGCTTGTCACCACGCGGCGCATAAGCGGGTTTGTCACCGCGAGGCGCATAAGGCTTGGCTTCGCGCGCAGCATAAGGCTTCGCACCGTCATCTTCACGCTTGGCATAAGGCTTCGGCGCGCGCGGACGTGGCGCTTCTGCCGGAGCATCCTCGGAACCCTTGATCGGATCGTAGCCATCCGCCGCAGCTTCCTCGACCAAACGTGAAGGCTTCGGCACATAAGGCGCTTTTTCACGCTTCTCGTAAGCTGGCTTGTCGTAAGCTGGCTTTTCCGAACGCTCCGCCCGCGCCGGACGCTCCGCCCGATCCCGAGCAGGCGCACGGGCGGCACGTTCCGGGCGATCCATCGAAGGCTCGCCTTCCATCCGCTCCATCACAACGCCGTTTTCCAACTCCAGCGACAGACCAAACCGGCTCGCCAAAGCTTCGGCGATTTGCACATAGGTGATGTCTTCTTGCACGCGAATCGCACCAATGCCGTCCTTGGTGATCGAGCCCGCGTCACAGATTTTTGGCAACAGCCAACGCGCTTCGGCACGGCCAGCGCGGCCAACCGACAACGTGTACCAAACAGAGGCACCAAATTCGCTGCGTTCGCGCGGTGGCGCTGCTTCACGGGCTTCGCGCACAGGGCCGGTTTGATCCGACAAAACTTCCGGTGCCGAACGCCCCGACCGCCAGGATTGCACATAAGCCGCAGCGATCTGTTCAGCACCAAAGCGCTCGATCAACTGCATCGCCATGCCCATCTCATCGGTCAGATTCTGACCAAACACCGGGTTTTCAAAGATACGCATGTCGTCTTTTTGCTGCACGTCATCCGCCGACGGAGCCGAGCCCCACTCTGCCACAACCTTAGCACCCTGCAATAAACGCTGGGCTTTCTTGAACTCGGACGGCGCCACGATCAGGGCTGAGACGCCCTTCGACCCTGCCCGACCAGTCCGACCGGAACGGTGCAGCAGCGTTTCCGAATTCGACGGCAAATCGGCATGAATAACCAGTTCCAACCCCGGCAAGTCGATACCACGCGCAGCCACATCCGTCGCAATACAAACATTCGCGCGACCATTGCGCAACGCGGTCAAAGCATTGGTACGCTCTTGCTGGCTCAACTCACCCGACAAAGCCACGACCTTAAACCCACGATTGCCCATCCGCGCCATCAGATGATTGACGTTGACCCGGGTCTTACAAAACACGATCGCGGCCTTCGCCTCGTAAAACCGCAGCAGGTTGAAAATCGCATGTTCACGATCCCGCACCGCCACCGACAACGCACGATATTCGATATCGACGTGCTGCTTGGCCTCACCCTGCGCCGCAATCCGCAGCGCATTGTTCTGGAAATCTTCCGCCAGTTTGGCGATCTCTTTTGGAACGGTGGCCGAGAACATCAATGTGCGGCGATCTTCGGGTGACGCGGCGAGGATATACTCCAGATCCTCGCGGAAGCCCAAATCGAGCATCTCATCGGCTTCGTCCAGCACAGCTGCGCGTAGGCCCGACAGGTTCAGCGATTTGCGGTCAATGTGGTCGCGCAGACGGCCGGGAGTGCCAACGACGATATGCGCGCCACGGTCCAGCACGCGCTTTTCGGTGCGGTAATCCATGCCACCCACACAGGTCGCAATCACCGCCCCCGCCGAAGTATAAAGCCATTCCAATTCGCGCGCCACTTGCAGCGCCAATTCGCGGGTCGGTGCGATCACCAGTGCCAGCGGATTATCGGCATACAAAAGCTTGTCCATGCCGCCCAAAATCTGGTCCGCAATCGCGATCCCAAACGCCACGGTCTTGCCCGAACCGGTCTGCGCTGACACCAAAACATCGCGCCCCTGCGCATCTGGTTGCAGCATCGCCGTCTGCACGGCGGTCAGAGTTTCATACCCTTTTGCCGTCAAAGCCGCAGCCAAAGGCGCGGCAATCATTGGATCAATCATATCATTTCCTGATGGGGGATGGCCTTGGCCATGCCCGTGAAGTCCCATTAAAAACGGCACCTCATTCCCCATCGCAAGCCGGCCTCCCTGCCACTTGCCCCGGAATCCTCGGGCCGAAACACCGCCATTACAGCGAATCGCGCAGGTTGTATATAGCGGAGGCTGGATCGCCCCTCGCCAAGCCTCTGATCATCTTGCCCGCCTTAAATCATCTTAATCGTGTCCTTACCGACCGCCAGCATATAGCCGCGCCGCGCAATCGTCTTCACCAACAACTCGCTGACCATCTGATTGCCCAACGCGTCGCGCAGCCGCTTCACCCGTGTCGCTCCCGCCGCCTCGTCGCAATCGGCGGCATTGCGGCCCGAGATCACGCCCTCAATCTGCGCGCCCGTCAGCACATCATCATCCATCCGCGCCTCTGCCAAAACGCTTATCGTCTCAATAGCCGCCTCGGTCAGACTGAATTCCATGTCGTTGATGTAAACCGCCCGCGCCTCGCGGCTGATCACAAAGTGCTGACCTGAATCCCACTGCGCTGGATTGCCGAAATCCGGCGGTTCAAAGCGATGATCGTCACCAGAAACACCAGCGCCGCCACCATCAAGGCAGTCGCAAACACCAACAACACGAAGATCACCGAGCGATAACTGGTCAAAACTTCCGAAAACGAAGTCCCAGACTGCGCCAGTATCTCGAGTAGCTTGATCTCCGCCCCGGTGTTCAAGTCGTTGTTTTCAACAAACAACCGCTCCACTCGGGCGTTATACGCGTTCGCATCCGGCAGGTTCAGAAACAGGAACACTGCAGCGCCCAACAGAATCACCACTATCGCCGCGATCCCGCCTGCAACCACCCGGTTGCCCGCCTTCAGCACATCAGTAGCGGAGGAAGTACTCTCCTGCACTGGCTTTCCTTTCGCCCAAACCTTCGGGGCCGAACGTGGACAATACGTTCAGCAAAGTCCAGCCACCCGCCGCGAGCCTCGGCCTAAGTTCGCTTTTCGCCGCACCCTTGTTTCCACAAGCGCCATCTGACACCTGCGCGACGCCGTAGTGCAGCCGCAGCGGGCTGTCCTGCTTTGCTTTGTAATCGGCGTAACATTCGGCGCTGGCGGGCAGTGCCAAGCCAAAGGCCAAAATTGCCGCAAGTAACAGGCGCATCCGCTGCACTCCCCAAATCGTTACCGATACATTGGGCAATACCGCGCGGCTATTCAATATCGAACCGAGTTTATGACCCTGCTATCGCATAACAGCCGACGGATATTGCTTGGCCAGACGTTCAAAGACCAATCTCAGGCATCGGCCCAAACGACGGTCCCACCCAACACATCTCGCTACGAGGAGGCCAAAATGTCCCACACCGCGCATATGTCAGATACGCTTGCCGAAACCATCCACGCCCTGCGTGAAACCCGCCAAACCCCGATTTTCGCAATGAAGCGGCAGGCGAATATTTTTGTGGTACTGCTTATCGCCATCTCATTGCTGGCCGCCACGGCGATGCCGTCGCACGCCGATAAGCGCAGCGATAATATCGCGAAAATCATCGCCGGCGCTTTGGTGATCGGTCTGATCGCCAAAGGCATTGACGATAACAAAGACCGCAAGCACCACGACAAACCTAAACCCCATCACGACAAACCCAAGCCACATCATCAGCCGCAGTCCAGCCATCAGCCGCGCGTGCCGTCGGTATGCGCCATCTCTATCGACAGCCGATCCGGCGATGCCGTGACGATGTACTCCGAAAAATGCCTGCGCCGCGAAGGTTTTGATTATCGCCTGCCGCATTGCGCCCGCGACGTGCGAATCTATGGCAGAGCCGACCGAGTTTATTCCGCCCAATGCCTGCGCGACGCGGGCTTCCGCTTGGGGCGATAAGCAGAATCCGGGCCGCATCCCGATCCCTTAGCGGCCCGAACTTGGGGGGCGGTGGCACCGAGCAGCGCCGCCCCCCCTTTTTTTGCCCACGTTTTCGCGCTAGGCGAAGACATGGAAATCATCTTCGCCAGCTTTGAATTCGAATCCGCCGCCCAAGCGCAAGGCCACACTCATATCGCTGGCGTGGATGAAGTTGGTCGCGGTCCGCTTGCAGGCCCGGTGACTGCCGCCGCGGTCATTCTGAACATCGCCAACGTCCCCGAGGGCTTGGCCGATTCGAAAACCCTGACCGCTGCCCGCCGTGAGGCACTTTACGAGATCATCCTCGCCAGCGCGCATTGCTGCATCGCTCACGCCTCGGTCGAGGAAATCGACGAATTGAACATCCTGCGCGCCAGCCATTTGGCGATGGAACGCGCCGTCGCGGGTTTACCGCAAGCCCCCTGTCATATTCTGATCGACGGCCACATGATCCCCACCAAGTTGAAGGGCCGCGCCACCGCAATCATTCAGGGCGACGCCAAATCGCTCAGCATCGCGGCGGCGTCTATCATCGCTAAAGTTGCACGTGATCGCATCATGGTGGATTTGGCGCAACAATACCCCGGCTACGGCTGGGAGACCAACGCCGGTTACCCGACAAAGATGCACCAGTCTGCGTTGCTAAATCTTGGGGTCACTCCAGCACATAGACGTTCGTTCAAACCTGTCCACAATATGTTGTATCAAGACAAATCTGTAACCCTTTGATTCAATAAAGAATTTGACGAGTTATCCACAATGACTCATTCTCTGCATCAACAAACGGTGAATAACACCGAGGGCAGAGGCAGAACATGGCGACGAAAAGCAAACCGGCGGTGGAGCATATCCTACCGCTGAACCAAATTCTCGATGGCGACTGCATAGAGCGTATGAATGCGCTGCCGGCAGGCTCAATAGACCTGATCTTTGCCGACCCTCCCTACAACCTCCAGCTGAAAGGCGACCTGCATCGCCCCGATAACAGCAAGGTCGATGCTGTGGATGACCATTGGGATCAGTTTTCAAGCTTCGCGGCCTACGATAAATTCACCCGCGAATGGTTGGCAGCGGCAAAACGCCTGCTGAAGCCAAACGGTGCGATCTGGGTAATTGGCAGCTATCACAACATCTTCCGCGTCGGCTCGGCCTTGCAAGACCAAGGTTACTGGATGCTGAATGACGTGATCTGGCGCAAATCCAACCCGATGCCAAACTTTCGCGGCAAACGCCTGACCAACGCGCATGAAACCCTGATCTGGGCCTCGCGCGATGAAGACAGCAAATACACCTTCAACTACGAAGCCCTGAAAGAACTCAATGACGGCGTGCAAATGCGCTCGGATTGGGTGCTGCCAATCTGCACCGGGCATGAGCGTTTGAAAGACGAAAACGGCGACAAAGCCCACCCGACGCAAAAGCCCGAATCGCTGCTGCACCGCGTGCTGCTCGCCACCACAAATACCGGCGACGTCGTGCTCGACCCATTCTTCGGCACAGGCACCACCGGAGCCGTCGCAAAAATGCTCGGCCGCGACTTCATTGGTATTGAGCGCGAAGAGGCCTACCGCAAAGTCGCCGCCGAACGCATCTCCCGCGTCCGCCGCTTCGACGCCAGCGCCTTGGAAATCACCGGCAGCAAACGCTCCGAACCCCGTGTGCCGTTCGGCCAGGTGGTTGAACGTGGTATGCTCCGCCCCGGCGAAGAACTTTACTCCATCGGCAACCGCTTTTCCGCCAAAGTCCGCGCCGATGGCACGCTGATTGGCCACGAAGTCAAAGGCTCAATCCACCAAGTCGGTGCCGCCTATGAAGGCGCGCCATCTTGCAACGGCTGGACCTATTGGCACTTCAAACGCGATGGTAAGATGATCCCGATCGACATTCTGCGCCAGCAAATCCGCGCCGAGATGGAAGCCGACCTCGGCCGCCCACACTGACGCATCCCAAAGTTTCCGAACGCCTGTGTCACGGTCCGCCCCTGACACCACTGCCCCAGCATGCTTGTCGTGCTGGGGTTTTTTCCATTAGGCACAATCCGCCGCCTGCGCTAGCATCTCTGCATTAATCCCAAACCTATTGGCCCGCGATGCAGCCCGATCTGCCCAGCCTGACGCGCATTTGCCAAACTGAGGAAGCCGCCCTTAGGGCGATTTTCAGCGACATAGCGTTAACTTTTGCACCGCCCTTCACCCCGAAAATCCGCTTCAAAATTGCCCACTTGCTAGACTTGGCCGAGCCGCACCGTCACGCCCTGCAACGCGCCCACAGCTTTCATCTGCAATCGCCAGAACTCCGCGCGCTGCCGATGCACGCACCCGAGCGGCAGTACTTCGACGCCGTTCTGCGACATCTGCGGCTTTACCCGGCAGCTCTCGCCCGCCTGCAAACCGCTCTACGCCAGCGCCTTCCGCTTTTCCCGCCTGCCCCGCCGCCCTACACTCCCGAAGCCCAAACCCTCGCCCTGCATTCCCGCACTTGGGACCATATGCACAGCCATCTCAGCCCGCATCCGCCCAATCTTTACCACGATGCCCCCGGCCACCACGGCGATCTGCCCTATCCCACCACCGATTTCCTGCGCTATGCCATGGCCGCCCGCCGGATTTGCCTCGCGATGGACAAAAACGCGGCCGCGTTCCTCGATGTCGGCTGCGGCGTGGGTCTGAAAGTGTTCCAAGCCGCCGAACTCTTTGCCCGCGCCGATGGTCTGGAATATGAACCCGAGCACGCCGCCGCAGGCCAAGCAATGATGCAACGCGGCGGTTGGCCCAGCGCGCAGATTTTCCAAGCCGATGCGCTGACATTTCCACACTACGGCGACTACGATGTGCTTTACGTCTACAAACCGATGTACGGCGAACCGCTGGAGCAGATGGAGCGGCATCTGACCACTCAGGCCAGCCCCGGCACATTGCTCATCGCGCCCTATCTCGATTTCACGACGCGATTCGAAACCCTTGGCTGCACCCGTATTGAAAATTTTATGTACATGATCCGGCCGCTAAAAACCCTGCCCGCCATATTGAAACGTGCGGTTCAGGTCGGCTGCGCCCTGCCCGCCCGCCCGAAAAATGGCTATGCAGAAGACGGCTTTCTGAATCCGCTTCACCTCGCGCTACGCCGTTGGGGCCATGGCGATTAAGCCGAACGGCTTGCTAAATCGAGAACCAACCGTTCAAACTGGCGTAAATATCCCCGCCGGAGGCATCCCACAGCCGCGAAAAGCGCCGCCTCACACCGCCGGAGCACCCTTCGGATCCGGGTTCAGCCCCTTATTATACGGGTGCCAATCAGCAATATCCGGGTAATATTGTGCCCGCCATGCCTTCACCCGCCGGTTCATCACGCGCTTCCACCACGGCGGGATCATCGCCACCATGGTCATCACCGGATAACCGTAGGGCAGTTGCGGCGCGTCGTCCGCGGCATAGGTTTGCAGCAAAGGAAACCGGCGATCTGGCTTGTAATGATGGTCAGAATGACGCTGCAAATTGATCAACAGCCAGTTTGACGCCCGATGTGAGGCGTTCCAACTATGGCGCGGCAGCACGTGCTCATAACGGCCCTCGCCAAGATAACGCCGGGTTAACCCGTAATGCTCAATGTAATTAACCAGTTCCAACTGCCACACCGCGATCCACGCTTGCCAGATGAACAGCGCCAGCCCGACCCAGCCGCCCAACACCAAGGCCAACAAAAGCATTGCTGCCTGCAAGCCCCAGTAACGCCAATAAGGGTTGGATTTATCGAACCTATTCAATCCCTTGCGCGCCAGCATTGCTGCTTCAGCCTTCCACGCTGACTGACGACATTCCACCAAGACACGCGGGAAAAACCGATGAAACCCCTCGTTATAGCGCGCCGTTACAGGGTCACGCGGGGTGCCGATATACAGATGATGCACCCGCAGATGCTCGGATCGGAAATGACTGTACAGCACCGATGCCAGCAGCAAATCGGCCAACCAACGCTCCCAAGCTGGCTTTTGGTGCATCAATTCATGCGCATAGTTGATGCCAATGGTGCCCGACACCACGCCCATGCCAAAAAACAGCCCAATTTTCTCAGCCGCACCCAAATCCACCGCCTGCGGCACATACCACAGCATCCAACATAGCAGAGTAAACTGCGCTGGAAACCAGATCAGCGTCACCAAACGGTAGTATTTTAAGCCAGACTCCGGCGTATCGAGATCGGCATTGTCAGAGTTTAGCCCCGCCACCGCATCCAGCAGCGAAAACATGCCCCAAGCGTAAATCGGCAGCGCCAACACGAACCAACCGCCCCACAAGGTCGCCAGCACCGCCACCGGAATCATCGCCAAGGACAGCCAGAACGGCAGAGCATTTTGCAAACGTTGCACTTCAGCACTCGGAATAATGGTCATACTGGCCTCTTGTTTGGGCCATTCTAACGCAAAATCCATCACACTCAACGCGGCGTTTTCGCATTAAACGCAAGGTCATAGGCCTTGCGCATCAGGGTTGGCAGATCATCAGGCTTCAACTGCACAAATTCACCTCTCTGCGGGTTGGCCACAGAATCGGCCACCATCACCTGCAAGACTAAGTGGAAATGTGTGAACGTATGCTTAACCGCGCCAATCAAACGCCAATCAGCCTCAAACGGCGCACCCAACGTCGTGCCATCCCAACCATCAGACGGAAACCCCAGCATCCCGCCAAGCAGCCCCCGCTCGGCCCGCCGCTCTACCAAAATATCTCCCCCCCGCGACGCAATCCAAGCCACCCCTGCCCGCGTGGGCTTTTCCACCTTTGCAGTCTTGCGCGGCAATTCCCCAGCAATCCCGAGCCGTTGCGCCTCACACAGCCCGAGCAGCGGGCAAATCACGCAAGCCGGATTGCGCGGCGTGCAGATCGTAGCCCCCAAATCCATCACCGCCTGCGCATAGTCACCGGGCCGTAATGCAGGCGTCACCAAGCCCGCCAGCCGTACCAATTCCGGCTTCGCGCCCGGCAACGCATCAAGCACCGCAAACAGCCGCGCCATCACGCGTTCAACATTGCCATCGACCACCACCGCAGGCTCGTCATAGCAAATTGCCGCCACCGCAGCCGCCGTATACGGCCCCACCCCCGGCAAAGTCAGCATCGCCGCAGCCGAGCCCGGAAACACCCCGCCATGCGCGCTGACCACCGCCCGCGCACAGGCCAAAAGATTGCGCGCGCGCGCGTAATAGCCAAGCCCCGCCCACTCCGCCATCACATCGCCATCTGCCGCCGCAGCCAAATCCGCAACCGTCGGCCAGCGCGTCACAAACCGTTGAAAATACGCGGTAACTGCCGCAACGGTGGTCTGCTGCAACATCACTTCCGACATCCAGACCCGGTATGGATCAGCTCGCATACCCGCAGCCCGCGCAGCCGGAGGCACCCGCCACGGCATCAGCCGCGCCGATCGGTCATACCATGCCAGCAACCGCTCGCTTACCTCCGCGTCACGCAATCTTTATCCCCTTAACCCTGCCGACCCTTGGCGACCCCCGGCTTGCCGGATACACTAGCCCGAACCACGGATAGGACCAGATGGCCCGCACGCCCAGCCCGCTTCCCTCAGCCCATCGTCGCATTCGCGGCTTTGAAGCCACATCGGGGCTGCTGAAGGATCAAATCCGCAAAGTGGGCGAGCAGCGTGGCTTTGCCGTCGCCCGTCTGCTCACCCATTGGCCTGAAATCGCGGGCGAGGAAATGGCGCGTGTGACCCGCCCCGTCAAAGTCGGCTACGGGCGTGAGGGCATGGGCGCAAGCCTGACGCTGCTCACCACCGGCCCGAATGCGCCGATTGTTGAGATGCAGAAGGAAAAGCTGCGCGAAAAGGTCAACGCCATTTATGGCTACGCCGCGATTTCGCGCATCTTGATCACTCAGACCGCCGCCACAGGCTTTGCCGAAGGTCAGGCGGAGTTCACCACTAAACCCATCGAGCCGCCTGCGCCCGATCCCGCTATTCTGGCCGAGGTTGCGCGCACTGCAGCCCCGATCCAGAACGACGACCTGCGCCAAGCTCTTGAACGTCTTGGCCAAAACATCCTAAATCGCCGAAAATCCAAGGAAGGCTGACACATGGCTAAAACTCTCGCATCCACCGCCGCACTGGCCCTGATCGCGGGCCTTGGCCTGTCATCATTCGCATTTGCCCAAACCACGACAACCGCGCCTACCACCACAACAACCGCCGCGCCTGAAACCGCTGCCACGCCTGCGGCCATCGACCCTGCCACCATCGCTGACTACGGTATCGGCCAACTCGACGCCAAGGTCAAAATTGTCGAATACCTGTCGTTCACCTGCCCGCATTGCGCCGCCTTCCACGCCGAAGTTTATCCGCAACTGAAGGCCGACTACATCGACACCGGCAAGGTTCGCCTCGAGTATCACGAGGTCTATTTTGATCGCTACGGTCTCTGGGCCGCGATGATGGCTCGATGCGGTGGTGAGATGCGCTACATGGGCATCACCGATATCGTGCTCGAAACCCAGAAAGAATGGGCCGCCTCGGATGACCCGAACGCTGTCGTGGAAAACCTGAAGAAAATCGGCCGCACCGCCGGTATGGACGATGCAACCCTCGACGCCTGCATGAAAAACTCCGCGATGGCTGAGGCGCTGGTAACCCATTTTGAAACCAACATGAAAGCCGATGCGATTGAGGGCACTCCGACCTTCATCATAAACGGCACCAAACACTCCAATATGGCCTACGACGATCTGAAAGCTATCCTCGACGCCGAGCTGGCGAAGTAAATGAACACCCCACTGGCGGGCGTTAAAGTCGTTGAACTTGCTCGGATTTTGGCTGGTCCTTGGGCTGGTCAAACCCTCGCCGATCTTGGCGCTGACGTGATCAAAGTTGAGGCGCCCGAGGGCGATGACACCCGCCGCTGGGGGCCTCCGTTTATCGAGCGCGACGGCGACAAATCAGCCGCTTATTTCTACGCCACCAATCGCGGCAAACGCTCCATCACTTGCGATTTCCGTACCGCCGAGGGCCAGGACACCGTTCGCCGCCTGATCGCCGACGCCGATGTGCTGATTGAGAACTTCAAAGTCGGCGGCCTAGCCAAATACGGCCTCGACTATGCCAGCTTAAGCAAAATCAACCCAAAACTGGTCTACTGCTCGGTCACCGGTTTCGGCCAAACCGGCCCCTACGCCCACCGCGCTGGCTATGATTTCATCATCCAAGGCATGGCCGGCCTGATGTCGGTCACCGGCGAACCCGGCGGTCAGCCGCAAAAAGTCGGCGTCGCCGTCACCGATATTTTCACCGGAGTATACTCCGCCACCGCAATTCTAGCAGCCCTGCTGCAACGCGGCCGCACCGGGGTTGGTCAGCACATCGACATGTCCCTCTTAGACGTTGCCACCTCAATCATGGCCAACCAGTCGATGAATTATCTCGTCTCAGGGCGCGCACCCGGCATGATGGGCAACGCCCACCCCAACCTCGCCCCCTACGCCGTGTTCGATTGCGCCGACGGCTGGATCATCCTCGCCACCGGAAACGACGGCCAATACCGCCGCCTCTGCGCGGTCCTGCGGCTAGACGACATGGCAACCGCCCCCAATTTCGCCACCAACGCCGACCGCATCGCCAACCGCGAAGCAATGACCGCCCGCATCACCGAGGCCACCAAAACCTGGACCAAGTCAGACTTGCTCGCCGCCTGCGAAGCCGAAGGCGTCCCCGCAGGCCCGATCAACAGCCTCGACGAAGTCTTCGCCGACCCGCAAGTCCTCGCCCGCCAAATGCAAATAGCCCCTGACGGCCTCCCCGGAGTCCGTTCCCCCATGACCTTCTCGGGTGCCGACTTATCGCTGGATCGCCCAGCGCCGAAACTAGGTGAGCATCAGGGGGAAGTTTAGGCTGGGGTCTGACGCGAAACTCGGCACCGCATAGGATGCGAGATTCCACGCACCCACCCCATCCGTTTCCTCATCGTTTACTGTCAACCCTCACCACAAAGGGCCGCGCCTGACCTCGGGATGGCGCGCCAGCAAAAGTTCTGCACAATTTATCCCGCAACTCCTCCGCCAAAGCTTCAACTGGTGCCCTTAGCAATCGCGCCCTCCCAGCGGGAGGTCAGGCGCGGCCCGGCGGGCTTCGCCCTTGATTCCGGGCTGGGGGCTTCAATTGGGAGGCTGGAAAGGCATGTCCGTAATAGCGAACTCTCTCCATCGTTTAAAACTTATCTTCTCAAATGCGGCTAAAACCTCTGTCATATGCCTTATTTATGTTTAGGCGCTTGCAGATCACGGGTTCGTGAGCATAGAGTTTGGCCGCTATTAATCCCGATGGAAGTGAAAATAAATCTATGAAATCTTTGCAATTTTTTGTCGTGACGGCCTCTCTTTTGCTGTCAGGATGCGCAGTAACTAAGGTCCAGCCACTTACCAAAAGTTCTTTTGCCGTTTCGACCGCAGCCGCACCCGCGTGCGGGCAGGCTGGTGCCTCAAAAGTCGCCAACCGCGTTGCTTCGACTGAAGTAATCAAGCGCGGTGGTGATCGCTTCTACTTCAAGGCTTCAAATAGTGATTATCGGATCATTGAGGATAGTCTCGTTGTCCAAATGGTAAACAAGGGCGATCCTGGCTACTCGGAATCATTCTCGGCTCGGGAAGAACTGGGGGCAAATTGGCAGGAGATTGTCGCCAAGGGAATTCCAAACACTTGTACAGACTAAACTCTTTGGCCCAGAAGAGACGAGCGGACCACACAGTCCGCTCGTTTATTATGAACCCATCACATTCGTGCGAAGCTCTACCCCTCACCCCCACCCATAATTAAAACTCACACTGATCCGATCCTCATCCGCCATATTCATCGGCACTTCATGGCGCAGCCAGCTTTCCCACAGCAGCACCTCTCCCGCGTCCGGTGCCCTATAAACAAACGTCCGCAACTCATCGCGCACCTTGGTTTTGCGCGGCGGGGCGGCCATCATCATCGGCAGCCGGGGGTCTTCGAACTTGATCGCGGAAGTGCCCTGCGGCATCGTCACATAGCACGTTCCCGAAATCACGCTGTGCGGGTGGATGTGCGAACTGTGCACCCCGCCCTGCGGCAGAATGTTGATCCAAAGCGAGTCCAGCTTGATCTTCTTGCTCCCCAGATCAAACTGCACGTCCTTCACAAAGCTCTCAACATGCTTGTCCAGAACCTTAACCAAAGCTTTGAAGATCGGAAACCGCCACGGCAAATCGTCGAGTGAGGCATAGCTGGTGTAGCCCGGATAGCCGTGCTTTTCGCACCAGTCCTGCCCCGCCTCATCGTCCTCGGCAATCGCGAGGCAAGAGTTTTCCAACTCCTCGAGATCAATGGTTTTACCCTGTTCGGCCAAAGCCGCGCGGTACAGCCGCGTGACAAAAAGCGATTCAATATTCGACATGGCGCGATACTCCGTTTCGGATCAAGCGGGTCAAAGGTTAACAAACCCTTTAACGACCCCCAGCTAACCCATTGATTTCACATAAACCGAAATCTGCCACGCGTGGGCAGCCTTAAATCCCCAACCGATCAAACGCCGCATCGAGCGGAGCCCAATCCTCAATCCGCAGCCGCACCGGCAGAGTCAGAACCCGTGCCCGAAACGCTTTCGGCAGCCTCACCGCGTCCTTTTCCGTCGTCACCAACTGCGCCCCCTTCGCGAAAGCCTCAATCTCCAACCGGGTCAGCAACGCCTCTGACAGCGGCTGATGATCGTCCAAAGCCTCGCCCCGCACCACGACAGCCCCCTCGCCCCGCAGGGTCGCGAAGAACTTCTCCGGCCGCCCGATCCCCGCAAAAGCCAGCACGCGCTCACCAGCCCAGCCCATCCCCATCGCCAGCACCTCCAACCGCCCGCGCAGCAAAGGCACGCCCTCCACCGAGAACCCATCCCCAATCGCCAGCACAAAATCCGAGCGGCTCAACCCAACCGAGACCGGCTCCCGCAACGGCCCCGCAGGAATACACCGCCCGTTCCCAAACCCCACCACCGCATCAACCACCACAATCGACAGATCCTTCACCACCGACGGATTCTGAAACCCATCGTCGAGCAAAATCACGTCAACCCCCGCCGCCTCCGCCGCTTTCACCCCAGCCGCACGATCCTTTGCAACCCAAACGTCACAAAACGCCGCCAGCAACAGCGGCTCATCTCCCACCTGATCCGCCCGGTGCCGCGCCGGATCAACCTGCACTGGCCCGCTCAAACTTCCACCATGCCCCCGACTGACCACAGCCACGCGCCGCCCCCGAGCAATCAACCGCTCTACCAAAGTAATCGCGGTCGGTGTCTTCCCGGTCCCACCTGCGTTGATATTACCGACACAAATCACCGGCACCGCAGCCCGATAACCTACTTCACGCAGCCGCCGCGCCGTAGCCCAGCCATATATCCACCCGAGCGGAGCCAAAACCCGCGCCCAAATTCCCGGACGTCCCGGCGGATAAGACCAAAACCCCGGCGCGCGCATCAGCTTGACCCATCCAAAACCCTGCGGGCAAACTCGACCACACGGTCTGTCACTTCAACCCCATCTGAGGCCAAAGCCCAAGCCGCATGCGCCAGCCGCGCCGCCCGGTCGGGCGCCAATAGGTCGCTTAGCGCATCGCCCAAATCCGAGGGCGACCCCACCGCTCTCGCCGCCTGAGCAGCGCCCAAACGACCAAACGCAAGACCGTAATCGCCCGGTCGTGGCCCGTAAACGATCGCTGATCCCAACGCTGCAGCCTCCATCGGGTTGCGGGCACAGCCTTCACCCAGCAATGACCCGCCCATATAGGTTACCGGAGCCAACCGATACCACAGGCCATATTCGGCGGTAGAATCGGGTATGTAGACCTCAGTTTCCGTATGCGGTTCTTGATCGAGACTGCGTTGCGCGACCGTCCACCCCTCTGACGCCTCCATCTGCGCCGCCAATACTTCGGCCCGCGCAGGATCTTGCGGCACCAAAATTAGCAGCAACCGATGTGCCAACCGCAGAGCTGATCGATGCGCGCCGATCACCGCCGCTTCTTCTGCCGCAGGCACGTCGGTTGCAAGCCAGACCGGGCGCGTTGCCAACAGCCCGGCCAGCATGGCACGTTCAGGCTCGTGATACGACAGTGCGGTTGACGGTTCTTCCATCCGTCCAGCCACCGCGACTTCTGCAGCACCCGCACGTCGAAACGCCCGAGCGGCAGTCTCATCCACCGCAAGCACTTGGGCGATAGACTGCAACGCCGCACGCATCAGTCCTGGATACCAACCGTCGCGCTCTTTCGGCAAAAACGGTGCCCGCGCGTCAACCATAATCACTGATAGGTGGCGCGCTTCCGCCTCAAACAGCAACGCTGGACGCAGCTCTCCCTCAGACATAATTGCAAGCGCAGGGGCCCAATGCGACAAAAAAGCCTTCGCCTCTGCAGGGGTATCCAACGGTGGCGGTTGAAGCAACATGCCGTTGGTCAACGGCACTTCTTCCGGGCAAGTCAAAAGCACGGTGACGCCCAGTTCCTCGACAAGCCGTAACGCAAGTTGCCGCAGGCCACGCGAACAGCCGATCTCTGAAGCATGCAACCAGATCAAATCGCCCGGCGGGCGGGCGGGCCAGGCTTTAGCAATGCCTGCAGCACGCCGTCCGGTCAGATTATAAAGCGTTCGACCTAATGAGATTACCATAAAAACGGTCGCTTACGCGCCCATCTCTTCGGTCAGTGACCCGGGCGAGCTTTCTTCGCGCAGACGATGAATATGCGCGATGAAATACCGCATGTGGGCATTATCAACCGTGCGCTGCGCCTCGGCCTTCCATGCCGAAAATGCCGTCGCATAATCGGGATACATACCTACGATGTGGATCTCGCTGACATCCTTGAAAACGTTGTCTTGCGGGCTGACAAGCTCACCGCCGAAGACCAGATGAAGACGCTGCGCCATGTCTGAAATCCTGATTGCTGCACCATCGCGCAGGGTAACGGTTGCGCAGGCTCGGTTCAAGGCTCGGCAGACTTGAAGCCGCACAGACAGCGCTCCGCTTTACAACCCATCCGCCGTCAGATGTGCCGCCATCACAAGATCGCTAAGCAATTCTTCCTGAGCGCGGTGTTGCTGGTCGGGATTGGGTAAGCGCAGGATATAAGACGGGTGCCAAGTTACCAGGACGGGGCCGTCATGCAATCCGGCTTGCACCTTGCCACGGCGGCCAGATAGCGGAGTCGCATCTCCGGTTAGCGCAAAGGCGGCCGAAGCCCCGAGTGCAAGTGTCAAGCGCGGCCGGATGAAGCCGATTTCCAAACCAAGCCACCAGCGGCAATACTCAATTTCCTGACGATCAGGTGACTGGTGCAAACGGCGCTTGCCGCGTGGGGTAAACTTAAAATGTTTGACGGCGTTTGTCAGCCAAACCCGCGAAGGGTCCAGTTGCGCCCTGCGCATGGCATCCCGTAACACCTGTCCTGCGGGCCCGACAAAAACGCGTCCGGCGAGGTCTTCTTGATCACCTGGTTGCTCACCGACAATCATCAGGGCGGCATCGCGGCGACCTTCTCCCCAAACGGTCTGAGTCGCGGCCTCGCACAGACCACAGCGGCGGCACTGCATCGCGGCGTTTTGGGCCTGATCCAACGTCTCGGGCAGCTCGGCCGCGTGCGGCATTGCATCACGGTAGCGGGTGGATACCGCAGCCGCCCCTGGACGAGACGCGGTGCTGCCAGCGTCTCGCATCCGTTGTACCCTAGCCTCCGCATCTTTGAGCATTTCGGGGATCAATCGGGTTTCGGGCAAGTTTTTCCAATATTTCTTGGGCATCTCGGAACGCATGGCATCCAATTTAATCCGCGCCGGGTTGAAAATGTTGGCAAAGTAGGTGGCCCACAGCGTTTCAGAAGCGTCGTCTGGCAGATCGGGGCGCGCGCCTGCTGGGCCAAAGCTCAGCGCGCCGTCGCAAAATTGCGCGGTGAGGCGCGGGGTAGCGATCATCCAATCCATGTCGGCAAAACGCTTGGCGAAAAACGTCGCGCCGGGCTCGAGAGTGTTATGCTCAGGCTCAAACCACGCAGCAAAACGACGGCGGGCGTGGGGCTTCGCGAAATCTGTCGGAATCTCGCGAAAGCGTACGAAGGCGTGCATTTTGTGAATATCACGGCCAACCGATTTCGCCATCAGGTTCAGTCTTCGGCCCAGAATATCGGCCTGCGACAGAGGGGCTGCGTCGTTATGGTCGATGCGCCAAAGCGCCTGATAAAGCAGGGAAAGCCGCTCGGGCGCAGTGTGCCAGATCACCGAACCAGCGAGCTTTAGAAAAGCCGCCGGGACGTGCGCTTGATGTGGACCAATTTCGGTGGGCAAAACCCGGGCAGCAAACAAGCCGCCAGCATCCGCCCATTCAATCTGATCGGGGGGGATACGATGTGAAATTGCAAGCCGCGCCGCTGCGCGCCATGCCTGCAAAGTGCCACGTTCCGGCAGGCTAACCGCGTAGCTCAAATCAGGCGCAACTGCTCAGGAGGCGGTGCGAAACGCGCGCGCAAATTGGCGCTGTCAGTCATGCCGCCGGGAGTCCAGCCAGGCAAGGTGATAAACGCTTTGGCTTTTTTCATCAAAGCGCCGATTCGCACCAGATCTTCATAGCGAAGGCTGCGGCTTTTGCGGGCAGCTATGATGCGATCCACGGTGCGGGTGCCGAAGCCCGGCACGCGCAGCAGCATTTCGCGCGTTGCCAGATTAACGTCGAGCGGAAACGCCCCTCGGTGCTGCAAGGCCCACGCAAGCTTGGGGTCGAGATCCAGATCAAGGTGCCCAGCGGTGGTGCCGGTTGCGATTTCCTCGGCGCTAAAGCCGTAGAATCGCATCAACCAGTCCGCCTGATACAAACGGTGTTCACGCAGCAGTGGCGGCTGGACCAAGGGCAGTGCGGCGGAGGCATCCGGGATCGGGGAGAAAGCTGAGTAATACACCCGGCGCAGTTTGTAGCCGGTGTAAAGCCGGGTGGCACTGGTCAAAATGGTGACATCGTCTGTGCCGTCCGCGCCAATGATCATCTGGGTGCTTTGACCCGCTGGCGCGAACCGGGGCGGCTTTTTACCCGTGTGGGACAGCTCTTTCGCGGCCTCCCCTTCTAATCGCACTTGTGCCATCGTGGCTCGAATAGTTTCCGGCCGTTTCTCCGGGGCAAATTTGCGCAACGAAGCATCCTGTGGCAATTCTACATTTATCGAGAGACGGTCAGCATAGAGCCCGGCGGCTTTGATCAACTCAGCCGAGGCATCGGGGATGGTTTTGAGGTGAATATAGCCTTTGAAGCCGTGTTCTTCACGCAATGTCTGCGCGATCCGCACCATGTCGGCCATAGTTTGATCCGGCGAGCGAATGATGCCAGACGACAGAAATAGCCCTTCGATATAGTTGCGGCGGTAGAACTCCAGCGTCAGGGACACCACCTCTTCGACCGAAAAGCGCGCACGCTCAACGTTTGAGGACACTCGATTAATACAATAGGCGCAATCGAAGATGCAGAAGTTGGTCATCAAGATTTTAAGCAAGGATATGCAACGACCATCCGGCGTATAGGCGTGACAAATGCCGGTGCCGCCCGAAGACCCCAACCCGCCGCTGCGGGAATCGCGCTTTTCGCCACCTGACGAGGCGCAGGAGGCATCATATTTCGCCGCATCCGAAAGCACGGCCAGCTTGTCTTGAAGGGTCATCTTTACCATGAACTCAATTTAGGTGTTCATGGTATGTTCGTCAATGCGCCGCTCCATCAATCGGCGGAGCGACGCGTCAAAACTTCGTGTCGCGCCGGTTAGTGCGTTGGCGTTCAGAGTTTTTCGATGACAATTTCCAGATACGCACCCCGCGCGACCAAAGTGCCATCCGTGGCGCTATTCATGCGTTCGGCAAGACCAAGCATGTCGGCCGCAAGCGCCTGTTGTCGATCGACATCTAACGCGAGGAAGGCTTTGTGCGTCGGGCCGTACCAAGTCCTAAACACCTCAAGCCAGTGCTGCGGCGATAGGTATCGGAAGGCAAACTCCTTGCGCGTGACGTTTACTCTTGCCTGTGGGAACAGTTCGGCCAATCGCGCCTCGGTTCCCCACAGCGACGGTGATTTGACGCCTGCTGGGGGTGGCAGATGGGTGCCGATAATTTTGAACAACTGGCCGATAAAACCGTCGGGCGTCCAGTTCGCCAGACCGATTTTGCCACCTTTGCGGCAGACTCGCAGCAGTTCTTGCGCCGCTCGATCTTGATCCGGGGTAAACATCACACCGAAGGTTGAAAGCACCACGTCGAAGCCTCCGTCAGCAAACGGCAGCGCCTCGGCATCGGCGGGGGTGAATGTTACGTCAACGCCTTCAGCCTCCGCCCGGGCACGACCAAGCTCCAGCAGGGCAGGCACGTAATCAGTAGAGGTGACTTTGGCCCAGCGCCGCGCTGCGGCAAGTGTTGCATTGCCGTTGCCAGCGGCCACATCCAGCACTTTCGAACCCGCGCGCAGATCAAGCGCCTCGCATAATTGCTCGCCAACGATTTGCAGCGTGGTGCCCACCACCGCGTAGTTGCCCGAAGCCCAAGCCGCCTGCTGACGGGTTTTCAGGGCTGCAAGATCGGGTGTGGGTGGTGCTAAGGTATCAGACATAGTTGCCTCCAATCAGTTTAAGCTAAACCCGCAACGTTGCGCCGACAGCCTTTCGCTAAGGCTGCGCGCATGGGTCGAATTGTGATACGCTTGCCCAGTCTGTTCGGAGATGTTCGCAATGTCTTTGGCCGTTATTCCGCAAGACTTGACCGATCCGACGCGCGGGCCGCTTTTGATGCAGGTCGCCGAGCCTGATATCCTGTCCGCGCTTTTGCGCGACATCCGGGTGACCCGATCGCTGCAATACTGTTTTGAATCGCGCGGTGCCTGGATCGTCGATGCGACACCTGCACCGTTTCGCCCGCCGGGCTCGGTCAGCTTTCATGTCGTGGTTGAGGGCGATATCTGGATTGACGTGGAGCAGCGTTTTCAAGTGACGCCAGGAGATGTGCTAATCTTCCCGCGCGGCAAAACTCATTGGATCGGATCTGGCCAAGGCGGTGTGTTGATCGACCCCGGCTCGGATCTTCCGCCGACACCTTGGGCGACGATGCCCGTGCTGCGTTATGCCGGGAACGGCGCGCCTTGCCGTATTATCTGCGGTTTCATCGAGGCGCGCGTACTTGATTTCGCGCCTCTGCTGGCGGCTTTGCCAGATGTGATGATCGCCCGGATCGGCGACAAGCGTGACGACTGGCTTGCGGCGGCGGTGCGGCAACTAAGCCGCGAGGCTGACAGGCCGCTGCCCGGCGGTTTGGCGATCACCGCGCGGTTATCCGAAATCATTTTCATCGAATTGCTGCGGCGCGAAATGTCGAAGGCACGCTCGCAGACGACGGGCTGGCTGAGCGCCGTGACCGATCCAACCATTCAGCGGGCACTCAATCTTCTGCACGCGCACCCGTCCGAGTCATGGACGCAACGTGCGCTGGCGGCTTCGGTAGGCGTCTCAAAGACGGTGCTCTGCGCCCGGTTCCAAGCGATGTTGTCGATGTCGCCGATGCAATATCTGCGCGAATGGCGACTGTATCTCGCCTCCGCACGTCTGGTCGAAACCGACGATCCAATTGTCAAAATCTCAGAAGACGCGGGCTATGGATCAGAGGCCACATTCTCGCGCGCATTCTCGCGCAGTTTTGGCGCACCCCCAGCCCGTTGGCGCAAAACCTCAGGAGCGCGGCAAATTGGCGGCGGTTGAGCGTGCGCCGGGCCATGAGCTCATGAGATTGAACACGTTCGACCGCAACGGCCGCTGCGGCGCGGGAAAGCCTGACGCGTTAAAAAAAGGATTTTGGTCGGAGCGAGAGGATTCGAACCTCCGACCCCCTGCTCCCGAAGCAGGTGCGCTACCAGACTGCGCTACGCTCCGACCGTGGCGCGCAATTAAGCTCTTGTTTGCGGCATTGCAAGAGGGGCGCTGCGGGATTTAAGCGTCGCCGTCGGTGCCGGAAAGACCCTCAATTTTGTTGCGCAAACGACGGCGGTCAAACAGCCGCAGCCAGAGCCCGATGCGTGGGAATGCACCGAAATCAAAGCGCGACCGAGTCTCTAATACCGGGCGGTTTTTTGACACTGCCGGTCGGTCTTCGCGCAAGACGATGTAAACTCCGGCAAGAATGATCACGGTTGTGCCAACGGCCGTCCAGAAATCGACTTTCTCGCCGAAAATCATAAAGCCGTAGATGATTGCCCAGATAATTTGGCTGTATTGCATGGGCGCGACAATGATCGCGGGCGCACTGCGGTAAGCCGCGATGGTCAGTAGACCACCCAGCAGACCAAGCATCGCCATTGTGCCCATCAGTCCCAGATGTGCCACCGGAACAGCGACATAAACAAACGGCAGCGCCACGGCCATCACCACGAAGTTCGCCACCATCGGATACAGCATCAGTACGACTGAGCGTTCGTCATGGCCGATCTTGCGCACTATCACCGAAGTCATCGCCCCGAGAAACGCCGCCGCGAGGGCCGAAAGATGACCCAAGCTTAGCGGCTCTTGCCCCGGACGCAGCACAATCATCACACCGAGCAGGCCCGCGATAATCGCCATGCCTCGGTGCAGACCGACCTTTTCTCCGAGTATGGGGATCGCCAGAAGTGTGATCAAAATCGGCATGGCGAAGAAAATCGCATAGCATTGCGCCAGCGGCAGCACAGAGAACGCATAAAATCCGGTGATGCCGTTCAGCACGGCAGTGGTGGTGCGCAGCGCGGTCCAATATGGGTGTTTCGGGATCAAATTGCCATCGGTGCGGTCGCTCATCAGCATGATGGTGACCAGCGGAAAGCCCAGAAGACCCGAGAAAAAGATCAGTTGAAACGAACTATAGCTGGCCCCCAGATACTTCACCAAGACGTCATGGGTGGCGTAGATCCCAAACGCGGCCAGCGCCAGAAGCGCGCCGCGCAGGTTCGATGGAGCAACGGGCATGTCGGGCATCCGGGCGAAAGAGTGCGGCTTGTGCGGTGCGCTATGCTGTCAGGCTTTGCTCTCGCAGTTTCAAGTGACAAGCCGCACGCCGGTCACCATAAGCCCGATTTTTCCGGCAATAGTGGCATCAGCCGCACGATTAAGCCCGACCTAAAAAAAATAAGCATAGACGACCATGGACGCAACGCACCCAAGGTCGCTGTTCGTGCGCAAGGCGATGCAGCCAATACGCCTAAAGGCTCGCTTGCATTGCCGCAATGATCGCATCACCCATCTGGCCGGTCGATACTGGCGAGCCGCCCTCTGGGCCCATCAGATCAGCGGTGCGCACGCCGTCAGCCAGCACCTTTTCGACCGCCTTCTCAACGCGGCTGGCTTCATCGCCCAAACTGAAGGAATAGCGCAACGCCATAGCAAAGCTTAAGATGCATGCGATTGGATTGGCTTTGCCCATCCCGGTGATATCCGGGGCCGAGCCATGCACCGGCTCATACAACGCCTTCGGACGGCCATTTTCCATCGGCAGACCAAGGCTTGCTGACGGCAACATGCCCAAGGATCCGGTCAACATCGCGGCCATATCGGACAGAATATCACCGAACAGGTTGTCGGTGACGATGACGTCAAATTGCTTAGGCCAGCGACACAGCTGCATCGCGCCATTGTCGGCATACATATGGGTGAGTGCGACATCGGGATATTCTTTGTCGTGGATTTCCTGCACCACTTCGCGCCACAGGATACCCGACTCCATTACATTGGCCTTCTCCATCGAGCAGACCTTGTTGCTGCGTTTGCGGGCCAACTCAAATGCCGAGCGCGCAACGCGGGCGATCTCGGACTCGGTGTAGCGTTGGGTGTTGATGCCAACACGCTCATTGCCTTCGACGAAAATGCCGCGAGGCTCACCGAAATAGACGCCGCTCGTCAGTTCGCGCACGATCACGATATCAAGGCCCGCAACAACTTCGCGCTTCAGGCTAGAGAAATCGGCAAGCGCGTCAAAGCATTGCGCCGGGCGCAGGTTGGAAAACAGATCCATCTCTTTGCGCAGACGCAGCAGGCCACGCTCTGGCTTCACGCTGAAATCGAGCTTGTCGTATTTCGGGCCACCAACGGCACCGAGCAGCACCGCATCAGCCTCTAGCGCACGGGCCATGGTTTCATCGGTGAGCGGGGTGCCGTGGGCGTCATAGGAACAGCCACCAACCAGACCTTCCGACACATCAAAGCTGACGATGCCTTGGGCGTCGAACCACGTGATGATCTTTTTGACCTCGTCCATCACTTCAGGACCGATGCCGTCGCCGGCGAGGATAAGCAGGGAAGGATTGGCCATGTCAGGCTCCGTGTGGAAAGGGTTGCGGTTGGCCTAGCCAATGGGGGGGGCAGGGTCAAGCTTCAGCGCCCGGAAATGGGTGCTTAGCAGGTCAAACACCCGCCTAATTCGCGGTGTGTGGCGCAAAGCCTCGGGTGCGGTCAGCCAAATCGGCAAAGGCGCTAGCTGCAGAAATGGCGCTACGCGGGTGACCGCTGAATCTGCGTCGCCGATGATCGTCTGCATTCCGCCCAAACCAAGCCCAGCACGGATCAGCGACCAATACACGATCTGATCATCGCAGCGTGTCGGAAAATCTTCCCGCCGAGCGTTAAAACCCTGCGCCGCCATCATCCGAAGCATCAAATCTGATCGGTCAAAGCCGACGAACTCATGGTTCAGCACCGTCTCGGCTGTGATCGGATCGGGGCGGCGGGCAAGATAGCAATGCGCGGCATACATCGCCATCGGGATATCGCAGAGATGTGCTGTGATCAGATCGGGTTGCGTTGGACGATACATCCGCAGCGCGATATCCGCCTCGCGGAACAGCAGATTGTCGGAAGCGTCGGTCGGGACCAGTTCAATCTCAATGCCCGGCTCATCGCGGCGCAACTCGGCCAGCATCGGCGGCAACAGATATTGCGAGACGATGCGGCTGGCGGTAATCCGCACCGGCCCTTGCAGGCGAGCATCGCGACCCGCCACCGCCAAAGCCAGCTTGGCCGCCGCTTCGCGCATGGCGCGGGCATGTGGGATCAGGGCAGCCGCCTCTGCTGTAGGAGCCAAGCCGCGTGGTTGACGGGTGAACAACGGCAGCCCCAGCGCCAATTCAAGATCGGCGATATGACGGCCCAATGTAGGTTGGCTTAGCCCCAATTGCCGTGCCGCCGCCGAAAGCGAACCGGTTTCGGCCACGGCGAGAAAGGAACGCGTAAGGGTCCAGTCGAGATCGTCCATACATATCTGAATACCACATCTGCGATGGTTGCCAATGTTATGAATGGCGTCGGGCTGCTAATTTCACCTCGGAACATAGGAGAATGAAAATGGCAGTGGTTTTGGTAGCAGGGGCGTCCGGGCTGTTTGGCTCGCATACGGCAAAAGCTTTTGCGGCGGCGGGCTGGGAAGTGCGGCGCTATCAGCGCGGCACTGATATGGTGCAGGCCGCGCAGGGTGCGGATGTGATCGTTAATGCGATGAACCCGCCAATGTATCACGATTGGGCGCGGTTGGTGCCCGAGATCACCGCGCAGGCGATTGCAGCGGCGCGGGCCAGTGGTGCCACGCTGATCGTTCCGGGGAGTGTTTATAATTACGGAACGCGCGCTCGGCCTTGGGGGCCATCGACGCCGCAAAAGCCCAACACACGAAAAGGCGCTGTGGGGGTGCAAATGGAGGCAGAATACCGTGCCAGCGGTTTACCAGTGATCCTGCTGCGCGGTGGCGATTTCATTGACGCCGCTGGCAAGACGCAGGGCATGGGCATTGCGCTACGCAGCTTGGCCAAGCGAAAAATTGTAGCCTTTGGTGATCCAAACGTGCCGCGCGCCTATGCTTATCTGCCGGATATGGCGCGCGCAGCGGTGGCTCTGGCCGAAATTCGCGGCTCGTTGACCCGGTTTGCAGATATTCCGTTCGCCGGGTTGACGTTCACTATGCAAGAGCTGGCCGACAGCTTTCAGCAGCAAACCGGGCAGAGCTTTCGTTTGGGCAGGTTTCCTTGGTGGATTCTCGGCTTGGCTGCACCGTTCTGGGAACTGGCGCGAGAAATGCGTGAGATGCGTTATCTATACGATCTGCCGCATTGCTTGGACGGCACAACGCTGAAATCAGTGTCGCCGCATTTCCAAGTCACCAAGCTTGCAGAAGTTGCCGCTGCCCAGCTGCGAGTGGCGGGGTTAGGGCGCGAGATCAACCCAGAGCGGGTGATGGCGTGAAGCAGCGGTCAGCGTGACGGCGGTGGGGTCGGCATCAGGCGGCCACACCACCCCCGCCCCGCTGACATGCAGGTCTTTCGATGGCAAAATCACCTCTACCCGTAGGCCGCCGATTTTGGGGTAAAGCGCGGTATCCAGCGCTGGATCGCCCGATTGGCCCGGATCGTGACGCGTTGACTGTCCGCGAGGGGCTGGGTCTTGCAGGGCCGAATGGCGCAGGAGTGCAGTGATCGCCTGCTTGCGACCGCCACCATCGGCAGGATCAAGGTTGCTTTGGCCGAGAATGACGAAGGGTGGCTCAGGCGGCTTGAAGGCTAAATCGCCCGCCAACAACCGCAGCCAAAAGGCGGTTTCGTCGTGGTTGCGCCGACCGTTGCGATCCTCCGGTCCATCAAAAATCGGCGGGCTTGCGTAGTAGGCGAGCAACCTCAGGCTGGAGCCATCAGGCATGGTGATGGGCACCTCATAAGCGCCAGTGCTGGACAGAAGTTGCGCCGCCGACGTGTCAGGCGGCATCATGTTGCCGGGCAGGTCCGCCCATAGCAGACCGCTAAAATCGCGTATATGCGCGGTATCAATCGGCAGCCGAGACAGGATGGCCATACCGCCCTCCCCGGCCCAGCGGCCATAGGCTTGGGCATCGCGCGGCTCGCCTAAAATACCGTTGCCATCGAGATCGAGGCCAGTGGCAATGCCAGTATTCGGCCGGAGTGGCAGGCGGTAGCGATAAGGAGCCCCCGCCTCGGCCAGCCGCTTTTCAAGCGCCGAAATCGTGTCGCCGTGAAGATCATAGTCAATGCCGGTCAGCAGCAGCACGTCGGCATCCAGTGCCACGATCACCTGAACGGCAGCAAGTTGCGACGGATTGTCACCACGTTGCAAAGACTGCAGCGCCAAGCCAGGGCCTTTGGCCCATAGGTCGATGTTATACGTGGCAACACGCAGATCGGCCATAGTTGGCCAGGCGCACAGCCATATCAGGCAGGCGCATAGCGCTTGCCATCCTCGCCCAGCATATTTGCTGCGCGGGTTTCGGTGATCATGTCGGCAATGCGTCCCATCGCAATGCCGCGCATGAACAAGCTGGCGGGTAGAAAAGCCCATGCCGTCATCGTCCAGATCAAGGTTTGTGGCGAAGTCAGCGTCAACGGCTCAAACCCTGTCGACGCGATCTTCACCACCGCTGGAATCAAGAATGGCAGCAAAAACCCTAACGCAATGTTAATGCGCGCGTCTCTCGTCAGCCGCGTCACCACATCGGCCCCGGCTGTTGGGTCAAATGTTGGCAAATTAACCCAGACGTTGAAGGCTTTTGATCGGCTTGGCCAGCGCCCCGCCTTTAAGAGCACCACAAAAATTGACAATGAGATCAGAGAGATCAGATAGGCCATGCCCGCTGCCGTCCGCACAGAGGCGATTTGCTCAACCGTGGCATCATTGGCGACCATCAGCGTCGCCAGCCGCACCGGGCTATACGGAAAATCCATCGACATGCCGATCAGCGTGCCAACGGCATCGGTGAAGTCGGTCAAAGTTGAGGGCCGGATCTTGCCGCGCGCGATCATGGACAGCGAGACGACCGTCGCCAGCAGCATCAAGAATCGCACTCGATTGAACGGTGGCGCGTCGCGGAATTCGACCATACTCGGGTAGGTCGCATTGTATTCTACAAAGGTCAAAAGCCCGATGAACAGCGCCACAAGCGCCACCATCTGTTTGGCATCTGCCGTCACATCGACCAAAAGCACAGAAGGCGCGGCGACCAGCACCATCACCAATATCATGCGAACGATCGCGCCTGTTAGCCGCGAAACCACTGCCCTGCCACCCTTCAATCGGTCCTGCTTGGTACTATGCCAAGCTAGGTTTCCGAAGATATCCCGCACTTTAAGGCGGGTTGCCTCAATATTGCCCAATTCTTGCCTTCTTTCCGCATGGTCGGCAACAGTTGGGTTAATGATCGGTAAGCAGTGTGGCGATTCCGTGGTGAATGTGTTGCAGGATTGAATCAAACTGGCGGTAACAAAAAGGCCACCCCGCAGGGTGGCCCTATATGTAGTGGTTTGTAGAAACTCAGGCCCAAGGGTGCAGCGCCGCGTTCTTTTTCTCGAATGAACCGATTGCGGCAGCTTTTTCCAAAGTCAGCCCTATATCGTCCAAACCATTGATCAGACAGTGCTTGCGGTGGGCGTCAACCTCAAACCCAAACACCTGACCATCCGAGGTGGTCACGGTCTGGCTGACTAGATCAATGGTCTGCCGCGCGTTGGCCCCTTTGCGGGCATCCGCCATCAGCACATCGACCACTTCCTGCGGCATCACGATCGGCAGAATGCCGTTCTTGAAACAGTTGTTATAGAAGATGTCGGCGAACGAGGTGCTGATGACGCAGCGAATGCCGAAATCCAGCAAAGCCCAAGGCGCATGTTCACGGCTGGAGCCGCAGCCGAAATTGTCGCCCGCCACGATGATCTCGGCCTGACGATAGGCAGGCTGGTTCAGCACAAAATCTGCGATTTCGCTGCCGTCGAGATTATAGCGCATCTCGTCAAACAGGTTCACCCCAAGGCCCGAGCGCTTAATGGTCTTCAGGAACTGCTTTGGGATGATCATATCGGTGTCGATATTAACCAACTGCATCGGTGCAGCGATCCCGGTGAGGGTTGTAAAGGATTGCATCGGAATTACCTCGGTTGGAAGTCTGCGGCGCAAGGAACCCCCGCAGCCGGAATTGAGTTGTTTGTCGCAGGCAAAACAGGACGGGTGCCATGACGTTTCGCAAAGGATCGAAGGTCTCGTGGGCGTGGGGCAAAGGCACCGCGACGGGAAAGATCGCCGAGGTCTACCGCAGCAAGATCACCCTGACGTTGAAAGGTGCCGAAGTCACTCGAAACGCGAGCAAAGCCGAACCCGCCTACCGCATCGTGCAACAAGACGGGGACGAGGTCCTCAAATCGGCGAGCGAAGTTCACAAACCGGAATAAGCTATCGCTGCTCATGCGATTTCCGCCATCATTTCGCGCACGTCGGTCAGATGGCCCGTGATTGCAGCGGCAGCTGCCATGCCGGGCGACAGCAAATGGGTGCGCCCGCCACGGCCCTGACGGCCCTCGAAGTTGCGATTTGAGGTGGCAGCACACCGTTCACCCGGCGCAAGCTGGTCAGGGTTCATCGCCAAGCACATCGAGCAACCCGCCAGACGCCATTCAAAGCCCGCGTCAATGAAGATTTGCGCCAAGCCCTCGGCCTCTGCCTGCGCCCGCACCAAACCAGAGCCCGGAACAACCATCGCGCGGATGCCGTCTTTCTTCTTCTTCCCCTTCAGGATCGCCGCCGCGGCCCGCAAATCCTCAATCCGGCCATTGGTGCAAGACCCGATGAACACCGTGTCGATCTTGATATCCGACAGTTTTTGGCCGGGAACGAGGCCCATATAGTCCAAAGCCCGCTGCACAGCCTCAACTTTGCCGCCAGTGAAATCCGAAGGCGAGGGCACCACGGCAGTGATCGGCAGCACGTCCTCGGGCGAAGTGCCCCATGTTACCAAGGGTGCGATGTCTTCTGCTTTGATCGTCACAACCTTGTCGAAAAACGCGCCTTCATCGGTGAACAGCGTTTTCCAATAAGCCACCGCAGCCTCCCAAGCCTCACCTTTCGGGGCGTGTGGGCGGCCCATGCAATAGGCGTAGGTTTTCTCGTCCGGCGCGATCAGACCAGCGCGCGCGCCGCCCTCAATCGCCATGTTGCAGACCGTCATGCGGCCTTCCATCGACAACTCACGGATGGCTTGGCCACAGTATTCAATGACATAGCCGGTGCCGCCAGCTGTGCCGGTTTCGCCAATCACCGCCATCGTAATATCTTTGGCAGTCACACCGGGGCGCAATGATCCGGTGATTTCCACCTTCATGTTCTTGCCCTTGCGCTGGATCAGCGTTTGCGTCGCGAGCACATGCTCGACTTCCGAGGTGCCGATACCATGCGCCAACGATCCAAACGCGCCATGCGTGGCGGTATGCGAATCGCCACACACCACGGTCATCCCCGGCAGGGTCCAACCCTGTTCAGGCCCAACAATATGCACGATGCCTTGGCGCACATCCGATACCGGATAGTAATGGATACCGAAATCCTTCGCGTTCTGGTCCAAAGCCTGCACCTGAATCCGACTGTCTTCGGTCATCGTCGCAGCATTTGCGCGGTCCAAAGTCGTCGGCACGTTATGGTCTGGAACAGCAATGGTTTTTTCGGGACTGCGCACTTTTCGACCGGTCATCCGCAGACCTTCAAAGGCTTGTGGGCTGGTCACTTCATGCACCAAATGGCGGTCGATATACAGCAGACAGGTGCCGTCATCGGCTTGGTGGACGACGTGATCGTCCCAGATTTTGTCATAGAGCGTGCGAGCGGTCATGGCTGGCTCATCCTCGGGATTGGAAAAAAGGGAAAAGACGAGGCGGGGCACTTCCCAAAAACTGGGGGCCCGGCAAACCGATCAGACGTGCGCTAGAATGGCGCGGGTGGCCCCGTAAAACCGCCACGGCAGGCGATCATGGTCAGCAATGTCAAAAAACCGGATCATGCCGATGATATACGCCTATCGCGCCTTGCAAGCAAGGGTCGAGGCATAACACATTCAGGGATATATGGCCGAGGTTACGCGGCTTGTCGGCATCCGGGGGCGGAATCGCCCCCGATGCAAGGTAGCATGGCGCGAGCTTAGTGGACGCGCAATCAGTAGTGCGCAAATCTTCCGGCTTGGATTTCGCGTTCGCGGCACTCCAGATCGTAGATGCTGACTGCGCCGTTCAGATATTCAAGTTCTGCCTCATGGCGCGTTTTGCGTCGCGGCAGTAGTTTCAGTAGTCTTGTCATAGCGTTTACTCCGTTTACCCTCCCTGCCCGCAATATGCTGCGTCGCAGCATGAATGTGTAGCTATGCATTAGCCGTGCGCCCATGCTTCCAGCGCATAGCTTTACGCTCAATTTTCGGTCAGGCGCGCTGCCTAAAAAGGCAAATTCCCCTTGCGAATGGCTGCACAGACCGTTATGCGCGCGTCTTGCCCCGCCGTTGAGATTGTTGCCCTGCAATGATAGGCTGGCATTGTCCCGGTTTCGGGGCCCTGCGCCGGGGCCGCATCGGCGCGCTATTTGGAGGACTTTGTCCTGTCGCACTCTGATCCCGCCACCGGCCTTCCGGTTGGCCCGCGCGCAACCCGCGCCTCTGACGATTACACCGCCGAAGATCTGCTGGCTTCCGTGCTGGCCTCGGTTAATGACGATAAAGCCGAGGAGATCGTGCAGATTGATCTGCGCGGGCGTTCGGATGTAGCCGATTACATGGTTATTTGCTCGGGTCGCTCCACCCGGCAAGTCGGCTCGATTTCCGAAAAGCTGGCGGATCGCTTGAAAGAGCAGTTCCATTTGTCGGCCAAGATGGAGGGCAAGGAAACCGGCGATTGGGTGCTGATTGATGCGGGCGATGTGATCGTCCACGTCTTCCGCCCCGAAGTGCGCGAGTTCTATGACCTTGAAAAGATGTGGCTTCCGGGCAGCGCGCATCGCGGGGCGTAAACCTTGCGGCTGCATGTCTGTGCGGTGGGACGGCTGAGGGCTGGACCCGAGCGTGATCTGGTAGATGACTACTATATGCGGCTGGATCGCACCGGGCGGGCGTTAAGCCTCGGCCCGGTGGCGGAGCTTGAGGTCGAGGATAAGAAGAACCTCGGCATGGCAGCGGAAGCTGTGTTGCTAGAGCGGGCTATTCCGGCTGGCGCGCTGATTGCGACGTTAGATGAGCGCGGCAAGGTTTTATCGTCACCCGAGTTCGCAGAAATGCTGGCAAGCTGGCGCGATAGCGGGCGGCAGGATGTGGCCTTTGTGATCGGCGGCGCGGATGGGATTGATCCTTCGTTGCGCGCAAAAGCGAGATTTTCCCTAAGTTTCGGCCGCATGGTCTGGCCGCATATGCTGGTGCGGGTGATGCTGGCGGAGCAGTTGTACCGCGCCGCAACGATTCTCGGCGGTGGGCCGTATCATCGGGCATAGGGGGCGGGGATGAGCGACAACAGTTTTCGCACAGTGCAGGCGGTCAGCGATCTTGTGCATCATGTGAAACCTTTGCTGGCGCAGCATTTGGCGGCGGTGGCCGAGGCATCGGGGTTGACGCTGCGCGAGACGGGTGAGGCATTTGCCCAGTTGCGCGACGATGGCTTTCGGTTTCAGCGTGAGGAGACTTTGGCTCTGCTGGACGGGCTGGAGACGATTGCGATCACCCAAGCCGAGGGCTTTGAATTGGCCGTTGTGGTCCTGCTGGCCGATGTTTTGCAGCGGCGGCAGGTTTCCGGGTTGTTGGTTGAGGCTTGGGAACACGCTTGCAAGTTCTTGCGCGATTGGCCGACAACTTTGCGGGCGGCCGTGGCGAACGGGCTGCGAAGGACCGCCGAATTGGCTACGCTCACATTGCAAACACCGCCCACCGATGCAGACTGCCAGACGCGGAAACCCGCCGAGATTGCCGCGCCACTGCTGCGGATTGCGCGTTCCATGCGGCGGGATGAATTATATGCGGTGGCGCAAGCCGACCGGGGCGATGCAGTTGAGCAGCACTTCGCCGCGCTGATGGATGTGATCGGTAAGCGCGACGGGATATTTCCGGAGGGCGAAGTTAAGTATCCGTCCGAAGTTGTTGAACTAAGGGCAGGGATGGACAGCGCGCCGGGATTTGAAGGCTGCACCGCAATTTTGCTCCTGAACGTGCTGAAACGTGGCGATAAGGCTGGGTTGTTTACTCAAATTTGGCCGCTTTACGGTGCTGCCTATTGCGCGCTGCGTCCCTCAACCCACGACCCGATCCTCGCTGGCGTCCGGCATATCTATGAAACTGATACCAATTTCCTGTGCAACGAGACGATCAATATCGCAGGACGCCTCACCGAAGGTGCCACAATCCCAGTCCTCGGTGATCCGCTCTAACCCGAACCCTGCGCAACCGTTGCTCTGCGCCCCCCGCAACGCTAGAAGCGTCTGACGCATTGGAAAGGCCGCTTCATGTCCCGCAAACCCATTGTTCTGTGCATTCTGGATGGCTGGGGGATCAATGCCGATCCGACCTCCAGCGCGCCTGCGCAGGCCAATGTGCCGAACTTCAATCGGATTTGGGCGACGTGTCCGCACTCGACGCTGATCACCTTTGGCCCGGATGTCGGGCTGCCAACCGGGCAGATGGGCAATTCGGAAGTCGGCCACACCAATATCGGCGCGGGTCGGGTCGTCGCGATGGATCTGGGTGCGATTGATCTCGCGGTAGAGGATGGCAGCTTTGCCACCAATCCCTCGCTACTAGATTTTGTCGCGAAAATGAAAGCCTCGGGCGGCACCGCGCATCTGATCGGCATGGTTTCGGATGGCGGCGTGCACGGCCATATCACCCATGTGATTGCCGCCTGCCGGACCATTACCGCGCTGGGCGTTCCGGTGGCCTTGCACGCAATCACCGATGGCCGCGATGTGTCGCCCTCATCCGCTGCCGAGTTCATCGACATGCTGATGGTGCAACTGCCAGCGGGCGCGAAAGTCGCCACGGTGATCGGGCGGTATTGGGCGATGGATCGTGACAATCGGTGGGAGCGGGTGCAGCGCGCCTATGATGCGATGATGATGGGCAATGGCGAGCACGCCGAGACCCCCGCACAGGCGGTGGCGCAATCTTATGCCAAGGGTGAGATGGACGAATTCATCGCGCCCACAGTCATCGACGGTTATCAGGGTGCGATTGATGGCGACGGCGTGTTCTGCCTGAACTTCCGCTCGGATCGCTCGCGGGAGATTTTAGGCGCGCTGGCGGCTCCGGGCTTTGCGGGCTTTGCCACCGGGGATCGCCCGGTTTGGGCATCGATGTTGGGGATGGTGGAGTATTCCGAAGATCATAACCTTTACATGGCAACGGCTTACCCAAAGCGTAGCATTTCCAACACTTTGGGCGAATGGGTGGCGATGCAAGGGCGCACGCAGTTTCGCCTCGCCGAAACCGAGAAATACCCGCATGTCACGTTCTTTCTGAATGGCGGTCGAGAGGCTCCGTTTGAAGGCGAAGACCGCGCTATGCCGAAATCGCCCAAAGTGGCGACCTATGATTTGCAGCCCGAAATGTCCTCGGTGGAGGTGTCCGATAACCTCGTGATGGCGATTGAGAAGGGATACGATCTGATCGTGGTCAACTTCGCCAACCCCGATATGGTCGGTCATACTGGCAGTCTTACGGCGGCGATCAAGGCATGTGAGGCGGTAGATATTGGCCTCGGCCGCGCTTTGGTGGCGCTGGAGGCTGCGGGCGGCGCGATGATTGTCACCGCCGATCATGGCAACTGCGAGATGATGATTGATCCGATAACAGGCGGGCCACACACCTCCCATACGGTCAATCCGGTGCCAGTTGTGCTGGTCGGCGGGCCCGTGGGGGCGGCGTTGCGCGATGGTGGACGGCTCGGCGACCTCGCGCCAACGATTCTGGCGCTGATGGATTTGCCGCAACCACCCGAGATGACCGGGCGGAGCCTTATGCTGGCATGATGCTCAAAGCCGCCTTGCTTGTGGTGCTGACCGCCTCGGCGGCCGTATCCGGCGTGGCCGAAGATGCGGCGCGGGCGAGTGCCGAATTGCAGCAAGCCGTAGCTGCATTGCAAGCTGCCGAAGGTGCGAAGGATCGCGTGGCCGCATTAACCCAAACCATCAAGGCTTACGAGGAAGGGCTCGCGGCATTGCGCGAAGCCCTGCGGCAAGCGGAACTGCGCGAAACCGCCCTCACCCTGCAATTTCAAACCAAACGCGACCGGATTGCGCAACTTTTGGGCGTACTGTCGCGCATTGATGCTGAACCGGGTCCACTGCTCTTGCTTCACCCAACCGGGCCTTTGGGCACCGTGCGCTCAGGCATGATGCTCGCCGACGTGACGCCGGCATTGCAGGCCGAAGTCAATGATCTGAAAGGGCAATTGCAGGAACTCTCCGACCTGCGCCGCTTGCAAAAAGCTGCGGGCGACACTTTGGGCCAAGGTCTCGCAGCGGCGCAAGTCGCGCGCTCTGATCTAAGCCAAGCCATATCAGACCGCACCAAACTCCCGAAACGTTTCACCGAAGACCCTGATGTGCTGAAGGGCCTGCTCGAGTCCGCCGACACGCTGGAAGCCTTTGCTGCGGGCCTCGCCTTGGACGACACTGGCAATGCCACATTTGCCGATCAGCAAGGCAAACTTGATCTGCCCGCCCTCGGAACCTTGCTACTGAAACCCAATGAAACCGATGTGCGCGGTGTCGCTCGCCCCGGCATGACGTTGGCCACCCGCCCCGCTGCCCTCGTCACCAGCCCTTGGGCTGCGACCATCCGGTATCGTGGACCCTTGCTCGACTACGGAAACGTGATGATTATAGAGCCCGGCGGTGGCTATCTTTTGGTTCTGGGCGGGCTCGATCAGGTGTATGGCGAAGTGGGCGAAGTGATTGCGAAGGGCGCGGCACTCGGCTTGATGGGTGGAGCTGCGGCGGGAAGTGGCGATCTTCTCGCGCCAGCTAAAGAAGGCAGTGGCGGACGCGAGACGGAAACGCTTTACATAGAGATGAGGCAAGGTGCGAAACCAGTGGACCCGATGCAGTGGTTCGCGGCAACGGCCAAAGCAGAGGAATAGGACGAGCCGATGAAGAAAATGATTATCGCGGCACTGTGCGGCTCGATTGCAGGCGGCGTTTTGACGACGCAGGTGGCCGGCCCGCTGATCGCGCAAGATGCGACGAAAAACGCCTCGGTCTATGAACAGCTCGACCTGTTCGGCGATATTTTTGAACGCATCCGCGCGCAATATGTCGAAGATGTGGACAGCAAATTGCTGGTTGAAGCCGCGATCAACGGCATGTTGACCTCGCTTGACCCGCATTCCAGTTATCTTAATGCCAAAGCTTTTGACGATATGAACACCCAGACGCGCGGTGAGTTTGGCGGGCTTGGCATCGAAGTCACGATGGAAGAAGGCTATATCAAAGTCGTCTCGCCGATGGATGGCACGCCTGCGGATAAAGCGGGCATCAAACCGGGTGACTTCATCACTTCGGTCGACGGTGAAAATGTCCAGGGTCTGACGCTGGACGAAGCCGTTGATAAGATGCGCGGCCCGATCGGATCGGAAATTCTGATCTCGGTAGTGCGCGAAGGTGTAAAAGAGCCGTTTGACGTTTCCATCATCCGCGACACCATTAAAGTCGCGGCTGTTAAATCGCGCTTGGTCGGCAACATCGGCGTGATGCGGGTTTCGTCGTTCAATGACCAAACCTATCCGGGTATCCAGGACGGCATCAAAAAGCTGGCGGAAGAAGCTGGCGGCATGGATAAAATCAATGGCTTCGTGATTGATCTGCGCAACAATCCCGGTGGCTTGCTGAAACAAGCGATCCTCACCTCGGATGCGTTCTTGAACGAAGGCGAAATCGTCTCGACCCGGGGTCGCAACGCTGAAGACAGCTCGCGTGAGAATGCGACGCCGGGTGATTTGGCGGTCGGCAAACCCCTCGTGGTGTTGATCAACGGTGGCTCGGCTTCAGCTTCAGAGATCGTGGCAGGCGCGCTGCAAGATCACCGTCGGGCGATTGTTGTCGGTACTCGCAGCTTCGGTAAGGGCTCGGTACAAACGCTGATCCCGCTCAAAGGTGAGGGTGCTATGCGTCTGACCACCGCGCGCTATTACACCCCGTCGGGCCGCTCCATCCAGTCTTTGGGCGTGATGCCAGATATCGTGGTGAACCAGCCCATTGTTGATCCAGAAGCCGAAGGCACCGAGGCGAAGGCAGCGGACGATCAAATCAAGCAGCGCACAGAAGCGTCTCTGCGCGGTGCGATCACCAATGATTCTATGACCGACGATGAGAAAAAGCAGTTAGAGGATGAGCGTGCGCGCACCGAAGAAGCCGCCAAGCTGCGCGATGAAGATTATCAGCTGGCCTATGCGGTGGATATTCTGCGCGGCTTGAACGCAGTCGCGCCAACACCGTAACCCATCGACAGATGCAACCCTTTGCCGCGCTAAGTCTCAGCTTTAGCGCGGCAAATTTTTGGATAATTCCCATGACCGTCGATCCCCAAACCCTGCCCTACCGCCCCTGCGTCGGCGTCGTGTTGATCAACGCGGCTGGCCTGATCTTTGCCGGTCAGCGTTTGGATAATCCGGTGCCCGCTTGGCAAATGCCGCAGGGTGGCATTGATGACGGCGAAAAGCCCCGCGCGGCCGCCTTGCGAGAGTTGTGGGAAGAAACCGGCGTCACCGCTGATCTGGTGGAGTTTATTGCCAAGACCGACGATTGGGTGACCTACGATTTGCCGCCCGAATTGTTGGGCAAAGTCTGGGGCGGCAAATATCGCGGCCAGCGGCAAAAATGGTTTCTGTTCCGCTATTTGGGGACGGACGCTCAGGTCAACATCACCTCCGATCACCCCGAGTTTTCAAAATGGCGCTGGATCGGTGCCGACGAACTGATCGCCTCCATGGTGCCGTTCAAACGCAAGGTCTACGAAGAAATCGTTGCCGTCTTCCGCCCGCACCTCGCCTAGCTTCTTGGCATCATCGCTGAGGCAATCCATCGGCCAAATGTATCCACGGCAGCTTTTCAGCAATGAAAACATGCTCCTCAGGCGCATAAATGCTGGGGTCATCCAGCAATGCCGCATAAAAATGAATCTCACCCGGAAACCGTTCCGACCGATACGCCACTTGCGCGCCGCAAGCCGCACAGAAATCCCGCCAAACACCGGGCGATGACGCATAAGTTGCAGGGGTGGCGCCCGTCCATTTCCAAGCGCCATCGGCAACGCCAAAGAACGAAGTGAATGCCGAAGAACACGCGCGCCGACAGCTTTCGCAATGGCAATGGCTTTGCCAGATCGGTGCCGCAGTGCATCGAAATCGTGTCGCACCACATAGGCAATGCCCAGAATAAGGTGGGGTCATTCGCAAGCTCCTTTCGTGGGCTGGCTCGGCAACTCAACATTCTGCCCAGCTACCAATGCAAAACCACGCGATCAGTTTCATACTGACTTAAATATTCCCGCCGGAGGCTTCGACGGTTGCTGCCAACAATCACGTCAATATCTTGGGGATAATCGCCAATCGCAGCCCATATCCTGCGACCTTACGTTGACTAAGCTCTGCTGCGCCGTAATCATACCGCTCCAACGGAATCAGGACATACCGATTTGCGCTTTACCAAGCTGCGGCTGAATGGCTTCAAAAGCTTTGTGGATCCGACCGATCTGGTCATCCATGACGGGCTGACCGGGGTGGTCGGGCCGAACGGTTGCGGCAAGTCCAATCTCTTGGAAGCGATGCGCTGGGTGATGGGCGAAAACCGCGCTTCTGCGATGCGTGGCGGCGGCATGGAGGATGTAATTTTCAACGGCGCCGCCACCCGCGGCGCGCGGCATTTTGCCGAGGTCGCACTGGTGCTGGACAATTCCGACCGGCTCGCACCCTCGGGCTTTAACGATTCCGATACGATTGAAATCACCCGCCGTATCACCCGCGATGCCGGTTCGGCCTATAAGCTGAACACCAAAGATCTGCGCGCCCGCGATGTGCAAATGCTGTTTGCCGATGCTTCCACCGGGTCGCACTCGCCCGCTTTGGTGCGCCAGGGCCAGATTTCCGAACTGATCAACGCCAAGCCAAAAGCCCGCCGCCGCATTTTGGAAGAAGCCGCCGGAATTTCTGGCCTTTATGCACGTCGGCATGAAGCTGAACTGAAGCTCACCGGTGCCGAAACCAACCTTCTGCGCGTCGATGATGTGCTGGAATCGATGGCGCAGCAGCTCTCACAACTGACCCGGCAAGCCAAACAAGCGGCCCGCTACCGTGAAATCGGCGAGGAACTTCGCCGCGCAGAGGGGCAGCTTTTGTATCGTCGCTGGCGTGAGGCCGAACTTGCGCGCGCCGAGGCTGATGGCCTGCTGCGCCAGCGCTTAACCCAAGCCGCACAAGCCGAAGCCGCCGCCCGTCTCGCCGCCAAACAGCGTGAGACCGCCGAAGATGCGCTGCCGCCCTTGCGCGAAGAAGCGGCTATCGCTGCCGCCATCCTGCAACGCCTGATGCTACAGCGCGACCAGCTTGGCGACCAGGAAGCCCGCGCCCGCGCGATGATCGAAACCCTGCGCAACCGCATCGCCGAACTCGACCGCGATGCCGAGCGGGAAGCCAGCCTGAACCGAGATGCAGGCGAGGTTATCGGCCGTCTCGAATGGGAAATTGAACAGCTGTTGCGGCTGCACGACGGCCACGAAGATCGGCTGACCGAAGCCTCAGAACTGGCGCGCGAAGCGTCGGCGGTGCTGACCGATCGCGAAGGCGTGCTGTCGCAAGCCACCGAGGATGCCGCACGTCTGGCAGCCCGTCACCAGTCGGTGCAACGCATGTTGGCTGACACCAAAACCGCTCTGCAAAAGGCCGAAACCGAAGCGGCGCGCGCGGCAGAAGCGGTTACAACCGCAGCATCCGCACTGGAAACCGCAGCCGAAGCCTTTGAGACCGCAGAAGAATCCCAGATTTCCGCAACCGAGGCTGCCGAAGCTGCCGAAGAGGCGCTACTTGTCGCCGAAGATGCGCGCGGTGAAGTTCAACGCCGTGAAGCCGAAGCCCGCGCCGCCAAATCCGAGGCCGAGGGTGAGGCCAATGCCCTGCGCGCCGAAGTCGCGGCCCTGACCCGCCTGGTCCAGCGCGAAGCCCAAGCGGGCCACCAACTGCTGGATCTGCTGGTGGTCGAACCCGGCTTGGAAAAGGCTATCGGCGCGGCCCTCGCTGACGATTTGCGCGCGCCCGAGGTCGCAGGCGACAAACGCTCCGGCTGGGTCGCGCTGCCCGACTACGCCACTTCGCAGCCCCTGCCCGCTGCCAGCGTCGCGCTGTCAAACCACGTGCAAGCCCCCGATGTTCTCTCGCGTCGGATGGCTCAAATCGGCCTCATTGACCGCGCCGATGGCCCCCGCTTGCAAACCGATCTGCAACCCGGTCAGCGCCTCGTTTCCCGCGAAGGCGATCTTTGGCGCTGGGACGGCTTCCGCGCCGGGGCCGAAGATGCCCCCTCTGCCGCCGCCCTGCGCCTGCAACAACTAAATCGTCTGACCGCATTAAAGCGCGATCTTGAAGAAATAACCGCCCGCGCCGAAGGTGCTTCACAGGCACATGCACAGTTGCAAAACCGCTTGGCGGAACTGTCCCGCGCCGACCAGATCGCGCGGGATGCCCGTCGCGTCGCCGACACACGCGTATCGGAAGCCAACCGTATGGCCGCCCGTGCCGAGGCCGATAAATCGATTTCCGGTGGCAAGTTAGACGCTGCCCGACTGTCGATCGAACGCTATCAAGCTGAGGTTTCCGAGGCCCGCGAGCGTCTGGAATCCGCCATCGCCGCCGAAGAAGATCTCCCCGATCTCGACTCCGCCCGCGAAGGCGTGGAGGCTGCGAAACTCACCGTCGAAGCCGCCCGCATCACCATGATGTCGCGACGTTCTGCGCATGACGAACTGCGCCGCGAAGGCGAAGCCCGCGTGCGGCGCCGTCAAGAAGCGGTCAAGGAACTCTCGGGCTGGAAACACCGCCTGGACACCGCCGCAAAACGTATCGCCGAGCTGGCCGAGCGCCGCGCCGAGACGCAGGAAGAGCTTGCCGATGCCTCTGCCGCGCCCGAAGAAATCGCCATCAAGCGTGAAGAACTCGGCGATGCGATCAGCGAGGCCGAGGCCCGTCGCACCATCGCCGCCAATGCGCTTTCCTTCGCCGAGGCCGCGCTCCGCAATGCCCGCGATACCGAACGTGAGGGCGAAAAGCTGGCCGGCGAAGCCCGTGAATCTCGCGCTCGCGCCGAGGCCCGCACCGAAGCCGCCCGCGAATCGGTTAATCTCGCCGCAGAACGTATCGCCGAGGAACAGGGTGCCACTCCCGATCAACTGCTCGACACGCTGAAGGTCGATCCCGACAAGATGCCGGACGCAGAAACTCTCGACACCGATGTGCAGCGCCTGAAACGGCAACGCGAGGCTTTGGGCGCCGTCAACCTTCGCGCCGAGGAAGACGCGAAGTCGGTGTCCGATGAATACGACGCGTTGGCGCAAGAGAAACTCGACCTCGAAGAAGCGATCAAAAAGCTTCGCTCCGGTATCGCTGGCCTAAATCGCGAGGGGCGCGAACGCCTGCTGACAGCGTTTGAACAGGTTAACGCCAACTTCGCGACGCTGTTTACCCATCTTTTCAACGGCGGTGAAGCGCGGCTGGTTCTGGTCGAATCGGATGACCCATTAGAAGCCGGC
>NZ_JAQGKQ010000105.1 GCF_028290025.1 Cypionkella sp. | reverse complement strand
TTTCGGGGCCGGTGCCGGGTATCTGTTCCACATGCATCCGCGCCACGCCATCGGCACGCCACAGCGCCCCGGTTGCGATGGCGACGTGTTGAAAACCGAAATCAAGGATATCGGCGGCAGTGAGGTGGCTGTCAAAATAGGTCTGCACGTTCGGGCGCTGGCTGATCTGATAGGCGCGGTAATCGGCGACGCGACCCCAAGCCGACAGACCGGGCAGCAGACGTTCTTTGGCGACGCGGCCACCAAGGACAGTGCCAGCCTCGGCCAAAGCCACATCATAGCCGCGCAAGCTGAGGGCGCGGGCGGCCTCCAGACCCGCCGGACCGGCGCCCACGATCAGCACGTTTTCACTTGGACCCTTGGCGTTCATCTTTTCAGGATGCCAACCCTTGCGCCATTCCTCCATGAAAGTCGGGTTTTGCGTGCAGCGCGAAATGCTTTGCGTCATGTCGCCGGTGACGCAGATGTTGCAGCCGATGCATTCGCGAATGTCTTCAATCCGGCCTTCCTCGATCTTTTTCGGCAGGAACGGATCGGCGATTGAGGGCCGCGCACAGCCAATGAAATCGAGCGTGCCCTGACGGATCATTTTCGCCATCACATCGGGGCTGGTAAAGCGACCAACGCCCACGACGGGGCGGTTGGTGAGTTCGCGGATGCCTTGCACAAGAGTTTCTTGCGCGGCTTCTTCCTTGAAGCGGGACGGGCCGGAGCAATCCTCCCATGAGCCTTGCGCGAGATCCCACAGGTCGGGCAAATCGCCGTTCATCGCGATGAAATCGCGCAACTCGGCATTGGAAAAGCCGAGCTTTCCAATCTGTTCGTCGAGGCTGACCCGCATGGTTAAGGCCATTGTATCGCCCACCGCCTCGCGCATGTCGGAAAGCACTTCGCGGGCGAAACGTGAGCGATTTTCAAGGCTGCCGCCATATTCATCGCTGCGCTGATTGGTGGCGCGGGAGAGGAAATGCTGAAAGATGCCAAAGCCGTGCGCGCCATAGAGGCAGATGAGATCGAAGCCCGCGATTTGGCTGCGTTTCGCTGCATTTACGAACCAACGGCGCAGGTTTTTGATGTCGGTCTTGTCCAGACCCCGCGCTTGCACCGGATCATTGGTAAAGGTGCGAATCGGGCCGGGCGATACCGCCATCGGCACCTCTTTGGTGAAGAAATTTGGGCCGTTGATGCCGGAATATGCCAGCTGAATCCCCGCAAGCCCGCCATGGGTTTTCATCGCTTGCGCCATCTTGGCAATCGCCGGAATGTCCTGATCTTCCCAGAGCCGCAGTTCAATGAACGGCGTGATTTCAGAGCTGTGGTGCATTTCGGTCTGCTCGGTGAAGATCACGCCCCAGCCGCCCTCGGCCTTAATCCCGCGCATCGCGGCCGCTGCCGAAGGGTCGCGGTAGCCCGCACCATTGCAGTGCGGCACTTGGCAAAAGCGGTTTTTCGCGATCAGCGGGCCGATCTTTTGCGGCTCAAAAAGAATGTCATAGCGAGGATCGCGCATGGTCCGGCCTTTCGGGTGAAGTGGCTTCACCTTGGCAGGCTTGGCCTTTGCGTAAAGGATGCAAAAATGAAGCGTGACTTAGGCAGCGCCTTGGTCGGCGTGGAAAATTTTAACCCGTGCGCGGCACTGTCAGGTGCAGCCCGGGGGTGGAGTTCAGCGTAATTTCAGCGCGGGCGTGGTCAATGAAAGCCCGAACGGTTAACGAAATGCCGGCACCCGCGGCCAAGGCAAGGCCCAATTTCATCGGGCGCACCGGGCCTGTCAACGGGATGTAGCGCAGGCGACGGCCATCGGGGGCAGCATCGGTCAACGGGCGAATATTAGCGATGGAATAGCCAAAACCATTCGCCACCATGGATTGCATGACGCCCATATCGCGGGTGCGCTCTACTATGTTGGGGCGCAGATTTATGGCAGCGAAATGCGACAGGAAGTAATCGGACGACAGCGGCAAATCCAGCAGGATCATTGGATATTCGGCAAGTTCTCGCGGAGTGACTTGATCGCGCTGCGCAAGCGGATGGTTGGGCGGCATGACCGCATAGGGCGGCAGGGTGACCAGCGGGAGGAAACTAAGGTCGGCTGGAATATCAAGATCATAGGTAAGGGCAATATCAAGCGAGGCGCTGCGCAGGGCCGCGAAGATTTCAACTTGGTTCAGCTCAATTTGGGTGAAATCAACCTCTGGGAAAGCCTGCACAAAGCTATAGCGCAGTTGCGGCAAAACCATCTGGGCGAAAGTCACAAGACAGCCGACGGAGAGCGGACCGCGCACCTTGCCGGTGATCTGATTGGCGAGTTCATTCAGCTTGCTGGCCTCGGTCAACACTTGGCTTGCTTGGGCGACGAATTGCCGCCCACCTTGCGTCAGCGACAGGCCATGCGCGTGTTTGCGCACGAAAAGGGCCAAGCCAAACTCAGCCTCAAGCTGCGAGATCGCCGCCGAGATCGAGGGGCTGGAGACGTTAACCTTTTCAGCCGCCAACGCGATTGAGCCGCACTCACCGACTGCGACAAGATATTCCAACTGGCGCAGCGTGAAGCGTAGCGGCATCGTAGGCAGCTCCGGGCTTTGGTTAGGGCTAGCCTAAGCATTTGCGCGCGATGTGCAAATCCTATTCGTCACCGGGCACGCCGTAGGACGGCGCTTGCGTCGGGTCTTGGGCGCGTTGCACGTAAGCGGCCATTTGCGGGCGGTAAATTGCCCAAGCGATTTCAAGGTCTTGAATGGGGGTGTCGGACCAATCAATGCGTAGATCAACCAAGGGCCAGTCGAGTTTATCGGAGATTTTCATGCCTGCGGAATGCACCGGGCCAGCCTCGCCGCCAGCCGCCAGACCTGCGGTGAGGGCTGCGATGAGGCGGTCGCCGAGGTGGCCTTGAGTGGACTGAAACGCGCTGATCATGGCTTGGGGGACGCGGGGGTTGGCGAGAAGATTGCCACCCGCCGCACAGTCGATACCCTGCGCCGCAGCCCAAGTGCCAAGGACTTGTGTGCCGGAATGGATCGCGGTTTTGCCGGTCGCATCAATGACCAGGAGTTGCCTGTAATCAATATGTTGCCGATTTTGGATGACTTCGCTCAATGCCTGATCAGCGGCCTTGGCTTTGGCCAATTCACCGAGCAGCAGCGGCCCCAACGCGGGGTCGGTAATGTTTTGGCTTGCCACCGCTCCAACGCCTGCACGGGTGTGGGCGCAGCGCGCAGCGACGGCGGGGGAGGAGGACGAGATCACGATGCCGAATTGGCCGGTTTTGGCGCAGCGAGCGATGAGGGAGAAGGTCATTGTCGTCCTTTTGGGTTGGCCGCCGGGGGTTTCACACCCCCGGACCCCTGTGGGATATTTAGGAATAGATGAAAAGTTTTAAGTAAGTTTTAGGCATTTAGTCCGGGATGACGGCGGTGGCGTCAATCTCTACCAGCCAATCCGGGCGGGCTAGGGCCACCACGGTCAAACCGGTGCAAACCGGATGCACGCCTTTGATGTATTCGCCCATCACGCGATAGACCGGTTCGCGGTGGCGCACGTCGGTTAGGTAGACGACGAGCTTGACCAGATGCTCCATGCGGCCACCGGCTTCTTCGATCATTTGCTTGATATTGCTCATAACTTTATGGGTTTGCTCGGCGGGGTCGTGGCTGCCGAGGTTCTGGGCTGTGTCAAGATCTTGCGGGCAGGCGCCGCGGAAATACAGAGTGGTGCCGCCGTGGGTGGCGACCAGATGGCAGAGATCATTGTCGAGGTTTTGCTCGGGGTAGGTGACTTTGGTGTTGAACTTGCGGTAGCGGGTGATGGTCATTGCGGTTTCCTGTCGGACTTTAAGCCGGGATGCGGCTGGCGAGATATTGCGCGAATTCAAAATTGGGCCGTTCCAGATGGCTCAGCGGACCGGGAGTTGCCATGCCGGAAAGCAGGCCGCGATAGACTTTCTCGGTGCAGCCTTTGTCTTCGATATTGACGTCATCCAGCAGAGCCTTGACCGTGGCAAGATTGCTTTGCGCGTCAGGATCGGCCATCCAATCGGCGGACATACCGCCACCGAACAGCACGTTGACATGGCCGGGGCCGTCGGGGGTCAGCGACAGATACCAGAAATAACCCGGCGTCAGGGTGATCAAAAGCGATGGGTAAATCGCCAAAAGCCAGGTGATGCGGCGTTGATCACCTTGCAAAGTGGTGTTTGTCGGATGCGCCAGAGCCAGCGGCACGGTGTCATTTTTGACGATCCAATGGTAGTTAAATGCCTCGGTGCCTTCCGGGCAGGTCATCAAGTTCAGATCGCAAGAGCCGCCAATCGTGCCCGCATGGCAAACCGGCAGGTGGTAGGATTCCATGAAATTCTCGGCGAGAACCTTCCAGTTGGTCGCCCAGCGGAACTCCTCTCGGAAGGTCTCGGTATAGGTTGACATATCGAGATAGCCGACCAGATTTTCTACATCTTTCAAAGCGGTAGCTGGGGCAATCGCATCGGGGTTTAGCGAGACCATGATCCAGCCGAGCCACACCTCACAGCGGATTTGTGGCAGCGCGATATCGGTTTTGCAAAAGCCTTCGTTCAGCGCCATTGCAGGCGCGCCGCGCAAAGTGCCGTCGAGATTATAGGTCCAAGCGTGGTAGGGGCAGACGATGGAGCGGGTATTGCCGCGGCCTTGCAACAGCGTTGACATCCGGTGACGGCAGACGTTGGACATGGCGCGGATTTCGCCTTCGCGGTCGCGCAGCACGATCACCGGCTCTCCAGCGATTTGCATGGTCAGATAGTCGCCCGGGTTGGGCAGGCTTTCGGCGCGACCCGCACAGAGCCAATCTTTCGCGAAGACGTGCTTTTGTTCCTGCGCCAGAAAAGCCTCACTGGTATAGACCGATTTCGGCATCGCATGGGCTTGAGTGAACGGAACCGATACATTGGCATGCAGTTCGGCGGCGGGGGTCAGGCTGTGATGCTGGTTCATGCGGTTGCTCGCGGGCTGGGGGCTTTTTGGGATGATACGATATATCCGGGCCATAACCAGAGCTTTGCCACGAAAGCGGCGCTGCGGGCTATCAGTGTTTTGCTCAGCCTTGGTTAGGCGGGGGTTAAGCTAATAGGGGAACAGGCTTTGGGTTTAGCCTAAGCAGCGCTGCATGAAATCCTTATTTGCCTGAGTGAGTGCGTGGCATACAGCGAAGATATGGCCTTGAGTGACTGGCCCTGACTATAAACACGCTGTGACGCAAAGAGGTGCCGCAATGCCATCTGAACAAGTTGAAACGCTGATCATTGGAGGCGGGCAGGCGGGACTTGCGATGAGCGCGCAGTTGCGAGAGCGCGGCGTGTCGCATCTGGTGCTGGAGCGGCACCGAATTGCCGAGCGTTGGCGGTCGGAGCGTTGGGACTCGTTGGTGGCGAATGGCCCGGCGTGGCATGACCGTTTCCCGATCCGCAGCTTTGATCAAGTGGACCCGGATGCATTTGCGCCGAGGGATCAGATTGTGGCGTATTTTGAGGGCGTGGCGGCGCAGATCGAAGCGCCGGTGCGTTGTGGAGTAGAGGTGACTTCGTTGGCGCACGGCGATGCGGGCTTTGTCGCCGAAACTTCGGCCGGGCGAATAGAGGCGCGCAATGTGGTGGTGGCGACGGGGCCGTTTCAAAAGCCGCTGGTGCTGACTTTGGTGCCCCAAAGTGCCGGGATCATGCAGATGCATTCCAACGCTTATCGCAATCCGTCGCAGTTGCCTGAGGGTGCGGTGCTGGTGGTGGGGGCAGGGTCTTCGGGCTCGCAGATTGCCGATGAGATCAACCGGGCGGGGCGGAAGGTCTATCTGTCGGTAGGCCCGCATGATCGGCCGCCGCGTGGCTATCGGGGTCGCGATTTCTGCTGGTGGCTGGGGGTGCTGGGGCAGTGGGATGCGAAGGTGAAGGCTCCGGGAACCGAGCACATCACGATTGCGGTTTCGGGCGCTTACGGAGGGCATACGGTGGATTTCCGCGATCTGGCGGCGCAGGGAATGACCTTGCTGGGCCGGGTTGGCGCGTATCAGGATGGCGTGTTGGCGGTCGGAGATGATCTGGCGCGCAATATCCGGGCGGGCGATGCGAACTATCTCGCCACGCTGGATTTGGCTGACGCTTATGCGGCGGCGGAGGGCTTGGATATGCCGCTGGAGGAGGAAGCAAAGCTGATCGGGCCGGACCCGGACTGTGTGACGCATCCGATTTTGGCGCTGGATCTGGCAAAGGCGGGGATTACGTCGATCATTTGGGCGACAGGTTTCGCGCTGGATTTCGGCTGGTTGAAGGTTGATGCGTTCGACGAGAAGGGCCGTCCGGCGCATGACCGGGGGGTGTCGAGGGTGCCGGGGTTGTATTTTCTCGGGCTGCCGTGGCTGTCTAGGAGGGCGTCTCCGTTCATCTGGGGGGTCTGGCACGATGCTGAATATCTGGCGGAGCATATCGCTGCGCGGTGAGGTGTTCACGCGTGGACAAGCTGCCGCTGTGATGTAAATCAACGGCTTAGGCTATGTGGTTCAGAGATTGTTAAGCTTTGTCGTTGTAAGATCGCGGCAGTGGATGTGGCAAGTACCATTGAAAACGCCAGCTGCGGCTTGGCGCAATCGGGTAGCAGGACAGCAGACATTTTTGAGACGCATGGGGCTACGTTGACGCATGGGGCTTAGTTAAGATGCCTGCACAGGGCTACTTTTAATCGCATATTGAAGCTGGACCTATCGCACCGTCTGGTCTGGACATAAGAGGAAGCCGGAGTTTCCCGGAATATAGCGACAAATCAGACCGCGCCGGGCGGTTCGTGCAAAGTGAGGTCGGCCCATGCAAGGCTATACAAACGCCAATGATATTTCTGCGGTTGTGGCGGCCGATAAGGCGCATGTTTGGCATCATCTGAGCCAACATAAGGGCTACGAGTCGCCGGATGTGGACCCTCGGATCATTGTTGAGGGTAAGGGTCTGCGGGTCTGGGATGCACGCGGCAAGGAATATATCGACGCGGTTTCGGGTGCGGTCTGGACGGTTAACGTGGGCTACGGGCGTGAGAGCATTGCCAATGCGGTGCGCGATACCCTGTTGAAAATGAACTATTTTGCCGGGGTTGGAGGGTCTATTCCGGGGGCGTTGTTTGCCGAGCGGTTGATCTCGAAAATGCCGGGAATGTCACGGGTTTACTATTCGAACTCGGGTTCTGAGGCGAATGAGAAGGTCTACAAGATGGTGCGCCAGATCGCGCACAAGCATCATGGCGGCAAGAAATGGAAAATTCTGTATCGTGAGCGCGACTATCACGGCACCACGATTGGCACGCTGGCGACCAGCGGCCAGTTGGAGCGGGCGGCGCAATATGGGCCCTATCCTGACGGTTTCGTGATGGTGCCGCACTGCCTTGAGTATCGCAAGCAGTGGGATGTTGAGAATTACGGCGAGCGCGCGGCGGATGCGATTGAAGAAGTGATCCTGCGCGAAGGCGCCGACACGATTGGCGCGCTGGTGCTGGAGCCTGTGACGGCGGGCGGTGGAGTGATCACGCCTCCGATCGGATATTTTGAGCGGGTTCAGGAAATATGCAAGAAATACAACATCTTGCTGCACATTGACGAAGTGGTTTGTGGCGTCGGTCGCACCGGGACATGGTTCGGCTATCAGCATTACGGCATCAAACCGGATTTCGTGACGATGGCGAAAGGCGTGGCCTCCGGCTACGCGGCGATTTCCTGCACCGTGACGACAGAAGCCGTGTTCGACATGTTTAAGGATGCGGGCGATCACATGTCGTATTTCCGCGATATTTCAACCTTCGGCGGCTGCACGGCGGGGCCTGCGGCGGCACTGGAAAACATGCGGATCATCGAGGATGAGGGGCTGCTCGACAACACCCTGAAGATGGGTGCGCGGGTGATGGATAACCTTAACGCCTTGATGGAAAATCACAGAGTTATCGGGGATGTGCGCGGCAAGGGGCTGTTCTGCGGCGCTGAACTGGTGGCTGATCGTGCCACCAAAGAACCGATGGATGAGAAAAAGGTCGCCGCCGTGGTCGCTGCCTGCAATGCGCAGGGCGTAATTATTGGGATGACCAACCGATCCATTCCGGGGTTGAACAACACACTGTGCCTGTCGCCTGCGCTGATTGCGACGCCGGATGATATCGACCAGATCACCGGGGCGATTGATAAGGCGTTGACCACGGTGTTTGGCTGAGTCTTTAGGATTTATCTAAGATTTTCGCTATCTGAGCAACTCCGCGCCTTAGTTGGCGCGGAGTTTTGCTTTGTGCTTAAGGTCATCCTCTCTGCTAAAATATCCAAGCCCGAATGGCGGCCCGCCATTCGGGTTAGCCGGAGGCTCTTTTCGCCGCTTGACTTTGCCGCCCCAGCGCGAGCCTATAAGTCCAGCGATCCCGCCGGAATGAGGCCAGAATGTCGATCCCTGCCGAAGCCTTTGTGCTGCCGCCCGCCGCGCGTGGCACGTTGCAGCAGCGCATTCGGCAGATGGTGACGGAGAGTGTGCTGTCGGGGCGGTTTCGGGCGGGGCAAAAGATGCCCTCGTCTCGGGGATTGGCCGAGTATCTGGGGATTTCACGCATCACGGTGACGTTGTCCTATGCCGAATTGGTCAGCGCCGATTACCTGATGGCGCGCGGGCGGTCTGGTTATTTTATCTCCGAAAACGCACCGCGCGCGCCGGAGTTGCAGGCGCGGGCACCTCGGGCAGAGGGGGTGGATTTTGCGCGGCTGACGGGCCGTCGGTTTTCGGACCTTGCGACGGTAAAGCGGCCGCTGGATTGGGAAAACTATCAGTATCCGTTCATCTATGGTCAGGCGGATGCGAGTTTGTTTGACCACCAGAACTGGCGTTTGTGCGCTTTGCGGGCGTTGGGGCGGAAGGATTTCGCGGCGCTGACTTCCGATATGTATGACCGCGACGATCCGTTACTGATCGAGCATCTGCTGCGTTCGATCCTGCCCAGGCGCGGGATTGCGGCGCGCGAGGACGAGGTTTTGTTGACGCTTGGGGCGCAGAATGCGCTGTGGATTACGGTTGCGACTTTGCTCGGACCGGGGCGGCGGGCGGCGGTGGAAAATCCAGGCTATTGCGGCCTGCGCGGGATTCTGGAGCCTTCGGGGACGCAGGTGATTTCGGTGGATGTCGATGCCGACGGGTTGCCGCCGGATCGGTTGCCGAAGGGGGTGGATGTGGTTTTTACCACCGCGAGCCATCAATGCCCGACCAACGCGACGATGCCTTTGGAGCGGCGGTTGGCTTTGTTGGAAGCGGCGTCGCGGGAGGATTTTGTGATCGTCGAGGACGATTATGAGTTTGAGATGTCGTTTCTGAAACCGGTTTCTCCGGCGCTGAAGTCGCTCGATAGTGAGGGGCGGGTGATTTATGCGGGGTCGTTTTCGAAATCGGTGTTTCCGGGGATGCGGTTGGGATATCTGGTGGGTCCGGCGAGTTTTATCCGGGAAGCGCGGGCGCTGCGGTTGATGATGCTGCGGCATCCGCCGGGGCATATTCAGCGTACTGTGGCGTATTTTCTGAGCCTTGGGCATTATGATGCGCTGATCAATCGGATGCGGAATGCGTATCGGAGGCGCAGGCAGGTGATGGAGGAGGCGATCCGCGACAACGGGCTGGCGGTGGCCGGTCAGGGCGGCTTTGGTGGCTCGAGTTTCTGGATGCGGGCGCCTGCAGGCGTCGATACGGAAAACCTGGCCGAGGGGTTGCGGGCTGAGGGGGTGTTGATTGAGCCGGGGCGGGCGTTCTTTGATCCGGCAGAGGCTCCACGAAATTTCTATCGGCTGGGGTATTCGTCAATTTCGGTGGCGAAAATCCCCGAAGGGATTGCGCGGATCGGCCGGGCGATCCGGGGGGCGTGAGGATTGTCCGCGTGTGGACGGGAATTTAGTTGTTTTATATCAATATCCAACCTAATATTTTCATGTTTCGTTCACCATGTTCGCTTTGCCGCTGATCTGGACTTACTGCAGGTGGGCTTCTGGCCCTAAGCCGGGTTTGCCGGTGGGGATAGAACGGGTTTAGCCATTGATCTCAGGAGACGCGCGATGCGGATGACCACGGAAGAAGCCTTCGTCAAAGTGCTGCAAATGCATGGGATTGAGCACGCGTTTGGCATCATCGGCTCGGCTTTCATGCCGATTTCCGACCTGTTTCCGCGTGCTGGCATCACGTTTTGGGACTGCGCGCATGAGGGCTCGGGCGGCATGATGGCGGACGGTTACACCCGCGCCACTGGCAAGATGAGCATGATGATCGCGCAAAACGGGCCGGGGATTACCAACTTTGTGACAGCGGTGAAGACGGCGTATTGGAACCACTCGCCGCTGTTGTTGGTGACACCGCAGGCGGCGAATAAGACGATTGGGATGGGCGGTTTCCAAGAGGTTGAGCAGATGGCGCTGTTCGCCGATATGGTCGCCTATCAGGAAGAAGTGCGCGATCCGTCTCGGGTGGCAGAGGTGCTGAACCGGGTGATTATTAACGCCAAGCGGGCGAGTGCGCCGGCGCAGATCAACATGCCGCGCGATTACTGGACGCAAGTTATCGACATTGATCTGCCTGCGATTGTGGAATTTGAGCGGCCTTCGGGCGGTGAAGTGGCTATTCAAGCGGCGGCGGATTTGCTGTCGAGCGCGAAGTTTCCGGTGATTTTGAATGGCGCGGGCGTGATCTTGGGCGGCGCTATTCCTGCAAGCATGGCTTTGGCCGAGCGGTTGGATGCGCCGGTTTGTGTCGGATATCAGCACAATGATGCGTTTCCGGGCTCGCATCCGCTGTTTGCTGGGCCTTTGGGCTACAATGGCAGCAAGGCGGCAATGGAGTTGATTTCTCAGGCAGATGTGGTATTATGTTTGGGTACCCGGTTAAATCCGTTTTCAACGCTTCCCGGATACGCGCTGGACTATTGGCCTAAGGAGGCCAAGATCATCCAAGTGGATATCAACCCCGATCGGATTGGGTTGACCAAGAAGGTGACTGTTGGCATTGTCGGCGACTCTAAAAAGGTCGCCGAGGCGGTTCTGGCGCGTTTGGCCTCTACCGGAGGTGACCATGCGCGCAGCGAACGTAAAGCCAAAATAGCACAGACCAAATCTTCGTGGGCGCAGGCTTTGTCGAGCATGGATCACGAAGATGACGACGAAGGCACCACGTGGAATCAGCGCGCTCGCGCGGATAAGCCGGAGTGGATGAGTCCTCGGATGGCGTGGCGGGCGATCCAAGCGGCGCTGCCGTCTGACGCGATTATCTCATCAGACATCGGTAACAATTGCGCGATTGGCAACGCTTACCCGACGTTTGAGGCGGGGCGGAAGTATCTTGCACCGGGGCTGTTCGGTCCCTGTGGTTACGGCCTGCCTGCGGTGGTTGGCGCAAAAATCGGCTGCCCGGACGTGCCGGTGGTTGGCTTTTCGGGCGACGGCGCGTTTGGCATTGCGGTCACGGAATTGACCGCGATTGGCCGGGGCGAATGGCCTGCGATCACGCAAGTGGTGTTTCGGAATTACCAATGGGGCGCGGAAAAGCGCAACTCGACTTTGTGGTATGACGATAACTTCGTTGGTACCGAACTGGACACACAAGTGTCTTATGCAGGGATTGCAAAGGCTTGCGGGCTGCAGGGCGTGGTTGCGCGCACCATGGACGAGCTGACGGCGGCGTTGCGGCAGGCGATCATTGATCAGAAGGCGGGCAAGACCACGCTGATTGAGGCGATGATTAACCAAGAACTGGGTGAGCCGTTCCGCCGCGATGCGATGAAGAAGCCGGTGGCTGTGGCGGGTATCTCGGCAAGCGATATGCGGCCGCAGGTCGTTTGATGCCGTTTGATCTGGGGCTGGGGGCTTCGATCTGGATGGGCTGCGCCATTCTGGTCGCGGCGTTCATCCGGGGGTATTCCGGCTTTGGTTATTCGGCGATGGTGATTGCGGCTTCGGGCGTCGTCACCAATCCGCTGCATTTCGTGGCGGTTGTGGTGATTTTGGAAACCGCGATGAGCCTGCAAGCGGCGCGCGGCATCGGCAAGGATGTGGATTGGCGTAGGGTCTGGCTGATGTTGGCCGGGGCGGCGGTGGGCCTGCCTCTGGGGCTATGGGCGCTGACGGGCATCAGCGAGGAGGCCGCGCGGGCGGCCATTTCGATTTACATTCTGCTGATGTGCGGCGTGTTGCTGGCGGGTTGGCGGCTAAAATCCGAGGTGCGGGGGGCGGGCAATCTTGTGGCTGGCGTCGCTTCGGGGCTGGCAAATGCGCCGGGGATGGGGGGCTTGCCAGTGGCGGCTTTCTTTGCAGCACAGCCAATGCAGGCGGCGACATTTCGCGCCACTTTGATCGCGTTTTTCCCGTTGCTCGATATCTATTCCGGGCCGCTTTATTGGTGGCATGGGCTGGTGACTTGGGACACGCTTTGGGCAGCTCTGGCCGCCTTGCCGCTGACGTTCTTGGGTAACTGGCTGGGATCACGGCATTTTCTGAACACGGACCCACAGGATTTTCGTCGCTTCGCCATTCTTCTGCTGGGCGGGTTGGCGGTGATGGGGCTGATCAGGGCGGTGCTGTAAGATGTTGCTTGTCGTCAACGCCGGGTCGTCCTCGATCAAACTGGCGGTATTTGATGCAGGGCTGGCGCTGGTTTTGGCGGGGTCGGTGACGGAAATCGGTGGTGCAGGTCGGCTTAAGCTCGGCACGGTTGATCAGGTTTGTGCTGCGGTGGATCATGGGGCGGCTTTGGCGTTGATGTTCAAGGCGATGGCTGATGAAGGTGTGGCGCTGGCCGATTTGACGGCGGCCGCGCACCGCGTGGTGCATGGTGGTGCGGCTTTGGTGCAACCTGCGCGGGTGACTGCGGCGGTGATCGCGGGGATTGAGGCTTGCGTGCCGCTGGCCCCCTTGCACAATCCGGGCAATCTGACGGCGATTTTGGCGTTGCAGGCTTTGGCGCCTGATTTGCAGCAGTTCGTCAGCTTTGACACGGCGTTTCACGCCACGAACCCCGAAGTAGCGGTGGCCTATGCGCTGCCCGAGGCGGAGCGGGCGCGTGGGCTGCGGCGTTATGGTTTTCACGGCATCAGCTACGGCGGTTTGGTGCAGAATTTGACGGCGCGGGGGGTGCTGCCAAAGCGGCTTTTGGCGCTGCATTTGGGCAATGGCGCGTCGCTTTGTGCAATCAAAGATGGCGTGTCGGTTGCAACGACGATGGGATATTCGCCGCTGGACGGCCTGACGATGGGCACGCGCTCCGGTGCGATTGACGCCAACGCAGTGCTGCGGTTGGCGGAATTGCACGGCATCGCGGGGGCGGGGCGGATTTTGAACCGGGAAAGCGGGCTGCTCGGTTTGGGCGGGCAAAGCGACATGCGTAGCCTTCACGCGGCGGGGACGGCAGAGGCGGCGTTTGCGGTGGAGCATTTCTGCTATTGGGCGGTGCGTCATGCAGGGAGCATGATCGCGGCGATGGGTGGGCTGGACGGTATCGCTTTCACCGGCGGCATCGGCGAGAATGATGCGGTTGTGCGTGGGCGGATCGTGAATGATTTGGCTTGGGCGGGCGAAGTGCCGGTGCATATCGTGCTTGCCGAGGAGGAACGTTTTATCGCAGCGCAGGCTTTGGCGCTGTTGCAGGCCGGGGCGTAAGCCTATGATGTGCGCGGCTATTTCCCGATTTGGCGGCCTGAGGCGGAAGTTTTTCCGGCTAAGCGGCGATTATCGCGACATCGTGGTGGAATCGGGGTTGTTCGGCGAAAAACTTCCGTCCAGATTGAAGTCAATATTTAAGGGTATGTGATGAGTATTCAGCCGAAAATTGACACCTCGCCTGCGGTCTCGGACGAAATCCGGCAGACCACTTGTTATATGTGCGCCTGTCGTTGCGGCATAAACGTGCATCTGAAAGAGGGGCGCGTCAGCTATATTGAGGGCAATCGCGACCATCCGATCAACAAGGGCGTGCTGTGCGCCAAGGGGGCGTCGGGGATTATGCAAGTGACGGCGCCGAGCCGTTTGCGCGCGCCGTTGAAGCGGGTTGGGCCGCGTGGCTCGGGGGCGTTCGAGGAAATTTCGTGGGATGAAGCTTTGGCGCTGGCGGTTTCCTGGATGAAACCGCTGCGGGAAACCGCACCCGAGAAGCTGGCGTTTTTCACCGGACGCGATCAAAGCCAAAGCTTTACCGGCTGGTGGGCGCAGGCGTTTGGCACGCCGAATTACGCAGCGCATGGCGGGTTTTGCTCGGTTAACATGGCGGCGGGCGGGATTTACACCATTGGCGGCGCGTTTTGGGAGTTTGGCGCGCCTGATTGGGAGCGCACCAAGCTGTTCGTGCTGTTCGGCGTGGCGGAAGATCACGACTCAAATCCGATCAAGATTGGCCTTGGCAAGCTGAAGGCGCGGGGTGCGCGGGTGATCGGCGTTAACCCAATTCGCACCGGCTATAATGCGATTGCCGATGACTGGTTGGGCATCACGCCTGGCACCGATGGCTTGCTTATCCTCGCTCTGATCCATTGCTTGCTGGAGGCGGGCAAGGTCGATCTGGAGTATCTGGCGAAGTTCACCAACGCGCCTTTGCTGGTGATGGAAGATGGCCCGGAAAAGGGCTTGATTGCCAAGAATGCCGAGAGCCAACCCTTTGTAATTGATCGCAGAACGGGCGCGCCTGCGCCTTGGGATGGCAAGGGCGTGCAGCCCGACCTGGGGGCTACGTATCAGGGCAACCGCACGGTGTTTCAGCATATGGCGGAGCGGTATTTGTCCGCCGAATATGCGCCCGAAGCAGTGGCAGAACGCTGCGGTATTACGGCTGAGCGGATCAGGGCTTTGGCTGCTGAACTGGCGCATGTGGCTTTCGATCAGGCGATTGAGATTAAGCAATCCTGGACGGATTTTCGCGGCGATTTCCATGAAACCATGCCCGGGCGGCCAGTCAGTTTCCATGCGATGCGCGGGATTTCGGCGCATTCCAACGGCTTTCAAACCGCCCGCGCGCTGCATCTGTTGCAGATCGTTCTGGGCACGGTTGAGGTTCCGGGTGGCTACCGTCTGAAGCCGCCGTATCCGAAACCGATGGAGGCGCACCCGACGCCGCATTTCGTCACCGCGCCGGGAAAACCGTTGTCTGGGCCGCATTTAGGCTATGTGCGCGGCCCGGAAAATCTGGCGCTGAAGGAAGATGGAAGCCCCGTGCGCATCGACAAAGCGTTTACATGGGAGAACCCGTTTTCGGCGCATGGGCTGATGCATATGCTGATCCCGAATGCCCATGCGGGCGACCCCTACAAAATTGATACGCTGTTTTTGTATATGGCCAACATGGCGTGGAATTCTTCGATGAATTCCGCTAAGGTCATGGAAATGTTGACGGATAAATCCGATGACGGCGAATATATCATCCCCCGTATCATCTATTCTGACGCCTATGCATCGGAAATGGTGGCATATGCCGACCTTATTCTGCCCGACACGACGTATCTTGAGCGGCACGACTGTATCTCACTGCTGGATCGCCCGATTTCGGAACCCGATGCGGCGGGCGATAGCATCCGTTGGCCGGTGGTCGAGCCGGACCGGGATGTGCGACCGTTTCAATCGGTGCTGCTGGATTTGGGTGCGCGGTTGGGGCTGGCACCAATGGTTAACGCCGATGGCACGCCGAAGTATAAAGACTACGCCGACTACATCGTTAACCATATTCGCAGGCCCGGCGTTGGGCCGCTGATCGGCTATCGCGGCGATGGCACGCAGGAGGGGCGCGGCGATGCCAACCCTGACCAGCTGGCGCGCTACATCGAAAACGGCGGGTTTTATCAAGCGCATGTGCCGGAAGAAGCCGCGTTTTATAAGCCGTGGAACATGGCCTATCAGGATTGGGCGGTGAAAACCTCGTTTTATGAGACGCCGCAGCCCTATCTGTTTTCGATCTGGTCCGAGCCGATGCGTAAATTTCAGATGGCCGCCGAGGGTTTGGGGCCGATCCAGCCGCCCGATCATCTGCGCGCGCGGCTGAAACAGGCGATGGACCCACTGCCGATCTGGTATCCGCCGTTTGGTGATCTGGAGGCGACCGGCTGGGGCTATCCGATCCACGCGATCACCCAGCGGCCGATGGATATGTACCATTCTTGGGGCAGTCAGAACGCTTGGCTGCGCCAAATCCGTGGCACCAATTTTCTGTATTTGCCGACAAAAATCTGGGCGGAACAAGGGTTTAGTGAGGGCGATTACGCGAGGGTGATCTCGCCGAATGGCGGCATCACCGTGCCGGTGGCGCATATGGCGGCGCTGAACGAAAACACCGTTTGGACGTGGAATGCGATTGGTAAACGTAAAGGCGCGTGGGCCTTGGATGAGGGCGCATCAGAGGCCACCACCGGGTTTTTGCTGAACCATCTGATCTCGGAATTGCTGCCAGACAAGGGCGATAGCAGGCGGCTGTCTAATTCTGATCCGGTAACGGGGCAGGCGGCGTGGTTTGATTTGCGGGTCAGGATTGAGCGGGTGGACCCGCGCGCGCAGGCTGAACCGATGTTCAAGCCGATCCCGCGCGTCGTGCCACAGGGGAGGGAGCGGGCATGACTTGTTTACCAGTTAGCACCGGAAAACGGCTTGGGCTTGCGATTGACCTCGACACCTGCGTTGGCTGTCAAGCCTGCGTGACCGCTTGCAAAGGCTGGAACGATCAGGGCTATGGTGCTCCGCTATCGGACCAAAACCCATATGGGTCAGAGCCTTCTGGGGTGTTCTTAAACCGGGTTCACAGCTACGCCGTGCAACCTGCTGAAGGCGCTGCACAAACGATCAATTTTCCGCGTTCTTGCCTGCATTGCGAGGATGCGCCTTGCGTGACGGTATGCCCAACCGGCGCGAGTTATAAGCGCGCCGAGGACGGCATTGTCTTGGTTAACGAAGATGCCTGTATCGGCTGCGGTCTTTGTGCCTGGGCCTGCCCTTATGGCGCGCGTGAGATGGATGCGGCGGCCGGAGTGATGAAGAAATGTACGCTGTGCGTTGACCGGATTTACAATGAAAACCTGCCGGAGGAAGATCGCGAACCGGCTTGCGTGCGGTCTTGTCCGACTGGGGCGCGGCATTTCGGTGATTTCGCCGACCCCGATAGCAATGTCAGTCGGTTGAGCGCGGAACGGGGCGGCTATGCGCTGATGCCCGATTTGGGAACCAAGCCGGTTAACCGTTATCTTCCGCCACGCAAGAAAGATATGCGGCAAGAGGCCAGTGTTTTGGCACCGTTGCTGGACATCAAGGCCACGGGTTTCGCAGGCTGGCTTGATCGCGTGTTGGGGCAGATCTGATGCATCCAGCACCGTCGGTTATTTTGTTTTCGGTACTATCGGGTGCCGGATTTGGGCTATTG